>JBGSSA010000242.1:0-3815 GCA_041737295.1 Bacteroidales bacterium | reverse complement strand
CATAACCTTATAATAAACTCCATAAGATGTAAATTGGTGAATAGAGTATTTGCTGTTATTAAAAGACAGTCACCTTATGTGAATATTTATCAGCAAAATTTCAATTAAAAAATTTGCATATATCTTAGAATTCAGAACTGCCTGACTGCAAAACTGCAAAACTAACTCGTCCCCAGTCCCTGGTCCCTTGTCCCTACTCAAGTTGCAGCCTCAATATCTGGTTAATTTCATCCGATCGGTTCAATGTCATGAAATGTCCCCCCTTTTTCACAACAATATCATATTCGGTGAAGCGAATGGGAAGTATCCTGTCGCCGGTGCCATGAATGTGGACCAGGTTTTTTGGGAGGGTTTTGTTTTTCCACAGAACAACCTGGTTAACGGCCCACGAGAAAAAAGCAGGGTTCGTGTCTCCCATGATTTCCTTTAATAATTTCTGATCAAAGGGGGAGACGGTGCCAAAAAGCCAGTTCGTTAAAAAGTTGGTATTCTTCAATAATCCGGATGGAATCCGTTTATGAAATCCGGCATGTCCCATCCAGCGGTAATAAAACGGTACTTCATTTCCCGATTTTATGGAGGAGATCAATATCACTTTTTCCGTTTCAATGAGTTTAGCAATTTCTACCGCCATCATTCCTCCAAAGGATAGTCCGATCAGGGTGGGTTTCTGCGATGTGATCTGGCATAGAAGCCTGGCAGCATAGTGCTCGATGGTTTCGCCCTCCAGGGGAGCGATCCATTCAATATAATTCACCGAATACCCGGACAGGTCGAGTCGTTGAAAAATCCGTTTATCCGCACCCAGTCCGCTGAATAAGTATAAACTTTTTGTCAAGGTCTTGAAGGGTTTAGTTGCCGGTTGCATGGCTTAATTTACTCAAAAAAATGATTTATTTAACTGTTTCTTCTCTTTTCTTCCTCATCACTAACACACATTGAATAACCTTTTCCAATATGATTATATTGTTTATCTGTAGTTTCTTTGTAACTTGGGTACTATGTGATAATTGATTAATAACCTGTATCCCAGCCAGATTAAAGGACGCTAATTTCGAGAGATGAAAAAGGAATTCTTTTATCTTTCAGCGAAGTATTATGATAGATGTTCCATCTATCTATCTGTTCTTGCTCTGTTGCTGGGGGGAGTAATCTATATATTGTTCCGCGCATCAGAACCTGTTTTCTTTAATTGGATCAGAGCTATGGGGCTGGACAGTTGGCTCAGCTTTGCCCGGGGCAAATCCCTTTCTTCAAGCGGGAATGTTCCGGCATGGATTGTTTTTTCCTTGCCCAATGGTCTGTGGGCATTCGCGTATGCTTTTTTAATAACATGGATCTGGTGGAGGTCAGGATCCTGGTTGAAATACTTCTGGATGACCAGCATAATTCTTTTGGTGCCTGGCTATGAAGTTCTTCAGTATGCAGGAATCATCCCCGGAACATTTTGTTTGCAGGACATAGCCCTGGGAATAATAGGGCTGACTACCGGAATAACAGCTGGAATTCTTACAACTAAACCTAATAATCATGAAAACACATTGGAGTAATAAGACATTATGGCGATCCTTGCTGTCAGGGATTGCGTTAAGTATTTTTATTCTGTTGGCTGTAGGATCAGGAAATATATTGGATTTACCTGTATTTAAGGATGATAAAGGTGATGGAGTCATGGAAGAATCCTTTTTTGATATCGTTAAGAATACAAAAAGAGTTACTACCGGCAAACAGGATGCTCAGGGTAGATGGATGGGTACAGTTAAGATTGAATATGTAGCGCGCAATGGCAGTTATACTGAAGAAGCACATATGGCCTATGGCGTCCGCCAGGGAATAAGTACACGCACCTATGCCGATGGACATAAAGTAGACACTTATTACATAAATGGAGAAAGAGTTGACGCATTCAAAAAAGCTGCACAGAGTCTTATAGAAGATGTTACTGCTTTCCAGATTCTATATGATAAGTACCCATGGTTTTTGTTTGCATTGAATGCCTGCGATTTTGGGGACGAATATGTAGAAGCATTTACAGATACTGTGGAAATGTTACTCAATGCCTATGAATTTGATATATCGGAATTCAACAGTTATTACGAAGATGTGTTAGATGTTCTGGAGGAAACGCCCTATGATAGTATACTTGTTTTGAATTCAAAGTTTTTTCTTGTACAGGGCCTGGAAGAATTAAAAAACGCAGAACTCAGGCTGGCAGTGCTCGAACATTACAGATCGGTGGGCAGTTCTACTTATAACATTGTCAATACGACCTATCCCGGATATTTACTTTCATTGAACGATTCGGGTGTAGTGAATCAGGATTTTGAAAAATTCTGCCAGGATCTGGACGATAGTCTGACCAGTTACGGACTTCTTGATCAGGAAGACCCATTTTTTATCGATAGTGTTGATTCCCGTCTTTACAGGGCTTTATTCTCTATACTATCGGCTGAAGAATCCTCCTATTCATTGGCTAAACTGGCAATGAAAAATAAGGTCATGGCATATAAAAATTTTAATGTCAGGGACACATACTATAAACTGAATACCTTGCGTAAAATGCTACCCAATAAATCGAGCACAGAAGTTGCCGGAATAGTTGTGTCAGGCATGCTCTCGCATTTCATCAAGGCAGATATTCTCAGACGGATAATACGGGAGGCATACTCCATTCAAAAGGGGATCATTGGCGTTCCTAACGTAGCCACAGTTTTTTCCGGTTACAATTCTCCTGCAGCTGTGAACCTGCTGGGTTATGTACTTGACGATGGAGGTGCTGCTGTTACTTCCAGGGGAATTGCCTGGGATGTCTTTTATAATCCAACTGTCAATGATAATTCAGAACCTTCCGCAGACGGTACAGGTGAATTTGCCATCACTCTTACCGGACTTACAGAGGGAATCACCTATTACGCGAGGACCTATGCCACCAACAGCGCCGGCACTGCATATGGCAATTGCATTAGTTTTGTAACTGCCAGCCCTACAGGGAGTGATGATATTAAGACATTAACCCGTGACTTTACTATCTATCCTAATCCTGTTTCATCATCAACAACTTTCAGGTTTAAGCTTGAATCATCGGAAAGCCTTGCTCTAAATGTCCTGGATATGAAAGGTCAGAGGGTCTTTTATCATGATCTTGGCAGATTGCCTCAGGGTGTTAACGAGGTTAATCTGGATCTTTCCGGTCTTAAGGATGGAGTGTATACCTGCCAGTTAACGAACGGCACGGCAAACATTACCCGTAAGCTTGTAATAACGCACTAAGGCATGTAGGCGTACATTAAAAAAAAGGAGTTTATGTCATTGGGACGGCTCCCTGGTTATCCCTTGTACCGAAACAGGACGGGTCTTAATAATTACTATATTAGGTCCAGTATTTAACCCTGAAACATTCATGGACGGGCAGCGATCTGCCTGACCCAGTTTGCAGAATAATCCTACAAATTATGAAAAAGAGCATCTGTATATTCCTTATCCTGGCATCCTGGATCCCCCGTGCTTATATGCAGGAAGCCAATTATGATGAGAGCAAAGTTCCGTCCTACACGCTTCCCGAACTGCTGGTCTCGAACGATGGAAAAACGATAACAACTGCAAAAGAATGGATGGATATCCGCCGGCCGGAGGTTCTCTCCCTGTTTGAAGAATCGATGTACGGAAAAATTCCCGGTGAATTAAAGATCGCCTCCTATAAAACCATCGAGGAAGGGAATGACGCACTGGGTGGAAAGGCAGTCAGAAAGCAGGTATTGCTTACATTTCGCAATGCCGGAAAGGAACTGAATGTAAACCTGCTCATCTACCTTCCT
>JBGSSA010000241.1:0-3780 GCA_041737295.1 Bacteroidales bacterium | reverse complement strand
CATAACCTTATAATAAACTCCATAAGATGTAAATTGGTGAATAGAGTATTTGCTGTTATTAAAAGACAGTCACCTTATGTGAATATTTATCAGCAAAATTTCAATTAAAAAATTTGCATATATCTTAGAATTCAGAACTTTCCTGACTGCATAACTACAAAACTGCAAAACTTCCTCGTCCCTCGTCCCTTGTCACTTGTCCCTAATTAAAAATGCCTACCTTTACAAAATGAATCAAAAATCATTATACCTGTTGCTGTTCGTCCTCATCCTGTTTACAGGGTGCAAGGGCATTGAAGAAATTGCCATGACCGGGATCAGCGACTTTCAGTTCAGGGGTATCAACAACGACCAGATTTCCTTTTCCGCGGTGGTTGGCATTTCAAATCCTTCCGGGATGGGCTTTCGTGTCAGTGAACTCAATGTAAAGACCATGGCCGACGGAAATTTCATTGGCACCCTGTCCACTACCGACAACATAAAAATACGCGCACATTCTGACACGTCCTATCGCATGAATTTCACCCTCAAACTCGCCAATGTCCTCACGGGCGCCTCATCGCTATACAGCCTGTCGCGCAAAAAAGAAGTGCTCGTGGAATTACAGGGATATGTCCGGTCGCGTACATTCCTGACTTCCCGAAAAACAGACATAAAAGAAACCCGAATGGTTCCGATACCCTCCATGAATTAGTAACCATCAATCTTCTCGTTCTCAGGACTAAGGAAATTATTCGCATTTCACGTGCACTCCTCCGGGGTGTCATTACTGCTAATCATAAATATTTTTATATAACTTTGCAGTCTGAAAAATTTACTATGGCGAAGTTATCCGGATCAGGACTGTTACTGTTACTTTCTGTCACCCTGTGTCTTAACCTCACTGCACAATCCACACCCTCCATTTTTCAACAGATCCAAACTTCCAAACCCGGACAGGGAAAAGTGAAGATTTCACAGGACAATTCAATCACGAATCTTGTGGCGCTGCACCTGATACAGCAGAGTAAACTGAACGGGGTTAAAGGATATCGCATTTCAATTTACATGGGATCGGGACAGGAAGCGAATAAAGCTGCCGACCAGTCCAGGGCCCGCTTTTTAAGCCGTCATGAAGAGGTGAAAAGCTATAAACAATTCGAATATCCCTATTTTAAAGTATATGTCGGAGATTTCCGGGTCAAAAGCGACGCATTGCGGTTCCTCAAACAAATCGAGAATGAATATCCCGACGCCTTTATCCGTGAAGATATAATCTCCTTTCCTGATTAAATTGAAATTTAAATTCCCCGAATGACTGACGAAGTAAACCACGAATGCGGAATTGCCCTGGTTCGATTATTGAAGCCACTCGAATACTACCAGTTGAAGTATGGCACCTGGCGCTATGGCATTCAGAAGCTTTATCTTTTAATGGAAAAGCAGCACAACAGGGGCCAGGACGGCGCCGGTATCGCAGCCATCAAATTCGACATGAAACCGGGGAAACAATACATCCATCGTGAACGCTCCATCAAACAGGCTGCAATCAATGATGTCTTTAAAACCCTGAGCAAAATATACGATAAGATCGAGGAAAAAACCCCCGACCTCATTAACGATCCCATCTGGGCAAAGGAAAATCTCCCCTTTGCTTCCGAACTCCTGCTGGGCCACCTCCGCTACGGAACATACGGCAAAAATGATATTGAAACGGTGCACCCGGTGATGCGGGTGAACAACTGGAAGACCCGGAACCTGCTGCTGGCAGGAAATTTCAACCTTACCAATGTGGATGAACTCTTCCAGCGGCTGGTAGACCTTGGCCAGCATCCGAGGGATTTTTCGGATACGGTGACCATGCTTGAAAACATCGGACATTTCCTCGACAGGGAGATACAGCGGAATTTTGATGCCTTTAAATCACAGGGATTTGAAAACTCGGAAATATCGCCGCTCATTGCGGATAACCTCCGCGTTGACAGCATACTCCGCGAAGCCAGCAAAAAATGGGACGGCGGCTATGTGATTGCCGGGTTAATGGGTCATGGCGATGCCTTTGTAGTGAGGGATCCCTGGGGTATCCGCCCTGCATTCTACTATGCCAACGACGAAATAGCGGTGGTTACTTCGGAAAGGCCTGCCATTCAAACTGTGCTGAATGTGGACGCGGCTGATGTGAAAGAACTTGAACCCGGTTCTGCCCTGATCATCAAGCGAAACGGCCAGGTAGAAATGGAAAGTATCCGCGGACCGTTTGAAAAAAGAAGCTGCTCCTTTGAACGGATTTATTTCTCCCGGGGCAGTGATATCGATATTTACAATGAAAGAAAAACCCTTGGAGAATTGCTCACACCGCAGATTGTAGAAGCGGTTGACAAGGATCTTGAAAATACGGTGTTCTCATTCATCCCCAATACAGCCGAATCAGCATTCTATGGAATGATCCGCGGGGTGGAAACATCAATGAAACAGGATAAAAAGAAAAGAATCCTCAGCCTGGGAAAAAATATAACGGAAGAGGAACTCGACAGCATAATTTTCATCAAACCCCGGATCGAAAAAGTCGCGTTGAAGGATATCAAGCTCCGTACGTTTATATCGCAGGATTCAGGACGTAATGACCTCGTAGGCCATGTTTATGATGTTACATATGGTACCGTCAGAGCCTTTGAGGACAACCTGGTGGTAATCGACGATTCAATCGTGCGGGGAACCACCCTGAAATACAGCATTATCAAAATACTCGACAGGCTTAAGCCAAAAAGGATCGTGATCGTATCCTCCTCACCGCAGATCAGGTATCCCGACTGCTATGGCATTGATATGGCCAAACTCGGGGATTTCATTGCATTTCGTGCCGCCATCAGCCTGTTGAAGGAATCCGGCCAGGAAAATATTATCAACGAGGTATACCGTAAATGCAGGGAAAGCGAAAAAATACCCACTGAAGATATCATTAACCATGTAAAGGAAATTTACCGGCCATTTACTCCCCAGAAAATATCGGACAAAATTGCACAGATGCTGAAAACCCCCGATGTAAAGGCTGAAGTGAAAATCGTATACCAGACCATTGAAAATCTGCATATTGCTTGTCCAAACCACCTGGGGGACTGGTATTTTACGGGCAATTACCCCACTCCCGGTGGCAACCGGGTCGTCAACCGTTCTTTCATAAATTTCATCGAAGGGCGGAACGTCAGGGCGTATTAATTCTGAAAACGATTGAGTGTAGCGCATACATTATTGTAGAAAATGCGTCAAAATCCACCCCCTACCACCGCCAGCGGGGGATACCGGCTAATCAGAAACTCTCCCCGGAAACCGCAGAACTGCAAAACTGCAAAACTGCAAAACTGCAAAACTATTTTGTTCTTCCTCGTCCCTCGTCACTTGTCTCTCGTCACTGATTCCCCTCCACCCAGATAACCAGCTTCTGTCCGACCTTTACCTCGTTCCCGGGAAGATTATTCCACGCCCTGATGTTTTCAAGCGTGACATTGTACTTCATGGCAATCTTATGGGTGAAATCGCCGGCCTGCACAACATGGATGATTTTGGTCTTACCCTCCGTATCACCGGCCTGCGTCACGAGTTGATTATAATCGGCAGGAGGATTGGCGAAACCCAGGATGTTGACCTCATTCTCGAGGTAGGTGACAGTTTTATCTGCAGGAAGCACAAGCAGGGAATAGGTATCCCGTGCGGGAATATAATCGCGTTTATACACCGGGTTTAACGTACGGAGCTGGGAAATGTCAAGTCCGGTTTCAGAAGCCACCTGGCTGAACGAAACCG
>JBGSSA010000232.1:0-6958 GCA_041737295.1 Bacteroidales bacterium | reverse complement strand
CGCTCAATCTGCATCTGTTTATTCACTTCGCGCAGGTTGCGGGCAGTTTCAGTGAAATACTGGTGCCGTGATATGAATCGCATTTGCAGGCTATTCCAGTCATTCAGGGATTTAATCATGGAACGTTCCTTCAATTCATGATATAAGGCATTCGAAACAGGGATCATATCACTTCGTCCAAGGTAATCAAGATCGGCATCACAAATGATCTCTTCCAGCTTATTGCCGGGGCCCGGGGGCAATTTTGTAGCCATTATCAGTTCGCAGATTGTATCCACCTGCGATTCCGTATAATAAAACGATGGCAGTATTTCTCTTGCCACAAGGGTACTGTAGTGCTCATGGTCACTATATGAGGCAGTATGACCGGTATCATGGAAAAGTGCTGCCGTTTTCAAAAGCAACAATTCCTCATCCGTGACGCCCTCACCAAGTCCGATCAACTCAGCCTGGGTGACCACATCTACTGTATGCTTTACATTATGATAATACAGGTTATTCGGAAGATCTTTTTCAAGTTTATCAAGGACAAGTTCCTGCAGGTCGGTAAACTGCATCAATCCGTAACGCACAATGAATTTTTTATTTGGGATGATCCCTTTTCCCTGAAGTGAGAAATCTGGTCTGATTCCCTTAACGACATATAAGGGAATTTCACCCTGGTATTTCACCGGCATTTTACCATAATATTCACACTGAAACAGATCCCTCACAAGTTCATAGGTGCTTTCTGAGATAAGGATGCTTCCGTCTCCGCAAAACTGTCGTATGCGTGCTGCCAGGTTGACCGTATCACCTTTTACTTCATACTGTGGTTTTCTTTTGCCCGAAACACTTGCCATTACTGTGCCTGTGTGAACACCAATCCGGAGTTTCCAGATTTTTCCTGTTGAATTGGACCATTGGATTTCCCTGATGAAATATTGCATTTCAACAGCTGCCAGCAAAACCTCTATCGGATTGGTAATATTTTTCCGCGGAATACCTCCGATGCACATCAGTGTATCCCCGATGGTGCGAATATTCTGAATGTCAAATTTGGCAATGATATGCTGAAGCTGAATAAAAATCTCGTCCAGGCTGTCTACCAGCTTTTTTGAATCATCACCTGATGAAATATTTTCAAAACCGAGTGCGTCTGCATATAATACTGTAGCGGTGCGATATCGGATCACCGACCGTTTCTTGTCAGGAATTTTTAACCCGGTATCGTGGCTGGCAGTTTTATTGAGGAGTTCCTTATATTGCAAAACCTCACTGGCAAGAACCTCATTTTGACTGTTTAGCTTTTCATTTTCAGCTATCAGTGATTTATTCTGCATGATGAGGTTCGCAATGTGTCTTAGCAATCCTATCTTTCTTTTTAGCATGACGGAGGGCTGGCGGTTAGCTTAATAAGTAGATAATACATTTCTTGTACGTGGTGAGTACTGAAAAAGGTTTGCTAATTTTGACCTGTGTATCAAATTATTTGAGAAAGGGATTCTTCATGGATTTCAAACTAACATCAGCATATTTCCCAACCGGAGATCAGCCCGAGGCCATCAGGCAGCTTGTAACTGAACTGGACAGGCGTAGTCAATACCAGACGCTGCTCGGGGTCACAGGTTCGGGTAAGACTTTTACGGTGGCCAATGTGGTGGCTGAAATTAAGAGACCTACCCTTGTGCTTAGTCATAATAAAACCCTGGCTGCCCAGTTATACGGCGAATTTAAACAGTTCTTTCCTGAAAATGCTGTTGAGTATTTTGTTTCATATTACGATTATTATCAGCCTGAAGCTTACCTTCCGGTAACCGATACCTATATTGAAAAGGACCTGTCGATTAATGAAGAGATCGAGAAGCTCCGCTTAAGCACGACTTCTTCCCTGTTATCAGGGCGACGTGATGTAATTGTGGTTTCTTCTGTTTCGTGTTTGTATGGCATTGGAAATCCGGAGGATTTTCATAACAATACGATAAACATCAAAAAAACCGAGCAGATAGGACGCAATGTTTTCCTCCGGAGACTGGTGGATAGTTTGTATTCGCGCAACGATGTTGAATTCAACCGGGGTACTTTCAGGGTTACCGGAGATACAGTGGATGTTTTTCTTGCATATAGTGACTATGCCTATAGAATTGTTTTCTGGGGAGATGTCATAGAGGAGATATCTTCTTTTGATCCCATCGGGGGCAGAACAATCGAAGTAATGGAAAGCGCGGCTATTTATCCCGCCAATATCTTTGTGACTACAAGGAATCGTATGCAACAAGCACTGTACCAGATTCAGGATGATATGAATAAACAGGTTGACTTTTTTAAGGAATCCGGCAAGCATATGGAAGCCAAACGGCTTAAAGACAGGGTGACATACGATCTGGAAATGCTCCAGGAATTAGGGTATTGCCCGGGAATAGAAAATTATTCCCGATATTTCGATGGAAGACCTCCCGGGCAGAGGCCTTTTTGCTTACTTGACTATTTTCCGGAGGATTTTCTGGCGGTTATCGATGAAAGCCATGTAACGCTTCCCCAGATCCGTGCCATGTACGGGGGAGATCATTCGCGAAAGCAAACGCTGGTGGAATACGGTTTCAGGATGCCCTCGGCCATTGACAACCGTCCGCTTAAGTTTGAGGAATTCGAAGCACTGGTCGGGCAGACAATTTACGTGAGTGCCACTCCGGCGGATTACGAGTTGGAAAAATGTGAGGGAGTTATAGTGGAACAGCTGATACGGCCAACCGGTCTGCTGGATCCGGTGATCGAGGTTCGGCCTAACCTGAACCAGATTGATGATTTGTTAAGGGAGATTCATATCCGGGTCGATAAGAACGAGCGCGTGCTTGTGACGACCCTTACAAAAAGAATGGCCGAGGAATTGACAAAATATCTTGCCCGTTTGCAGATAAGGTGCCGTTATATTCATTCAGATATTGAGACAATGGAACGGATTGAGATCATGGATGGTTTGCGGAACGGTACCTTCGATGTCCTGATCGGTGTTAACCTCCTGAGGGAAGGTCTCGACCTGCCCGAAGTGGCCCTGGTGGCAATTCTGGATGCCGATAAGGAAGGGTTTCTCCGTTCCGAACGTTCATTAACCCAGACAGCGGGCAGGGCAGCCAGGAACCTGAATGGCATGGTGATCATGTACGCGGCGAAAATCACGGAATCCATGCGCAAAACGATTGAGGAAACAACCCGGAGGCGCATGAAGCAACTGGCTTACAATGAAGCAAATGATATTACACCCCAGCAGATCATCAAAGCCGCTTCAAATGTGTTAAATGATATGAGAAAGAAAACCGGCCAGAAACAGGCATATATTGAACCCCAGAAGATTGATGTTGCGGCTGACCCGGTTGTTAAATACATGAGCCAGGCTGCCCTGGAGAAAGCCATTGAAAAAGCCAAAAAATCGATGGAAAAATCCGCAAAAAGCCTGAACTTTATTGAGGCAGCCCGGTTTCGGGATGAAATGTTAGGATATCAGGCAATTTTAGAGAAAATGTGAAATTAATTCATTTATTTAGCGCAAAATATTTTTTATGGGTAAAGTATCGGAGATCTCAAAAGGAAGCTTTGTGAAATATAATGGTGAGCTGTCCATTGTTCTTGAGTACGAGCATCGTACACCAGGAAACCTCAGGGCGTTCTACCAGGTGAAAATGCGTAATCTGAAATCAGGACGGTTGATTGAACAGCGTTTCCGCCCGGATGATGAGATGGAACATGTCAGGATCCATTTTAAGGAGCACCAGTTTCTTTACCTTGATGGCAACAATGTTGTTGTTATGGATAATGAAACATATGACCAGATCCATGTTCCCAAAGATACTATCGGTGAAGGCATTAGCCTTTTAAAAGAAGGTACCAACCTGAAGGTGTTTTTTGACGGGGATGAACCTGTTTTTGCGGAATTACCTGTCAGCGTGGAAATGGAAGTCACTTATACGGAACCGGGCATGAAAGGTGATACTGCCACCCGCACACTGAAGGCAGCAACGATTGAAACAGGTGCACAGATCAAGGTGCCGCTTTTCATCAGCATTGGAGATAAAATCAGGATCGACACCCGTACAGGAGATTATATCGAACGGGTAAGATAGTTTTCAGGGGCAATCCCTGAAACTTTTGTCATACTGCGTCATGGCCTTTTCACTCATACCCATGCTGCTGAATCCGCCATCATGGAATAGATTCTGCATGGTAACCTTACGGGTCAGATCCGAAAAAAGCGTAACACAATAGTCAGCACAATCATCAGCTGTTGCATTTCCCAACGGGGACATCCGTTCGGTAAAATCAATCAGGGAATCGATGCCATAAACACCGCTTCCGGCTGTAGTAAGGGTAGGGGACTGGGAAATGGTATTTATCCTGATCCGCTTCTCGCGACCGTATATATAACCAAAACTGCGGGCAATCGATTCAAGCAGGGCCTTGGCATCCGCCATATCATTATACCCGAACAGTGTGCGCTGGGCTGCTACATATGACAAGGCAACAATGGATCCCCAGTCGTTTATTGCGTCCATTTGGCGGCATACCTGGATCACCTTGTGGAAAGAGAGGGCAGAGATGTCAAGCGTTTTCAGGTAATAATCATAGTTGATATTATCATAGGGGATACCCTTACGCACATTGGGCGACATACCAATGGAATGGAGCAGGAAATCAAACTTGCCCCCGAAAAATTCCATGGATTTGCTGACAAGGTTTTCCAGGTCGGCAACGTTCGTAGCGTCAGCGGGAATAAGTATGCTGTTGCATGATTTTGTCAACTGATCGGTATCACCCAGGCGTAACGCAACCGGTGTATTTGTTAATACGATCTGTGCTCCTTCGGCATAGGCCCTTTCGGCTATTTTCCAGGCAATCGACCTGTCATTTAATGCACCGAATATGATACCTTTTTTACCTTTTAATAGATTGTAAGCCATTGTCAAGAGGTTAGTTAAATCAGAATGCAAAGATATACTTTGATCAGTGAAATAAAAATCAGTAAGAATAGCTTTAAAGAACAACTGTTAACCTCAATTTCCTAGCAGGGCTTTCGCATTTTCAAGTGCTGCAGTGGTGATCTCCTCACCACTTAACATTTTGGCTATTTCCAGTTGTCTCTCTTCCGGATTCAGCAGTTTGATGCGTGTTACCGTAGAATGATCATCTTCGGTTTTATAGACAAGAAAATGATTTTCTCCCTTGCTGGCTACCTGCGGAAGATGAGTAATATTGATGATCTGCATTTTTTCAGCCATACGGCTGATAATATTACCGACACGTTCAGCGATATCGCCTGACACCCCCGTATCTATCTCATCAAAAATAAGGGTGGGAAGTCCGGATGCATCAACCAGGAGTGATTTTATGCACAACATCAACCTTGATATCTCTCCACCCGATGCAACTCGCGAGATATCCTGGGGGACCATGTTTTTATTCGCACTGAATAGAAACTGGAGTTTGTCGCTTCCCCGTTCTGTGAAATCATCCAGGGGTTCAAGCGCTATTTTAAACCCTGCGTTGGCAATTCCAACTTCCTTCAACAATTCTTTCACCTTTTCCTCAAAAGACGGGGCAGCATTTAGTCGTTGTGCTCTCAGCTTCAGTGCAAGTTCTTTCAGGTGTTTTCTTTTTTCCAGCAATTGCTTTTCCAACCCCGCCAGGTTAAAATCAAGCGAATCAATTTCCTCGATTTTTTTGCGAAATTGTTCCCGAAGTATGATCAATTCGGGTACTGCTGAAATACGATGCTTTTTTAGCAGGTCATACAGCAGGGTAAGCCGGTCATTTACCCTGGCAAGCGCCCCGGGATCCGGATCATGCCTCGAATTCAGAAGGCTTATGTCATGGGATATATCTTTTAAATCGATATAGAATGCTTCCATGCGTCTGTATAATTCCTCGCCGTCAGGCAGATATTTATATATTTTTTGAATATGCCCGGTACTTTCTTTTAATTGATTCAAGGCAGCAGCATTTTCTCCCTCCAGTAATGATTGTACCGATGATAATCCGTTTTTTATTTCCTCCGCATGGGAAAGTTGTTCCAGCTGCAGTTCCAATTCTTCGAGTTCGCCTTCTGCCAGTTTTGCTTCCTCCAGCTGCTGAAACTGAAACTGTACATAATCCATTTCAGCCTTTAATTTGCCGGCATTCTGCACTGATTGTTGATGACTGTATGTGAGGCTTCGATATTCCCCAAATAACTTTTCATATTGAAAAAGAAGGTCATTATTTCGGGCATAATTATCAATAACCATCATCTGGAACATGCTGTTTGCGAGTTCCAGGTTTTGATGCTGGGAATGAATATCTATCAGTTTTTTACCAAATTCAGATAGTACCTCAAGGGTTACCGGGGTGTCATTTATGAATGCCCTTGATTTGCCTGAAACGGATATTTCACGTCTCACAAATGTCTGGGTTTCGGGTTCAATTCCAATCTCATCCAGGAAAGGTTCCAGTCCATACCGCGTAATATCAAAAGTACCTTCAACAATGCATTTTTTTTCTTTGTCGAACAACACATTGGAATCAGCCCTTTTACCAAGGATGAGCGAGAGTGCTCCCAACAGGATTGATTTCCCGGCCCCGGTCTCTCCTGTAATAATAGTAAGTCCTTTCCTGAATTCAATTTCAAGTGAGCTTATAAGGGCGTAATTCTCAACAACAAGGTTGCAGAGCATGGGTTTTACATGTTGTAAGTTGGTTAAAATTACGTAAAAAAGGATTAGTTTTTCAGTACCCGCCTGTACTAAATATAAAATGCTTATTAACAGGGGTGGATGTTAGGGGTTTAGGCTGGAGGCTGAAGGCTGAAGGCTGCAAGACTGCCTTTAGATTTGAATAATAATTTTAATCTTAAATAATGATGTTGAAAAAGGGGGTTCTAGGGGGAGTTCATAACTTTGCTTTTTGTTAATAACCAAAACCGGAGGAAACTAAGGTGAACTATAAGACTGCA
>JBGSSA010000205.1:0-31019 GCA_041737295.1 Bacteroidales bacterium | reverse complement strand
CGGAAAAAATTGTACTTTTATCCATGTAGTAACATTATTTGTGGTAAAATAAAATTACTACATTTTCAGAGGGGCTTCGGCCCCTTTTTTCATATTTTATATACTTTTACCGGACAACAGTGTTTTGCAGTTTTGCAGTTTTGCAGTTAATAATTCACTATATGAAAAGAAGTTTCAACCCTATTATCCTATCACTGCTGGTATTCATTCAAGGCAGTTTATTCGCCCAACAAAAGAAAAATACGGCTGAATTACTTGGTTATCCTGCTGATGCAAAATTACTGATCATCCATGCCGATGACCTGGGCCTCTCCCACTCCACCAACATGGCCGTGATCAAGGCTTTTGAAAATAATGCCATAACTTCAGGAAGTATTATGGCACCCTGTCCTTGGTTTCCCGAAATAGCAGCCTATATAAAAGACCATCCGGAACTGGATATTGGCATTCATTTTACCCTCAATGCAGAATGGAAATTTTACAAATGGAACGGTGTATCTTCATCGGGCGAAATACCCAGCCTGATAGCACCTGACGGTTATTTCAACTCTTCCGTTCAGCCCCTTGTATTTGGAGCTAAACCGGAACAGGCTGAAAAGGAACTGAGAGCACAAATTGACAAGGCAGTTGCCAATGGAATTAATCCTACTCATATTGACAGTCACATGGGAAGCATGTTTGCACCAGCCCTTTTCCGTGTTGCCCTGAAAGTCGCCCGGGAATATAAGATCCCCCTGTTTATACCGATGAATGAAGCAAAAAGAAGCGCACCTTACCTTATCAACGAAATTCCGGCTGAATTGATAACAGTCGACAATTTTCAAATGTTGCCCGGTGAAGCTGTAAAAGGGGACTGGAATGAAATGTACTCCGGATTTATACAGTCACTTACTCCCGGACTCAATGAAATAGTTGTCCATCTTTCATTTGATACTGATGAAATGCAGGGTATCGCGCATGATCAGGAGGAATACGGATCCGCCTGGCGGCAAAAGGACCTGGATCTGGTTATGAGCGACAGTTTTAAAAAGCTTCTCAGCGATAATCATGTTCAACTGGTCACCTGGCGGCAGATTCAAAAGGCCATGTACAATGATTCAAACCGGTAGCCCCTGCTTTCCAATTCCGTTAAAAGAGAATCCAATTTATTATAGAATTTATCGGTTCGGCGGGGATCGGTTCCGAAATGAGTGAGCAGGATGAATCCGTTCAATCCGTCGGAATGTTCTGTTTCGAAAGTAAGAATGCGGTTATAGATTTCTTCACTTCCCAAATATTGCCGGCCCGGTGCCGGATATGTCCAGTCCTGGTTTGATGATGTCCCTGGCGTGAAATTCACCAGTTTAAGTCCATATTGCTGACACCAGAAGGCAATCGAATCATTATGCCATTCAAAAGGGGGCAGGAAGTATAGGGTATTCCCGGTATTGATTCCCCTGCCTTCCATGGCCGCAAAATTATTCTTCAGGTCATCCACAAATTGTTTCCTGGTTACAAGTAAGGAATCACGATGGTCCCAGTCACAATATAACAAATGGGTATCCGAATGGGCGCCCAAATAATGACCGTCGTTTTTCAGGCTCTTAATCAGGCTTTTAAATTTCCTGTTACGGTAAAAATCACCCGTAAAAAAGAATGAGGCTTTTACCTGGTGCTTTTTTAATACGCTGCTGATTACAGCATATCCGTCTGCGAATTCATGTCCTGTAAATACAAGACTGATCGCCTTTTCATTTCTGTCCCCTCTTATAATTGCGCCATGATCAGATTCCAATGCCGGTGGTAATGCGGTTCCATTATGGGCTTCGGCCTGCATTGCGGAAAGATAATAAGTGAGATCGGCCGTTCCGTCCATTGTGGGTTCATTGGTTGAATAATCTGCATAATCATCGTGATAAACTACCGCATTTGACTGGAATTCAAGGTACTCATCCCCGCCGGCCAGAAAAATACCCTTCAGGTTTTTGTAAATTGAATTATAGACCGGTCCATCAACAAGCCCTCCATCCAGTTTATACTGATGAAGTACCGAAAGCGAAGAATGCGGATCAGAAGGATAGTCACCATATCCGGGCATCCCGGCAATCATAGTGGTTCCCCATGGATTGCATCCGAACAGCCAATCCCGTATGGCACTTTCAAGTTCATCAAAAGTATGATCACCCGTACTTTTTGCATACAGGTGGCACTGCGTAATCAGAGCCACAGCAAGATTGTTGGAACACCATATAAATGGAATGCCATTCAGAAAAGGGTTTTGGGAACCTCTACCGTAAACACTATCCAATCCCCGCTTCCAGTATGTCATAAACTCGGTGGAAACAGAATCATCGTCCGATGTGGCAATTTCCCAGTGACCCATATTCAGAAACGGATACCATTGATAATGACGTGCTGTATCTGCACCCATCCAGGGTGTGGTCAGTTCCTGCCTGCCAAATTCCACGGCTTTGTGCAGGTAATAGTTGTCACCCGTAAGTTTAAACAAAGTGGCCCCGGCGAGTTCCATATCATCAGTCCAGTTATCCTCCTCATAAAAATAGGGCGCGGTACAGGGTGCCGTTTGGCATGCCCCTGGAAAGGCAAGACCAAATCCAAAGGCATCTCTTGATTTTTTCTCCAGCATATTGTTGAATAAGAGATCCGTATCACGGAATACTTGTGATCCCAGTGCAAAAGCTGATGCAAATTTTCCGGCTGTGGACGCCACCCCGGTAGTCCTGTTCTTATAATTGAATACTCCCTGGGGCTTACCTGTGCAATAATATACCGGCCTCTCACTCCCTTTGCCATAATTTACGCTGTCCTCATTTGGCAATCTGAATCCTTTGTGATCCCTGTCATCAGCGATTTGGTTATACATTTCCCCACTGTCGGGGTTCATTTTAACCAACCAGTCAAGCCCCCATCGTGCCTCATCAAGAATATCGGGAATACCGTTTCTGCCCGGTTCTCCATTTGCCTGGTACGCATCACCGAAAGAGGAGGGATTCTGCTGATAAGCCAGCAACATTTGATATACTGCATTGGCCGATGTGGATGTATACTGAAGGTAATCTGTGGCATCATGCCACCCGCCGGTTACATCAATGTGGGAAGAATCCGGCAATGGCCCGTAAATTACATACCCGTCACTTGTATGACAGGAATCCTGAAGGAAAGGATTATATCCGCATCTCTGCTGCCGCATATAGTTCAACAGAAAATCGGCTGTTCCGTCATATATGTTTTTTGAAATGCGAAAGACAGGGGATTTAACCCCTCCTGTCTCGATATAGTAAGCACCCCGTGTTATAACTGCAGTGAAATCCAACCTGAATGCAGATTCAAACGGTCCCCACCCTTCATAAGATTTAACAAGACTGGAATTGTAGACTATTGCCCCGGTAAATGCATTATGCAAGCTGAAACCTTTAATACTCAGATTCTCCTTGCTGACAAATACAGCGACCTTTCTTGAATCCGGGGTATACCCAAGCTGGTTGATCCGTATCCAGGACTGCGACAACAGGAGGTTGCCTCCTGTCAGAAACAGAATGAGAGCGACAGTAAACATGGATCTGCACTTATACATGTCGTGAATTTCTACGCCTGTTCTGAATAAGCAATACAAAGATTCCTGTAAAGATTGAAAATTCGCCGGCCAGTAAAATAAACCAGTTGTAGGTTGCCGGTATGTATTCCTTCAGCAAAGATGAAGCTCTATCCGCACTGAACAGGGCAGAAACCGAAGATTGCCTTATTATAAAAGTTGAAAAATCCTGAATAAATGAAACAAATATCAGAAGGGAACCCAGTAAAATAAACACCACGACAGGCCATCGGATCGCCAGCTGTAAATTCCGGTGATCCAAATACAATATAACGAATGATAGAATGATCATGGTGATTGAAACCAGAACAGGGGCAAGGACCGGACCTGTCCAGATAACCGGAACCAGGAAAAGGATGTCCCATGTAATCCATGAAGAAGGCCAGTCAAGAATCACTTTAAGAAAAACGTAATAAAAAATATCCCATATAGCAAAACTGTAAAGAAACCAGGCAAAGCGCTGGTATGCATTTTTGCCTGCCAGGAACCCCATAGCCAGCAGCATGATGAGTGTGGCAATTTCACGAAGAAATTCTGTAAGTGCAATTTTTACGGGCAACACTACCATCGGAAAACTAAATCCGTTGGGATAGTATAATTCTCTCAGGTATATTACAACCGCACTTTCGACAAATGCCATGGCAATTGCCAGAAAAGTGATCCATACTAATAGGATTGACCCTTTGAAAACAGGCATGAAGGCATGGTTTACCCAAAAATAGGAAACAATTGGACCAATGCCCCGCTTATTCCTCTTTTTTTATCAGCACTGCCTGCACATTAACGGCATTATAACTTGAAGTTTACAAAAAAATGTAATGCCGCAGTTCAAAAATTATGCTTCCCTTAACATTTATCAACTCCTTCGGTTATCTTTGAAAAGCAATATTTGCAGAACCAACTCGTTAATCCTGATAAATAAGTGGGAATGAAACATACCTGTATATTCCTTTTTTTGTTACTGATAATTGCTAAAGACAATATTTATTCGCAACAACTTCCGGCCCCCCGGGTTTATTTGGTTACTGTTGCAATTGAATCCCAATTTGATAGTATTGTATGGAATAGTATCCCGCTTCAAACTGATGATTACTATACTGTTGCGGAACTTGAATACCCGGGTAATTCAAATCAACCGGCATCTTACATAGCCATTAGTTCAGCTATTACGAGTACTGTATATGAAAACAATAATTACACTACATCTTCGGTGAATATGCCGATTGGATATACGGTTTATGGGGTGCATCCGGTTGGAAACGGAGATGTTATCAGAGGAATCTTCAATGAACCCCCTGACAGCACAATGTACCTGGAAACTGCTTTTGATTCCTGTGCCGGGACTATAACACTTAAATGGAATGATTACAATACCTGGCGCGGATCCACAAGAATCTTTACAATTTACAACATAACCGGTCCGGGAATGTATATTCCCCTTGCCACTGTAGCCCCGGATATTACAATTACCCGCTATACCCATGTGCTTGGGAATATAGTGGCAAACCAGCCGTATGATCTTTTTGTAAAGGCATCGAACAGTGATGGCGTTCGGCATTCGCGTTCGAACAGGTCTTTTTTAGAAACAACCATGATACCCCAAACCGGGACCATAAATGCCGACTATGCCACAATCAGTAGTGAAAATACGATTGATCTTTCCTTTACTGTAAGAGGTGCTGCGGGACAGGATAATTACCGGTTGATGCGGAGTAATACGGCAGACGGAACCTACCTGGTTATTGACTCCATCAGCACATCGGATACTATACTTCACTTTACTGATGATATTCCGTTTGTTTCCGGCATAGTCTATTATAAACTTGAAATGCTCAATAATTGTGGCACAGTGTTTACCGGGTCGAACCTTGCCAATAATATCATACTTTCCGGGACCCAGTCAGGCAATGCCATATCACTCTCCTGGAATCATTATTCGGATTGGCTTGGTGATGTTGAGAGATACAGGATAGTGAGAACCATCGGACAAACCAATCCGTTGGTGGATACACTGGATGGTGGCACATCAAATACATTTGCCGATGATGTAGCGGCGCTCATTGATTATTCCAACCCTGCAAGCAGCCACATTTGCTATACTATTGACGCACTCGAGGGATCCAATATATATGGAATCCGGGGAAACAGCGTGTCAAACAGGGTATGTTTTACAGTTATTCCCGATATCCAAATGCCCAACGCATTTATTCCCAATGATGGAGAAGCCGTCAACCGGGTATTTGAACCCGTGTTTTCCTTCACTCCGGAGCGCTATGAAATACTCATTTATAACCGCATGGGGACAAAACTCTGGGAAGGTGCCGGCCCCTGGGATGGCACGGTATCCGGCAAACCGGTCCCTGAAGGGGTATATCTTTACCTGTTAAGGATTTATAACTTTTCTTCCGGGGTGAGGGAATTAAATGGCAAGGTTGTAGTGGTATACCGATAGCCTGACTTTCATAATTTTTACGAACGGCCTGATGATATACGGCAATTTCAATACCTTTGCAAGTTATCAATAAATACTTTTTGTTTTTCAATGAGTTCCACCTTACCGGCTGAGGAAATACAAGTCAGACGCGAGTTCAATGATTTGCTCGATAACTGCACCCGTTGTAATAAACGGGGTGATAAGGCGCTGATCCGAAAGGCATTCAAAATTGCATACAATGCTCACAAGGGAGCATTGCGTATGTCCGGAGAGCCTTATATCCTGCATCCTATTGCGGTTGCAAAAATTGTAACCCAGGAGATGGGTCTTGGTGTAAAAGCCATAGTTTCCGCGCTGTTGCATGATGTTGTGGAAGATACTGAATTTACACTTGAGGATATTGAAAATCATTTTGGTCCGAAAATCGCCTCTATCATTGACGGGTTGACCAAAATTTCAGGAGTTTTCGATAAAAATTCGTCCTTGCAGGCAGAGAATTTCAGAAAAATGTTGCTCACCCTGTCGGAGGATGTCAGGGTTATTCTCATTAAACTGGCCGACCGGTTACACAATATGCGTACCCTCGGATCCCTGCCGGTGGCCAAGCAAATGAAGATTTCAGCGGAAACACTTTACCTGTATGCTCCCCTGGCCCACCGGATGGGATTTTATTCAATCAAGAATGAGCTTGAAGACCTCAGCCTCAAGCATCGATATCCAAAGATTTTCCAGGAATTGTCTGAGAAAATAAAAAGCCAGGAAAAAAGCCACCAGGAATTCATCCGTGAATTTTCAAGGCCTATCAAGGAACAGCTTGAACACAATGGCATCCCATATGATATCAGTGGAAGATATAAATCGATCTACTCGATCTGGCATAAGATGCAGAGTAAAAACATCCCGTTTGAAGAGGTGTATGATCTGATGGCAATCCGGATTGTATTTGATCCGTTGGCTGGCATTCCGGAAAAAACGCAATGCTGGAATATATATTCAATGATTACGGATATATATATGCCCAAGCCCGAAAGAATACGCGATTGGGTAAGCACGCCGAAAGCGAACGGATATGAGGCCCTTCATGCCACTGTAATGGGTCCTAAAGGAAACTGGGTGGAGGTGCAGATCAGGTCAAGGCGAATGGATGATATTGCCGAAAGGGGCTTTGCTGCGCATTGGAAATACAAGACCGACAATTCCCATGAAAGTGAACTCGATAAGTGGCTGAAACGGATCAGGGAATTGTTGTCAAATACAAATTCAGATGCGCTGGAATTCCTCGATGATTTCAAACTGAACCTTTTTGCTTCCGAAATATTCATATTCACCCCCAAAGGAGATACTAAAACCCTGCCCGTGAACAGCACTGTTCTTGATTTTGCCTATGAGATACATACGGAGATCGGGCATAAGGCTATTGGGGCTAAGGTAAATCATAAGCTGGTTTCACTGAATCATACACTCAAAAGCGGTGACCAGGTGGAGATCATCACGTCAGACACGTTCCGGTCGCGGCTGGAGTGGCTTGAGGATGTAAGAACGATTAAAGCCAAAACGGCTATCAAGGATTTTCTGAAAGCTGATAACAAGAACAGGATTGAAAAGGGTAAAAAATCACTTGAAGAAAAATTGTCTGAACTAAAACTAAGGCCGAATGCCAGGATCATTCAGAAGCTGCTTCCTGCTTATGACGTATCGAACAAAGACGAGTTTTACAGTAAGATAGGAACAGGTATTATTCAACTGGAAGACCTTGAACAGGTGTTGAAAAGGAATACAAAAAGCAAATGGGTCAATTACTGGAGCCTTCAGCTGGGAAAAGCAGCCATGATCGGTAAAAAGGCAACCACTGTAAATCATACCCCTCCAAAGACCGGCTTCAAGACTCCCATTCTTCTGCGCGAAAATATTCATGATGCTACAACAGATTACGCTACAGCTCAATGTTGTAACCCAATTCCCGGCGACAATGTGATAGGATTCTGTGAACCGGAAAACCAGGAAAATATTACAATCCACCAGGCCAAATGCCCGACTGCCATAAAACTTCTATCGAGCCACAGTGAATTGCTTGTTCCGGTGAAATGGACCACTCATAAACTTCTTTCCTTCCTTGTAAAAGTAGCTATTAACGGGTATGACCGCTTTGGCATGTATAACGACATCACCACGGTGATCTCCAAGGAACTCAACGTGAACATCCGCAGTATTAATCTATCCAGCCATGACGGCATCTGGGAAGGAACTATTGATCTGTATGTTCATGATGCAAAGGACCTGAACAATCTGCTTATGAGCCTGAGCAAAATAAAGGGCGTGGATGCGGTAAAACGCGTAGATGCCGCTGTATAAATCCCCTCATATATTTTAATTTAAAATAAGTCTAAATAGAATATAAACTATTTTGAAAAATCGCTAATTTCGCTTCACTCATTAAACATTTAGTGTATGGTTTCATCCGAAACAAAAGAGACAGTAAAGAAAATTTTCATCGATTATCTCGAAAAGAAAGGTCACCGAAAAACGCCTGAACGTTATGCCATTCTGGATGAAATTTATTCAAGAGATGGCCATTTCGATATTGAGACCTTGTACCTGTTCATGAAAAATAAGAATTACCGGGTAAGCAGGGCGACTTTATATAATACAATTGAACTCTTACTCGACTGTAATCTTGTGGTAAAACATCAATTTGGCAAGAACATTGCCCAGTTTGAAAAAGCCTACCAATGCATGCAGCATGATCACCTCATTGATATAGACACAGGCCGGGTAATTGAATTTTGTGATCCCCGGATGCAGGAGATAATAAATACTGCCTGTGAGTTGAATGGATTTGACCCTTCTCATCATTCACTCTATATTTACGGCAGAAAAAAAGACATTCCCGACAAGCGAAAAAAATATTTTTAACTGCCTGGCATTATGTGCTTTAGGTGACTTTAAATTTCCACATCGGGTATGTGAAGAATAAAAAAAATGAGTACCTTCGGAAGCATTTTTTAATTCCCTTTGACAAATGAAAGTAGATGTAGTATTAGGCCTTCAGTGGGGTGATGAAGGAAAAGGAAAAATTGTGGATGTTCTCACCCCCGGATATGATGTTATTGCCCGGTTCCAGGGTGGACCGAATGCCGGTCATACCTTAGAGTTTAATGAGATCAAGCATGTGCTGCACTCCATTCCCTCCGGAATATTTCACGAAAACCAGATCAACATTATCGGCAACGGGGTTGTAATCGACCCGGTCATTTTTAAAAAGGAAGCCGATTCAATTTACAAACTTGGTGTTGATCTGAAGAAAAAATTACTGATCTCCCGTAAGGCACATCTGATACTGCCTTCCCACCGGATACTGGATGCCGCATCGGAGGTTGCAAAGGGAATTACCAAGATTGGCTCCACATTGAAGGGAATAGGTCCTACTTACATGGATAAGACCGGCCGTAACGGTCTGCGAATAGGAGATATCCTGCTTCCCGATTTTAAGGAAAGATACAACCGTCTGAAACAAAAGCACAGGGACCTGCTGAAGATCTATGAATATGCCTATAATATAGAAGAGCAGGAAGAACAGTGGTTTGCCGGTATCGAGGAAATCCGCGGATACATGATCGTTGACAGTGAATATGAGTTGAACCGCTTTTTACTGGAAGGCAAAAGGATATTGGCCGAAGGCGCCCAGGGCACCATGCTGGATATTGATTTTGGCTCTTATCCGTATGTTACCTCCTCAAATACAATAAGTGCCGGTGCATGCACAGGGCTGGGAATAGCCCCCGGAACACTGGGAGAGATTTTTGGCGTTTTCAAGGCTTATTGTACCCGTGTCGGCAGTGGCCCTTTTCCTACGGAACTTCTTGATGAAATGGGAACCATGCTGCGTGAAAAGGGACACGAATATGGAGCAACTACAGGTCGTCCCCGAAGATGCGGTTGGCTCGATCTTGTCGCGCTGAAATATTCAATTATGATCAATGGGGTTACACAGCTTTTAATGACCAAGGCAGATGTATTATCGGATCTGGATTCGATCCGGATCTGTACCGGGTATAAAACAAAGAATGGCACTATTGATTTCCTTCCTTATGAAATGGAGGAGATTGAAGGTCCGGAATATGTAAGCATGAAGGGTTGGCAAAATGTGGCTGACATTACAACCATAGAACAAATCCCGGCTCCACTGCGGGATTATATCCGCTTCATTGAAAAAGAAACAGGTGTGCCTGTTACGATGGTTTCACTGGGACCTGACCGGAAACAGATAATAAAATTTTAGTAAGGAGTAAGGAGTAGGGAGTAGGGAGTTTTTCGTTCAAATAGAAATACCGACTGCTCCTTACTCCTTACTCCTTACTCCTTACTCCTTACTCCTTACTCCTTACTCCTTACTCCTTACTCCCTACTCCTTACTCCCTACTCCCTACTCCCTACTCCACTTTATTCGGCAATTCCAACCCAAAACCCGAGGTTTTGTCATCGCGTTTCAGCAGAAGGGCGAACACAATACCAATTATTCCAATGCCAGCAAGCATAAGAATTGAATATGTGTAATCGTATGTTGCCGTTCCCGCCTCAACCATAGCCGCCATTACATCAGGATTTGTCTTATCGAGTATCATGCCGATCAATATGGGAAAGAGCCACAATCCGAAATTTTGTACCGAGAACATAATACCATATGCAGTACCCAGTTTATTCTGGTCAATGATCTTGGATACCGCGGGCCACATGGCAGCCGGGATGAGTGAAAATGCGATGCCCAGCAAGGCCAGCGGAACAATCGGATGTATCAGCGTAAATGTAAGTGTAAGATGAGCGATAATCAGAAGTATTGAAGCATACACCATCATGGAAGCACTTTTTCCTTTTTTATCGGCAATCCAGCCGAAGACCGGTGTAAACAACACTGTAAAAAATATGGGTACAGAGGTTAACCTGCCTGCATCTGCCGTAGTGAGGCTGAATTTGTTATGCAGCAGATCTGTGGCATATTTGAGAAATGGAAAAAATGCTGCGTAAAAGGTAACACAAAGCAGGGTAATATATATGAATGATGGAATCCTGATAATTTTAAGAATGTCAGATACTTTGAATTTCTCAGTTTCGTCCATTTTTTGTTTGTAAATGATCTGGTGGTCAAGCTTATAGTCGATCATACTATACACAATAAAAAACAGGAAACCTATGCTGAGCATGAGTGCCCCCAATAAAATCGGCCTGTTCCAAAACTGCTCGGTACTTAACCTGTCAGAAAAGAAGAACGAAAAACCTTGTCCCATGCGGCCCATTGCAAGATTCAAGCCCAGGGCCAGTGCAAGTTCCTTTCCTTTAAACCATTTTACTACAATCGTTGTAATAACCACAATACTGGTCTCAGCTCCCAACCCGAAAAGGAAGTATCCAAATGTCATCATTTTAAATGCGGGGGTATAGCCTGGCAGGAATGAATTCATGAAATTATATCCAAAACCACCCTGGAGGAAGGTATCGGAAGAGCCATAGAAAGTCAGGACCGACCCACAAGCCATAAAAAATGTAAAACCGATTCCCGTAAAACGAATTCCCCATTTATCCAGCAAAATGCCCCCAATCACTGCCATGAAAAGAAAAACATTCGAAAGGGAATACGTTGACTGTAAAAAGCCATATTGCTGGTTAGAGAATCCGAGATTCAACTGGATTTTTTCTTTTAAAGGAGATAAAGCGTCATAGAAATAATAATTGGCGGCCATAATGAGACTTACTATTATCAATACAGTCCACCTCAATCTGACACTTTCCTTTAATGACGATATTTTTTCTTTCATGAATGTAATTTAAGGGCTCAAATATATTGTTTTTATTTTGTATGGATATGACAATTATCAAGGATGTTACAGAGGTTGGCAGCCTACGGTTTTCCACGTCCTGTATTTATATTATTTAAAAATTCACCATTTAAAAATATATTTACATCTTTGCACCACCAGAACTAGTAAAGGTATACTTCATCTAAATCTTTAAGAATTAATACGATATGAAAGAATCAATTGCTATTTTATGCGCAGGCGGTCCGGCACCCGGAATTAATACCGTAATCGGATCAGTAACAAAAGTTTTTTTAAATGCCGGATACGATGTATTGGGAATTCATGAGGGCTATAAGACGATTTTCACTGACAAGCCGAATTTCGAACTGTTGGATTTCAATTTTGCCGATACCGTTTATAGTCGCGGTGGCTCTGCTCTTAAAATGAGCCGTCATAAACCCAAAGATGATGAGTTCAAAATTGATTTTTTCGTCAATAACAATATAAAGTTGCTCGTCACCATTGGAGGCGATGATACAGCGTCTACCGCAAACCGTCTGAGCAAATTTCTGGAAACGAACAAGGTTAAAGTATCCAATATACATGTACCGAAGACCATTGATAATGATCTTCCCTTACCTGAAGGCACGCCTACCTTTGGTTATCATTCCGCCAAGGAAGAAGGAGTGCGTATAGGCACAACCCTGTATGAAGATGCCCGCACCAGCGGCAATTGGTTTGTGGTTTCAGCCATGGGTCGTGAAGCAGGCCATCTTGCCTTTGGCATTGGATTATCGTGCCATTATCCGATGATCATTATTCCTGAGATGTTCAATAAGACCAAAGTCACTTTTGATGCCATCACGCGGATGGTCATTTCATCTATGGTGAAACGGCGCATGCTGGGTATTGAATATGGTGTTGCCATTATCAGCGAAGGTGTATTCCATTTTATGAGCGATGAAGAGGTTGAAGGAACCGGTGTTAATTTCACCTATGACGATCATGGTCATCCTGAATTGGGAAATGTCAGCAAGGCTCATATCTTCAATATGCTCGTTCAGCGTAAACTGAAAAAACTGAATATTTCCATTAAAAGCCGGCCAAATGAAATTGGCTATGAATTACGCTGCGTGCGCCCGATCGCATATGATCTTTCATATGCCACACAGCTTGGAACGGGTGTAATGAAACTATTCCAGGATGGAAGGACAGGCTGCATGGTTACAGTCACTCCCATCGGCGATGTCATGCCCCTGTTTATGAAAGATGTGGAGGATGAAAACGGTAAAGTTAAGCCCAGGCTAGTCAATATGGAATCAGAAAAGGTTAGACTGGTTTATGAAAATAACCTGCATTATCTTACCAAAAATGATTTTAAGGCAGCTAAAAAATACCTTGCTGAGCCTGAAGAATTTGATTTCAAGAAAATTCTTAACTGGCAATGAGGAGTGACGAGTGACAAGGGACAAGGGACAAGGAGTTCTGCAGTTCTGCGGTTCTGCAGTTCTGCAGTTTTCCCCCTTCACCCATTCTCTCCCTCTCTCCCTCTCAAAGTCAATCTTTCAAAAGGGAATTTTTCTTCCTCGTCCCTAGTCCCTAGTCCCTTGTCCCTATTTAAAATTTATATATCTTTATTGGGACTATTTAATATACATCCAATAAAGCAATTACCATGGTGAATTTGACCAAGAAAAAGGGCTCCATTGCCATACTAACGGGGGGCGGTGATGTACCGGGACTTAATCCTGCAATCAGGGCTATAACCATTCGTGCATTGCGTGAAGGGTATCAGGTAATTGGGTTGCGCAGAGGGTGGGCAGGTATTATGGAATTTGTGCGTGACCGGAAAGCCGATAACAGTGATAAGTATATGGTTCTTACTGAAGAGATAGTAAACAAAGCCGGCCGAACAGGCGGAACCTTTTTACATACCTCCCGTACCAGGCCCAGTCATGTTGCCAAAGGTAGTGTACCGGTTCAATACCAGGATAAATATAAAAATGAGGTAAATGACCTAACCGAAGAGGTAATCAAAAACCTTGAATATCTGGGTGTCGAGTACCTTGTTCCAATTGGTGGCGATGATACGCTTAGTTATGCGGTGAGGCTTTATTCCGAAGGGGTGAAAGTGGTTGCCATACCAAAAACAATGGATAATGATGTACCGGGAACGGATTATTGTATTGGATTCAGCACCTGTGTGACAAGAACCATTCAAATGTGCAATACCTTACGTACTTCGGCCGGATCTCATGAACGAATTCTGGTTATTGAGGTCTTCGGACGCTATGCAGGGTTTACCGCCATGCTGCCTACTATGGCCGGTGCAGCAAATCGTTGTGTAATACCGGAACATAAATTCGATCCTGATTTACTTACCCAACTGCTTATAGAAGACAGGGAAAAAAATCCGAGCCATTATTCGGTAGTCCTGGTTTCAGAAGGGTCCAAGATGGCCGGTGCCCTTGAAAGTACGTTCCTTGATGGGGAGAAAGATGTATACGGGCACAGTCTGCATGGGGGAATAGGAGAAGTAGTGTCTGACAAAATCAGGGAAATTTCGTCCAAATACTGCAATGGTCGCAAAATAAATACAATATATCAGCAATTGGGCTACCTCGTCAGGGGAGGTGATCCCGATGCCATTGACTCGATAGTACCGATGGCCTACGGAAACTTAGCGCTTGATCTGATATTGAAAGGAATACACGGAAGACTGGTTGTACTGCGGAACGGGAGATATGATAATGCCCCTATTGATGTGGTTACCAGCACGAACAAAGTGGTAGATATCAAAAGATATTATAATGTGGAACGGTACCGTCCACATTATAAAAGCTTTGAATTTCAGCCACTGTTTATAATGACCGGAAATTCTTAGTTGACCTATCTTTTTTTGTAAACCCAGGCATTGGGAGTAAGTTCATTGCGGAATTTATCTATATCCGCAACTCCTGCCTGCAGGTTATTATATGATTTTGCTGCAACCATCTGAAAATTATCACGACCAGGGATTATCTGTGATTCATATCCCATTGTCCTGAGCTTGCCTGCATAGGTATCGGCGTTTTCCTGCACTGTAAAGCATCCCACAATCATATAATAACGACCCTGAATTGCATTTGCATTTACGGAGGTACCTGTAATATCAGCGGACATACCTGCATCGGAAATATCAGTATTCGCCCCTGAATAGTAGGCTGCTGAATCGTTCAGGCCGGAAGCCATTGTATCTGCCATAAGTGTGTCGACTTCCCCGGGCTTGGTTTTCTTGAAATACTTGCAGCTATAACCCAGAAACAGGCTCAGAAATAATAAAATGAGGATGTTTTTCATTGCGTAAGGAGTTGAATGGATAGTTCAAAAAAAATCATTTATTGAATTGATTTAAAACAAATTTATGAAAATAAGATGACGCATACTTATCTTTCAGGATAAGTTTTTAAATTTACTCAGGAAAATACAACTATATTAAATGGCAGATTTAACCACATCATTTGCAGGCATAAAATTAAAGAACCCAATTATAATTGGAAGTTCAGGATTGTCTGATACACTGGAAAATATTCTTGAACTTCAAAAACACGGGGCGGCCGCTGTTGTGTTGAAATCCCTGTTTGAGGAGGAAATTCTGAAAGAGATGAATGCCAATCTTCACAGGATGAGCTCGGATGGTTTTCTTTACCCTGAAACAGTAGATTTTTACGATTTTTATGAGACGCCTGAAGAGGCGACCGGCAAATATCTTGGACAAATTCAGGAGGCAAAAAAGAATATAACTATACCTGTTATTGCCAGCATTAATTGCATCACAGCCTCTCAATGGACATATTTTCCGCGTCAGATTGAAACTGCCGGTGCAGATGCGCTTGAGCTCAATATATTTGTTTTACCTTCGGATTTCAACCGCAGTACGGAAGAGAACGAAAAGATATACTTTGACATCATTCGCGAAGTTAAGAAGCAGGTTACGATTCCGGTGATCGTTAAACTGAGTTATTATTTTTCAAATCTTGCCACATTTCTTAAACGTGTTTCGGGCTCAGGAATCGACGGCCTTGTATTGTTCAACCGTTTTTATAATCCTGATTTTGACATTGAAACCCTTGAATTCACATCCGGTGCGGTGTTAAGCAATCCTTCGGATCTGTACCTCTCGCTTCGCTGGATCGCTATTCTGGCCGGAAGGGTGGATTGCAGCCTGGCTGCATCTACAGGTGTTCATGATGGCACAGGACTGATAAAACAACTTCTCGCCGGCGCAAATGCTGTGGAAATAGCCTCTACAGTTTATAAGAATGGCCACGAACAGATCCAGGTAATGCTCGAAGAGCTGAACAACTGGATGGATCGAAAAGAATATACTACGATTGACGGGTTCAGGGGAATGTTGAGCCAGTCAAAATCAGGAAATCCTGCTGCTTTTGAACGGGTTCAATTCATGAAATATTTTCGCGGTTTCCAGGGAGTTTAAAAATCCGGCTTCCCTCCGTAAATTAAGCCAGGTCTTTTGCTTCTTCAGGCATCCAGTGTTTGTCCTTCCCTTCCCATTTGACATTGCATCCGATGGGATTGGTAAGGGTAATGCTAATATCTTTACCGGAGGTAAGCTCCGAGAGAACCCTGTCAAGGTCATTTACAGTTATCCGTGCTGCCTCCCGGGGGCTATCAACACCCCTTCCTGAATAAACCAACTCCCTCTTTTCATTAAACACATAGAAATGTGGTGTTCTCAGTGCCCCATAGTTAAACGCAATTTCCTGGGTTTGATCATGTAAATAAACCCAAGGGAATTGATACTGCTCCATCCGTTTTACCATGTGATCAAAATCATCTTCCCTGTATGTATTGGCACTGTTTGAATTGATAGCCACAAACCGGACCCCTTTGGGCTGATATTTCAGGGCTGTTTGCCGGGTAATTTCGTCCGACCCTAAAACATACGGACAATGATTACAGGTAAAGAACACAACAAGATAATTGCTATTATCGAAATCAGACAATTGGTATGTTTTTCCGTCAGTCGCTTTTAATTGGAAAGCGGGTGCTTTTGATCCTATCGTTAATGTAAACCCCATAATGTCGAAATTAAATTTAATAAAGAAACAATTGAAACACCCTTAATGTTTCATTTCATGGGTTGGATACGAGCCAGGCATTCCTTCATCTTTTCCAGCGACTGTTTGATATCATTGTCCAGCCCGATCGAAAACCTCACCAGTCCCTCCGACAACCCAATTTTCCTCTGTACATCGCATGGCAATTCAGAAGATGTACTATGACCTGAATTGCTGAACAATGTCCTAAAATATCCCAGGCTTACGGCACAATATCCGACACCTTCATCCTGCATAAGCCGCATAAATTCATTGGCTCTCTCTACAGTTCCCAGTTCAACTGATACAATTCCCCCGTAGCCATAATCCTTATTCATGATTGAGTTCATCAACCTATGCTGTTTATGTTCCGGTAGTCCGGGATACAGCACACTCATCCCTATTTCCTGCAATCCCTTTGCTACATATAATGCATTACTGCTGTGTTGTTTCATCCGTACATGCAGGGTATGCAGGTTCTTCAGAATTGAGGAAGACCGCATCGGGTCAAGTACCGGGCCAAGCAACATGGCAGTACCTTCGTTAATATTTGACAGTTCATTTACAAATGATTCCGAACTGCAGATTGCCCCTGCGACACAGTCATTCTTTCCATTGATGAACTTGGTCATGCTATAGACAACAATATCTGCACCCAACCGGGCCGGTGTAAGAATCATCGGGGCAAAGGTATTGTCAACCAGTAACAAAAGTCCGTTTTCCTTTGCTATCGCTGATAATGCAGGTATATCGGCAACCTCAAGCAGAGGGTTGGTTACCGATTCTGTATAAATCAACCGGGTATTCGACCTGATCGCTTTTTTTACACATTCGGAATCAGTTATATCCACAAATGAAACCTTTATGTGTAACCTGGGCAGATAATTCTTGAGAAAAGCGAAAGTTCCTCCGTATGAGGTCACACTTGTAATAAGGTGATCACCGGCCTTGCACAATTGCAGTATCGCACAGGTAATTGCTGACATTCCCGAAGCAGTTACCCAGGCAGACTCAGTGCCCTCCATGGCAGCCATTGCGTTGGCGAGAAATTTATTACTTGGGTTCCAGTGACGGGAATACAGGAAACATCCTTCAGTATGGCCGAGGAAGGTTTCTGACATGGTATGCGGATCACGAAAAGTAAATGTGGAAGAATCCGTAATAGCCGGATTAACTCCACCGTATTCATCAAATTGCAGCACATTCTGAATGCGCGTTGCCGGGTCATTTTGCTCCTTCATCCTGTTTATATTTATTTCAAAAAAGTACAACATTTAGCGGTAGGCAACAATGACTTTATTCCATGAAAGATATTTCAGAATCAGACCTTTTTTTTCAAAAATTGCCGTCACTGAAAAAAGCATGTTGAACATCAATTTTAAAAAGTTTGTCAACAAAAGCATACTTTTATGGGTTACTCTCGTATATCAATAAAATTGACATTCACATCAGCAAATTGTTAAAGAAATGATGGATTTATCAAATAAGACTATTTTAATTGCAGAAGATGATGAAATAAGCTTCAAATTCCTGGATCTTGTTTTATCAAGAAAGACACATGTGAGCATAATTTGGGCAATAAATGGTCAGATGGCTGTAGATTTTTGCAGAATGTACAATCATATTGACCTGGTATTAATGGATATTCAATTGCCCGTGCTGGATGGCGTTGAAGCAATAAAACAGATAAAGGCATTTAAACCCAATCTGCCGATCATTGTGCAGACTGCCAATGCGTTTAATGAAGAATGGGACCGTTGTTTCGAAGCCGGGTGTGATGACTATATCACCAAACCGGTCAACCTCCAGGACCTTATGTTCCGCATAGAAAGCCTCCTTACTCCTGTTCCTATCCGGTAAGGCATTAAAACCGCTCAAAAATTAACCGCTGAGATCTCAGAGATATGCGCCGAGGCCGCAAAGTAAATTAAAACTTTGCGGCCTCGGCGTTTTTATCCTCTGTGATCCCTGCGGTTAAAATTTGCATTGACTTTTTTTCTATATTGCATTGTTTTAACCAATACTACCCTATGAGAACACTTGTACAATTGTTCGAAGACTGTGCTGCAAAATATAGCGAAAATGTTTTTTTACTGGAGAAGAAGAATAACAAGTTCATGGGGGCTACTTTCAAAGAGGTGCATGAAAAAGTGCTTCAGTTTGCTGCCGGGCTTATCTCCCTCGGCATACAAAAAGGAGACAGAATTGCACTCATCTCGGAAGGCAGAAATGATTGGGTATACAGTGAACTCGGAATTTTATACGCTGGTGCCGTAAATGTTCCTCTTTCCGTTAAACTCACAGAGTCATCAGAACTTAAATTCCGTATTGTTCATTCCGGCGCCAGATTTGTCATCGCCTCAAAAAGCCAGGCTAAAAAGCTTACCGGCCTGAAAGAAAAAATTGAAACACTTGAAAAGGTAATTTTACTTGATCCCCCGGAAAAGTGTGAAGTACATGAGATTGCATTTTCATATGTTCTTGGCCAGGGAAAAAGTTACCTTAAAACAAATACGGAAGAATGCAGGAAAAGGTGGATGTCGGTTACAGAGCAGGATTATGCAAACATCTGCTATACATCCGGCACCACAGCCGATCCGAAAGGTATCATCCTCAGTCATCGGAATTACACCGCCAATATTGAGCAATCGCTTAGCTTGTTTGTAATACCAATGTATTGGACAACCTTGCTGATACTACCCTGGGACCATGCCTTCGCCCATACTTGCGGAATTTATACGCTCATGTCATGCGGAGCCAGCCTGGCTTCCATCCAGGTAGGCGAAACTCCGATGGAAACATTGAAGAACATTCCCATCAATATCAAAGAGAACAGGCCATTCCTGCTGATGAGTGTTCCTGCACTGGCCAAAAATTTCCGGAAAAATATTGAAAAGGGTATTCGTGAAAAGGGTGCCCTGACTGAAAAACTGTTCAATCTGGCCATGAAAATTGCTTATTCCTATAATGGTACTGGGTGGAACCGGGGAAAGGGATTCAGGATATTCCTGAAACCCCTGAACATACTTTTTGACAAAATCCTCTTTACCAAGGTGAGAGAGGCTTTTGGAGGCCGGCTTGTTTATTTTATCGGAGGGGGTGCCCTGCTCGATATTGATCTGCAACGATTCTTCTACGCCATAGGAATTCCAATGTACCAGGGATATGGACTGACGGAAGCTGCGCCTGTAATTTCAGCCAATAATCCGGCGCAGCACAAACTCGGTTCATCCGGTGCGCTGGTAAAAAATCTTGAACTTCGCATTTGTGATGAAGACGGTAAGGAACTTCCTGTTGGAACTAAAGGTGAAATTGTCGTAAAGGGCGATAATGTTATGGCCGGATACTGGGCTAATCCCGAAGCTACCAAAGATACAATTCGGGACGGATGGCTGTATACAGGGGACCTGGGCTATATGGATAAGGATGGTTTTCTGTATGTGCTTGGACGTTCAAAAAGCCTGCTCATTGCAGATGACGGTGAAAAGTTCAGTCCCGAAAGCATTGAAGAGGCTATCGTTCAGCATTCCGATTTCATTGATCAATGCATGTTGTATAACAACCAGAACGCCTATACAAGTGCGTTGATATATCCTAACATGACGGCCGTGAAACGATGGCATTCTGCCCAGAACCTCAATGCCGAAGAGGAGGAAACTTCACGTGAGATCATTCAGCTGATTGAATCCCAGATTGACCAGTTCCTTGCGGGAGGCAAACTGCAGGATATGTTTCCGCACCGTTGGCTGCCATCCACTTTTTCAATCCTTGAAGAAGGATTCACCGAGGAAAACCAGCTGCTGAACAGTACGCTGAAAATTGTACGGCCAAAAATAAATGATCATTTCAAGGACAGAATCATGTTTATGTATACTCCCGCCGGAAAAAACATCTTTAACGACCAAAACATAAACTGCCTGAAAAAGCTCATGCAATAGCATATCTAATTCTTTAAATATTAATCGAATGCAATGAGATTTCTCAGCGACCTCAAAAAAAATAAAGCGCAATAAAAAAAAACTTAGCGACCTTTGCGCATTGCTCCGAGGACTTTGCGTTAAAATTTTTACGTATCCCCTGTAAAGAATTAAATTCCAAAAACCTCTCTCGCAGACCCGTATATAAATACTGAGAGACTCAATATTATAAAAGAGTTTACAAGAAATACCCCCTCTGGGTTTTATTATTGTTGTTAAAATCCCATTTTTGCATATTAATGAAAAATATGGAAAAACCGGCAATTTATAGACAGTTAGGCAAAAGGATATTATTACTGGATGGAGCCATGGGAAGCATGGTACAACAGTACCGTCTCGATGAAAAAGATTACAGGGGTCAGCGATTTGCAGATTTTCCCTATGATCTTAAGGGCAATATTGATTTGTTGTCTCTTACAAGGCCTGATGTGATCCGCAGTATTCACATAGCATACCTGCAGGCAGGAGCTGATATCATCGAAACAAATACCTTTAGTGCAACCTCTATATCCCAGTCGGATTATCACCTTGAAGATATTGTTTATGAACTGAACCTTGAATCGGCAAAAATAGCTGTTTCGGCTGCCAGGGAAATAACGGCAATTAACCCGGAGAAGCCACGGTTTGTAGCAGGATCCGTTGGTCCTACAAACAAGACTGCATCCATGTCGCCTGATGTGAATGATTCAGGCTACAGGGCAGTGACTTTTGACGGACTGGTGGCTGCCTATGAAGAGCAGATCAGGGGACTGTCGGATGGCGGAGTGGACCTGTTGCTGATAGAAACTATTTTTGATACATTAAATGCAAAGGCCGCCCTATTTGCCGTTAAGGAGGTGGAAAACAAAACCGGAAGGAGATTGCCTGTGATGATTTCCGGAACAATTACGGACGCAAGCGGCAGAACCTTATCAGGTCAAACCATTACGGCTTTTCTTTATTCCCTTTCACATGTTGATCTGTTGAGTATTGGTGTCAATTGTGCACTGGGAGCGAAAGAAATGTTGCCCTATGTAGCTGAATTATCCTCGAAAGCTCCATTTTTTGTAAGTGCGCATCCGAATGCAGGACTTCCAAACCAATTCGGGGGCTATGACGATACCCCGGAACTCATGGCGACCCAGTTGAAGGATTTCCTGGAACAAGGCCTGGTAAACATCATTGGCGGATGCTGCGGAACAACCCCGGCCCATATAAAAGCTTTCTCTGACCTGGCAGCCTCCTATCCCGCGCGTGTTGTGCCGGAACAAACGCATATAACCCATCTCAGCGGACTGGAGCCATTGACAATCTCCCGTGAGAGTAATTTTGTAAATATAGGAGAACGTACCAATGTGGCGGGTTCTATAAAATTTGCAAGGCTTATCCAGGATGAAAAATATGAAGAGGCGCTTGTTGTGGCAAGAGAGCAGGTTGAAGGCGGCGCACAGATCCTGGATATTTGTATGGATGATGCCATGCTGGATGCTGAAAAGTGCATGGTGAGATTTTTACACCTGGTGATGGCGGAACCCGAGATTGCCAAACTTCCGGTAATGATCGATTCTTCCAAGTGGTCAGTTATAGAAGCCGGATTGAAATGTGTGCAGGGTAAATCCATTGTAAATTCAATCAGCTTAAAGGAAGGTGAAGCCGCATTTATAGAACAGGCAAGCAAGGTTAGGCAATATGGTGCAGCTGTTGTGGTCATGGCCTTTGATGAAAAAGGGCAGGCAGATACGTTCGATCGCCGCACAGAAGTTATCAGCCGTGCTTACAGGATACTTACTGAAAAGGTGGGTATGGCACCCGAAAATATTATTTTCGATCCCAATGTACTTGCCATCGGTACGGGCATGGAGGAACATAATAATTATGCTGTGGATTACATCCGCACAGTTAAGTGGATCAAGGAAAATCTGCCATATGCCAAAGTGAGCGGGGGAATCAGTAACCTGTCATTTGCCTTCCGGGGAAATAATGTGATCCGGGAGGCTATCCATTCGGTATTTCTATATTATGCGATCAGGGAAGGACTCGACATGGGAATTGTAAATCCCTCCATGCTTGCGGTATATGATGACCTTCCCAAAGTCCTCCTTGAACTTACAGAGGATGTTGTATTAAACAGGAGACCTGATGCCACCGAACGGTTGCTTGCATTTGCGGATTCTGTGAAAAAGCAGGATATAAAAGAAGTCAAAACAGATGAATGGCGGAATGGAACAGTGGAAGAACGCATTAATCATGCCCTTGTAAAAGGTATTGTCGATTTTATCGAGGATGATGTATTGGAAGCACGGCCCCATTATGTAAGGGCCCTTGAAATAATTGAAGGCCCCCTGATGGATGGTATGTCAAAAGTAGGGGACTTGTTTGGCGAAGGCAAGATGTTCCTTCCGCAGGTCGTCAAGAGCGCACGTGTTATGAAAAAAGCGGTGGCTGTATTACAGCCGTTTATTGAAGAGGAAAAGGAATCTAATCCGGTGATAGGTGCGCACCAGGAAGTAGGTAAGATATTGCTGGCCACGGTAAAAGGAGATGTCCATGATATTGGCAAGAGCATTGTCGGCGTAGTGCTTAGCTGCAATAATTACGAAGTCATTGACCTTGGGGTGATGGTGCCCACTGAAAAAATCATTGAAACCGCAATTGAACGAAATGTGGATATTATTGGATTAAGCGGATTAATCACCCCATCACTCGAAATCATGTCAGAGGTTGCCAAACAACTGCAAAAACGGGGAATGGACAAGCCCTTACTAATAGGAGGTGCCACCACATCGAAAATTCATACGGCTGTCAAAATTGAACCTCACTATGCAGCTCCTGTCATTCATGTGAAAGACGCTTCAAAGAGCGTTAGTGTAGTGAGCAGCCTGTTATCTTCAGCACAACGGGATCTGTTTTCCCAACAAACTAAAAAGGAATATGACGACCTTCGAAAATCATACCTTGGAGCCAAAAAACAGGTATCCTATATAAGTCTGGAAGATGCCCGGAAGAATCGCCTGAACATTGAATGGGATAAATCACAGGTAGCAGTGCCTAAGTTTACGGGTATAAAAACCTATCACGACTATCCCCTCGAAGAAATCAGGGATTATATCAGCTGGGTATTCTTTTTTGTTGTCTGGCAGCTAAGAGGAAAATATCCGGACATATTGAATGATCCAAAACAAGGCGAAGAAGCCAGGAAGCTTTTTGATGATGCCAATCGCCTGCTTGATCGGATTATCCGCGAAAAAGCACTCTCGGCTCATGGCGTGATTGGAATCTTCCCGGCTAATTCTGTAGGGGATGACATTGAAATATACAGCGATCTGTCAAGGACCAGGGTAATTTCAAGGTTTATCAACCTGAGAAACCAGGAATTAAAAGCGGATGGCAACCCGAACCTATGTCTGTCCGATTTCATTGCACCCCGTTCCAGCGGAATTGTGGATTACCTGGGTGCCTTTGCTGTAACCGCCGGAACCGGTATTGAAAAGCTCCTGGCTGAATTCGTCGCAAAACTTGACGATTACCAGGGTATCATGGCCAAGGCATTAGCTGACCGGCTTGCTGAAGCATTTACAGAACTTATTCATCTCAGGATCCGAAAAGAGTTATGGGGTTATGCGGCTGATGAAAACCTCTCGCTGGATGATCTTTTATTGGAAAAATATAAGGGTATACGACCGGCGCACGGCTATCCTGCCTGTCCCGACCATTCCGAGAAAAGTACCCTGTTTAACCTGTTGCAGGCAGAAAAGAATACATCGATAACCCTTACAGAAAGTTACTCTATGTATCCTGCAGCTTCTGTCAGCGGATTAGTTTTCGCACATCCCAAATCGCGTTACTTTTTTGTAGGGAATATATCCTTTGACCAGGTTCAGGATTATGCACTGAGGAAACAATTGCCTGTAGAAACTGTTGAAAGTTTGCTTGCATCCAACCTGAATTATAAATAGCCCTAAATATAAATCCGCATGAGGATTACAGACCTATTTGATAAAACAGAACGTACTTTTTCATTTGAGTTTTTCCCTCCCAAAGATGAAATTTCAGCTGTGGATTTTGGAATCAATGTGGGACAACTCATTAATCTCGATCCCACTTTCGTAACGGTCACCTATGGAGCCGGAGGTTCCAACCAGGAGCGGACTTTTGCACTTGTGGATTATCTTCAGAATAAGATCGGCCTCAATACGATGGCCCATTATACATGTGTCGGGGCAGGCAAGGATAAGATCGCAACAGACATGCAATATCTTCAGAAGCTCAGTATTGAAAACCTCATGCTGCTTCGGGGTGATCCCCCAAAAGGAACTACTGAATTCTTTGCCCCTGAAAATGGCTTTAGTTTCGCCAGTGACCTCATATCTTTCGTGAAAGAAAAGTATTCTTTCTCAGTCGGAGCAGCCGCTTATCCCGAAAAACACCCTGAATCTGCTTCCCCGGATGAAGATATACAACAGTTGAAAATCAAATGCCAGGCAGGAGCAGACTTTCTCATTACCCAGCTGTTTTTTAACAATGAAGCTTATTTCCGGTTTGTGAAGCAGGCAAGGAAAGCAGGTATAAATTGCCGTATAATTCCCGGCATAATACCTGTTACCAATTATAAACAGATTAAAAGATACGTGGAAATGACTGCCGCAACATTCCCCCCTGATCTGCTGGAAAAACTGCAAACACACCAGGATAGTGCAGATAAGATTTACCAGATTGGTATCGATCACGCGATTAAACAATGCCTTAATTTACTTGAAAATGGTGCGCCGGGAATCCATTTCTACACGTTGAACAAGTCCAGGGCTGCCGTGGAGGTTTTTGAATCGCTGCCAAGAATGATCCGCTAATAATTTTAGTATCTCAACATAAATTCGTAAACTTATACCAGTTTTTTAATCCTGATGTTTAACCTAAAAATTTTACGATGACTCAACAGAAAAACACATTAGCCGTGGGGATGACATTTATGTCAATGATTTTTCTCATATTCGGTTTTGTAACAACCTTTAACATTACCCTCAGTGCAAAAGTAAAAGAGGTTTTTCAACTAAGCGAATTTATGGCGCAATTGGTTAATGGGGTTTTCTTTTTTACCTATTTCCTGTTATCATTTGCCAGCGGCTCCATCATTAAGAAAATTGGATACAAATTGGGAGTAATATTAGGTTTGTTTGCCGTAGGTATTGGAAGCTACCTGTTTTATCCCGCTGCAAATATTCCATCATACCCATTCTTTCTTATTGCCATCTTTGTTATGGCTTCCGGGGTTGTATTCCTGCAAACCGCAGCAAATCCCTATGTTGCCGCTTTGGGTGCCCCCGCAACTGCATCAGGACGATTGAATCTGACACAGGCTCTGAATTCCATAGGTACCACATTGGCACCGCTAGTATTGAGTGTTTTTGTATTTACGGCTGCCGGTACGGCTATGGGCGCCAAATCCGTACAAGTGCCCTTCCTTATTATCGGAACCCTTGTTATTTTAATCGGAATTGGAATATTCTTTTTAAAACTGCCAGAAATATCAACACAGGGTGTACAGAAGAAAAGTATCTGGAAGTATCCCCATGTAATACTTGGCGCTTTCGGCATATTTTTTTATGTTGGAGCTGAAGTCGGCACGGCTGCTATGATTGTACCTTTTTTAAGTAATCCTGACCTTGTAAACCTCACTCCTGCAATTGCTGCCAAATATGCTGCAATATACTGGGGCGGTGCTATGATCGGACGATTCTTCGGATCCATCATGCTTTCTGAAATATCCAGTAATTCCAAAAAATACACCTTTGTTTTACTGGTTCTTGTATTTGCATTCGTTGCAGGCTGGTATATTACCGGGTATAGTGTAAGTGACGGATTTATCTTTGTTATGATTTCCCTTGCAAGCTTTCTTGCCATGCAATTGGGCAGAAGTAAAACAAGTATTACCCTGGCTGTTTTTGCCGCTATCGCAGCGATCCTTGAGTTTGTTACAATGGGCACATCAGGAACAGTCGCGATGTGGGCAGTTATTTCCATCGGTTTCTTCAATTCCGTTATGTTCCCGAATATATTTGCCCTTAGTGTTGACGGATTGGATAAAAGTGAAATGAGTATGGCCTCCGGGGTAATTAATACGTTGATCGTCGGGGGTGCAGTAATACCCGTTCTTATGGGTCTTATAGCTGATAACTATGGTATCAGGTACGCCTTTATCCTGCCGGTAATCAGTTATATTTATATCGTATTCTTTGCCCTGATCGGCAGTAGACACAAGTAAACTATTCTTTAGGTAAATAAAAATGGCGGAGAATATCCGCCATTTTTGTTTTGAGTTCATTACAAGGGATTAGAAAATATACCCGGCCCAGATGCTGAGTGTGTGTGTTTTACAATTGTATGATCATAAAATCCTGATAGGCCGATCCCAAGATAAGGGCCGGCTGCACCATAGATTTTTATCTTTCCAACTGTCGGACCCACTTTGAAAAGAAGAGGAATATCCATATAAGTCATGTTTAACCTGAAGGTTTTACTTTTTGTACCCCTCGATTCATAAAGTATTCCAACTTCAAACTCTGCCAGCTTAGATAACTTGTAATCTATAGTGATACCTATATTAAATCCGACTTGCTTATCTGTGCTGTAGGTGGTTGTTTTGTTCATGATCATCATATCTGAGAAATTGACCCCACCCTGCAGGCCGTATTTTTGTGCATATATGTGATTATTAAAAAAAATCAAAAAGATGTTTATAAACCCGGCAACAATTTTATTCATGAATTATTTTTTGAAGTAATACCCGATCCTCAGGCTAAAGGCGCGCTGCTCAATGTCATATCCGATTTCTCCAAGGGAGTATATATTGGCAATACCATACGAGAAACAACCTTCGATTGAAAACTGTTTCCATTCAAGTCCTGCACCACCAATCGCCCCATAATCAAACCTTCGGAAATCATCCTCCGGCTCTCTTCCCCAATTAATATTCCATGATCTGACCGTATCGGCTGTCTCTATGCGCGCTTTGCCGGTAAGGCCGAAGCCGGCATAGGGTCCGGCTTCAATGAAGATAATCATGTCCCCGGCATTAAAATTCCACCGTGCCAACAGCGGGATATCCAGATACAAAAGGCGGTTGACTACATCGGCAGTTCTTCCAAAAGCCTCCACATGTCCCCGGGTACCTTTATTTTCAAGGATCAATCCTGAATGCAATGAAAAATGCCGTCCCCACATATAATCAATGGCCGGACCCGCGTTAAATCCAAACAAAAACTCATTTTGTGCAAAATCCGCATTATAATTTTTCGGGATTTGCGTCGTAACGTTTAACCCTCCGTGGAGACTATACCTGAATTGAGCCCTCAGGGGAATTAGAACACATATCCCCATGAATATCAGTGCAATTTTCTTCATGCACCGGGGGCTAATATATCAAACAGAGAATACGGCCCGTGCAGTTTTTCCATGTATCGATCAGTGTAGTTTTACTCCGATCATGTGGATAAATTCTTCGCGTGTGCGGTTGTCACTCAGAAAACAACCGGTAAAGGCGGAAGTAGTTGTCACCGAGTTTTGTTTTTGTACCCCGCGCATTACCATGCACAGGTGTTTTGCTTCAATTACGACAGCCACACCGAGGGGGTTTAAAGCATCCTGGATACAATCCCTGATCTGAACCGTAAGCCTTTCCTGTACCTGCAGTCTGCGGGCAAAAGCATCCACCACCCTGGCAATTTTGCTCAACCCGGTTATATTTCCGTTTGGAATATAGGCCACATGGGCTTTACCAAAGAAGGGTACCATATGATGCTCGCAAAGGGAATATAATTCTATATCCTTAACGAGTACCATTTGCTGGTAATCTTCATGAAATATGGAAGCAGCAAGTATCTCTTCAGGTTTGATATAATAGCCATGGGTAAAATATTGCATGGCTTTGGCTACCCGGTCAGGGGTATCAATAAGTCCTTCACGGCACGGGTCTTCACCCAGGTTCATCAATACCTTTCTGTATAGCGAAGAAAGGGATTTGGTTTTCCTGCCGTTAAATTTGTCGATCCGCTCAAAGCCAGTTTCCGATATCCCCTCAATAACGATTTTCTTGTCATCCATCAGTAAAATGTTAAATTAATCTAACCGCGGATTTATTTTAGCTAAGAGGACACAAAAATGTCTTAACTTTAAATCCCTTAGGTTATAGACAAATTTAGGAACTTTTTGTTTCAATAAGAGAAAAATTATCGGCTTATGAAAATCCTTCTGGTAGCTTCTTCCAACAGCGAAATTAAATTATTGCGGGATAAGCTGACCTTCGTTTCGAAGTTAAATGCGAACCTTGTAAACTACAGACTTGGAACACTCGATATTGATATTCTGGTTACCGGATATGGTAGTGTACCCATGGTATACCACCTTCTAAAAACAATGCAGGCATATAGTTACGACCTGGCTATCAACCTTGGAATCGCCGGAAGTTTTGATTATTTCCTTGAATTGGGTTTCGTGGTAAATGTAGTTCAGGACCAATTTGCAGATTTGGGGTTTGAAGAAAAGGATGCTTTCTTTACCCTGAGTGATAAAGAACTGCTGAATGAAGATTCCTTCCCGTTTACCGGTGAGCTATTGCGCAGCCTGGGTAATTTTGAGATCGATGTGGTTGATTCATTGATCCCCGTAAAAGCCATTACGGTAAATACGCTTCATGGCCGGATGGAAAATATTCAGCGTGTTAAGAAACAATTCAAAAGTGAAATTGAAACCATGTCGGGTGCAGCTTTCTTTTATGTATGCCTGATGGAAAAAATTCCTTTCCTGCAAATCAGGGCTGTATCCTATTTTATTGAAATTCCGAAAGTGGATAATTGGAATTTGCCCCTGGCCATAAGCAACCTCACTGCCACGACTTTGGATTTGCTGGAGGAGTTGCGGGCGGACTGAAGCAGGGACGAGGGACGAGGAAGAATAACAATTTTTATATTATTGCTTTAATTTTAAATTGAATCATGGTAATCGTAACCGGAGCGGCCGGATTTATCGGAAGCAATCTTGTCAGTAAGTTGAATTCCCAGGGAATTCAAAAGATAATCCTTGTTGATGCTTTCGACAATGATGTAAAAAACAGGAATCTCCAGGATAAGGAATATGTCGCCCGCATTCACCGTGATGATTTTTTTACATGGCTTGACCTGAATCACAAGGAGGTAGAGTTTATATTTCATATGGGAGCGAGAACCAATACGGCCGAATTCGACAAAGCCATATTCGACAAGCTGAATCTTGGCTATTCCATCAATATGTTCAAGGCTTGCAGCAGGTTTAAAATTCCGCTTATATATGCATCTTCTGCCGCTACCTATGGCTTGGGAGAATGGGGATATCTTGATGACCATAACCTTGTTAAAGAGCTAAAACCCCTTAATCCATACGGAGAATCGAAGAATGATTTCGACAAATGGGTCCTTGACCAGACTGAAGAACCACCATTCTGGGCAGGACTGAAATTTTTTAATGTATACGGTCCCAACGAATATCACAAAGAGCGCATGGCGTCGGTAATATTCCATGCTTTCGGCCAGATAAAAAAATCAGGAAAGATGAACCTCTTCAGGTCACATAAGGCGGGCATACCCGATGGAGGTCAGAAACGGGATTTTGTGTATGTTAAAGATGTTGTGTCGGTGATACTGTATTTGTATAACAGCCGACCGGAATCGGGGATATATAATCTCGGTACCGGAAAAGCCCGGACCTTTCTCGATCTCACAATCAATACATTTAAATCACTTGACCTTGTACCGCAGATTAATTTTGTAGATACCCCTGAAGATATTCGTGAGAAGTACCAGTATTTCACAGAAGCCAATATGCAAAAACTCCGTGCAGCAGGCTATACTGAACCCTTTCACACCCTGGAGGAGGGAATTGAGGATTATGTGAGGAACTACTTAAAGCATTTGTTGATCTATTGATCTATTGATTTGAAGCCTAGAAGCCTAGAAGCCTAGGTTATTCTTCCTTGTTACTTGTCACTCTTATGTAACTACTCATCTAAGCCGCTTCAAGAAGAGCCAATCTCTTTTTTAATTGATTGATTTTCTTCTGTTTATATTTTTCTTGATATTCCATCAGGGCATTTGGGTTAAATGCTTCCTTTTTTAAAAC
>JBGSSA010000195.1:0-19985 GCA_041737295.1 Bacteroidales bacterium | reverse complement strand
TATATTTCCAAAAGACATTAATAGGATAGTAATAAAGATAACCTGTGTTATGAGACCTTTATTCATAAATGGAAGTAATTGTTCCGTGGGTATGTTGAGAAACAATAGAATGGTAATTAAACCCCTGGGAGCAAAAAAGAGCAGGGGATTTAACGATTTTCTCAATAATACCTTAAAATATAATGCCCTTATAATAAAAATTGAAGCTGATATAATCGATGCCAATAGCAAATTATGAATATCAATTAGATCTAATACAGTAGTATAATAGCCAAACATAATAAAAAAGAATGATCGGATTATAAATGTTAACTCGCAGGTAATATGCTTAAAAGAATTAAGTTCATGGCTGAAGTTCTCGAAGTCAATTATCTTTTGAGATCGTTTGTTCTTAAACAAATGGCTATTATTCATCACCAATCCAAATATAAGGACAACTAACAATGAAGGCATATGAGCTAATTTGGCAAGTGCATATACTAATACAATAACCGTGGTAATAATTACATATTTCACGTGATGATGGATTTTATGTAAAATCAGGGCCAGGCCTGCACTAAATATTATTGAGACAACAACTGTTATTATCAGATCAAAAAATAGTCCAAACAAACCTTTACCAAAAGCAGCATAGTTGAGAATGATAAAGTCAAATGCCAATATGCCAACAATATCGGAGATTGAGCTTTCATAAGTTATGAACTCCCTGTCATTCTTATGAAGTCCGGATGCAGAAGGAATGGCAACCGCACTGCTGATGACTCCAAGTGGGATCGTATTAATTAATGAGGGAATTAAGGGAAAGTTCTTGATTTTAACCAGAAAAAAGGTGAAGACAGAAACAAATACTAAAAATAGTAAGAAAGCAGCGGATATAGATGTTACGATGACTTGCTTTTTTTTAGCGCTGAGGGTTAAATCAAGACTTCCTTCAAGTACGATTAAAACTAGTCCGATTGTTCCCATCACAGGCAATAATCCCGACAGATCAGGAATGTGAATATTCAGGTAAACCAGAAAATAGTTAATACCAATTCCGGTAATAATTAACAATATCACGCCTGGAATTTTTGAATACTTCCCGGTAATTTCAAAAATGTAGGAAACGATAATTATTATGCAAAGTGCAATTAATAGGTAGTAGGTCATAAATGTTTAAACGAATAAAACTATTTATTCATGAAATATATAATCCTTTTAGTTTCTGACAGGAAACCCTTGTTAAAATTAACTTATATCATTGAATGATCCTCATTTGGTGAGGCAGATTTCAAATTTACAGTATAATTCTGGTTGAACAACGCCGAGTTATGTAGAGAAGTTTGTATAACTTTGATATTAAGTCTGCATATGTAGGTTTGAATTACAAGGGATTACACTTGAGACATAGCGTTTACTTGAATTTAACCAGTTGAGTGCCTAGAAAAATTTATTTTATGATCCACAGAATGTCTAATTTAAATAGTATGCCATGAATACAAAAATAACTTCAATTTTAATACCTACTGACTTTTCTAAGTTGTCGGAAAGTGCATTGAAGATGGGAATTTCCATCGCTAAAAGACAGAATGCTGATATTATTTTATTGCATGTTGTTGACACATTCTCATATATTCAGCCAACAGAGGTTTTTTTGCCCGATTTTAGAATTACCCCGAATATTATTGAAACAATGGAGCACCATATGAAAGAACTTATTGAAAAAATACGGGGTGAAACGGATTTAAAAATAAGTGCAAAGATTAAGTCTGGAATTCCTTCTGCAGAAATATGCAGAATGGCTTATGAGGAGAATATCAGTCTGATTGTAATGGGAACACATGGAGTATCTGGTTTGCGCGAGTTTTTTATCGGATCCGAAGCATTTCAGGTAGTAAAAAATGCAAGATGTCCGGTACTTACAATGCCGGGAGACTGGCAGAAAACAGAATTTCAAAGAGCTGTCTTTCCAATCAGACAGCTACCCGGAGCATTGGAAAAGTACTTTTATGCCAGGCCGATAATTGAAAAGAATGAATCTGAATTATTGGTCTTGGGACTCGCTGATCAAAATAAACCTGAAGAAGTTAAGGAAATAGCAGCTTTAATTGACCGACTTAAAACTCAGCTCCTAAAAGATAATATTAAATTTCTTTATGCACTTTGCCCATATGAGGAGTTTCCGGAGGAAACTATAAAAATTGCAAAGGAATATGATGCAGACCTAATTATTCTAACTGCGAATCTTGATTACGATTTCAAGGCCTATTTTGTTGGTCCATTCGCGCAACAGTTGGTAAATCATGCAAAAATACCTGTCTTAAGTATTAAGCCCATAGTTATTCCGAATGATCCCGAATCTTTCGAGAAACTTGCCAGGCAATGGGGAAAAACAATAAATTTCGATAATCTGAACTTGCAATTTTAAGTCTAAATGGGTATAACTTTTAATTAGAAAGCCGGAGAACCCATTTTAGTCATTTTCAGTTTTAAGAAAAATATTAAAACCAGGCGATTTGTAATCCTTATCAAGGTATTTGGTTGGAATAGAAGTAGTATTGCCATCTCTTTGTGACCTATAATGCGGAGAAAGGATCTCAATTCCTCTTTCATTGCAAACGTCCTGAATATTTTGATGTAGCCAGGAATAAATTACAGCCTGCTTATTTGCTTCTTTTATATAAGCATTGATCTGATAAGAAACATAAAAATCATCGAGACTTGATTGCAGTACAAAAGGATTGGGATCCTTTTCGATCATCTCTGTTCTAAGAGCAGCGTCAATTAAAGCCTGATGCATATCTTTCCAGGGAATATCATAGCCAATAGTTACATTGGTATGAATAATAAGTCCTTCAGTTTTTGACATGGCAGAATAATTTATTGTGTTACCTGCGAGAACTGATGAATTTGGAATAGTAATTTCTTCATTCTTGATAGAGCGTAAACGGGTAACCAATAAGTTCTTTTCAATAACGTCCCCTGATATTTCCCCAATTTTTATCCTGTCTCCAACCTTAAATGGACGCATATAGGTTATAACAAGACCTGCGACCATGTTTGAAATTGCTGAAGTTGAGCCCAATGAGAATAGAACGCCCAGAAAGACCGATACCCCCCTAAAAATACTCGAATTTGAACCTGGAAGATAGGGGAAGATCAGAACAAACATGAAGGCATAAAGGAGAAATTTTACAATACCAAAAGTAGGCATTGCCCAGTCTTCATGAAATCCTGATATTTTCAGGTTTCCTGAGCCGATCTCAGAAAAAACATACTTAACTAAACGAATCGTGTATTTAAATACAAAATAGATTACGATAATGCTGAATAGATTTGGTATATAGGCCCAGAAACCTATAAGTACTCCTTTGAAAGGGGACCAAACCAGCTTAAATAATACATTGGCCCATCCTTGAGTGAATGGGAAAATACTAAAAATTATAGGCAGGAACAGGTAAAGAGATAGAATGACAAAAAACCATTTTATAAGCTTTAAGCAAAAATTTATCACTTTAAGTTCTTGTTCAACTGTAAGAAATGTATAATCCTTGTATGAAAAGTCCTTAATCCATTTATTCTTCTTGCTGACAATTAGTTGCTTCATCATAGCATGGCCTTTGTTTATAACCCATATTAAAAACCAAATGCCCGCAGCAACCAAAATCACCAATCCTATTCTTAATAATATCATACTTATCTTGTTCTTATTCCTGTTTTTGCGTATTGTTTCCTGTATTTTCTCTGCATTTTCCTTTGCCAGATTAAGCTTTGATTTGTTGCTTAAAGAAGCATCCGATTCAGAAATGCTCATGATGATAATGTCTTTATACACTATATCAAAAGTATTCTCCGATTCAACCAACAATATAGAGTCAATATTCAGGAATTTATCATCATTAAGGGTCCTGATCTTTTTTGTTATGCTGGATGCCCTTTCCTGGGGTCTAATAGAGCCAACCTTGTTGTATATCTCAAAGAGGGTATCGTTCTGCAACCCGATCACAGGATAACCTTTAGAACTCGATCCGGAAGTATCTATATTAATTTGTAAATCATCTTTCTGAGCAAGAAGCGGCAAAGATGCAAATACTAAAATAGCAGTGAAAATGGTATTAAATATTTGGTTCATAATTATATTAAAGATAATAAAGAGTTTAGTTTTTATTTCAAATCCTTTAATAGTAGAGTAATATTACTTGCCGTATTAATACTTATTAGGAATATTAACAGGTCTCAAATGGATATCCATTTGGGGGAAAGGGATTGTAATATTGTTTTCAATAAATTTCCGGTTAATTATTTTTCTGATATCGCTTTTTACTTTTTCTATTCTGAAAATATTTTCGCTGAAGAATAAAAGTTGAAAATCCAGTGAGGAGTTGCCGAAATCCAATATTCTTGCTTCAACCAAATTTCTGTCTTCAATATCAGGATGCTCCATAGCACTTTCTTCCAGTATTTTCATTACCAGTTCCACATCGCTTCCGTATGCTGTGCCCACATTAATCTTAAACCGGGTTTTCATTGCCTGGTGGCTCCAGTTTATTACCTTGTTCGTAGTAATAGTTGAATTCGGAATAATGATAGATATTTCATCCCTGTTTAAACCCATAGAAGTTCTCAACCCGATATTTTGTATTTTCACTATATCCCCATCTATTTCCAATATATCCCCAATTTTTATGGATCTTTCTGAAAGCAGTATTATTCCGGATAAGATATCGTTAAATGTTTGCTGAAGTCCCAATCCTACTCCTACAAGAAGGGCGGCCGATCCGGCCAATAAAACGGTAACACTGATCCCTATCGCTTTTAAAATTAAACTAATAGAAATAATCCATAATATATATTTAATAATTTTAAAAAGCGCATAGATATTCCCAATTTCAGGTTCAGTAATTTTATGTTTTCTAAATAATGTTTTTTTTATTATCCATAAAATTGCCCTTGTAATCAGAAATATTGCGAAAATGGTGGTAAGTGTAAGAATGCTGATCTCATACTCTCCAACCCTGATTATTACAAATTCCATTAATTTTTTCAATGCTTCCATAACGTCCTATTAAAATGAAGCCTTTTAATCAATTTTTTCATCCTTAAAGGTTGCCTCAAGTTTTTTTAGGAAGTTCTTGCTTCCAACAGCTGTTAGGATAATGGCAATGACACCCATTGTTATAAAAATTGTGGAAAACCCAATAATGATGATTTCCCGGGCCACATCAAGTTCTGTAAGCGAAATGGCGGAAAAGAATAATATTAGAATACTTTTAATAAATCTTGACAAGAGAGATGCCCTTGGGATTTCTTCCCGGTGCAAAGTTTTCAGAATTGAAATCTGAGCCAATGAAGAGAGAAGATACCCTGCGCCAAAGATTATCAGCGCAATAATAATTTTTGGTAAAAACAGGATCCCTCTGCTCAAAAGGTCTGAAAGTACGTTTAACTTCCATGCCAGTAAGGCGTTGTCAAGAAATATCAGGAAAATGATTACCAAACCAATGTTCCCGATAAAATTGTATAGACTGTATCGTACGTCAGCTTTTGAGAAATCCGTTTCATATCTTGAACTTTTAATAAGCCGGTCTACCCGGAGCACGATTGAAAGCTGGACCAGTATTTTTTTAAAAACCCAACCAATAAACCATCCCAAAAGGAGAAGTATTATCCCACCGATTAAATTCGGCAAAAATGCAAGCAGGCTATCGGCAAAACCGATGAATTGATCCTCAATTTTATTTTCCATAGGTTCTCATTGTTTATTCTGACCTTTAAAAAGAGAACTAAAAAAAGATTCTCTTTCTTCGTATTCTTTTAACCACAGTGCAGGACAATTGACTTGTTCGGTAATTTCCCTGGCCAGGGATCTGGAAAAAAGCAATTCAATAAAATCTCCGGATTTGCCCCCCATCACCAGAAGGTTGGTATTTTTAGCCAATTTCAAAATTCCATGAAGGATATCCGAATCTCTGACCATTTCAATACGGGCAACAAGTTTATTATCTTCCAAAACCTTGTTTATCTGATCACTTATCTTCATCCTTTGGATTTCAGTTGTTCTGGCACTTATAACAACGCCTATTGTAATGATTGCATCAAAACGTGCAATCAAGGCGGGTGAAATTTCAATTGCCAGTTGGGTGTGAACATCTCCGCTATAGGGGATGAGAATTCTTCGTACTTCCAAGGGATTAATCTCACCATGCAAAATGGCCACCTCAAGGGTTGTTTTTTGTAAAACATTGTCAAGGGCAGATGAAAAAAAACGGGAAGTAAAACTGCTGTTTTTATTCCGTCCTGTTACAATAAAATTACAATCTTCCTCTATTGCCGTTTCAACAATTCCAAAAGATATCCTGTGTGAAACCTTAATAATTGATTTTGCCTTAACACCAGCTTCCTCTGAAAGGGCTATTGCTTGATCAAGAAGCACATTGGCCATGCTGGTATCATGCAATCCGGCTTGCAGTTTTTTATCTTCGCTTTGTTCAACAACGTGAAGAAAAATTATGTTGGCATTGTGTTTCCTGGCTACAGCAAAGGCAATTTCAGACAAACTTTTTACATTATCGGATAGAGACAGGCAAATAAGTATTGTATAATCCTTTTTCACGATCCTGTCAAGGGTACTGACTTTTCTGATATGTTCTATTTCACGGTGAGAAGAATAAAACCGGTACACCATTAATCCCAATCCAATCCAAATTCCAGTCACAATCCAGGCAATTAAACTGTAATTGAACATGTATATGGCCAGAAAAAGGAGCATCATAATACCCAAGACCGTAAGATAAGGATAGAGTGGAACCTTATAACCTCTGTCAAGATCAGCCCTTTTCTTCCTTAGACTGATCATGGCAAGGTTCACCTGGAGGAATAACAGAAGAAACATTATATCGGCCGCACTGGCAACGTCCTCAATGGGCAAGGAAACCGCCATGATTACGATAATTACCAGAGATATTAGTATACTCCAATGGGGTGTTTGGTTCCTGGTATGTATTTTGCTGAAAAATCCCGGGAAATTACGATCACGTCCCATCGCAAAAGCTACCCGTGAGGAGGAATAAATGGTTGCATTCATGGCGGAAATTGTTGAGATAAGTCCACCTATCAGGATCATAATTCCGCCACCGATAAAAAAATTCCGGGCTACATTCACAAGAGCTGTTTCCTTCTGCTGTGCGAGAAAATCCCAGGGAGTAATACCTGCTTCAGGTTTAACTGTACCTATGGCAACAAATGCCACCAAAATATAGATAGGGATTACAATCAGCAGGGAAAAAAAGACAGCTCTTGGGATGTTCTTTTTGGGATTTTTGATCTCTTCGGAGCTTTGGGCAATCACTTCGAATCCCTGGAATGCAATAAATGTCAGTCCCATTGCTTTAAAAACTCCTCCAAAACCATGGGGTAAAAATGGGCTGAAAGTTGTCCGCCAGTCCCCCTGACGAAGAATGAGTTCAATTCCGAATCCAATGAATATGGCTAAAATAATAATCTTGGTTAGAGTTACAAGATTTCCAATTTTACTAGTTTCTGAGGCACCCTTGAAATTAACGTAGGCAAAAAGCAATGCTATGGATGCAGCCAGTATTTTTTGGGGTGAGAAGAATCCCCATTGGGGTATCATAAGCGAAAATTCTCTCAGCACATGTTCGAAATAGGCGCCAAAACCAAGCGCATATAAACTACAGGCAACGGCATGTGCAAACCAACTCATCCATCCTGAAATAAAACCATTCCATTTTGGTAATCCCTCTTTGACCCATAAATATCCTCCACCGGCATCATGAAAACAGGAACCAAGCTCAGCATAAGACATTGCAGTAAGAAGGGCAATTACTCCATTTAGAAAAAATGTAAGTATCAATGCCGGACCAGCAACACCCGCAGCAATTCCAATTAAAACGAATATCCCGGCACCAATCATAGCTCCTACCCCAATTAAAGTAGCATCAAGGGTGCTCATTTCACGAGCAAGACGAACTTCGGACTTAAAATTTTTCAAGAGAATACATTTTTTATAATCACAAATTTTTCGGGGTAATTAAATTCTCTATTCATTATATGAAGATACAAATTATGAAACTTTAATTTTTATTCTTCCTGAAAATTTCTAAGCCAACTCATCTTGCTGCCGTCATGTGCCTTACAGGACAACCATTTTTTTTTTTGTATGTTTAACAGATATCAATTAGTTTAATAATTCTATGAAGAGTGAAAAAACAAAATGAAATCATGCGTACACTCCTTAAATCAGCAATACTATCAGTTCTCGGGCTTGCCATTTTGGTGACCCTTGGTTCTTCCTCCTTTGCTCAAATTACTTCCAATCCGGATTCACTTTCAAAAAACGCATTTCAGTGGAATCAGCAAGAACGTGAACTTGGATTTGCGCATTTTGATCAGGTTTTTGAAGCACGTAAAGTGCCGAAGGGGAGTAAAGTGCACATACTTTCGCAGGGATCGCCCATTGCCGCATTTAGCAAAGGCGGAGATAAAGAAAAAGTTCTGGAAGTTTTTATAAGGGAACAGAAAGTATCTGGCCTGCTCATTTTGGAGGATGGAAATATCCGATTGGAACGATACGCACTTGGGCACAACAGATCCGGCCGGTGGACTTCACAGTCTGTTGCAAAGTCAATAACGAGCACTCTCGTGGGGACTGCCATCAAGGATGGTTACATCAAAAGTGTGGACGACTACGTAACGGACTACATCCCCGATTTAAAAGGGAGCGCCTACGAAAAAGTGACCATCCGCCATCTCCTCACCATGACCACCGGCATACGATGGAACGAAGACTATACAGATCCGAATGCTGACATTGTCAGATTTTATACAGATCCGATAGAACCGGGCATGAATGCAACAGTCAGTTACATGCGACGTTTGCCGGCCGACGCTGAACCCGGCAAAAAATGGGTGTATAGTACAGGTGAAACTAACCTGCTGGGTGTCATTGTAAGCTCAGCTACCCATCAAACCTTATCCCAATATCTTTCCTCCAAGATATGGATTCCTTACGGTATGGAGCAGAAGGCTACCTGGATTATGGATCGGACGGGTGAGGAACTGGCAGGCTGTTGCCTCCAGATAACACTCCGTGATTATGCAAGGTTTGGACAATTCGTTCTCGAAGACGGACGCATAAACGGGGAATCCCTTGTTCCCACAGATTGGTTTAAGACAGCGACCCATATACAAGTGCCGCTTTGGCCCGGTGGGGGCTATGGATACGGATGGTGGATCTTTGATGGCAATTCTTTCGAGGCATTAGGAATCTATGGCCAGATGATCCATATCGACCCGGGGAGAGGTCTGGTGATTGTAGTCAACAGTGCATGGCCGGAGGCTGATAGTAACGTGCGGCATTCAGCTGTCAGCAATTTTGTGAAAACCATTATTGACGAGATTGATAAAGAGAAAACAGGATCGCTTGACCCATAATTAACTTGCAACTCCTAACTGGCGCACTGCTTGCCTCCGTTTGGGCTTTCAATCTGGGTAAATACGGACTTCAAAGTATCCTTTAACCTATCACTCCTAAAGCGGTTAATGGTATTATTATCCGGCTTATCCATCCCCCTTAGCCACATGAAAAACACATTCTGCATCAGTGCTTCCCCGATTTTCCGGCTGGAATATATATTACTCAGATAAGCAAATACCAAAACTTTAAGCAACATACGGGGATGATAGCTTGATGTACCTCCTCCTTTATAACTTTCTATTAACGGATCAAGATCAATTTTATCAATCACCTGATTCACTATCCTTACCGGATGTGCCTCCATGGAAGCTCTTTTTACAAATTTAATTAATCCTTCATTCTATTGCAACCTGACTTATTACAGAGATGAATCCGTAACTTGCAAATATTCAATTACTTTTAACATATCCTGATATGTCTTCCGGTTAGATAATTCACATGTTCTCGCTAATTTATAGGGGTACGTTTGGGGTATAAAAACTTAAAAATTATAGTTGTTGTGTAATTAACCCACCAATAAACTTAGCAAAATTTGAGATATTCTGTTCCACACTTGCTTCTTCCAAGGCTGACATATATTCCTCACGTTTTTCCAAAGGAATCACCACCCAGGAATATCCACCAGAAGCTAGCATGACATTCATTAAAAAACGGGCAATTCGTCCGTTACCATCCATATATGGATGAATATATACAAACATAAAATGACCAAGAACAGCAAGAACTGAAGGTTCAGATTCTTCTTTCAATAAATCAAACAATACAGGCATAGCATCTCGAACCGCATTCGGATTTAGAGGTGTATGCATAGAACCTTTAATATATACCTGATCATTTCTGTATCCAGCAAGGTCAGAAGGTTTCAAAATACCTGCAGTTACGCTTGGTGAAAACAATTCTCTATACCATGTGCTATGATCATTAAAAGCAACATTCCCAGCATTGTTGCCTTCAAGTACGGCATTGATACTTTCTTTAACTTTTTGAAAAGCCTGATAATAGCCACGAGCAGCCATAACATCATGCTGTTCTCTATCAGCTTGGTTACCGCGGGGATTCCAATTTCCACTTCGTACCAATTCAATAAGTTCTGCCGTCACACTGTAACCTTCAATTGATAGCGAATTATATGCATCTTTTGCATAAATATTTTCTACCTGTTTTAAGTATACTTCCTTGCCTTTTCAGAGTTCTTTTTCTTTTGGGAAATTATCAATTACCATTTGCCTCATTGTGTGCCACATCAGTTTTATCCGATTGGCGTATGGAGACGTTTCGCGGTTATCTAATGCCAAGGTAAGCTTCGTTTGAAACGGATCATCTTCACGTACGTCATAACCCACGCTCTTCATAGTGGTAATGATTTCATCAGCAATTTTATCCCTACCTATATTGCGAAATGCGCCGGCAAGCCTACCAGCTTTAATACTATGTCCACCATCTAATAATAAATTCAATATTTGGGATGCATCACTAATTGCGGCCAAACAGGTTCTGGCATCAGTTGCATTTTTTACAAAGAAATCAGGAGAACATGCTAAGAGTCCCGCAGCTATTGAAAATATTTGAAGACCTTCTTTTTCTTGCCGCTCATTAAGTTAGGTTTATTGTGTTATATTAGATTACGTTTATTGTGTTGTACCATTTTTAGTTTATTTCGTTGTACTATTTTAAGTTTATTCTGCAAATATATGGAAAATTCAAAAAGAATGATATTCGCCAATATTTATAAGATGATTTAAGTGGACAGTGCTTTTATAGAATTCAGTAAATCAATTATTTTAGAAGTATCTTGAAGAAATTTCCGGTTAGATATTTCACATGCTCTCGCTACGAAGAAAATCCCCGCACGCCCGACAATAGCCGGGCCTTTTTGTTTTGAAGCAAACATAAAGCTCTCTTTGAATGTTAATCCAAATTACGTCATAGCATTAGCCGAGAAATAAGGCGAAGATGATTTTGGAATGAAAAGTTATTTTTTGGTCATTCTTAAAACAGGAGCAAATACTATTACGAACAAAGAACTAATAAGCGAAAGTTTCAGATGACATTTGGACAACATTAACAGCTTGATTGAAGAATGAAAACTAATCATCTCAGGACCCATGGGAAAGAATGAAAAGAATTACAAAGGCATTTTCATTTTAAATAATATTGAATCAAAACAGAGGCGAAAGAATAGATAAAAACTGACCTTGCCGTTAAAAACGGACTGTTAAACTACGAAATTTTTACAGGGTATGGTTCGGCAGCAATTCACGAATATTTACCTTTTTCTGACAAAATTTGGAAATCAAAACCTTAAAAAATATGGATAGAGCAACCCAGACAATGATAGAGAACCTGCACAAAAATACAGGTAAAACATTGGAGCAATGGATTGACATTGTGAAGCAACAAAACTTTACGAAACACGGTGAAATAATTAAGTTTCTGAAAGAGCAACACGAATTTACTTACGGATTTGCCAACTTTGTTGCACACAAAGCAAATGAAACAGATGCAGGTTCAGCTGAAAATCAAGACGACTTGCTAGCAAAACAATACCAAGGTAAAGAACATCTCAAGCCCCTTTATTACAAGCTCATTTCAGAAATTCAGAACTACGGAAACGACATTGAAATTGCACCTAAAAACTCTTATGTAAGTTTAAGACGGAAAAAACAATTTGCAATTTTGAACCCAGCAACGAAAACACGTTTTGAGATTGGTATTAACCTGAAAGGACAAGAACCAAAAGGGAAATTGGAAGCAGAAAAGCCAAACTCAATGTGCTCACATAAAATCAACATTACCGACATTAAAGACATTGATAATGAAGTGTTTGTATGGATTAAAAGTGCTTATGACAATGCAGGATAAAAGAAGAAAAACTGATGTTTGAGACTTTTGGAAAGGATTATCTTGAGTATAAAAAGACGAAAAACAATTAAATCTAAAAATCCTTGATGAAAAATACGATTACAAAAAAATTTCCTGCACTTTCAGAAAATGCTGTATTGCGGTATCTGTCATTTTCTGCACTTTACCTGGCACAGGGAGTACCTGAAGGCCTGGTAATATTTGGCATTCCGGCATGGATGGCCATGAATGGGAAAAGTCCGGCCGAAATTGGCAGTTTTACAGCAGTTGCCCTTATTCCATGGAGTTTTAAAATTATAGCCGCTCCCTTAATGGACAGATTTACCTATCTGCCCATGGGCAGAAGAAGACCCTGGATTATTTTTGGCCAGCTCGGCTTGATTGCCAGTTTTTTATCAATGGCTTTTATTCCCGATCCACTCAATAATTTAACGTTGTTAATGGTTGCAGCTTTTTCGGTTAGTCTGTTTACTATTTTTCAGGACATTGCAGTTGATGGAATGGCCATCGATATTTTACCCGTCGATCAGCAGGCAAGGGCAAACGGATTGATGTGGGGCTCCAAAACACTCGGCATTTCGGCTTCAGTTGCAGCGGGCAGTTTTATCATAAACTCGTACGGTTTCTTTTATGCGATTTTAGCATTATCATGCATTGTTTTACTGATTATGATTGTTCCGGTTTTCCTCAGGGAACGGCCCGGTGAAAAAATAATGCCCTGGGCCAAAGGAGAAGCTTCAGAAATTTCAGGCAAATTGCAATTACACAGTTGGAAAGCTATTTTAAAAAGTCTTTACCAGGTATTCTTTCTGAGGGTTAGTATTATTATGGGAATGGCAGTTTTTAGCTATTCAATTGGCAGAGGTCTGATAAGGGCTGTAATGCCTGTTTTTACAGTTCAGGAGCTTGGATGGACCGATGTCATTTATTCACAAACATTTGCAACTGTCAACATGATATCCGGAATTCTTGGAATGTTTATAGCCGGAGCCCTTATTGACTTTTTTGGCAAAATCAGAATGTTGACCATTTATTTATTGTGTTTAATTGGAGTTGTTTTGGCAATGACATTGATGAAAAACTACTGGCAAAATGAATTAGTTGTTTATGGATTTTTCGCCGGGTTCTTTATTCTCGACACCTTCATATCCATTGCTATTTTTGCCATTGCCATGCAACTTTGCTGGAAAAGAATTTCAGCAACCCAATTCACTCTTTTTATGGCTATTGCAAACCTGGGACTTGCTGCAGGAGCGAGATTACTTGGTCCGTTAACCGAAAAACTGAATTGGGAATATGTAATCCTTACTGTGGTTGTTTTTGTCACAATAATGTTGGTTTTAATCAGATACATTCATTTCGACAGTCATTTAAAGAGAGTAAACCAGCTGGAAGCGATGCAATTGGCGAAAGACGAACAGGCGATTGTACTTGCACCCGTTAAAGTCAGTGCAACAATTTAATATTAACAAACTAAAAAATAAAGGAGAGTTGGCATAATTGGGACCCCTTCCGGAGTTGTTTTAGGATATATTCTGAATTCAGTCTCAACATATAGTCCAACTCTTATTATTCAACAACCTGTATCTAAAACAATTTCAAGCACTTTAGTTATGTTTTATATGAGCTCCCGGTTAGATATTTCACCTATTCTCGCTACACTGTTAATCAATTAAATGGCACAGCCAAAATGACTGGCTATTTCCTTCTAAATTCGCTTCAAGTTTGCATAGGAATAGACTTTTTTTTATAACCCAAGATTCACAAAAGCGTATATCAAATTGGGTTCCATAGAATTGGTGTCAAACCAGAAGTGCAAGCAAAGAATTTATATGCTTAACCTTTAAAATAAAATTCCATGTTTAAATCAGAATACCAACATTTTATAGAAAATATTTTCAAAAAATTTGAAGATCAGGATAGTCTGGTCATTGATGGCCCGATAGATATGCATAAATGGGATAACGCCAAATTGAAATTGCTTTTTTATTATAAGGAAACATATGGCTATAACGAATATGGGGGAACTTCTATCTCTGATAATTATAAGCAATGGATTTACGACAATATCAAGACATATAAAAAAATTGGTTTGTTATCATATTTACTTATTGAATCATATTCTAATAGTAAAATAATTGATTTTGATGAAATTGAATTGAAACGCTTATATAATGACCATGACTTTTTAATCGAGGTTGTATCAAAAGTATCGCTTGTAAATATTGGAAAAATCTCAATACCTGCAAATAAAACTTCAGATAGTTTAATTCGAGATAAATCCAGGATCAATAGTATTTTCTTAAAAAAGCAACTTGAAATTCTTAATCCTCATGTAATTATATGTGGTGGAAGAGTAACTGCGGATAGTTTGTATTCTGACTTAAATTATTTAAGCAAATCAGATTATGTATATGATGCTCCCGAAATTATCGATAATAAGGTTATAGCACCAATATGTCATTTATCCTCCGGAAGTTGCTGGTATGAAAGTATATATGGCTATTATCTTCAAATTATTGGATTATTATTAAATGGTCGGCACCTTAGCAAAGTGCAATCTGAGAAATAAATTAAAAAATTTATAGAACGACAATTCTTGGCCTTGCTGAATATTAATTTTGAAAATGGATTGTAGCAGGAGTACTAAGAATATATTAAAATTGGAAGGGATGACAAATGTTTTTCATCCCATAGAAACACTCAATAATGCCATTGTCCAACCCTGGATTTTCAAATCCAGGGTTGAACTAAACCGCTTTACCCAATACATTATATGCCTCAATTCCTTTGAGAAAGAGATACCAAATTACCATTCCTGCCATGCCTTGCATGAGAGCCTGAATAGTTGTTCCGTAAGTATTGTGTTTTCATTATTCAACATTTTTGCATTGGTAACCAAAACCAAAGCCTGTTTTTTCGATCAATCCATACGGGATTACTTTTTGGAAAGAGTAAAATTAACCTCCAAAGAATCATATCTACTCTCTTTTTTTTGGCATGAACCAGTTCTTTCAATGAATTCATTGGGTTACTCTGCTGAAGAACATCTTAAAATCTATACATCCGAAGTTGGAATAGGTTTCAGTGTTCTGACTAGAAAAGCCAATGCTGATTCGGATCAAATTGAAAATACGGAGGTAACCAGTTCCATGAAATTCTATACCTTCCATCTGGTTCAACTTCTCTCAACTATTGAACTTGTTGCCAGCCTCCTGAATCCATGCAAACCCTCTCAAAGCCAAGCTAATTCCCTTCTTCAAATTGAAAATTATAATGACCTGTATAGTATAATTGAAAGCATATTGAGGAAAATTAAGTGTACGACATAAATTGACGTAGTCTATTCTTACATTTGATAGACAAAACGAAAAAATCAAATATGTCTACAACGGAATCACTCTCCCGTTACAACCTGATCATAAAAAAAGTAAGAAGAAGTCCTGCCACATTTAAAGAAATCGAGGATTATTTGAAATTTGAATCAGAATTGCAGGGATCTAATTACATCATATCTAAGAGAACCTTTCAACGAGACTTGAATGCGATCCGTTCTATTTTTAATATAGACATACTCTTCGATTTCTCACGAAAGGTCTATTACATAGATGTGGATCAGGAGCCAGAGGTCAATAAACGAATAATGGAAGCCTACGACACATTCAATGCTTTGAACATCACTGAAAGACTATCCGATTATATTCATTTTGAAAAGAGGCGATCAAAAGGGACAGAGCATTTATATGGAATTTTGTATGCAATCAAAAATCATGTTCAGATAACTTTCACATATGAGAAATACGAGGAAGATAGTCTGTCAACCAGAACCGTTGAACCATATGCCTTGAAAGAGTTTAAAAACCGATGGTATGTTCTGGCTAACGATCTCAAAAATGATGTAGTGAAGAGTTTTGCCCTTGATCGGATCAGTGATCTGGATATAAGTAATAAGAAGTTCCAGTTTCCGCAGGACTTTAATGTATCGGAATATTATCGTGACTGCTTTGGTATTATTGGACCTAATGAAGACAAACCAGAGGAAATAATTCTTTCACTCGACCCTGTCCAGGGGAAATACATCAAATCCCTTCCATTACATAGCTCACAGGAGATCATATTGGATAATGAAGATGAGTTAAGAATAAAACTTACCCTTTTTATCACCCATGATTTTTATATGGAGTTACTTTCCCTGGGAGAAGATGTTAAGGTCCTAAAACCAGAAGGCTTGATAAAAAAATTGAAGGCTACCTATTATAATTGCATAAGTCTATACTAATGGAAACCATTGATGATATTGTATTTGAAATGAATATCATGCTTTATTCCAAAGTATTCGATCGAGATAAATTCCAGGAATTATTAATAGAAATAAAAGAGCGATACAATCCAAGGATTGGGATGTTGGATTTGGCATATTATAATAAGGTGAGAAAGAAAGAGTTTTGGGAGAAGAAAGTTGATGCCATCAGAAATTCAGATTTTGAAATGGCTGCTTTATTTCGCAAGAAGGAGATACTTGCTCACAATTTGGAAGAATTCAAAAAACGATTTAAAGTCAAAAAGTCAGTTTTTAGATTTGAGAAGAATTATCTGGTATACCTGCATGTTGGGAATGCGAGGAATGATGACAGAGTATGCAAATTCTTTTTATTAAACCAATCTTTATGATTGTGATATCATTTTTAGCTGTGCAACACTGAAATCGAAAAGGCCGGATCTTTAAAATCCGACGACATTCGACTTCGCCCATCTTCAAGTGTGGTTATAATGGAAGTTGCTGACGCAATTTGAAAAGAGCGGGATTGCCACGAACATTCTGTCTGAATCTTTGTTTCTGCCTGAGTAAATTTCTAATTTACAATGGTATAAAATGACAATTATCCTTAACTAAAAAAAATATGGCACAAACTAAATCCACCCAATTTGGTTACCTGAGCTTATTTTTCACAACCATACTTTTAATAGTGATCCTGGGTTTTTACCAGACCTACCTGATTTTTTTTCCTAATTTCCAGGGCTTTAGTCATGAACAACATTTTCATGGGATTATGATGCTGATTTGGATGATCTTTCTGATCATTCAGCCACTTCTTATAAAAGACAGGTTATTTCAGATCCACAGAATAATTGGCAAGATATCCCTTATTGCCGCTCCTTTAATGATTCTTTCCATATTTCTGGTTTCAAAAATGGTCTACGAACGATCCATTGCAACTTTAACCCTCCAGGAAACCCTTGCAAGCATGGTCCTGGGTATTACCAATATGTTCGCTTTCATGCTTTTTTATTATCTCGCCGTTTTTAACAGCAGAAACATGGCGATCCATATGAGGTATATGATCGGTACAGCCTTGGTGATGCTTGGTCCGGGTTTGGGTAGGCTGTTGGGCGTCAGGTTTCATTTACAGGGAGATTTACCTGTGCATATTACCTATTTTTTGGCAATTGCCATTGCCCTCGTATTCCTGGTGCTCGACATCCGTAAAAAGAACAATTACCGTCCATATTTAGTAGTCCTTATTGCCCTTGTATTTCTGGAAGTCTTATGGCAGTTCAAATTTCATGGGATTTGGCAGGTTCCGGCCAAAGCCTTTGCGGATCTTTTATTCTGACGGTGTTGGTGCATTAAACCTGTTGTACAAAATTGATAATCGCATGTTTTTCGCTACTATGTTCTTCTCCCTATTGATCATTCAAAAAAACCAATTGCAACATGAATTATACTAGATCATTTATCAGAATCAAACTCAAATGTATAACCAGTTATCTAAATCCAATGAAAATCATTCCTTTGCTTGGCATTTGTATTTTACTTACGAATTGCAACCGACAACAACCTGTGACCCGTGCAGTTGATTTTGAAAAGGAAAAAACAGCCATCCGGGCTGTCATCGTCAGGGAAACGGAATCTTACTACAAGCAGGATTTTGAAGCATGGAAAAGTACCTATCTTCAATCGACCTCTTTTCGCAGGTTCGGCTATTGGGAAGGATACCCCGAAAAAGTTATAGCCATTAGCGGCTTTGACTCTCTGGCCGCCGAAAAGAAAAAGCAGTTCGATGCCAATGAAACGATTTGGAAAGGCTCGACCGAGGAACGTACAAACGAGAATTTTCGCATCTCCAACGATATGGCCTGGTACACTTTTGAGCAAAACTCCTATGAAAAGGACACCCGGAAGTTCCTTGGAAAGTCATTAGAGACTCGCATCCTTGAAAAGGAAAATGGGGAGTGGAAGATAGCTTATATGGGGTTTCATTATTATCCCATGGAGCAAGAGATTAAATAATGAAAACCAGTCAATTAGTTGGTTAATTTTTTGATTATCATCGTATCTAAATTCGGAATTCCCCAACCTATTTGTTAAAAATTCAGTTCCGTGCTGAACTGATAAATGCCCGGATATTCTCAGTTGAAACAGCAGGGGGCATGCCACCTCCGCATGAAAGCATCAACCGTGCAGTATCGTTCGTACTGGCAAGCAACTCCCTGACCGCATTTTTCACATCCCGGGGAGAACCAGCTGCCAACACATCGCGTGGTGGAATATTTCCTAAAATTGTGGTCTTATGTTTCGTAGCTTCAATTAAATCGTTGGCAGTCATCTGGATGCCAGGGTTGTATAAATTGATACCCAATTCGGGATAATATTTGACCGACATGGCACAGTCTGCATCGTTATGGAAGAATTTTACACCTGCCTTAACATCATACAGCTCCTTCAGGTAAGGATAACCGAATTCCATAAATTCTTCTTCCCCAACAAAACCAACAATATCATCCAGCATCATAATTCCATCTATTGTCGGAAAAGTATCGCGTTGCAGGGCATGCCATGATTTCAGAAAATCAGTGATAATACGCAACAGTTGATGTGTAGCCCCCGGTTCCATCATCATGGAAGTTAAAAACTCTGTAGTTCCCATCAGAAATGAGGCTATGTTCAGCGGTCCGCGAGAAACGGAAAAACGTATCTTATGACCTAGTTTTTCAATGACAGGCTGTGCAATAACCAGCCGGTTCAGCATAAAAGGCAAAAGTCCGTCGGTTTGTGAGTTTGGGAGTTTCAATTTGCTTATATCATCTGATGTGTGGATGATTTTTTCAGCATAAGGGAACTCATTTTTCCAGAAAACACATTTTGCACCAAATGCGGATGGCTCGGTGCACATACCGTATTCACTCCAGAAACCCGGTAAAAACATCACCTCAGGAAAAGTGTCAATAGCTTTAAGGTTTGCTTTCAACCACAAATCATCGTTTGTAAGATAATCCAGTATATTGATACCATACCAATTTGGGAGCCAGGGTGAATCGATGATAAACCCGATGGGTAAAGGCTGTTTCTGTTCCCCATTTGCTATGGCAATCAAATCGATCCATTGTCTGTCAGTCATAATCACCAATTTCTTATGGATAAATATATAAAATGTCGATCTAAATATTCAATATAAACGAAGAATTAGTTTTATCGAAGTTGGGGTCGGACCGAACTAAATATTTGGTATCCAGCTAATTGATATAGATTTCTTGTTTATATTTGTCCTTAGAGCCATATTTTTAACCCTTTTTTTGAACATTTAAGCCCTGGAACAATATGTCCGGAGTGATATATGATCTGAATTTCTTAAATTCGGTCAATTAA
>JBGSSA010000193.1:0-6744 GCA_041737295.1 Bacteroidales bacterium | reverse complement strand
TGACGGGGGTGGCGGGTTGGCGGACTGTGTGGATGTAGCCGGTTATCCGAAGATTACGGAAGAATTGCTGAAAAGGGGGTATTCGGAAAAGGATATTGACAAGATCTGGGGAGGGAATTTTTTAAGGGTTTTCAGGAAGGTAGAGGAGGAGGCGAAATTGCGATCTCGCTGATCTCGCGGATTTCGCAGATTAAATTTCTCGCAAAGCCGCCAACCCTCTGTAAACTCTGCGGTTAATTTTTTAGGCGCCGAAGGCGCTTTTCACAAGGCATTTAATCCGCCAGCCAGAACAGGGCATTCAGAATGAGCTGGTTTTGAGTGTCGTTTTTAAATGTATAGGATAATTCCTTATTCGTGTTGTGTTCGTAATCAATGTCATTATGCCCCATATTAATATAAACCATCCTGTACTTATTGTTGGTCCACACTACGGGATAATCACCTCCCTGCCATATCTCATGTAGTTTTGGACCGTTTCCCAGCGGAAAACTGGTTGAATCCACTGATAAAAGAACCCGGATATCCGGATTTTTCCGTATATCAAGCTGCCAGCTGTACCATTCATTGGGTGCCGTTTTAAAAGTAGCCGGTAATCCTTTGGTAACAGGGTGTTCAGGTGTTTCTATCCGTAAAATTGCCGGCACAGGCGGCCATGTATTTCCCTTATACTCCCCACAACCGAGGAATTGATTATGGTACCAGTCCCAATTCTGCGGATAATCCGAAGGAGTAAGGGCAAATCCGGCGAAATGGAATCCCATCCAGGCACCCCCCTTTTTCATGTATTGCTCAAATGCCGCCCGTTGATCCGGGGTATCCGGGCGTGTATCCAAAAATATCACTACATGGTATTTCGAAAGAAAATCCGGATTCAGGTTATTCCAGTTTTGGGTCGAATCATAAACAAATCCTTTTTCAACCGATATGTTGCTGAACCATAAGTTGGCTTCATGTACAAAACTGATGTGTGCCTGATCCGATTTGGCTGTGTAAAAGGCAATCACCCTGAACCGGGGTTGTTGGGCCGTATGCAAGAAACAGATGAAAAATATGAGGATCAGTGTTATAGCGATCCTTTTCAGGAATGCGGATTTAATAACTTCTATCATGGTTATCTATCTTAACAAGGCACAATATACATATTCACCCGGGAATATTAATCCTGTCTTTCCTTGGTTTAATCTATCATAGTAATCAAATGATCATAATTAAACAACCGTTTACCTATTTCCTCGTAAACGCAGCAACATTACCCAACTCCCTGTCTTTTCCGAAGCATTTTTATTTTGCCTGCCAGATGGCTGGTAATTAATATCATATAAATTTAAGACTATGATCAATGAACTCGTTGTGAGAAAGGTGACAGATACAGATTACTGTATAGGACTGAGCCAGGTAAGTCTAACAGCAGAAAATATTGTATATGTATGGGCTGTAGGGCCACAAACATCTGAAACAGCACTTGCCCATATTGACCTATACAGGCAACTTTACCAGGAAATCAACAAGCCACTGAATTTCATCATTGATTTAAATGAAGCCGGAAAAAATTCCCCGGAAGCCAGAAAAGCCTGGAAAGATGTGGCTGAGGATGTAATAACCTGCAAGGTAGCATTGGTTGGGATACATCCTGTTGCCAGGGTGCTGGCCGGTTTTGTCATGAGTATTACCGGCGCGGCAAAAATACAGTTTTTCAGTACCAGGGATCGCGCCATCAGATGGCTTTCTGAATAGAAGGTAATTTTTGAGTCAGTTAGGGGCGGAAAATGAGTTGGATAAAAGAGAAACAATTGTATGAAAGCAAAATCAGATAAGGCCAGAATAAATGAAATGCTTGAAGCCATTATAAAAGTGGCGCAGGGTGATTATTCTGTTCAGATCGAAATTTCTGAACGAAATGATATGCTTGATTCGCTTGCGATGGGTTTCAATATGATGATCGATGATGTGAGGGATAGTGTTGAAATTGCACAACAAAATGAAAAAATAAGCCAGATCAATTGTGAACTCCAACTGGCTAAAGAAAAGGCTGAAAAAAGCGATCGCCTGAAATCCGCTTTCCTCGCAAATATGAGCCACGAGATCAGAACCCCGATGAACGGAATCCTTGGCTTCGCGGATCTTTTGAAAAAGCCTGAACTTACCGGGGAACAGCAGCATAAATATATACACATTATTGAGCAAAGCGGGGAACGGATGTTGAACATTATTAATGACCTTATTGAGATCTCTAAAATTGAATCAGGACATATGGGAATTTTTCTGACTGCAGCCAATATCAATGCCCAAATTGAGTTTGTCCATTCGTTTTTTAAACCTGACATCACTAAAAAAGGCTTGCAGATTATATCCGATCATCCGTTTGATGATGCACAGGCCTTCATAATTACGGATCATGAAAAAGTGCATGCCATCCTGACCAACCTTGTAAAAAATGCCATAAAATTTACGAATACGGGTTGCATCAATATCGGCTATTATCAAAAGGATGAATTTCTTCATTTTTATGTAAAGGATACAGGGATTGGTATTGCTGAAGAAAGCTTGCAGGATGTCTTTAACCGGTTTGTTCAGGCTGATGAAACAATTAGCCGCAAATATGATGGTGCCGGACTGGGTTTGGCTATTTCAAAAGCATTTGTTGAATTACTTGGTGGCAGGATTTGGGTGGAATCAACGGTAAACGAGGGATCACAGTTTTATTTTACAATACCTTATGTACAATCACTGCCCGAAACCATTGCTGAACCTATATCTGAAGCGGAAGCAGATACCGGTGATAAAAGAATTAAGATTTTAATTACCGATGACAACTGCTCTTCCGATATGCTTCTTTCGGTGTTGCTTGAAGATTTTGCCTATGAGATCCTTCATGCAGCCAATGGTGTGGAAGCCCTCGAAATGTGCCGTAAAAATCCCGATATTGATCTTATTATGATGGATATTAAAATGCCTGAAATGAACGGGTATGATGCTGTAACTAATATCCGGGAAATTAATAAAGATGTAATTATTATTGCCCAGACAGCCAATGCGCTAGCAGGTGAAAAAGAAAAAGCAATGAATGCGGGTTTTGATGAATATATTACAAAGCCCATTCAAAGTGAGACTCTGATCACCACCATTCATCGCCTTTTCAAACACAACTTCTCGACCCATTGAACCGGGCAGGGCAGTCCGGGTAAAATTACTTTGCCTGTACAGGGGGTATGGGGGCGGGCACAACATTCCTTACCGGATTGGTGCTTTTCAGGTAAGCAAATATGGCACTGACATCCTCATCACTTATATTTGCAAAATTAAACCAGGGCATGGGTGGCAACAATGTACGTCCACCCGGCATCCCTTTGTATTTACCTTCTTTCAGGGCACGTTTAAAGTTTTCCTCAGTCCAGCTGCCTATACCCGTCGGATCAGAGGTAAGGTTGGCCGCAAAAGAAACGCCCCATGGGCCTGCTGCCATGGTAATGTCTTCATTTATCAGGGCCCATCCGTTTTTGATGGCAGCATCATTAACATTCAGCAATGGGCGGTCCGCCGGGTAACCCGACAATAATAATTCGGGAATAATCTGAGGGCCCTGGGGACCCATGCTTTTAGGAGAGTGACAATCATTGCATCCCATTATGGTAACAAGATATTCACCCCGTTTCACTAAATCCCCGGGTGTGTGTTCAATTTCGGCTGCAACTTCAGGTTTTGGGCTGTTAGTGCAACTTGGAAACAGGATCAATACCCCGAGAAGGGCTTGGATCAGGTAGGTGGATTTCTTCATAGCACAGTATTTTAATATGTTGCATTTTTAACAACCGGAACACCTATACTGTTCAGAAGAAATTAAAATTTATTTTGTTAATCGACTGTTTTTGTAAAAAGATAGGATGTATAATCAATAAAATCGGCCACTTTGACTGTCACGGAAATTACTTTTCCGTTTTCCACGGCAAACGGAAAAACGGCTTCCTCGAATTCAGGATCTGAAAAAGTGGCAAAAAGGCGGTTATTTCCCAAAAATTCCAATTTCGCATACAAATTGGGATGATGGCTGAATTTCATTCGCAATTCTCCTTTTTCATGGACTATTTTCATTCCGCCATAAACATAATGTACATATTCACCTGTGATCGCCGCAATTGGAAATTTGGCATCCCGGTTCAGTTCAACCGAGTCCCGTAATTGTTTAATACTCTCCTTACGCATGTATTCATCCTGTTTGTCACGGGATTCAAAAATCCGGCTATAGTTACGGTATGGCAAACCCAGGAAGGCATCGAGTATTTCCTCCTTCAGGCTGTAATATACCGAATTGCGGATTGAATTTGTCAATACAATGATACCAAGGGAATCCTCAGGAACAAGGGTAACGCTGGAAAGGAATCCGGTAACCGCCCCGGTATGGGAAACAATAAGTTTTCCGGCATAGTCCTTCAAATCAAATCCGAGTCCATATAATCTGAAATGACTCATCCTGAACATTCCGGCATTATTACCCAGAATGGAGTGAGGAAACCGGGTTTCAGCAATTGCCTCCCCGGGAACTACGTTTTTATCACCATATATTCCATTATTCAGCAGCATGATGGCCCATTTGCTCATATCATTTACAGATGAACTGATTGTAGCGGCGGAAGCCAGGTTATCGATCATGCAATATGGAACAGCCACCGTTTTCCCCTGTATAATATCATGGGCGGAAGCCTTGTTTACCGCGTCAGAAATTTCACTGTTCAACGCCAGGGATCTTGTCATTCCCAGCGGAAGGAAAAAATTTTCCCGGATGTAGTCTTCCCATTGCATGCCGGTAACTTCAGGAATGATCTCACCGGCGGTCAGAAATCCTGCATTGCAGTAACCCCAGGTGGTGCGGAAAGGATACACGGCCTTTAGCAGTCCCATTTTTTCGATCACATCTTCCCTGGAAAGGTTACTTTTCCAATACATGAAATCCCCCTGGAAGGTCATAAAGCCAAGCCGGTGGCACAGCAGGTCACGGACAATGGCCTGTTCGCCGGCCATCTTGTTATCCAGCGTAAAATCCGGAAGCCATTTTGTAACCGGATCATTGAGTGACAGTTTCTTTTCATAGTCAAGCTTTGCCAGTGCTGTAGCTGTAAATGCCTTTGTATTTGAACCGATCATGAAGAGTGTATTTTCATCCACAGGATCGGAGGCGCCTTGTTTACAAACGCCATAGCCCTTCATCACCACAATTTTTCCGTTTTTGACAATGCACACTGCCAGTCCGGGCAGTTGCTCAGCCTTCATGGCCCTTAAAATGTAATTATCCAGACTATCGCTTATGAACACCGGAATCGTTGACTGGGTATACCCCACTGGGATGAGGTAAATACAGAAAACCCACAAAATCAATTGCTTCTTCATGAAAAATGATTGTTAGAGTTGTTATTATAAAATCAGGTCCCTGATAACTACAGAGGCACAATAGCAGCCAAAAACCGGGGGCATGTAGGATATGGTTCCTACAACCGAACGTTTGTTTTCCTCCCCGTTTGTTTCCCTTACTGCATGGGAATCTACGGATTCGGGTGAATACACTACGGTAATTCCCTTGAATATGTCGAGCCTGTGAAGGTATTTGCGAACCATATGGGCGAATTTGCAGTGGTGTGATTCGGAAATATCGGCTATTTCGATTTTTTCAGGATTCAATCGCCCTCCAGATCCCATGGAACTTACAACTTTATGGTTGTGTTTAACGGATTCAGCCAGCAAGTGTACTTTGGGCGTCAATGTGTCAATGGCATCCACAACATAATCGAAAGGAGCTGAGAGAATATCTGCAAACCGGTCCTCTTTTAAAAATTCAGGAATAATATGAACCCGGATATCAGGGTTAATGTCTTTTAAGCGGGCAGCCATTAAATGGGCCTTTGACAAACCCTCGTTGCTAACCAGGGCGATAATCTGGCGATTGCGGTTGGTTTCGTTTACGACGTCGCCGTCAATCAGGGTAATTTCCCCAATTCCCGCCCTGCCCAATTGCTCAGCCGTATATCCACCCACACCTCCTAATCCGGCCACAAGAACATGTGATTTTGAAAGCTTTTCCAGTTTTTCTTTACCCAGAAGCAATTCTGTGCGGGTTAACCAGTTTTCCATTTATTTAAGGTTGAAACAGCGGGCAAAATTATTCAGAATCTGTGATTTTAACGCATCGGGATGGATATTCCTTACAAGGGCTGCCTGCGCGTATACTTGCTGAATCGAATAACCGGCATCATCGGTTTCCAGGAAAATATTTTTGGCAGGCATATTTTTAAATACGGTACAGGCCTTGCTTTGCTCCTTGAACAGCAGGTGCCCGAATGACAGGAAGCAGTTTTTCCGGATCAGTTCGCGGGCCGTTTGTTCATTGGAGTTAAACCAGTGAAATATCCAGGGGAATGCCTGGTTGGATTTTTTCCGGTACGCAAGAATCTCCGAATAGGATCGTACACAATGGATCATGACTGCCTTTCGGGCATTCTCTGCAATGCGGAGCTGTTCTTCAAATACCTCATGCTGTATCTGCAAGGGAACATCAACGGCCTTGTCGAGACCGGTCTCACCGATAGCCAGGACGTGATCCAGTGACGAGGCCGACCTGACGATTTCCACCGCACCTTTCCATGTGTCCTCATGAACATACCACGGATGCAATCCAACAGAATAATAGCAAGGGAGTTGCAATTTATCCTGTTCTTCAGGAAAAACATTCAGCAAAACGGTAGTCTCCGGTTCCTG
>JBGSSA010000178.1:0-5189 GCA_041737295.1 Bacteroidales bacterium | reverse complement strand
GCAAATTTAATTTATCTTTAATTCATGCAATGTTTTATAAGTACAAATCGGGATATTTATTTCAACCTCGCGCTGGAAGAATATTTGTTAATGCAGGAAACAAGTGACTTTTTTGTACTCTGGCAGAGCGAACCAGCCGTTGTAGTGGGAAAGCACCAAAATGCTGCAGCAGAAATAAATCACAGGTTCGTCAGGGAGAATGACATCCTTGTAGCCAGGCGGCTCAGTGGCGGGGGCACCGTTTACCACGATGCCGGCAATCTCAACTTTACCTATATTGCTAGCGGGGAAGCGGGCAAACTGGTGGATTTTAAAAGGTTTATTGAACCGGTTATTGACTTTCTGAACTCGATAGGTATTGATGCCCGGCAGGGTCCCAAAAATGAAATCCTCGCCAGGGATAAAAAGATCTCCGGTAATGCGGAGCATGTGCACAAAAACAGGGTATTGCATCATGGGACCCTGCTTTTTCATTCCAACCTCAATGTGTTACGCGAATCCTTAAAAGTGGTGCCCGGCCGGTATAAAGATAAGGCTGTACAGTCAAACCGCAGCAGTGTGATCAATATTTCGGAATGCCTGGATAAGGATATGGATTTAACCTCCTTTGAGGGCAGATTTCTTGATTTTATGGTGTCACGTACTGGAGGAAATGTGTTTGAACCCGGGGAAGAAATCAAAAATTCTGTTACCAGTCTGGCCAATTCAAAATACAGATCCTGGGAATGGATCTATGGCTGGTCTCCGGATTACGAGATAAACAGTGAATTTCATTTTGAAAATCTGGATTGCCTGATACACATAAAGGTTCACAGGGGTATAATGAAAGATTGTGTACTAAAATCGAATACGATTCCGGGTGAGGATCTTGAAAGGCTGAAGAGCCTATTATTGGAAAGCAGGCATGAATGGGAGCAGGTAAGAACAGTGTTAAAGGACTGGAATAATCGGCTGATCAGCGGGGAAAAAGAAACTGAGGAGATGGTTTGGTCATTTTTCTGAAAAGAACGGTATTTTACATTCCTGCATCCTTAACTGTTGTTCCTTTTGTTTCCTCCGGGGCAGTTTCTACAGGGGGTTCCGGGCCGTAGGCAATCCCCCTGATAAAATACCCGGGATATTCACCATAGCCACCTGTAGTTTCTTTTTTTGTAACAAGGATAAGCGATCCTTTCATATTGGCAGCTTTCTTCTTAAGTTTGATGATGGCACCCTTTTTGGCGGCGGAAGCACTGCGTGCACTCGATGGCGAACGGGCCTCGATCTCTCCCAGCATATACAGGTCGCCGATCTCCGATTTTTCCTCTGTCATCCAGACTGCCTCCCAGCTGCTTTCATCGATCAGTTCAAACGCGGCCTTATTTAATATATCAATCTTTCCGCTTTTGTATATGATCTGTTGTACCTCTTTCCGTTCAATTGTAAATTCTTCTTTTTTACCCGGTAAGACAAAACTGATGTAAGTAGGCGTTACCGTGGTAATATCAACGGCCATAACCGATCCGTTCAGTTTGAAAATGGTATCACGGGTCACCGGCGGAGCAGTAGTTGTCTGTGCCGGCAGAATTGTGGCAATCAGCAATAATAGCATTGCAATAATGTAACCTTTTTTCATTAAAAGTTCATTTACACGATAAAAGTGCAAAGAATGTGCCATAAAAACAAATTTACACAATTTGCTATTTCATTCGTAAGGGTAGGCGTTCAATTTATCATGACAATTTAATTGCCATTCCCGGCTGTAAAAAAGTAGAAACCAGCCGACAGTGGCAGAAGATACAGCAATACTACAGGTTGTAAATCTTTGGGAAAACTATGAATGAGCTGGGCAATGGGAAGGATAAAGATGAATAATCCGGATAAAACAGTTACCCCGGGTTTTTGCATAAATCCACCCGCCACAAGCATCACGGCAAACACCAGGTAGGCGGCATGAATATAAAAAGTAAAGCTTTTCAGGTCAAAGCCGGGGAAGCCCTTATAATAATGCTGGTATACAAACCAAAGAATGGTCATTCTCAGCAGCCAGGCTGCCACAATCGTTCCGGATTTAAATGGTTTCATAAACGGGGCATTAATTTCGGGGCGAAATTATCAAAATAAAAACCCCTGATCGGTTTTTGCTATTTATTTTGTTAACAGCCGGTGTTAAAGATAACGGACAATCTCTTCCATGGACTTTCTTGTCTTTTCCCCTTTTTTGATAAACCCCGGCCTTGGAAAACCCAGGGGTGTAATTCCGAAAACCACCTGGTTCTCATCCAGGTTAAGTGCGTTTCTCAGGATTTTGGGATCGTACGCTTCGATCCAGCAGGTTCCGACGCCTTCATTTTCTGCTGCAAGCATCAGGTGGGTAAATGCAATGGCCAAGTCGGTTTCAATCGAATTGTAGCCATCAAAACTGCGTACCCATGCCTTATCTTTCATCCCAACCACAACCAGAATTTGAGGAGCATCCTTAAACCAGGGACGGGAATAGCAGGCCCTGACAGATTCCAGCATGGCCGGTGACCCGATCACAAGGAAAAGCCAGGGTTGATCATTGCAGGCAGATGGCGCAATACGGCCGGCTTCGAGTATTTTTTCAAGAACAGCTTTCGATACCGGTCTTTCGGGATCATAATTGCGGATGCTTTCCCGCTGGCGGATCAATTCTGTATATTCCATAATTATTTCAGTTTCAAAAGGAAAAAATTTATACCGATTACCGACTACCGATTACCGACTTCACACCGCTAATAAAATACCCTCCCTTTTCAAAGATATATTCGATTTGGGTAAAACCGGCATTTTTTAACTCTTTCTCCACCTCTTCTACAGGATATTTGCAGAAATCTGCGAGGAATTTAGCCTTTTCAATACTATCCCTGTGATCCATATAGATCAGAAATTTGCCTTCTTTTCCAAGCATATTGACAATCTTTGTAAAAGCCAGGTTCAGGTCATTCCAGAAATAGATCACATTCACGCAGAATACCTTGTCAAATTTATCGTCACCGGGTACAATCGTTAATATATCTCCATGCATTAAATGCACAGATCCCTTTTCTATAAATTTTCTGTTTTTTACGGAGGCTTTCTGATACATCAGTTCGGAAAAATCGATCCCCGTGATCCGGCACCCCGGAAAGGAAGCTGCGATTTGGTAAATACCCAGTCCGGGTCCATATCCTATCTCCAATATATGCTCACCCGGCCGGGGCGATAGCCTGCTGATGATTATTTTATAAGAAACCCGGTTCCTGAATTCCATCATTTTTGCCACCAGGTTTCCAAGGAATCCGGCAGGTTTTCTTAGTTGTTTAGAAAAGGCGGAGGGCATGGGATAAATGTTTTCAGTGCGAATTCAAATATAGAAATTCAGCAACTGTATTCAAATGGATGGGCGATATTTTTGTTAATTGCAGTTTTGTAGTTCTCTTTCTGCATGGTGCGGAAGAAATCAAACAGGTTAGCTATAAGATATATAAAAATTTTAACGCAGAGTTAAAACTTAAGTTTTTGTTTATCAGGCTTTATTGAGGACGCAAAGAAATCTCATTGCATTCGATTAACCCTTCCGGAATTTAAATATTCCTAATCTGCGAAATCCCCGAGATCCACAAAAAAAAACGCCGAACTTCGAATATTAAAGAAACATCTTCAACATTCGAAATTCAGCGTTCTCCCTACTCCCTACTCCCTACTCCTTCCTCCTTACTCCCTACACATTTCTACTTCTTCCCAATCTTCATCTTTGTCACAAAATCATCCAGTACCATCTGCAAATTCGGGGATCCAATTTCCTGCAATTCATACCCTACCTGTACGGAAGGCTTGTTGATTTTTACGATGCGGTTCAGATCAATAGGTGTACCGATTACAACAACATCGCATGGAGTAGCGTTGATAGTTTTTTCAAGGTCGGCAACCTGTTCTTTTCCATACCCCATCGCAGGTAACAATGTACCGATGCCCGGGTAGGTCTTGAAAGTTTCCTTTATACGGCCGACGGCATATTCACGCGGGTCAACCAGTTTACTGGCGCCCCATTTCATAGCTGCCACAGTAGCTGCACCAATTTTCATTTCACCGTGAGTGAGTGTAGGACCATCCTCAATAGCGAGGCAGGCTTTGCCGCGGATCAGTTCAGGCTTGTCAACAGTGAGTGGTGAAGCAGCATCAACCACTATGGCATTCGGGTTCGCGAACATTATGTTATCACGTACTATCTGGATATTCTCGGGAGATGAAGTATCTATCTTATTGATAACTACAACATCGGCAAGGCGCAGCGTTACTTCGCCGGGGTAATAGGATAGTTCATGACCGGCCCGGTGCGGGTCAGTTACCGTTATCGTGAGATCGGCTTTATAAAACGGAAAGTCATTATTGCCGCCATCCCAAAGAATTACATCACAGCCATCCGGATCTTTTTCTGCAGCTGTAAGAATTGCCTGGTAATCAACACCGGCATAGATCACATTGCCGCGGGATACATGGGGCTCGTATTCTTCCATTTCCTCGATGGTGCATTTGTGTTTTACAAGGTCGTTAAGGGTGGCATAACGCTGTACCTTCTGTTCCACAAGGTTTCCATAGGGCATCGGGTGTCTTACGGCAACAACCTTTAATCCTTTTTTCATCAGGATTTCGATCACCCTGCGTGAAGTTTGTGATTTTCCGCATCCTGTGCGGACAGCCCCGACTGCGATTACAGGCTTGTTGCTTTTCAGCATGCTTTTGCCTGTGCCCAGCAGTGTAAAATCTGCCCCGGCGGCATTTACACGGGCACCAATATGCATCACCCTTGAATACGGTATATCGCTATATGAGAATACACATTCATCTACTTTCAATTCTTTGATCAGCTTTTCGAGGTCGGATTCCACATAAATGGGTATTCCTTTGGGATAGAGGTCTCCTGCCAGTTCAACCGGATATTTCCGGCCGGCAATATCGGGAATCTGGGCCGCCGTGAAGGCAACCACCCGGTAATCGGGATTATCCCTGAAACAGGTGTTAAAATTGTGAAAATCCCTTCCTGCAGCACCAATGATAATTACATTCTTAGTAGCCATAAAATTTAGTTTGATAAGTATTTAAATAAAGAAACATGAAATGAATGGAAAAGTTAGTGACTTTGGCCATGCCGGAACATGATATTTCGCAGGATGTTGAAAAGCCATTTGCGGGGGAAAGTCATTTTT
>JBGSSA010000169.1:0-18920 GCA_041737295.1 Bacteroidales bacterium | reverse complement strand
GTTTTCCAGTTTATCGCCGTCAGAATCCTTGCCATTGAAATTCTGAAAGTTCACACCTGCCCTGATGCCGAACGTCGTCCGGGTTTCTTCCTGGGCCTGCAATGCGGGGATTACACTAACTATGGCAATGCCAATTAAGAATAAGGATTTCTTCATAATATTTTTTTTATGTGTTAGTGGACTATTTTTGGGCTGCTTCTTTTCTTGCATCCTCTATCATCTTTTCATTCGCAGTAATAAGAAATTCAACGCGCCTGTTTTGTGCCCTGCCTTCATCTGTTTCATTGGAATATTTTGAAACTTCCTCCCCGAATCCACGGGTGGTGAGACGTGTACCGGAAATGTCATTTGACTTAAAATATTTTTGCACTGATTTGGCTCTTTTCACTGACAAACCCTGGTTATAGCTCTCACTGCCCACATTATCAGTGTGGCCCTGGATTTCAATATTTGTATCAGGATATTTTTGCAGCACGGTCATGACCTTATCCAGGTTTCCCTGTGCTTCGCTTGTGAGGGAAGATGCATTGAAGTCGAAAAGTATTTTTTCGGAGAGTTCTACAACAATTCCTTCTCCCACCCTTTCTACTTTGGCATCCGGCAACTCATCTTCGATTTCCTTAGCCTGTTTATCCATTTGGTTGCCAATAACAGCACCGGTTACACCCCCGACAGTGGCTCCGATGATGGCTCCCAGTGCTGTGTTACCAGCAGCTCTGCCTATTACTGCTCCTGTAGCAGCGCCTCCGCCTGTTCCGATTATGGCACCCTTTTGGGTTTTATTCATGGAGGAACAGCCTGCTATTAACCCAAGAATAAGCAAACCATAGATTGACTGATGTATAATGGAATTTTTCATAATATGATTTAAATATTATGATCAAAGTTCCAACTCTGCGAAGTGGAAAGTATTATATAACTCTAGAATAATGTTATAATATTCATACCTTTTTAGGCGGTGTGCATTAAAATGGTACGTGGGTAACGCCGCCCAGGGCATAAACCTGTTCCTTCACCCACCTGGCCCACTGAAGATGGGTTCTGGACCTGTCAAAAGTAGTATAGGGTATAGGTTTGCCGAAGGTTACGGTTAACGTGTCATTCCGGTGTTTGTAGGTTTCATCAACAAGGTAGAACATTTCAAGATTGGCTTTGATGCCCAGGAAACTCCTTATCCTGTATAATGCATAGAAGAAATCTGAATTGCGACCTGTAAAATGGACAGGTACAATATCCCTTTTATAATGTACCGCCTTTGATATGAAGTTTTTCTGCCACACAAGGTCCATGACCTGTCCCCTGATTCTTCGGGATACAAGTCCTGCCGGAAAGGTCACAATATGGGTGTTGGAAGTAAATGCTTCATCGAGCCTGGCAGCGGCCTCCATGGCCTGTTTTCCATGCTTGTTGATAGGTATGAATACAGGATGGAGATTTAAGATGTTCATGAGCAGGTCATTCGAAAGAAACTTAAAATCAGTATAATAACGGCTAAGCACATCCATCAGCAATATTCCGTCAAATCCTCCCAGCGGATGGTTGGAGGCAAAAATAAACCGCCCGGTGGCGGGCAGGTTTTCATCTCCCTTAATAATCACTTTTACATTGAAATCATGGATAGCCGCCCGGACAAAATCCAGCCCCATCTTTTCACCGTGTTTTCCAAGAAAATCATTAATATCCTTCTGATGGGCTATTTTTTCAAGGTAGCGGAATACAAAACCAGGCAATAGCCGGGCCATGGAAGGATTCTTGGTATAAAAAATGTTGCGGATGTTTACCGGTTTTATCCGGTGTGTGATTGTATTTTCCTGCATGATTGAAACAATTCCTGTCAAAATTATAAAATTCATTGAATACTATCCTGACCGGGTAAAAACTTTGCCAATGGAGCCTGCAATAAATATCCCGTGAAAAAAGTTATTAACAATGTGGGAAAAAATGGGAAGAAGTGGAGCAAAGTGGGAATAAATAGTATATTTTTACATTCCAATATCAAAACCCCGAAAATGACAGACTTTATTGGTGATTTCACCTGCAAAATAGATGATAAAGGCCGCGTGCTTCTGCCGGCGGGCTTTCTCAGGCAGATGGCAGGCACCATGCAGGACAGGTTTGTCATTAAAAAAGATATTTTCGATTCGTGTCTAGTTTTATATCCTATGGTAGAATGGGAAAGACAGAATCAGATACTTCGCAAAAATACAAATCCTTATAACAGGGAACACAACAAATTCCTTCGTGGTTTTTTCAAGGGTGTTGCAGAAGTAGTGCTTGATGCCAGCAACCGTTTGCTTATTCCGAAACGCCTGCTTGACGAAATAGGTGCGGACAGGGAAATAGTGATGACCGGACAGCTGGGTAAGATTGAGATCTGGACAAAAGATGCCTATGATAAAATTGACGGCAGCGACGGGAGTTTGGCTTCACTGGCTGAAAAAATCATGGGAAACCTCAATAATGATACAGGTGAATGAGTGCCTATCATATACCGGTTCTCTTAAAGGAGAGTGTTGAAGGACTTAACATAAATCCAAAAGGGATTTATGTAGACGTCACTTTCGGTGGCGGGGGACATTCGACTGAAATTCTGAAATCAATTGGAAAAGGGAAGCTCTATGCTTTCGATCAGGACGAAGACGCCCTGAGAAACCTGCCAGACGACAAGAGATTCTTTTTTATCCGGGGCAACTTCAGGTTTCTGAAAAATTACCTGAAATATGAAGGTGTTACACAGGTTGATGGCATCCTGGCTGACCTGGGTGTATCATCACATCATTTCAATGTCCCTGAACGGGGTTTCACCTATCGTTCAGAAGCCGGACTTGATATGCGGATGAACCGAAAGGGGAATCTTACGGCTGAAACCATAATCAACGAATATGAAATGCCGAAGCTGATACGGCTTTTCCGCGATTATGGGGAGCTACGGGAAGCGCCCCGGCTGGCGGCGTCGATTGAAAGATCACGCGCATCACAGCGTATCGTCTCTACCTCCCAACTGATCGGGTGTATTGAGAAACTGGCGCCAAGACAAGCCGAAAACCAGTTCTTTTCAAAGGTATTCCAGGCAATCCGCATTGAAGTGAACCGTGAGCTTGAAAACCTCGAGGATATGCTGAAGGGTGCGCTTGAGATACTCAGGCCCGGAGGAAGGCTGGTTGTGATAAGCTACCATTCATTGGAAGACCGGATGGTGAAGAATTTCATCCGCTGGGGAAATACAACGGAACAACCTGCAACTGATATTTACGGACATGGTCCTGAGCCTTTTGAATTGCTCACCAGAAAGCCGGTATCTGCAAGTGAGCAGGAGGTGCTTGAAAATCCCAGGGCTCGCAGCGCCCGGTTAAGAATTGCCGAAAAAAAATGAAGGAATGAGTATGCATAACCGAAATATAGATTTTGAAGATCTTAAGGCAGAGGATATGGAACAGACCCCTCAAATGGAAACGCCTCCTTTAAAAGAGGCTGCGGGTGCACATGAGGAGCAGGTAATACAAGGCTTCAAAATCAGGGAACTGCTTGATGGCACGATCCTGGTTCGCGAAAATGTGCTCAGGCAGTTGCCCTTTGTACTTTTTCTCACGTTTCTGGGGATCATTTACATCGGAAATCGTTTCCATGCAGAACGTATGGTTCGAAAGATCAGTGAAATGAAAACAGAGGTGGGAAATCTCCGTTCGGAGGAGATCACGATCACTTCGGAATTAATGAATATTAGCAGGCCTTCGGAAGTGGCGTCACTTGTGGCATCAAAAAACATGGGCCTTAAAGAATCGATGGTTCCTCCCAAAAAAATAAGAAGATAAAAAAACAAGATGTCGATAAAGAAAGAAATATTGCGCAGGGTAACAGTAGTATATCTGGCATTTCTTCTGATCGGGCTTGTCATTGTCGGGCGTATATTCTACCTGCAGGTTTTTGAAAAGCAGAAATGGATGGACCAGGCAAATTCTTTTTCACTGAAGACAATGAACATTGAGGCCGACAGGGGAAGTATTTATGCTTCTGACGGGAGGCTTCTGGCCAGTTCAGTGCCGTACTATGAAATTCATTTTGACACCCGGTGCGAGAATTTGACTGACAGGATGTTCAGGCAAAAAATTGATTCCCTGGCCATGTGCCTGTCCCGCCTTTTTGGCGATAAATCGGCAGCTTCCTACAAGCAGGGAATTGTTAATGCACGCCGCCAGGGCAACCGGTATTACATGATCAAAAAAGGCGTCAACTATATCCAGCTAAAAAAGCTAAAAACATTTCCGATTTTCCGGCTTGGCAGGTTTAAGGGCGGGCTTATCTATATGCAGGAAAACAGGCGGGTAAGGCCCCACCAGGACCTGGCTGCAAGATTAATCGGCTATACGTCAAAAGATGAAAACGGAAACCTGGTTGGCATCGAGGGAGCTTACAACGACTACCTTGCCGGAACCCAGGGCCTCCGTCTTATGCAACGACTGAATGGAGATGTCTGGATGCCCATGAATGAACGTAATGAAATTGAACCCAGAGATGGTGAGGATATTATTACCACGATCGATGTCAATTTACAGGATGTTGCCCAGAATGCCCTGATGCGGCAATTAATTTCCCAGGATGCGGATCATGGCACGGTGGTGGTGATGGAGGTGAAAACCGGTGAGGTGAAGGCCATGGTAAACCTGGGAAAAGATGCCCGTGGTTATTACCGTGAAATACAGAATTATGCCATCAGCGAAAGCAGCGAGCCAGGATCCACTTTTAAACTGGCTACCCTGATAGCAGCCCTGGAGGATGATATAGTTGAACTCGATGATACAATCGATACCGGGGACGGTACATTTAAATATTATGACCATACGATCCGCGATGATTCACATGATCATGGCGGGCTTGGCAGGACCTCTGTTGAAAATATCTTTGAATTCTCCTCCAATGTAGGCATGGCGAAAATCATCACAGATGCATACAAGGACAAACCATCCCAATTTATCGACCGGCTTTATGCCATGCGGCTCAATGAAAAACTGGGGATCGATCTGAAAGGAGAAGGGAAACCTGAAATTGGCTATCCGGGTGATAAACACTGGTCGGGTATTTCCCTTGCCATGATCGCTCACGGGTATGAGGTAAAGATCACACCGCTGCAAACCCTGACATTTTATAATGCCATTGCCAACAACGGTAAGATGGTAAAACCCCGGTTTGTAAAAGAGATCCGCTATCATGGGAGCCTTGTTAAACGGTTCGGCCCCGAAGTACTTCAATCGTCCATCTGTTCGAAGTCTACCATCCGGAAAGCAAGGAAGGTACTGGAAGGGGTAGTGGAAATCGGAACCGCCAAAAACCTCAATAACCCTCAAATCAAGATCGCGGGTAAAACAGGTACAAACCAGATATTCAACAACAAATTCGGCAGTTACAGGATAAGGGGCGTTGTAAGTTACCAGGCTTCTTTTGCAGGATATTTTCCGGCTGATGATCCCCAGTATTCCTGCATTGTGGTTGTAAACTCCCCGTCGCGGAATGTTTACTTCGGAAACGTGGTTGCCGGACCCGTATTTCTCGAAATTGCAAGGAAGGTTTATGCCACATCTACCGGTATGCATCCTGTTGTAGCTGAAAATGAGGAAATTCCCGCTGACCTCCCGTTTTCAAAAACGGGAAATCGCGACGAAATTAAGCATGTGCTGAGGCAACTTGATGTACCCATTGAAAATAAAAGGATTGATTCGGAATGGGTGACCACAGAAAAACAAAATGATGCAATTGCCCTGAACGGCCGCAAGATTGTTTCCGGCCTGGTGCCGAATGTGGTATCGATGGGAGCAAAAGATGCAATATACCTGCTTGAAAATGCCGGTTTGCGGGTCAGGATCATCGGAAGGGGAAGTGTCCGCAGCCAGTCCATTGGCCCCGGATCACCCGTCAGAAAAGGAGATCAGATTATTCTCGAAATGAGTTTTATTTAAGGTATGGTAAACCTGTCCGACATATTACACGGGTTGAAAACTGAAGAGGTTACGGGAAATACCCGGACAGCCCTGTCAGACATCACCTTTGACTCGCGAAAAGCAGCGCCCGGTGTGCTCTTTGTTGCCGTCAGCGGTACGAAATCCGACGGGCATGATTATATATCTTCAGCATTGGCAGCCGGATCAGCCGCTGTAGTATGCGAGCGCATACCGGATAACATTCCTGAAGGAGCATGCATAGTTCGTGTTAAAGATTCTGCCTATGCATTGGGCTACCTGGCTTCCGCCTTTTATGACAATCCATCGGGTAAGTTCAGGCTGGTCGGAATAACAGGTACGAATGGAAAAACAACCACCATTACACTCCTTCACCGGCTATTTATGGAACTGGGACATCAATCAGGGTGTTTTACCACAATACGCAATTATATAGGTAATTCAACGGTTGAAGCAACTCATACAACACCTGATCCGGTGCAGCTTAACCGTATCATGAAAGAAATGGCTGACGCAGGTTGCGAATATGTTTTTATGGAAGTCAGTTCCCATTCCCTGGCACAAAAAAGGGTGGCCGGATTGAAATTTGCAGGGGGCATCTTTTCAAATATCACCCATGACCACCTCGATTATCATAAAACCTTTGATGAATACCTGAAGGCCAAAAAACTGTTTTTCGACAATCTGCCGGCAGGAAGCTTTGCCTGTATCAATGCAGATGACCGGAACGGAAGCGTAATGGTGCAAAATACCCGGGCATCGGTCCATTATTACGGGATCCGCACTATGGCTGAATTTAAGGCCCGCATCATGGAAAGTCATATGAACGGAACCTTGCTCAATATTGATGACCATGAACTCTGGACCCGGTTTATCGGTGAATTTAATGCATACAACCTCCTTGCTGTATATACATCAGCCGTATTGCTGGGCCAGGACAGGGAAGAAACATTGCGTGTACTAAGTTCCCTTGATACCGTGGAAGGCCGGTTTCAATATTTACGTTCCGAACAAGGCGTTACGGCTGTTATTGACTATGCCCATACCCCGGATGCCATATTAAATGTGCTGAAAGCCATCGGGCAGATCAAAAAAGGGACAGAACAGGTGATTTCCGTGATCGGTGCCGGTGGCAACCGCGATAAGACCAAGCGGCCGGAAATGGCGAAAGTAGCGGCCGGAATGAGTGACAGGCTGATCCTTACATCCGATAATCCCCGTGACGAAGAACCTGCCGATATCATCAATGACATGAAATCAGGCTTAAACGAACAAATGCTCAGGAATACGATCATCCAGACCGACCGGCGTGAAGCCATCAAAACAGCCTGTATGATTGCAAAAAAAGGAGATATTATTCTGATCGCGGGAAAAGGACATGAAACTTACCAGGAGATAAGAGGTGTCAAACACCACTTCAGCGATCGGGAAGTGGTATCGGAATTGTTTGGTATAAAATCACCTAATTCTAATCCGTAGTAATATGCTATACTTTTTAGCCAATTATCTGGATCAATACGATTTCCCCGGCGCCAGCCTGTTTAATTATCTTTCCTTCAGGTCCGGTATGGCCATTATTGCCTCATTACTTATTTCCATGCTGTATGGAAAGGTGATCATCCGCAAATTGCAAATGGCACAGATAGGGGAAACCATACGTGATCTGGGCCTTGAGGGACAGATGCAGAAAAAGGGCACTCCTACAATGGGCGGATTGATCATTCATGCCTCGATCATCATTCCGGTTGTACTTTTTGGGAATCTGAGAAACATCTATATACTGCTGATGATTTTCATTACAGTCTGGCTGGGCACTATCGGGTTTATTGATGACTATATAAAGGTATTTAAAAAGAACAAGGAAGGGTTGCGGGGAAAATTCAAGGTGTTCGCGCAAATCATTGCAGGCGTGGTTGTCGGCCTTACACTTCACTTTCATGACGATATTGTGGCCAGGGAAAAAGTGCTCAATATGCATGGAGTGCCTATCACACGCACGGTGAAAGGAGAGGAAGGTGAAAAATCAACGATTACCTATGTAACGCGCGAAGTAAAATCTACAAAGGTGAATATGCCCTTTTTTAAAGATAATGAGTTTGACTATGCCACGCTGGTATGGTTCCTTGGTGATAAGGCTGCCAAATGGGCCTGGGTGGTTGTGATCCTTGCAGTAATATTCCTGATTACCTTTGTTTCGAACGGGACCAATCTCACCGATGGGCTGGATGGACTCGCGGCGGGGACATCCGCGATCATCGGGCTTACCCTTGGTATCCTGGCCTATGTTTCGGGCAATGCCATTATTTCTGATTACCTGAACATTATGTACCTCCCCAGTACCGGTGAATTGGTAGTATATATTTCCGCATTCATCGGTGCTCTTATCGGATTCCTGTGGTACAATTCCTATCCCGCCCAGGTATTCATGGGTGATACCGGAAGCCTGGCTATCGGAGGTATAATTGCCGTATTTGCCATCCTCATCCGCAAGGAACTGCTAATTCCGTTGCTGTGTGGAATATTTGTTGCTGAAAGTCTTAGCGTGGTCCTCCAGGTAAGCTGGTTTAAATTTACCCGTATGCGGTTCGGACAAGGGAGAAGAATTTTCCTGATGTCGCCCCTTCATCATCATTTCCAGAAACTCAATTATCCTGAGCCTAAGATCGTAACCCGGTTTTGGGTTGTAGGCATCTTATTGGCTATAGTCACGATTGTTACCCTTAAAATCAGATAAAAATGGAAAAACGAATTGTCATCCTTGGTGCTGGAGAAAGCGGAGCCGGAGCAGCTGTATTGGCTAAAAAACAAGGTTTTGAAGTTTTTGTATCTGATTCCGGAAGGATTAAGGATACTTACAAAGAACTGTTATTCAATTATGAAATTGAATGGGAAGAAGGCAAACATACGGAACGGCAAATCCTGAATGCCGATGAAGTGATCAAAAGTCCGGGCATTTCAGAAAAATCAGATATCGTCATTGCAATCCGTAAGAAGGGCATCAAGATCATTTCAGAAATTGAATTTGCCGGCCGGTATACCCAGGCAAAAAAGATCTGTATAACCGGTTCAAATGGAAAAACAACCACAACATCCCTCATCCATCATATGCTGCGAAAGGCAGGAATGAATGCGGGCCTGGCGGGTAATATAGGCAAAAGCTTTGCCCTGCAGGTTGCCACTGAGAATTATGATTACTATGTAATCGAACTCAGCAGTTTTCAGCTCGACGGCATGTTCGAATTCAAGGCTGACATTGCGATCCTGTTGAACATTACTCCTGATCACCTCGATCGCTATGACTATAATATTCAGAATTATGTGGATTCAAAACTGAGAATCAGCCGGAATTTGAGCGAGGAAGATTTTTTCGTGTACTGTTCGGATGATGAGATCACAATCAGGGAGCTCGAAAAGATCGTCTTGAAGGCAAAACAGCTTGGCTTTACCCTGAAAGAAACCCGCCAGCCGGGAGCTTACATTGAAGGTGATATGATGAAGATCGAGGTGGATGACGATCAGTTTGAAATGTCATTGGCAGAACTCGCCCTGAAAGGAAAACACAATGTTTATAATTCTATGGCGGCAGGAATTGCAGGAAGCGTTTTGAAGATCAGAAAGCCTATTATCCGTGAAAGCCTTATGGATTTTACAGGGGTTGAACATCGCCTGGAACGATTCGTCAAGGTACATGGCATTGATTTTATTAACGATTCGAAAGCTACTAATGTGAACTCCACCTGGTATGCACTTGAAAGCATGACAACTCCGGTAATCTGGATTGCCGGCGGAACCGACAAGGGTAATGATTACAATGAACTTATGGATCTGGTAAAATCGAAGGTAAAAGCCCTCGTATGTCTCGGTGTCGATAATTCAAAGTTGCACAAGGCTTTTGACGGGGTGATCCCTGAAATAGTGGATACCCGGTCAATGAAAGAGGCCGTTCAGGCTGCATACAGGTTAGGAAAAAAAGAGGATACGGTGTTGCTGTCTCCCGCCTGCGCCAGCTTCGACCTGTTTGAGAATTACGAAGACAGGGGCAGGCAGTTTAAGAACTATGTACGGGAGCTGTGAAGAGGAGTAAGGAGTAAGGAGTAAGGAGTATGGAGTATGGAGTAAGGAGAAATGAGAAATGAGAATGGAGATATGAGTATTGAGTATGGAAAACCCCGAAGGGGTAAGATCTCGATAACCGTGGGTGGTAACCCACGGAAAACTATCAACTAAAAAACCGGAATGTTCAAAAAATACTTCAAAGGTGACCCCGTGATATGGATAGTGATCCTGCTGCTATCCATATTTTCCCTGCTGGCAGTATACAGCTCCACAGGGTCACTGGCATACCGTTTCCAGGGGGGCAACACCAGTTACTATATCCTGAAGCACGCCACCATTCTGGCCATGGGAATTGTCATTACGTATGTTACACATCTTATACCTTATAAATATTTCTCCCGCATAGCCCAGGTTCTGCTGGTTCTGGCCATTCCCCTGCTTATAGTCACCCTTATTTACGGGGTTACCCGTAACCAGGCATCCCGCTGGCTCAGTGTGCCCGGGCTGGGCCTCACTTTTCAGACGTCGGATATTGCCAAACTGGCCATTGTAATGTATATAGCCCGTATCCTGGCAAAAAAACAGGATAACATCAAGGATTTCAAAACCGCATTCAAACCCATCATCGTTCCCCTGATGCTGGTTTGCGTTCTGGTGCTTCCAGCCAACTTATCCACCTCGATGCTGATTTTTGCGACTGCATTTATTCTTATGTTCATTGGCCGGATCAACCTGAAACACCTGTTTGGGATGGTCGGTGTGATCATTTTGCTGTTGGGCTCTTTCATTGCAGTTGCACTCTCGCACGACTGGCCGGGCCGGATCGGTACCTGGAAGAATCGTATTGAAAACTACACGAGTTCTGACGGCAGTGATAATTACCAGGTAAGCCAGGCAAAGATTGCCATTGTGAGCGGGGGTCTCGTGAAACTCAGGCCGGGAAAGAGCATACAACGGAATTTTCTTCCGCATCCTTACTCCGATTTTATTTATGCTATCATCATTGAAGAATATGGCCTTGTAGGTGGAATTGCAGTCCTGGTGCTATACCTGTGGCTGTTGTTCAGGTGCGCGGTACTTGTCAAGAAGAGCTCCCGCACCTTTCCGGCCTTTCTTGCCATAGGCCTGGCAGTTATGATTACCTTCCAGGCCATCATCAATATGGCTGTGGTGGTAAACCTGCTTCCTGTTACAGGTCAGCCGCTGCCCATGATAAGCATGGGAGGATCGTCGCTCTTATTCACCTGTGTGGCGCTGGGCATCATACAGAGTGTCAGCCGCGGCATAAAGCAACAGCAGGAAGTAACGGAATCCCTTGTAACCGAACAAACCCAACCGAATGGAGAAGAAGTACATAATTAGCGGCGGCGGCACGGGTGGGCATATTTTTCCGGCCCTTTCCATAGCAAACGAGATCCGAAAAAGAGATCACGATGCCAAAATTCTTTTTGTGGGGGCACTCGGAAGAATGGAAATGGAAAAAGTCCCGGCTGCCGGCTATCCGATCATTGGCCTGCCGGTTGAAGGGTTACAGCGTAAGGTCGGCTTCAGAAATCTGGTTGTCATTTATAAATTGATGGTCAGCCTTGTGAAAGCCAGGCGTATTATAAAATCTTTCAAACCCGGGGTTGTCATCGGTGTGGGGGGATATGCGAGCGGACCCCTGCTCAGAATGGCCTCAATGAGAAATATACCCACGCTCATACAGGAGCAGAATTCCTATGCCGGGGTAACAAACAGGTTGCTGGCACGCAACGCCGCCAAAATTTGTGTTGCCTACGCCGGGATGGAAAGGTACTTTCCTGCTGAAAAGATCGTTCTTACCGGAAACCCGGTGCGCGAAGAAGTCATCCTTACCGATGTGAAAAGGCCGGAAGCTTCCGGTTTCTTCGGGATATCCGGCGACAAACCGGTATTGCTTATCCTGGGGGGCAGCCTGGGTGCCCGTACGATTAACAACAGCATACTGGCAGGCATCAGGGAATTGGAAAATGCCAATATTGAGGTGCTGTGGCAAACCGGAAAGCTATATTACACCCGCATCCAGGAGGCAATCGCCCCCATGCAGCTGAAAAATATCCGGTGCTTCGATTTTATCAACCGTATGGACCTGGCCTATACCCTGGCCGACATAATAATATCGAGGGCAGGTGCCGGTACCATTTCAGAATTGTGCCTGGTAGGAAAGCCTGTAATCCTTGTGCCTTCGCCGAATGTGGCAGAAGACCACCAGACGAAAAATGCAATGGCCCTGGTTCAACAGGAGGCTGCACTTATGATTACGGACAGTGATGCTCCGCAAAAATTGGTAAATGAGGCCCTTTCCCTTATGAACAGTGAAGAGCTGAAAATTTCACTGGGAGAAAACTGCAGAAAAATGGCCCTTCCGGGTTCAGCTTCAAAAATAGTGGACGAAATCATGAAACTGACAACACAAGGTGATTGACCTCGATAACATAAAACAAGTTTACTTCCTGGGAATAGGAGGTATCGGAATGAGCGCCATTGCCCGCTATTTCAAGGCAAATGGAATGCATGTTGCCGGTTATGACCGCACCTCAACAGAATTAACCCTGCTGCTTGAAAAAGAAGGTATTGATATTCATTATGAAGATGACATCAATCTGATCCCTGAAGCATACCGGTCTCCTGAAAATACACTAACCGTCCTTACCCCGGCAGTACCTCCTGATCATTCGGAACTGGAATGGTTCAGATCACATCATTTCCAGCTGTTTAAAAGATCGGAAATTCTCGGTTTTATAACAAGAAACAAGAAAACAATTGCGGTTGCCGGTACCCACGGGAAAACCACCGTATCTACAATGATTGCCCATCTTATGGCAAATGCAGGACCCGGGTGCAACGCCTTTCTGGGGGGCATATCACGGAATTTCAACAGCAACCTTGTTTTGCAGCCCCACAGCGATTGGGTAATTGCTGAAGCAGATGAGTTCGACCGGTCATTTCTCCGGTTGTTTCCCTGGGCGACAGTGGTTACCGCAATGGATGCAGATCATCTTGATATTTATGGAGACCTGGCTGAACTGCATGTGGCCTTTAACCAGTTTGTGGCCCAGACTGACAAATCGGGAATCCTGCTCATGAAACATGGGCTGCCTATATTGCCGGGTTCGCGTCCTGAGAAGGCATTCACATATTCCTTACAAGGCATAAGCGATTTTTATGCCGAAAATATCCGCCTGAAAAACAGGCAGTATTATTTCGATCTGACCGGACCCGGCATCAAACTGTCAGATATTACCCTTGTCCATCCCGGCCTGGTGAATGTGGAAAATGCGGTAGCTGCCTGTTCAATTGCTGTCTTGTTGGGCTTGCCACACGATGGCATCCGGAAGGCTATGGAAAACTTTTCAGGCATTCAGCGCCGGTTTGAGTATCACATTAAAACGGAAAAGCTGGCCTATATTGATGATTATGCACATCATCCGCAGGAAATAGAAGCCACGATCCGCTCACTCCGGAACCTTTATCCGGATAAAAAGCTTACAGGCATTTTTCAGCCCCATTTATATACACGCACAAGGGACCTGGCTGATGAATTTGCCGAAAGTCTGAACCTGCTTGATTCACTCATCCTGCTTGAAATATATCCTGCGCGGGAACTTCCTATTGAAGGGGTAACGTCACAGCTGATACTAGACAAGGTGAAAATCACGGACAAACGGATTTGTGAACGGGATAATTTGCCGGGACTTTTGAAAAAAACAGAACTGGAAGTATTGATTACATTGGGCGCTGGGGATATCGATAAGATGGTGGAACCCATTAGAAATTTATTATTACAGCGACTGGATTCATGAAACGGATAAAAAACATATTATTTATAGTGTCAGTCGCAGTTTATCTTGTGATCGTCATTGGCTTTATATCCGATAAGGAAAAATTGCAGCATGTAAGTGCTGTAAAAATAAGGATTGCAGACAGCATACAGAATGAATTCGTTCATGTGGCCGAGATACGGAAATATCTCGACAGGCATAAATTTCAGTTATCGGGTGTTTCTTCAAATTCAATTGATCTGGAAGGTATAGAAAAATTACTGATGTCACGTCAGATCATCAGTACTGCAGAAGCATATATAACGGAGCCGGGGATCCTCCATCTCGAGGTAAGGCAGAAATCTCCTTTTGTACGAATTTACAACCGGATGGGGCAAGGCTATTATCTCGACGAATTAGGAAATATCATTCCCCTGTCCTCCAATTTCAGTCCGTATGTTCTTGTAGTAAATGGAAATATTTCCGAGCCCTTCCAGGTCAACCAGACACTGAATATATTTAATGTTAAGCATGATTCCCTGCCGGCAGCTAAGAGGACAATTTATGATGTATACAGGCTTGTCACCTTTATTCGCGATGATAAATTCTGGAATTCCCAGATTGAACAGATTTATGTTAACGGACGATATGAATTTGAACTGATCCCCCGTGTGGGTTCACAGGTCATTGAACTTGGCGGCATTGACAATTTACAGGAAAAATTTGATAACCTAAAACTATTGTATCTGAAAGGTTTCAATAAAATCGGCTGGAATCAATACCAGCGTATTAGCCTAAAATATAAAAACCAGGTAGTTTGTACTAAAAACCAATAACATGAGGCAACGGAATAACATACTAGCAGCTATTGACATAGGCACAACTAAAATTGTGACCATCGTCGGGAGGCTTAATGAGAGCGGAAAGCTCGAAATCATAGGGATGTGTAAAACCCCTTCGAAAGGGGTTAAAAGGGGAGTTGTTCTGAACATCGAAGAGGCGGTGGGTGCCATCCGCTATACGGTGGAAGAGGTGCAGAAACAGGTAGGTTTTACGATCAAGGAAGCCTATGTGGGGATAGCTGGCCAGCATATTAAAAGTTTGAGGAACCGGGGATATATACTTCGGGATTCATACGAGGAAGAAATCACGAAAAGCGATACAGACCGCCTGTTGGCTGAGATGTATAAGATATCCATTCAACCCGGGGAAGAAATAATTCATGTGTTGCCTCAGAATTATCTTGTGGACAGTGAGGCAGGAGTCAAAAATCCAATCGGCATGTTTGGCAAGCGCCTTGAAGGAAACTACCATATTGTGATTGGCCAGACTACATCAGCCCGGACCATAGAAAGGTGTGTAAACCGGGTTGGCATCCAGGTAAAACAAATGATCCTGGAACCCCTGGCTTCATCGGCAGCTGTATTAACAGAGGAGGAAGTGGAAGCAGGAGTAGCCCTGGTTGATATTGGCGGAGGCACGACGGACGTGGCAGTTTACTATGATGATATCATCAAACATACTGCTGTTATTCCTTTCGGGGGAAATGTCATCTCAAAGGATGTGATGGAAGGATGTTCGATCCTGAATAAACATGCTGAACTCCTTAAGATCCAGTACGGATCTGCACTGGGCGACCTGGCCGAGGAAGGAAAAGTAGTTGCCGTGCCGGGTATCAGTGGTCGCGAACCCAAGGAGGTTTCAATAAAAAGCCTGGCATATATAATACAGTCGAGGATGGAGGAGATCATTGATGCCGTGATCTACCAGCTTGAAGAATCGGATTGCATGGAAAAGCTCACGGCAGGTATAGTTCTTACCGGCGGTGGCTCTTTAATGAGGCACCTTCCTCAACTTGTAAAGTATCGTACCGGTCTGGATGTCCGAATTGGAAAACCGGATGTGCAACTAGTGGGCAATGATCTGAAGGAGGTAAATCACCCGATGTATTCAACCAGCGTGGGATTGCTGCTGAAGGGATTTGAAAATGCTATTCCGGAACCTGCGGCTGAACCGGAGGCAAAGGAGCTCATCCCGGAATTTGTGGACGAAAAGGAAGAAATAAATGATGTCAAGGAATCAAAGGGACCCAGAAAAATGGGAGGCTTTATCGAATCGATCAGAAATACCTTTGACGGATTTTTTGATGATGGTACAGACAGAAAGATGTAATTAATCTAAACCTAAGGTTATGGAAGAATTAATGTATTTTGAACTTCCTGTAAACAAGTCCTCCATCATCAAAGTCCTTGGTGTGGGTGGCGGAGGAAGCAATGCCGTAAATCACATGTTCCGGCAGGGTATCAAGGATGTGGATTTCATTGTCTGCAATACGGATGCCCAGGCCCTGGCAAACAGCCCGGTACCGGTCAAGATACAACTTGGCGCCTCCCTCACGGAAGGCGGTGGAGCCGGCAATAAGCCTGAAGTGGGCCGGCAGGCGGCTATAGAAAGCCTGGATAACATGGCAGACATACTCACCGCGAACACAAGGATGTTGTTCATCACAGCTGGGATGGGCGGTGGAACAGGTACCGGGGCTGCGCCGGTAATTGCCAAAGTGGCGAAAGAAATGGGAATCCTTACAGTCGGGATCGTTACAATTCCTTTTAAAAATGAAGGCCCCCGCCGTGTAAACCAGGCTCTTGAAGGGATCGGCGAGTTGGAAAAACATGTGGATTCGTTGCTGATCATCAACAATGAAAAAATCAGGCAAATCTACGGTGACCTCCGGCTATCCGAAGCATTCGCCAAGGCAGATGATGTGCTGGCGGTTGCGGCTAAAGGCATTGCCGAAATCATAACTGTGCACGGATTTATCAACGTTGACTTTGCCGATGTAAAAACGGTAATGACAAACAGTGGCGTGTCCATTCTCGGTACAGGAATGTCCCAGGGCGAAGGTCGCGCGATCAATGCCGTGAAAGAAGCGCTGAACTCTCCCCTGCTGAATGATACGGATATTAAGGGAGCTAAAAATATCCTGCTCAATGTTATTTCAGGAGGTGAGGAAGTAACAATGGATGAAATCGGACAGATCATTGATTATGTAAAAGATTGTTCAGGCATTCATACCGACCTGATCTGGGGTAATGGAACGGATTCTGCCCTTGGAGACAAAATAAGTGTTACAATTATTGCCACGGGATTCAGCGCCGGGAATATTCCGGAATTATATATCCGTAAACGGCAACTCGACAGGATTCCGCTCGAAGAAAGTCCGTTGCCCGAAGGAGAAGAAGAACGTATCCTGGTTTTAAAGGATGGACCGACCGGTAAGCCTAACCCTCATGCCTCACAGCGGAGCCTTGATCTGTTTGATATGCAGGCAGTGGATAACGATGTGATCAGGGATGTCAGCAGGGTAAGAAAACCCATTGATGCCCGCAAGGCAAGCGACAGGGTAAATGCCATGAAAAAGACCCAGGAGGAACTAAGGGATCTCAAGCAATCCGTGCAGCAATCGGACAGGGATATTGAAGAACTTGAAAATACCCCGGCATTCAGAAGAAAACAGATTCAACTCGATCCACAGAAGTTTTCAGAAGAGACGAAGGTATCAAAATACTCGCTTACCGACGATGAAAATTCCCAGGTAAAGCTGAGCAAGGAAAATCCATACCTTCATGGCGCCGTGGATTAGGGACGAGGGACGAGTGACAAGTGACAAGAAAAAAGTTTTGCAGTTTTGCAGTTTTACAGACAAGGCAATGGCTTGTCTGTACGATTTCCAACATATGAAATGAAATCATCCTGTATCCCGGAAGCCCAGAAGCCTAAAAACTAACAACCATCAACTATCAACCATCAACTAAAATGACACTCTTCGACAAAATCTCCGACGACCTGAAAACCGCCATGCTGGCGCGACAGAAAGAACGCCTCGAATCAATTCGGGCTATAAAAACTGCTCTTCTGCTGGCCAAAACCGAATCTGCCACCCATGACCTAACTCCTGAACTTGAACTGAAGATCCTTCAGAAACTTGTGAAACAGCGCAGGGAATCTGCGGAAATATTCAAAACGCAGAACAGGATGGACCTTTATCAGAAGGAGATAGATGAAGCGGCTATAATTGAGGAATACCTGCCCAAACAGATGTCGGAAGGGGAACTCATCCCTATCCTGAAGGACATTATTGCCCGGGCCGGAGCCAGTTCACCAAAAGATATGGGTAAGGTGATGGGAATGGCGTCTAAGGAACTGGCCGGAAAGGCAGATGGAAAAATGATCGCCGATAAGGTAAAGGAACTGCTTGCGTCCATCTAAGAAGAAAATATGAAGCAAAATTTCAGGATCTGGATGATCTGTGTTTTTGCACTGTTTTCTACTGCTTCATTTATTCGCCCGGATAACCTTCAGCAGATCCTTGAAAAAACTGTACAAGGTTTTCACGGGGTAGCGGGAATTTACGCTTATAGTCCGGTAAAAAATCTTGTGGCAGGCGTCAACGCAGATTCTGTATTTCCAACTGCCAGCATGATCAAGGTGCCTATACTGTGTACCCTTTGGGATGAGATTTCAACAGGAAAGCTTAGTGCTGACAGTGTGGTACATTTTTATCCCGATTCTCTCAATTACCCATGGAAGGGGGAAGATGCCATGGGCCGTTTTGCACCCGGAGAAGATATTTCAGTCAGGCATCTGATGACCCACATGATCACTTTCAGTGATAATCATGCAAGCCTCTGGTTGCAGGCTATGGCCGGAAGCGGCACTGAAATCAACACCTGGCTTGAAAACCAGGGATTGCATTATACACGGGTAAACTCGCGCACCCCCGGAAGGGAACAGGCCCGTGCAGTATATGGATGGGGACAAACCACACCGAAAGAAATGGCCACCCTGATGCTGATGATACGCCAGGGCAAAATCGTAAATCCTGCCATTAGTGAAGTAATATACAGGCATCTCACACGAAGCTACTGGAACGGAGAGGCGCTTTCCCAAATTCCTCCCACAGTGCAGTCAGCTTCAAAACAGGGTGCGGTTGACAAATCGCGTTCAGAGGTAGTATTGGTCAATGCCCCGCACGGGGATTATGTATTCTGTGTGATCACCAAAAATCAGCAGGACACTACCTGGGTGAAGGATAACGAGGGATACCGGCTTATCCGCAACATCTCGGCCA
>JBGSSA010000154.1:0-44761 GCA_041737295.1 Bacteroidales bacterium | reverse complement strand
CATATTCTGGTAGACCGTTTTGCCGGATACGACACATCCCGGAACTGGAAGAAGCCACAGTTCATGGGTGGGAACCTGGCCGGCGTGAATGACCGTTTGGCATATTTGAAGGATCTCGGTGTTAATACGATCTGGTTATCTCCGGTATTCAAAAACACAGCTTATCACGGATATCATATAACAGACTTTTATTCAACAGATAGCCGGTTTGGTACAGAAAAAGAACTTTCCGATCTTATCAAAAAGGCGCATTGGATGAATATCCGGGTATTGCTTGATTTTGTACCCAACCATTGTTCCTGGAAGCATCCTTTTTTTGTCAAAGCGTTACATGATCCTAAAAGTCCATACCGCAAATGGTTTTATTTCAATAATTTTAATAATACTTATACTTGTTTCTTACATTTTCGGGACCTCCCCAAAATGAACCTTGATTACGCACCCGCCAGGGATCATATAACCCTCGCGGCAAGGCATTGGTTATCCCTGGGTATTGATGGCTTCCGGCTCGACCATGTCATTGGTCCATCACACGAATTCTGGAAATATTTCAGAAGGGAGGTTAGTCTTGCTAATCCTGAAGCTGTATTGATCGGCGAAGCATGGCTTGACGGAATAAACCGCAACATGCTGAAAACAATCCGAATCCGCCGTAAATACTTTCGATGGATGTTCAGTATGAAGCCCTGGGAGATACAGCACGAATATAGTACGGAATTTCATGGCGTACTCGATTTCTTTTTCAGGCACAGGATTACAGAATATATAGCATGGAAGGATGATCCGGGACAGTTCAGGCAAAAACTCAGCGCTGTCATGTTGGATCATTACAGGCATTTTCCTGCAGGGTATTTTCTGCCTTCATTCGTTGAAAACCATGATATGAACCGGTTTCTGTATGACGCTGGCCAGAACCGTGATAAGCTGAAAGCAGCGTTGAAATTCCAGTTTTCACTCCCCCAGCCTCCCATTCTTTATTATGGAACCGAAACCGGACTCTCCCATGATGAACCCGTTTCGCATAAGATCAGGTTTTCGGATATACAGGCCAGGAAACCCATGCCCTGGGAGAATCTGGATCATGACATGATTGATTATTGCAGGGGTCTGATTGCGGAGAGGAGGAAGAGGTAATCAACAAATCCCCTACTCGTCACTTGTCTCTTGTCACTTGTCCCTACTTGATTTCGTTAATATCAAACGGAGTGGCCTGGTAAACATAATAATTCAGCCAGTTGTAATAAAGAAGGTTAGCATGGCTTTTCCACATTACCATGGGTGGCCTGGTAGGATCGTTTTCCGGGAAGTAATTCACAGGCAGATCAATTGGCAGTCCCTTTTTCATATCCCTTTCGTACTCATCTTTCAGGGTATCAGGATCATATTCGGAATGGCCAGTTACGAAAATTTGTCTTCCGTCATGAGTCATTACAATATAAACCCCTGCCCCCGGGGATTCAGATACAAGCTGAAGGTCAGGTATCATACTGATATCGTTCCTTCTTATCTCGGTATGACGTGAATGAGGGGCAAGGAATTCTTCATCAAATCCGCGAACAAGGGGTATTTTGGGATTTGATACCTGGTGCGGGAATATACCAAACATTTTCTTGGGCAACGGGTATTTAGGAATACCGTAATAATGATACAGACCGGCCTGGGCTCCCCAGCAAATGAACATGGTGGAGGTGACATTGTATTTCACCCAGTCCATGATATCCTTCATCTCTTCCCAATAATCCACTTCTTCAAAATCGAGATGTTCAATGGGTGCCCCTGTAATGATCATCCCGTCATATTTATGATTTTTAATTTGCCTGAAAGTTTTATAGAAGGTTTTAAGGTGATCGGCAGGAGTATTACGGGAAATATGCACGGAGGTATGCAAAAGTGTCACCTCAACCTGCAGGGGGGTATTCGACAAAAGCCTCAAAATATGGGTTTCTGTTGTAATCTTAACCGGCATCAGGTTCAGAATAACAATCTTTAACGGACGAATATCCTGGTGAATAGCGGTCGTCTTCCGCATGACGAAAATATTCTCCTCTTCAAGGATTTTTATGGCAGGCAGTTTATCCGGAATTGTTAATGGCATCTTTCAGACCGATTAATGAACTATATTGTTGAAAAAAATGAATTAATAATATAAGACCCCAAAATTAGCAAAATGTTTAAATATAATCCTTGTTCCTCCTGACAGGCATCAATTCCGCTTTTTAAAAACGGCAACTATCAAAGATTTCCGGATTTTTATTGTAGCTTTGCACTCGATTTGAGTTAAACAGACAATCAATACTTAGTTTTGATTTTTGAATCCGATCATTATTATCATTGACTTCTATTTAAAACTCAACACAGTAATCATTTAACATTTTTAGTATGAATATTTTTATTTCGAATTTGAGTTTTAGAGTTAATGATGAGGACTTGAAGCAGTTGTTTGAAGAATATGGTGAAATTACTTCTGCCCGCGTTATTACAGATAAATACACCGGCAAATCAAGAGGTTTCGGTTTCGTAGAAATGAGTATTGAAACAGAAGCTAAAAAGGCGATTGAAGAACTTGACCATGCTGAATATGATGGTAAAGTAATCACTGTTTCTGTAGCCAGGCCAAAAACTGAAGGTGGACGCAGAGAAAACGGCGGTGGTTTCAGAGATAAAGAAAGAGGCGGAAACAGACGTTTCTAATGTTTTATTGCTGATTATAAGCATTTTTCAATGCTTTTCCATAACAGATCGGCAGTCTTTTCCCAGGTAAAAATTTCACGTTGAATACGGGCCCTGGCAATCAGTTCTTTTCGCAGATTGCTATCGCAAAACATGGTCACCATGGCCTGCCTGATCGAATCAACCGAGGTGGGATCAACATACAGTACGGCATCTCCTCCCACCTCCGGCAATGAAGAAACAGCAGAAGTAATTACCGGAATATCGCAATACATCGCTTCAAGGATTGGAATACCAAATCCTTCGAAATGAGAAGCATATACCAATGCAAGAGCCGAAGCTAATATCTTTCTCAGGTCGGAATCTTTTACCCTCCCTGTGAAAACAATATCATCCTTAAAATAAGATGATTCCAGGGCCTCCTGCATATCGGGTGTCCACCATTTGCGCGAACCTACAACAAGCAATTTCACATTGCTGTTTACCGATTGCTTAAATCCATCAAACGCCTTAATTAGCCGGGTAAGATTTTTCCTGGGATGAATGAGTCCGATAAATAAAAAATAAGGACATCCCCCGGAAAAATCCTCCCTGGTCTTACCCTGCACTGCTTCCTCGATTGGTTTAAATTTCGAATTGGCGCCATTGTATACAACATCAATTTTTTGCGGATCATAATTAAACCTGGTGATAATATCCATCCGGCTGAATTGTGAAACTGTGGCAATTCTGCCCGCCTTTTTTATAAAGCGGGGAAAAAAATATTTATAATACAGCCGTATGTGCCACGGAATAAATTCCGGAAGGTGGAAAAAATTAAGATCATGAATAACCGGCAGGGATCTGACTTTTGAACGGAGGGAAAGCCACCCGTCGGGAGAGAGGAACAGATCAGCCTTATACTTTCGCAAAACACCGGGAATCGACCATTCGAAAAACAAATACCATAATAAGGGATGGCGTGCAGGGGGAAACCGCACAACAGGAGTAACGTTTTTTGAAAATATAAATTCTGGTGAATAGGGCCTGTCGAAAATAAATATGAATTCATGTTCGGGGTGGTCCCTGGTAATGATTTTCAGGGTCTCGTTTGTGAACCTGCCTATTCCTTCCAACTTATCATGTAATAAAAGGCGGGCATTTACGGCTATAATCATCCTATTTTTGTTGATGTTCAGGCCTCAGTAAGTCATGAACCGTTTTAACGGGGGTAAAGGTAGACATGGGCACTTCAACAAAAACCGTATTCCAGTTTGACATCGAGCCGTTCCAGAGCCCGGGTAATTCGAGTGCTTTAAGCGGCTTGCCATTCTTGAACTTCTTGCTGATAAAGCCTGTATTGGGATCCCGGAAACTCATCAGATTGAATTTTTTTCCCTTGTAATCACGGATGCCACATACCAGATCCACAGGGTTGAAATGGGTGGCGCTTTGCAATATAGCCTCCTGTTCGGGATCATGATGATCTACCTGAGATGATTCGACTATTTGCAGTGTCATGGTTCCGTCAGTATTCATGGTCCAGAATGGACCTCCTCCCGGTTCTCCCACATTTTTGACCATCCCGCATATCCGAATGGGACGATTAAGTTTGCCCATCAGATAGCTTTTAGCCTGGTCTGTTTGCGCCAACATTTTAGGATTTATTGTTGTTCCCAGGTCAGTGCCCAGGTACCTGCCGATCTCCTGAATCAGTTCAGGAGTAACGGCTGTCGATTGATTCAGCTTTTCTATATATCCGAAAACCCTCTTTTGGCAGGTGATCAACAATCCGGCCAATGCCTTCTTGTAAATATATGTATCTCCTTTATTCTTATCGTGACAAACATTATCAATGTTCTTGATGAAAACGATATCCGCATCCAGTTCATTCAGATTCTCCAACAAGGCACCATGCCCCCCCGGTCTGAAATGAAGGGAACCGTTTGTTTCCCTGAAAGGTTCATTTTTATCGTCTATAGCCAGTGTATCCGTTGAAGGTTTCTGGATTGAATAACTGATATCAAAAGTAACATGAAAAATATCTTCATATTTCCTGAGCACCTTTTTCAACAGTTTCTCGAAACCTGTTCTGTGTTCAGGAGAAACGGTTAGGTGAATAAATATACGGTTATCCTTATTGCGGGCGTAACCCGATCCTTCTACAAGATGCTCCTCAACCGCAGTTCTAACCTCTTCATTGTACCGGTGAAAAGCAAGCAGTCCCTTCGGCATGTTACCATAATTCAGGCCCTCTTCTCCAAGTAATGCAGCCAGCACATGGTGATAATCCTTCTTTTTTAGAAGTTCATCTGCCTTATACCCTTTTTTATCAAGAGCCGTATACAGTAAACTGCTGAAGGCAAATTCGCCGATGCGGTCAAAACATTCCTTTACATGTTTATATGCTTCTTTTGACAGAATCCTGGCATCGTAATCCGATTGTTTAAAAAATTCGTCAAATTCAAATAAGGCTTTAAACATTCGCGTAGCTGCACCAGAAGCAGGAACAAATTTAATTTTCAACAGGTCGCCGGCCTTATCATAGGCATTGGTGAAATCCTTCAGATCGTTGTCACTAAATTTAAGTATTCCATGATTTATCGTGGCAGCTTTGGATAATTTCATAAAAGGGAATCCCTTTTTGAGATATTCAATCTGCAATTCAGCTTCACGGGCTGTTATCCCCTTTTCTTTTAATAGGGTCAAATCCTTTTCCCTGAACATAGCGAACTTAGGTTTTTAAGAATTGTTAATTCCAATATTTAAAATTAACATTTTTTTACTGAACAAGCAAGGTAGAACTAACAACTACCGTTCAAGGCAACATTACAAATATTTTATATACTTTTGACTTTTATGAAGGGAAACCATAAGTTGGTAGGTGTACACAAATTGCGCATATGGTATTTGGCCTCAATTACTATATTGCTTCTAGTTTCCGCAACCAACGCGGAATCACAGGAGAAAAAGCTCATTCAGTTTACCGGAAGGGTAAGTGATGAGTTATTACAACCAATGCCATTTGCCCAGGTATTGGTACTGCAAAATTATCGTGGAACCCTCACCAATGGTTATGGTAATTTTTCGCTGGTTGTGGAGGAACAGGATTCTGTTCTTATCTCTGCTGTTGGTTTTAAAAACAGGTATCTTGTAATTCCTGCAAGCCTGCCTACAAAATTTTATAACAAAGATATCGTTTTAAGGATGGATACACTGGCAATTGCCGAAGCCCAGATATATCCGTGGAAAACATACGAGGACTTCAAAGAAGCATTTGTAAACCTTAAACTGCCTACTGACGACATGGAGAGGGCCCGGCGCAATATTGCATTGATAAGGACCCAGATTATTATGGACCACGAACCCAGTGCACGTGCTAATTTCCAATACATCATGGAAAAACAATATCAGCAGACTTTTACGCAGGGGCAATTTCCCTCATACCAGATCCTGAATCCTTTTGCATGGGCCAAATTTTTTAAAGCACTTAAACACGGTGATTTCAAGTATGACCGCAGCCAGGAAGAATAGACAGGCAAGAACCATCCAGACATGCTAACCAAAAAATTACTCCTTGGCTTTTATCTGTTGTGCCTGGGTGGAACAATACTCGTGTACGCGCAGGGAACTGGTATTATCAGGGGAACAATTTCAGATGAAAATAACGACCCGCTTGCCGGAGCATTTATTACAGACATAACAGCACAAAAATCAATAGCCGCTGATAAGAATGGCGCATTCACATTTTCTGTTTCCGCGGATAAGCAGGTAATCCTGGTCACCTCATTTCTCGGGTATGTTAATGATACTACCCGGTTAGCCGTGCCAACAGGTGCAACTTCCAGGATTGCTATTCGGCTGGTGCCCCTTCCTAAAATGTTAAATGAGGTAATTGTCAAGAGCCGCTTTGACAGGGCTGAAGCCCTACAGCAGATTGATCTTCGTTCCATAAACCATATTCCCCTGCCCTCAGGCAATTTTGAATCCATTCTCACCACACTGGGAGCGTCATCACGCAATGAAATGAGCTCGCAATATTCGGTAAGGGGCGGAAATTTCGACGAGAACCTGATCTATGTGAATGACATCGAAATCTACAGGCCATTAACGATCAAAGCGGGACAACAGGAAGGGCTGAGTTTTTTGAATTCCGATATGGTAGCATCCGTTCAATTTGCAGCCGGCGGATTTGATGCCCGTTATGGAGATAAAATGTCATCCGTGCTGGACATTAAATACAAAAGGCCTGACAGGTATGCCGGAAGTGTATCGGCCAGCCTGCTGGGAGCCTCTGCCCACCTGGAAGGAAGGTCTCCTAATCGCAAATTCACTCACATTACCGGCATCCGTTACAAGGCAAATCACTATCTGTTGAATACACTTCAAACTGAAGGCGATTATAAACCCAGGTTTTTCGATGTGCAGACTTTTTTAACATATGATCTCGCCCATAACCTGGAGATCAGCTTCCTGGGAAACCTGGCCAACAATACTTACCAGGTAATTCCCCGCAGCAGGGAGACCGCTTTCGGTACTTATCGTCAGGCACTGAACTTTACAGTATTTTATGAGGGGCAGGAAGTGGATCGGTTTGCTACATTACTTGGGGCATTAACCCTCGATTTCAGGCCTGCAGATAATGTATCGCTGAAGCTGATCGCTTCAGGATACAAAACATCAGAGGCTATTACATATGATATCCTGGGTCAATATCGTATTGATCTTCTCGACAATACAATCGGATCTGAAACAGCCGGGGACAGTATCCTTAACCTGGGCGTAGGAGGCATGCTAAGCCATGCCCGGAATTACCTGGATGGGCGGATACTGAGCCTTGCCCATAAAGGTTCATACCGCTCCGGTGATCAAAATGTAAACTGGGGAGTTGCCTTGCAAACCGAGCAGCTGGATAATAAATTCAGGGAATGGGAAATGATAGATTCTGCCGGTTATTCAGTTCCTTTTTCGGATGAAGAGGTGTTGTTAAGTTATTCATCAATCTCACACAATCAGCTGAATTCGGTCCGGTTTACCAGCTATGTCCAGCATATGACGGCAAAACCTGTAGGCAGTTCGACACTGTTTATCAATTATGGATTCCGGATGAACTACTGGAACATAAATCATCAACTTTTAGTGAGCCCGCGTGCGGGGATAACGTTTGAACCTTCCTGGGACAGGAAATTCACCTTTCATGCATCTGTCGGATGGTATCATCAGCCTCCCTTCTTTAAGGAAATGCTGGATCCGGACGGCAAACTTCATACGAACATCAAGGCTCAGAAATCTATTCACTACGTGTTGGGGTCATCCTATGATTTTCAAATGTGGGAGCGGCCGTTTAAATTCTCGGCCGAGCTTTATTATAAACAAATGGACAACCTTATTCCATATATAGTTGATGATGTTGACATTCAATACCTTCCACAATACACGGCTAAGGGCTATGCCACAGGGATTGAATTCAAACTCAACGGTGAATTTGTAAAGAATGCCGAATCATGGGCAACACTTTCGTTTTTGCAAACGCGTGAAGACAGGTATTATGATGCTTATGGCTCTTATCCGAGACCTACGGATCAACTGGTAAATTTTGGATTGTTCTTCCAGGATTATTTTCCCAGCAATCCTTCCTATAAAGTATTTTCAACAATATATTTTGGCAGCAGGTTACCATACAGTTCCCCCGATTACGATAAACCCGAAGAATATTATCACTTGCAGGCGTATAAGCGAATTGACATTGGTGTATCAAAATCGCTGATCACCGATAAAAACGGGAACCGGAAGATCAAGGCTGATTTTATCCGTGACGCCTGGGTTAGCCTTGAAGTATTCAATTTGTTCGGTTTTAATAACATGGCATCCTACCAATGGATAAGGACAGTCAGCAACCAGGAAGGGTTGCCTAACATGTTCGCTGTTCCCAACTATCTTACGGGCAGATTATTCAACCTGAAACTCACCATGCAATTTTAGCTGTCCGGTTTACCTCCCTTATAAATATTCTAACTTCCAATCCGGATATACGTATAGCTTAAAAGACTCCACGTAAAAAACTGCTTTATGAATGACGTTTACAAAATTCTGGTAGTTGAAGATCTCTCCCATGATGCAGAGTTGATTGAGCGTGAAATCAAAAAAGTATTGATATCCTGTATATTCGAAAGAGCATGGACCGAGAAGGATTTTATACGGTCTGTGACTGATTTCAATCCCGAAATAATCATATCCGACTATTACATGCCGGGGTTTGACGGGTTGACAGCCCTTAAACTGGCCCGTGAAAAAATCCCGGACATTCCCTTTATAATTGTAACCGGTTCCCTAAACGAGGATATTGCAGTCGAATGCATGCGATCAGGGGCATCAGACTATGTGATCAAGGAATACATCAAGAGGCTTGGACCCTCTATCGTAAATGCACTTGAGCAATATAAAGTAAAGGTTGAAAAAAACAATACCCAGGCAGCTCTTATCGAAAGCGCAGAACGTCACAGGAGCCTTTTTGAAGATAATATTGCTGTTATGTTACTTCTTGATGCGCATACCGGAGTAATCCTCGACGCTAATCATGCGGCCGGCACATTTTACGGGTATAGCCAGGAAGAGCTGAAAAAAATGAAAATTTCCAATCTGAACACCCTTCCGGAAGAAAAAGTAAAAGAAGAACTTGAAAAAGCCAGGGTTCAGAGCAAGATACAGTTTCAGTTTCAGCATAGATTGAAAGATGGCAGTATCCGCGATGTCCAAATATACAGCAGTCGCATTAATGCATTCGGTAAGGAAGTTATTCATACTATAGTGCATGATATCACCGAGAATATTAGGTTGGAGCAGGAGCTGATCGCAGCAAAAGAAAAGGCGGAAGAAAATGACAGGCTAAAAACAGCATTCCTCCATAATATATCCCACGAGATCCGAACCCCGTTAAATGCAATTGTAGGATTTTCTTCTTTCCTGAACCAGCCTAACCTGGCTATTGATAAGCGAAGGGAATTTACGGATATTATAAACCTGAGCAGTGAGCAGCTGCTGTCAATTATAACGGATATTATCAGTGTGGCTACCCTGGAAGCCGGACAGGAACGGGTTCATACGAAGGAAATCGATATTAATCATACCCTTGGGGCGGTTTATGAGCAATTTTGCATAAAGTCGCTTTATCCCCATATAACTATAAAATATCATTCCGAAATTCCCCAGGAGGCAGCAAAGATAATGACCGACGGGGTTAAGCTGATCCAGATCCTTACCAATCTTGTGGGAAATGCATTGAAATACACCCGTGAAGGTAACGTGGAATTTTCCACATCAATAAAAGACAATGAAATATACTTTGAAATTAAGGATACAGGTATAGGAATTCCAAAACATCTGCATAGCAAAATATTTGACCGCTTCTGGCAGGTAGATTCAACAGTGACACGTGAATTCGGTGGAACCGGGCTTGGGCTGTCCATTTCAAAAGCATATGTTGAATTGATGGGAGGCAGCATATGGCTGGACTCGGAACCGGGGATCGGATCCGTTTTCCATTTTAAAATACCTTATGTTCCTGTTATTAAATCTTCCCGGGACGGTTCTGAGGAAATTGAAAAACGGGTTGAAGGATACATGACCAAAAAGATTATTTTAATTGCAGAGGATGAAACAAATAACTTTCTTCTTGTCAGGGAGTACCTGTCGGAATCAGTGTTCACTATACTTCGCGTTGAGAACGGCCTGGATGCCGTCAACATTTGCAAAAACCGGGACGACATCGATATCATCCTGATGGATATAAAAATGCCGGTCATGGATGGTATTGAAGCCACACGCCAGATCAAGATCATGAAACCTGAAATACCTGTCATCGCTGTTACCGCGTATGCCTATGATACCGATAAAAAACGGCTGCTTGAAAGTGGCTTTAATGAATACCTTCCAAAACCGTTAAGAAGGGAACCATTATTAAAAATGATAAAACAGTTTATCTAGGAATAGAATGATTTTGTCATCTTCAGGACCTTGCAGATCAAATATCTGTAACCTTGAGGAATTTTTGCCGTTTGTAACTTTGTATATTAATATATTCATCTATTAATATATCACTTAAACTGCATTGAAATTTTCACATATGTTTTCTCATTTTCTCAGGATTTTCAGTAAGGATAAGCAAAGGAAAAAGTCTGTTACCGGATTTTTGAAATACTTGAGAATTAGCATATTTGTAGTTACAGTTTTTATGATAAACGGTTTGGCCAGTGGACAGACTGTAACTGAAACCTTCACGACCGGTACCACATTCACGGTTCCACCGAATGTAACCTCGCTAACTGTTGAATGCTGGGGAGCAGGTGGAGGCGGTAGCACAATTACAGCAAATGGCCGGCGGGGTGGCGGAGGCGGTGGAGGTGCCTATTCAAGAAGTACAATTCTTGTTACACCCGGGAGTAATTATACAATTGTTGTAGGAGCAGGAGGAAATGCCAGTGCTGACGGGGCAAACACAACTTTTGGAGGAACACTGGTTGTGGCCGAAGGGGGAAATGGAGGTTCAAACAATAGCACAACCGGAGGAACCGGAGGATCAATTGCGGGTTCGACCGGAAACATAAGATATGCCGGAGGTAATGGCGCCAATGGCGATGTTACGGCCGGTTATTCAGGCGGAGGCGGCGGAGGTGCCGGAAGTAGCGCAAACGGAGGTAATGCGAATGGCGCAACTTCCGGAACCGGATCAGCGCTCAATGGCGGTACCGGAGGTTCCGGCGTGACTGGTTCCAGCATCGGACAAATCGGAAATTTATATGGAGCCGGAGGAAGCGGGGGCGTAACAAATTCCGGTGCAGACAGGGCAGGTGGCAAAGGAGCCAATGGCCTTGTTGTTGTAACCTATACAGGAGGGGTATCCTTTACAGGCGACGGAAATTATGCCGTACCAGCAGGTATCACACAAATTAAGGTTGAATGTTGGGGGGCTGGCGGAGCCGGAAGTTCAAGGAACAATAACGGACGTGGCGGTGGCGGTGGTGGCGGAGCATATGCCAGCAGTATTGTTACCGTAGTGCCATTGGATGCCTATCCTGTGGAGGTTGGAGTGGGCGGAACTGGCGGTGCAGACGGAGGCAACTCATCATTCAATGGTTCAACCGTTGTAGCAGAAGGTGGCAAAAATGGTACAAATAATAGTAATGTCGGGGGAGCAGGCGGAACAATAGCCGCTTCGGCCGGGGATGTCCGACGGGCAGGCGGAAACGGGGCAAACGGCGGCTCAACATGGTCTGGCGGTGGTGGTGGTGGCGCCGGAAGCACAGGATCAGGTGGAAATGCACCTGCTGCCGACGCGAATAATGGTGCTGCAGGATCGGGGGCATCCTTGAATGGTGGAAATGGAGGTACAGGCAGGAATTCAAATGGAAGTGGAAATTCCGGGTATTTATATGGTGGTGGTGGAAGCGGTGCTTACAGGACAAGCGGTAACCAAACAGGAGGAGCAGGAAGCAATGGACTGGTAATCATCACACTGCCGGCAAATGTCGCGCTTTCATCATCAAACCAGGTATTAAATGACAGTGTTTACCAGGGTACTTTAAAGCACCCCATATATAGTTTTGAAACAGCTGTGACTTCATCAAATGCGCTATTGAATGAGCTTTCGTTCACAACTGCCGGAACTTATGTGGCAGCAGACATTTCACGATTACAGTTATGGTATAATACAAGCAATAATCTTGCAACTGCCACTCAGATAGGCGGGAATATTACCACAGCATTGGGAACGGGCCTTCATACTTTTACAGGTCTTACCCAGGTAACATATGCCGGCTCAAACGGCTATTTCTGGATTACCACCGATATTGTGAATACAGCAACTGCTAATGCCACCCTGTCGGTAAATGCAATTTTACCCTCCGGCATGGTTTATGAACTTACCCCTTTATATTCGGGCAGTACTACCAATGGAGGAACGCAGACAATTTTACCGGTTCCGCGTGTGGTAATTGCGAATGCCACTCCCCAGGTGGCAACGGCTGATGTTAACCAGGGTACAATAGGACATCAGATATACCGGTTTACTACGGCGGTTACAACCGCCGACGCTACATTGAGCTCCCTTACTTTTACCAGTGCAGGAACCTATGCAGCAATTGATGTTATCAATTTCAAGCTTTGGTACAATACATCAAATGATTTTACAACAGCGCTCCAGGTAGGATCTCCCATCATCGGAAGTCTGGGTACAGGCTCACATACTTTCAATGGGATTAATTTAACAACAGGTAGCGGAACAACGGGTTATTTCTGGATTACAACCGATATAGCGCCATTCCCTACTAATAATAGGACAATACGCATCAATGCAATTACCACCGGGGATTTAAGCTATTCAACTATTGTATTCCCTTCAGGAACTACTTTAAATGCGGGAGACCAGACCATTAGAACAGGATCGGGGATTTTACTTACATCAAATTATCCTGCAGTTTCAGCGAACAGTTTGCTGCAAGGGTCCACAGGCCAACGGGTGTTTAAATTCTCAACAATCGCCATTTCTGCAGTTACCCTGACCGGGGTGACATTCACCACCTCGGGCACGTATACGGCTTCCGACATCGTGAATTTTAAATTGATATATAATACGGTCAACAGCACCGTGGGGGCATCTACCCTGGCAACCCTGGCAACAGGCCTGGGTACCGGATCGCATACGTTCCCCGCATTTTCACAAGCTACCGCTGCTAATACAACTGGGTATTTCTGGATTACAGCAGACATTGCCGCGGGAGCCGCGGCCGGCCATACGATAAAGGTTAACGCGATTACTACAGCTAACCTGACGTATTCCGGCGCTCCAAACAAAAACGGGTCGACCTATGCCGGGGGAATACAGACTATTCAGACAAAACTAGACACTGATGCCGACGGGGGAGGTGACATCTATGACCTTGATGATGATAACGACGGGATACCCGATTACAATGAAAACCTGCCCTGCAATAACTCGGTTGCAGAACTGTTCCCCAACAGCAACTTCGATGCAGGGAATACCGGATTTTATAGCGGCTATGGGTATGTTACAATTGTAGATCAAAACTCCTTGCACCCCGAAGGAATATATGCCATTACGCCTAATGCAAATTTAGGACACGCGGCATTTGCAAATTGTACCGGGCATGGCAATATGATGGTGGTAAACGGGAGTTCCAATGCCAACCTTATCGTTTGGAGTTCCGGCACAATTTCTGTCGCACCCAACACCGACTACACGCTTACAATCAATCTCACATCTGTTAACCCGGGTAATCCTGCTCAACTGATATTTAATGTAAACGGCGAAAATATCGGTTTGCAATTCAATGCAACCACAACCAATTGCGAATGGGTGCCGGGAATTGCAATATGGAATTCCGGAAGCAATACATCGGCAACCTTTGATATTCTCAATTTAAACCTGGCTCCGGGGGGAAACGATTTTGCCATTGATGATATTTCATGTAAATACAAGATTGATTGCGATTCTGACGGGGACGGTGTGCCGGACAGAATGGATGTTGATTCCGACAACGATGGTATTTATGATGTTGTTGAAGCAGGAGGGACTGCCACTGCCAATGGAACAATAAGCGGTTTTGCCGACCTTGACCTTGACGGATTATCCGACAATGTGGATGACCGGAGTTCAGGTTCAGGCGGTACGGATATTTTTAACGGTGTGCCCCTGGCCAATCCCGATACAGATGCAGATACTTACCCAAACATTATCGACCGAGAAAGTGACGGAGACGGATGCTATGATGTGATTGAGGCTGGTTTCACCGACGGTGATAATGACGGCATCCTGGGTTCCTCCCCGGTTACTGTCAATGCCCGGGGTGTTGTCACCAGTGCATCCGGATATACGGCACCTGACGATGCCAATTCCGACGGTACACGCGACTACGTTCAAAAGATACCCTTGATCACCGTACAACCGGTTGACAGGAGCATCTGCAGTACTCCGGCAACGGGCACAACGTTCCCTGTTACCGCAACAAATACGGGAGGAACTTACCAGTGGCAGGTCAGTACAAATAACGGCGGCAGCTGGACCAACATCTCAAATGACGGTTTTTATTCAGGCACCACCACAGCCACACTAACTCTCAGTAGCGCGATAACACCTTTATTTGACAGGTACATGTACCGATTGTTGCTGTCAAACAATGCATACAAGTGTTCCCCGTTAATTTCGGATGCCGCAACTCTAAGGGTTTCGGGAAGTGTACCAACCATCTCCGGATCCGTATCCGGCGATGCCGTTGTGTGTCCTAATGCCACCGGTCTGGGTTACAGTATCTCCGACGTACCCTCGGCCATTTCTTACACATGGACGGTACCAGCAGGCTGGACAATCCTGTCAGGACAAAATACCAATGCTGTTACGGTTTCATCGGGCATTGCGGGAGGAAATGTAAGTGTTACGGCAACGAACGCTTGCGGAACCGGCCCGGCGGTTTCTCTTGCTACAAGCATCAATACACCTGTTCCTACCTTTACTGCGCCGGTTTCGGGATCAGCATGCCAGTCTGTCGATGTAACGTATACAACCCAGTCTGGTAAGACGAATTACATTTGGTCCATCGGCGGAACAGCCGGCGTGGATTATACAGTTACATCCGGAGGCGGCAGCACCAACTATAACCTGGTGATAAAATGGCTTACAACCGGAAGCAAAACGGTAACCGTAAATTATACCAGTGGCGGATGCCAGGGTGTAACTCCTGCTTCAAAAACAATTACAGTAAATGCAAATGCAATTATTCTGACCCAGCCGGTAAACCCGCTAGCCATTTGTGCGGTAGCAGGTACGGTAACAATGAGTATAACGGCATCCGGATCAATTACAAGCTATCGATGGCAGATTTCGACTGATGGCGGGACTTCATGGTCTGACCTTAGCGATATCTCTCCATACAGCAATACTGCCACCAACACACTGACGATTACAAATCCGGGTGCAGGACTTAACAATGCCCTTTACCATTGCGTCGTCACTGGTTCATGTGGTGCTGTGACAAGCAATTCAGCCACTCTCACCATCAATTCTGCACCGGCTGCACCCGCAGCCATCACCGGAACGGCCATACAATGCCCGGGACTTACCCTCCAGGGGTACAGCATAGCAGCTGTGCCGGATGCAACCACCTACACATGGGCAGTGCCTGCAGGCTGGACGATTACCGGAGGTACCGGCACAACCGGAATCACCGTTACCACCGGCGCAGCAGGACAGAACGGAAACATCACTGTAACCTCCGGCAACAGCTGCGGAACCAGTGCAGCAAGCACACTGAATGTACTGGTTGATTCGCGTCCCGTTCCGCTCCTTACCGGAACCAATGCCGTATGCATTGGGGCAATTGAAATATACAGCTCAGATGTTTCAAATTCAGGTTATACCTGGAATGTAACTGGAGGAACAATATCTTCAGGAGGAACCTCATCAGATGCAACAGCCACGATTACCTGGACAACACTGGGCGATCAGAGCATAAGTGTTAATTATACAAATGCCAATGGCTGTGAAGCCAGTACGGCAACACAATTACCTGTTCATGTCTTTAAAAAGCCTGAAACAGGTCCTTCATTTTATATACCCAACCAGTATAATCATTAAAAGGTGACTGTACCGAAGGCATCCTTTCCGAGGGATTAACTCTTGCCACAAAGTTGGATTCTCCATGTATGCATGATGTTCAATCAAATAATTGTAACATTGAGCGGATTTGGACGTTACAGAAACGGAACCTAACTCATATATATGATCATGTCTTTTCAAGTCTTTCAAAATCTGTGCTTTTATGGTGTTGCGATTTTCTAAGGCAATTTCAGGCATTCTAACCTTCGCTCTTTTTGCAAGCATGGCCGGAGTTTCCGCCCAAACCATCGGGGATTATGGATCAGCTGCAGCAGGACCTTCAAACTGGAGTGCTCCCGCTAGCTGGGTGGTTTGCACTACTAACGGCACCTGGACCGGAGCTTCAGTAGCCGGGTCTGCCCCAACAAATGCAACTAATGTGTGGATAAGGGCGGGGCATGCAATCAACGTGAATACGAATCCAACAAGCTTTTGCAATGATTTATATGTGCAGGGAACACTGAATGGTTCGAACAGGGCATTGGCCATATCAGGGAACCTGGATTGCAGTGGAATAATAACCATTAATTCCGGAACATTTACAGTTACCGGCAATACTCTAATCTCATCCGGTACATTTACTGATAATAATAATGGAGGGATAACCACTTTTAGGGGATCAATTGTGTTGGAAGGAAGTGGCGTATTGACTACCACTGCTGTAACCACTACAGCAAACCTGGTAATTCAAAACGGAATTACGCACAACAGTTCAGGCGATTTCAGTGCAGGGGGTGCCACCATCAATACAAATAATGGCCAGGCATTCCAGGTTAATTCTTCAGGCAGCATCACCTTTGGATCGGGAAATGGAAGTATAGCGGCTAATGCAGATTTCACAATACAGGGAAATGGTACCGGCAGTTTTAATTTTAACGGTACCGGTACAATGACCATTGGCAACAACAGGGTTGTGACCAATCAGAGAGCTGTCAACTTTAATGGTGTAATTAACGGTGGCAATGGAGCTTCCACCTGGTTAAACGATGAAAATTCAACGCTGAATTATGGCAATACACCCCTGCTGGCCACGGGGACTTTATCTGCATCAGCTTCAGGGAATACAGTAAATTATAACAGGGCTGGTAATCAAACCATCAAGGCAGCTAATTATTTCAATCTGACAATTGCCTCAGGAACCAGGACTGTCACTTTGGCAAACGGAGGGACCATAGGCATTGCCAATATTTTTTCACCGGGCGAAGTTACAGCCTATACGGTTACAGGCAGTACGGTTAATTATAACGGGGATGTCAACCAGGGTATTATAGGAAATTCCCCGACTTTTCTGGCTTACAATAACCTTACAATCTCCATTCCCAACGGTGCCCTGTCAAATCGTACAAAAACCTTAACCGGAAGCGGAGTGCAGGTAAACGGAAGCCTTGTAATTCTGAGTAACGATGCAACCAATACATGTACTTTAAACCCTGCGGGCTTTGGTCTTGCAGTTACCGGCACTACAGTAATCAATGCACGTGGCCTTTATACCGACAGCGATGACGCAGGTATTTGTACTTTTACCGGTTCTGTCACGCTAACGGGAGATGCTGAATTTACATCCGGCAATACCACTCCAGGCAACCTTGTTGTCAAAGGGGGGATCAGCCAGGGTAGTTCAGCTGACTTTTCCACCGGTACTATAACCCTGGGCGGAACCCAGGGTATCAGTGGTGCCGGATCAGGATCAGTAGATTTCGGAGATGTAATTGTCGGAAATGCATATGTCATATCCAATCAGCGCATTACAAATATTACCAATTCATTAACAGGGTCCAACGCAACTTCAAACTGGACAAACGCAAATGGTTCCACGTTGAATTATGCAGGGGCCGGCGCTCCCATGGTTACTGGTGTATTTTCGGCCGGTACTGCCACAAATACTGTAAATTATTCAGGGACTAATCAAAATGTTACCGGGGTCACATATTCCAACCTGGTTATATCCGGAGGTGGTGCAAAATCATTGATGGCCGCGGCAACTGTTAATTCAACCCTCACGCTGACAAATGGCCTCCTCACATTAGGAGCCTTCGATATCACCCTCGCAACAGGGGCAACTGTTGCCGGCACTCCCGGCGTAACCGCTATGGTAGTTACCGATGGAGCCGGGCAATTTGTAAAAACAAGGGCAGTCAATTCGGGATCTTTCACATACCCGATCGGCGATAATACAGCAGTAGCCGAATATACTCCGGTTACGCTGAATTTTTCGGCTAATGCTGCCGGTACAATGGGAGTTAACGTTGTGGATAATGTGCATCCGTCCAACGGATTTGCTCCAAATTACCTTTCAAGATACTGGCATTTTACTACCGGAATGGCAACCTATACCTATACCGCCACATTTAACTATCAGGCTGGTGATGTAACCGGAACAGAATCATCCATGCTGCTGAATTTCTGGAATGGGTCCATCTGGAATGAGATTGCCGGTACAACCGTTGGCGGCAATACGATCACCCTTTCAAGCGGTTTAACACAGGTTACAGGGGCATTAAATGGAAACGACGTTACAGCTTTGTCAAATCCAACGAACCTTTTCTATAGAAGCAAAGTATCCGGAAACTGGAATGCGGTTGGCACCTGGGAAGTATCCACCGACCCGTTATTCACATCACCGGCCCCCATAGCTGCTTCGTTGATCCCCACGGATGCAAATTCCCCTGGCATACAAATTAAAGCCGGGGATAATGTAACTGTAACAGCCGCTGCTACCGCCGATGACCTGGTTATTGACGGAACCCTTACAATTAACGCGGGGCGGACTTTTACTCTCGCCGATGGATCTGCATTTAACGACCTTATAGTAAGCGGCACTGGAATCATCAGTAACGCGGGAACACTCATCCTGACCGGAGTAGCTAATTTCAACGGAATCTACACTCATGCTCAAAATGCCGGAACCATACCTGTCCTGGTATGGAACCCGGGATCAACATGCAGTATTACGGGCTATACCGGAACCGTTCCCACAAACCTGTATCAATCTTACAGCAATTTCACCTTTGCGAGCGCTGCAGTTCTTACCCTGACAGCTCCTTTTACTATCGGGGGCAATTTAACGATCAGTACAGGGACTATTGCCGCAGTTGCACAACCTGTCGATATAGCAGGAAATTTGACCGGGGCAGGCACGTTCACCTTCACAACCGGAACGTTAAATATCGGCGGAGACAATACCCATACGGGTACCTTCACCCAGGGAACAGGTACTGTTCATTACAATGGTGCAAACCAACTGGTCAGGGGTGTAACTTACAATAACCTTACCCTCTCGGGAACCGGAATCAAAACATTAAATACGGGCCCAGCCGCAGTAAACGCAACCTATACCAACAGTCAGCCAGCCGTAACCCTTGCATGCGAAAACAATAATATTACTTTTAACAGTACGGTCAACAACTCCGGGTTACTTACAACCGGAACCAACACGGTAACATATGCCGGAACCGGGGCTCAGGGCATAATCGCTGCCAATTATAATAATCTTACCACCACGGGTGCACGGACAGGCAACAGCATTACGTATCCAAATGGAGCAACTGTCGGGATTGCAGGAGTATTTAGTTCTGCAGCCACTTTCACTGGTCTTGGAAAAAATGTGACTACCGGCAGTACAATTGATTATAATGGCGCAGGCGCTCAAAATATTACAAATTCGGCCTCGCTTGTCTATAATAACCTATCCACCTCCAACGGAGGCATTAAGACCGCGTCTGGCAGTTACTCTATTGGTGGAAACTTAACCGTAGGAGCCGGCTCAACACTTTCCCTTGGTAATGCTGCGGCCACCTGGAATATTACCGGAAATTCAGTAATCGGAGGAGTACTGGATTTTGGAACAGCGGTGGCTAAAACGATAAATCTCAGCGGCGATCTTATCGATGGGAGCGGAACAGTCGCGATGACAGGAGCCCTGGCTCATATCCTGAATCTTAACGGTGTTAATAACGCTATTTCCGTGCTCACCACTACTGCTGGATCGGGAAGTACTGTAAATTATAACCGCCCAGGAAATCAACAGGTATTTGGCAGTGCTAATTATCAAAATCTGACTGTTGCAAACGGAGGAACCAAAACGTTGCAGGGTCCCGCAACCATTGCAGGCATACTAAACCTTGCATTGGGCATATTGCAAATCGGTGACAATAATCTGACCATTTCAAATGATGGGGCCGGTGCAATTACCGGAACTTTTGACCAGGCATCGATGATAGCAACCGATGGTACGGGGTATGTTTCAAAGAACGGAACAAGTCTGCAATTCCTCTATCCGATTGGAAGCAATACTTTTTATTCACCCGCAACACTAAGTATAACGGCCGGAGGAACAGGCGGGACACTGAATATCCGTGCCGTGCCGACCACAGCGCTTGGCACCGGATCAATCGCCAAATACTGGGATGTTTTTTCAAGCACTGCCGGAAAAACCATTACGGCAACTTTCACCTATAGCCCTTCGGAAGGAGGACTGGCAACATCTGTATGGTTTAAAGGAGCAGGTGCATGGCAAACCCCGCCTCCGGTGCCTGCTACAGTTACATTGGGTGGCTATTCGGCAACGGTCTCAGGTACAACCAGCATCACCACCGCAAGCACACTGTGGAGTATTGCTGTCCCCAATGCATATTATTCTTACCAGTCGGGCAGCTGGAATGATCCTTCGACATGGACATCCGATCCGGGAGGTACAACACAGGTAGGTGTTACAATTCCTGGAAACAATGATTTCGTGGTCATTCTCGCCGGACGTACGGTTACTCTCCCTTCGAATATTGTCACAGCAAACCTCAATGTCACTATCAATGAAGGAGGTTTCCTCGATTTATCGACCTTTCAGTTTAACTCCTCTTTTGCTGAGCTGAATGGCCAGGGAACACTAAAAATTGCATCCTCATACTTCCCCACAGTCACAATAAACAATTTTGTGAACCCCGATGGCGGGACTACGGAGTATTACAATGCCGTAAATTATGATTTACCTTCACAGGCGGCCTATAACCACCTGACGATAAATAAAACCGGAGCCACGGCAACCCAGGTCAGCAATATTATCATTAATGGTAATCTTCATGTAAAAAACGGAACATTCCAGGTAAATAATTCAACGTCAAGGCTATTGCAACTTACGATCAATGGGAATGTAACAGTAAATGCCAGTGGAAATATTTCGGTAGGCACAGGAGTGACAAATACTACCACTGATCCAACGTCTATCTCCGGCGGTGTGGCGCCATTTATTGACTACTATGATAAACAATCGCACAGGATAGTCATAAAAGGCGATTTTACGAATAACGGAACAGTGCGGTTTACGAACCTCTCCTATCCGATTTACAATTTATTTCCTCCCACATCAACCGGCCCAACATCCGGATTCGCGACCGTTTATTTCCAGGGTGCAACTGATAACACACTCAGGTGTAACGGAACAACTGATTTTTATAACCTGGTTTTGGATAAAGGTATCGACCAGACATTTAAGCTTACTGTGTATTCAACTGCGTACAACAGGTTTCGATTATTTGGCGCCAACATTATGGGAGGTGAGTCGGGAGGCAATAATCCAAATTTAAAAAAGGCACTCTGGATACGGACCGGAACCCTGGTTCTTCAGGGTCTCACAATTATTCCCTCATTGACTGAAGGTACAGGGCTCGGTTCACCAAACAGTGATTTCTATATTCCGGCAAACGGTGCGTTGGAGCTTGATGGACCCGAGGTTGTTGTTCTTTCAACGGCCGATGATTACCGGGAGGTAAATATTGCCTATGGAGTATCAGGAGGTACAGGACAGGTTAATGGCGTGGTGAATAACGGAGGCGCTCAATCATTCTCCATTTACGGAAAATTTGAAATGAATGATGGTTATTTCTCTACCCGTGAAAGCGGAGGTTTCATATTCTGGAGCAATGCATCAGGTCAGATGATTGTCAACGGGGGTACTATTGACACAAAACAGATCAGATCCGCAGGGGGTACGAGCGGACTTGCGTCTTTTGTACAAACGGGCGGAACATTATTAATGAGGGGTACTTTTCAAAGGACACCATCACAATATACATCCGTCTCCGATCTTGTAAATGCCCCTGTCAATACAACCAGGGCTTTTAATGGCATTAGCGGCCTTTATGGAACATTTAATATTAATGACCCGGCCAACGTTTTTGCCATGTCCGGAGGACTCATCCGCATCTATGAAGTCTGCAGCAATTCAGCAGGGTTATGCCTGGCTTGGGATGTGCATTCTGCGACAAATAATATAAATGTTACAGGGGGAACAGTCGAATTCATGCCAACCAATGGATCGGGTGGCAATCCCGCTCTGCATTTGATTAATACAACTGCGCCATTCTATAATATGACTATTGCCAGGGCTGTAACAAACAATGCCATTGTTCAGTTTAATACGAATGCTGTTACTGTGCTTCATGATCTCACCATCCAAAACGGCATACTTGATGCAAATAATCTGGATCTCACGGTTGGCGGAGATTTCAATTTAGCTAATAATAATACAAACTACCTGGCAGGAACAAATCAAACTTTATTTAACGGATCCTCGGATCAGTCATTCTTCATTAATACAACTGCCGCACTGGTTTTGAATAACCTTAAAATCGATAAACTGTCAACGTTGAGTTTAAACCTTCAGGGCACACAAAAGACTATCAATGTTACTGGTTTACTTTCCTTAAATAAAGCACAACTAAAGGATAATGGCGCAATACTAAATGTGAGCGGAAATGTTTATAATTCGGGATCCTTTTCCGGAACAGGCAAATTGACAATGGTAGGCACGATTCCCCAGGCAATTGACGGAGACGGAAATGGTAGTTTCCAAAACCTTGAACTAAACAATACGAATGCTGCCGTAGCTCCTGTTTCCATATCTGCCAATATTACTGTAACCGGCGCTCTTACATTTTCCCAGGATAAGCTATTCAATATCGGGACAAATGAATTGGCACTCACTGCTGCCGCTACAATAGTCAACGGAGGGGCCTCACGTTATATTCAGTCAGGCGGAACGGCCGGTGATGGGGGAATTAAAAGATTCTATTCTGCCGGATCGCCCACATTTACTTTTCCCATAGGAGCACCCACCTCTGTGCCGGCCAACACTGTTAAATATACACCTGCCACAATAGCTATTAACGGGGCAGCAACGACATATGGAAACATAAGTGTAATCCCTGTCGGTTATGAACACCCGGCAACCAGATTTAACAACTTCAGCCTTACCTACTTCTGGCGGGTGAAATCAGAAGGTTTTACACTAGGTGCAGCCACGGCAACTCATGGTTATAACTATGGCCAGGCAGACGTGCCAGTTGCCGGTGTCTCGGAAAATGAATTTGTTGCTGCGCGGTATCACGCTCCTTCATATTCATGGACTACAGGGGCAGTTGATGATGTAGATGAAACCAATAATAGTATTGGCGAGCCCGGACCCGGTTCATTCCTTCAAAATGTTGCTTTCATAGATGGAGATTATACGGCGGGTGATAATGTTGGTCAGAACCCTTTTGGTGTTCCTGCCATGTATTACAGCCGGCAGGATGGACCCTGGTCTACCCCGGCTACATGGTCGCTGACGGATCACGCGACGGATGATCCTCCAGCTGTACCCCCCGGAATTAATGACATTGTCATCATCGGCAACGACAACACCGTGAATTTAACCGCGAACGCAAGCTGCGCAAGTCTTCAGATTGAAGAGGGATCGGTCCTGGATATTTACACATGGTCAACAGTGGCCAGTAATTTCGGAATGGTATTAAATCATCCCGGTGGCAACGGACTTTTCCGGTTGACCACAACTGTGGGATCGCCTAAATTGTTCACCTTCCCACGGGGCGACTTCTCTGATTTCAATGTGAACGGCGGTACAACGGAGTTTTATGATATCGATGGCACAGTTGGCGCGGTATATATTTTACCGGCAAACGTCACTTCCTACGGAAACCTTATATTAACAGCCAAAGGCGGAGATAACCTCATTTTACCGAATAACAGTTATACCACAATCAAAGGTGATTTAACCTGTACAGGTGATATGCCGACTGCCTGGGTTACGATGAGCTGGCTGACAGCAGGGTTTTATGCCCCGGTAATGGAAAAAACGGTACATGTTACCGGAAATATGTATATAAATAAGGGCACTTTTCTATTTCTCGATGATCAGGCTCCACAGCACTTAATTGTAGACGGCGATGTTACGATTGCTCCGACTGCAATTTTTGATGTATATAACAATTACCCGGTAAATAATGGAGGTGCCGTAAGGTTAAACAGTTTTGAAATCGGCGGTAGTTTAATCAATAACAGCAATGTTAATCCCAGCGCACGTTTTATTAACGGAAACAATTATGTAAATCTCATTTTCTCCGGCTCCGAAAATGATTCAATTAAAAATAGTATTCCAGGGGCAACCCCAACTATTATTTTCAATAAAGTATCTGTTAATAAAGGAACATCCCAGGCAACAAAGCTTACCTGTAATATCGGAGGTACGATCAGCACTCCCGGAAATAACTGGCTGACTCTCCAGAATGGAACATTCAGATATGAAAGAACCGGGGATTTAGCCATTTCAACAACAACCCCGTTTACAATACCTGCTTCTGCCGGTCTTTATATAAACACGCCCTCAGATGTTAATATTGCAAACAATAACACCACCGATGTAAATGATCTTTTTCTCAATGGAAAATTAACCATCCTGAATGGTCGTGTATTTGTAGGAACAGAGGGAGGAAATGATAATTTCAACAACGATATAGAATATTCGGGCGGAGGAAATTCAGAAATCGATGTACAAGGGGGTACACTATTTGTTAACGGACAGATCCGGCGTAATCCGGCCACTTCAACCGGCGTTTTAAAATACTCACAAAGTGGCAGCAGTGCTGTTATCATAAACGGAAGAAACGCCAATGCAAACTGTGCCAAACTCGAAGTTTTCAATGCCGGGAGTTCCTTCAGTATGAACAACACAAGCACCCTGACCATTGTTAGGGGAGGAGGAGGAAATACATATGGTGATCTATACCTTCGTCCGGAATCAGGCAATGTGACCGGGGGAACGATAATATTTACCCAGACTCCATCCCTGGGAGCTGTCGCTGACCAGGTGCAGAATTATCAGCTTGATGCCACTATTCCGCTTAACAACCTGACAATTACAGGTAAAACCGCTGCCTCGGCCAGGAATGCCACTGTTAAACTAATGATTAACCCCCTGGTTTTGAATGGTAACCTTTCGCTATCCAATGCGAACAGTATTTTTGATGCAAACTCCAATTTTAATATTGATCTCACTGTCAACGGAAATTTTGACAATAACGGAACCTATAATCATTTCAATAATAGCACCTTTTTTTCAGGCGGGGTTCAAAGCATAACCGGAACCTCCGCTATAGATTTTTACAACCTCACGGTGAATCCCGTTACAAGCCTGAATATAAACGGCAATACAACTGTGAACAAAAATCTGACCCTGTCAGGCGGAACGCTTACCTGTAATGCCTATCAGGTAACTGTAAAGGGTAATGTTACAAACAATGCCACCTATACTGATAATAACGGGGGAATAATTTTGACGGGCGGGGTGGTTGAACATCATGTCGGCGGTACCGGTTTGTTCGGGCAACTTCAGTTGAATGATCCATTGGGAGCAAAAATGGACAATGATATTACGCTCCAGAAAGACTTTGTTCTTACCCTCGGCATATTGGATATAAACCAGTTCCTTTTAACCCTGGGTCAAAACAGCAATATTTCCGGTTCAGGCTTCAGTGCCACGAAAATGATCACTTCAAATGGCGTTTACAGCAATATTGGAGTTAAAAAAGTATTCGGAACACCTTTTGCAGGAACGTTTACGTTCCCGATAGGTACCAGCGGCAAATATACACCTGCTGTATTAACCGTGATCTCAAACGGCAGTGTTGGATCAATCCGGCTGAACAACATCAACAGCACTCACCCTGGAGTACTTGATCCTTCAAATGTACTTTCCTATTTCTGGGAAGTGGAAAGTTCGGGGATTTCCGGTTTCAATGGCTCCCTGCAGGTAAACTACCTTCCGACTGATGTTGTAGGAGGTCCGGAAAGTGATTACGTTGCGGCAAGACTGATTATTCCGGGTACCAGTTGGAGCAAAGCAGCCCCAGGTCCGGGAACTGATAATGTGGACGAGACCAATCACAGGATTACATTTAATTTCCCTGCCGGAACCAATAATCTAAGTGGTGAATATACCGCGGGTAATGACGTTGCAATACCCAATACCGTACCGCAGTTTACAAGCAATACCGATGGAAACTGGAATAACCCGCTGATCTGGACACAAACGGGAGGAGACCCTTATGCACTCACAGGCGGACCAAACGGCTTTATAGTAACTATTGACCATGTAGTTACAATAAATACCAATTATTGTTTCTCTTACCGGACAACCATTAATAATAAGCTGCGACTTGAATCACCTGGTTATGGACATAACCTGGGAACTGTGGATGGCAACGGAATTCTTTACCTTGAGGGCGCTGCTTTACCTGCCGGAAGGTTTACATCCTTCTTCGATTGTTCAGGGAACAGCACCCTTGAATATGGCGGAAACACAGACTATACCCTCATATCAGACCTGTACAGTTCAGTTCCAAAACTGCACTTTACAGGCTCAGGGTCAAGATATCTGCCTAATAAGGATCTGACCATCTGTAAACAACTATTGATTGACGGACCAACCCTCGACAACAGCGTCAACAACAGGAAACTTACAATACTGGGTACTATGGAAAGATATAACACCGGAGCTTTCATAAGCGGATCGGGAGCAGGAGCTACCGTATCTCTTGCTGGTTCATCCCCCCAGACAATAGGAGGGAATCTGGGTGACTTCTCGGGTTCAAACGATTTTCACAACCTCGAAATTAATAATCCCACGGGTATAAGCATTAATAATAACGGCCAGGTTGAAGTCAGTAACAATTTATTGCTTTCAAACGGAACAATTCGTACAACATCAACCAACAAGCTAACAATTACGAATGCAGCTATAAACTGCGTTTTTCCGGAAGGCGGAAGTGCTTCTTCTTATGTAAACGGACCCCTCATCAAAAAAATCAACCAGGGTGATAATTTTCGCTTTCCGATTGGCATGGGTTCAACCTTCGGAAATAAGCTAACGCTTACCTCTACCCAGACAGGAACCTTAATGTGGACGGCAGAATACCTTGTGCCCAATTCAACCTATACAGATCTGACCGCACCCCTATCCTATGTTAACTCAAAAGAATATTTTACTGTAAGCACAACTGCCGGTAGCCAGGCCATAATCAACATCAACTGGGATCCACTCAGTGACCTGACACCGCTGATGACTCAGAATGGTTTGATTGATATGAGGGTAGCCCGTTACAATACTGGTAATGCGAGTTGGGAGGAAATTGCATCAGGTGCCTCCGGGAATAATAATAATGGAACAGTATTTACTTCCTCCAGAGTTACTATTCCGGGAACCGGATCTGATAAGTTTACCATATCCTGCATAAACACAACCAAGCCCAGGGCTTCCTTAACCCCGTCAGGACCAATATGCGGTGCAGGTGGAATACCGGTGACAATTACAGCGTCAGTGCCGATTAACTTCAGCTATATACTTTCATATAAAAGAAATGGAGTAGCTCAGACACCGGTTACAATCAATTCACTGCCTTATTCATTACCTGCAGATGCCACAGGGGCAACATACCAGCTGACCGGTTTTACATATAATAACCCTCCCTACCCCGGTCCTGTCGGCACGGGAGTAGTTGACCCGGGAATTATAACAACATATACTGTACCAACTACAGCATCTGCCGGAACTGATCAGTCAATTTGCGGAGGCACCGGTACTACACTGGCCGGCAATGCCCCTGTAGTTGGTACCGGTTTATGGACTATTACAAACGGGAATGGTGGTACAGTCGTTCAGCCCACAATTAATAATAGTTTATTCAATGGAACAAACGGTACAGCGTATACACTGAGATGGACAATCAGTAATGGCAGTTGCAGCTCCTTCGAGGATGTAATTATTGATTTCCCGTTATTACCGGTGCAACCCGGTAGTTTCATTGCAAGTTCCCCCCAGGTCTGTCGAAATCAGGATGATGTGGCTTATACTATTGTAAATGACGTCACTGTAACCTATTCCTGGAATTATTCGGGCACAGGGGTGGTAATTAACGGAACCGGAAATTCAGTTACGCTCGATTTTGATGGCACAGCTACCGATGGCACACTTAGTGTTACAGCAACCAATGGATGCGGAACCAGTCTGGCACGTACAATGAATATTGTGGTAAATCCCCAGCCTGTTCCATTGCTTTCCGGTACACAAAATGTATGTACGGATGCAATTGAGATATATAGTACAGGTAGCGGCATGTCGGGCTATACCTGGAATGTCACGGGCGGAACAATCTCCTCAGGAGGGACGGGCACTGATGCAACAGCTACAATTACCTGGAATACAATCGGAAATCAGGCAGTTGAAGTGAACTATACTGATATGAATGGTTGCAGGGCTACTACGGCCACCCAATTACCTGTTCAAGTCTTTAAAAAGCCTGAAACAGGCCCCGCATATTACGTACCCAACAATTTTAATAACTGAAAGCAGTGACTGTCACGAAGGCATCCCTTCATATGTGACACTGACTGAAAACACTGGTTTTCACAGGGATTAACTTCACACAATCAAGGAATCAAGCGGGTTTCAACCAGATTTTGGTCGCCAAAAATCAACAAATAGTCAAAAAAATGTAACTATTCATCCCGAATTACGATATAATCAATGTCTTAAAGAATTTAATAATGTAAATACATTCCTTATCAGCGAAAGATAAGGGATAGGCAATAGAGTAAATAACCAATAATTTAAATTAATCTCATGAAAAAAAGTAACTTTTTCAAAGCTGTTCTGGGTGTTGCTGCGGCAATGCTGATCTCTTCAAGTGTTTTTGGCCAGGTGGCTAACAACCAGTATACCGAATATGATGCCAATCGCCTTGCTCCCACGAACATAGACTATGTAACATTGAGGACAGGCGGCAGCACAACAATGGGTTATTATGCCCTACCCGATCCGGTTTATCATCCGAATTACAATTTAGCTGGTACCTGGGCATTAACTGCAGATTTTACATGGGCATGGACTTTACCCGCAGGTGTAACTAATGTTACCCCGGCCCTTCAGCCAGCCAACTATGTTGAATTACGTTTTGCAGGAACCGGTGACTATGCTGTTACTGTTGCTGAAACATCTCCCGCTGCATTCGGCGGTTGTGCAGATGCCACTCCTACACTTATGAATGTAACTGTAGTTGCTCCTCCTGTTGCAACAATCGTAACAGCAGACCCTGCTGCCGCTTGCGGAGATCAGGCTGCCCTGGCGGTTGTAATGTCATTTAATGAGGCTGTTCCCGCTACGATGGCAGGATATGCGTTTGCCGTTAGTGAATTAGTTGAAAACATTGATGCTTCCAACGCAGTAATTGGTGCAGCTCTTGTTAACAATCCTATTTTCGTGGACTATCCGATGTCAGGTAAATTAAAAACTCCTGCACTTACTGGTGCCAGTCCTAATTATGGATTTACATTCAACACAACTGCCCTGACTGTTCAGAATGGTCAACGTACACGTTACACCTATACTGCACTCAAAGCTAAGGATGCTCCTGCTGCAGCCGCTGCCGGTGTTATCTCAGCCATTTCACAGAAATCCGACTATGTAGCCCATGCAGGCGGTGCAGATTATCTTACCTACGCTTTCACTGATGCTTCGATTGTGATCGTTGTCAACCCTGCTCCTGCAACAGGCCCGATCTATTATGTTCCTAACAATTTCGCATATTAATTCTGACGTTTAATCAATCACAAACCGGAACAGTTTAGTTTTCCGATTATGCGTTATTCCACAATAACCCTATTGCTTATCATAAGCTCCATGCTGGGGTATGGCCAAAGCCTGCCTTTCGCCTGTGCCGGCAGCATGGAGTCTTATGGTGTGCAGGGAATGCCGAATTCGGTCTTCGACTGGGTAGTGGATGGCGGAACGATACTGAGCGGTGCCGGAAATGATACCATCATTCTGCGATGGGACTACCAACGAAGAAATCACAGTATTTCTGTTACGGAACATACAGAATTCGGTTGTGCCGGTGTTCCGGTTGAATCAAGTTTGAATGTACAGGCCCCTGTTGCTGATTTGCAAGATCAGGAAGAGGTTTGCCAGGATGACAAGTTTACATTTGACGCAGAAACAAGCTACCTTACCAACGTTACCTATTTATGGTCCGACAGCAGTACCAGTCCCACAATGAGTGCCGGAAATCCGGGGTATGTGTGGGTTAAAATCACAGGTACAGATGGCTGTGCGGATTATGATTCCTCTTTTCTTACTGTTAATCCTTTGCCTTTGGTGGATCTTGGAAAAGATACTGCCCTTTGCGGGACATCAATCTTGCAGATTGATGCAGGCAATTTTGCATATTATAACTGGTCAACCGGTGATAATAGCAGTTTTGTCAATGTTGACGGCAATCGCATGGAAGATGAACCCTTGTGGGTTGAGGTCACTGATGATAAAGGTTGTGTGGGTAAAGACACCATGATCCTTGAGGTCTGTGATGTTTACCTGTTGTTCTCAAACATTCCCAACACTATAACACCCGGTGATAAGAATGGACAGAATGACACCTGGGTCATTCCCAATATCGACCTGTTTCCCGATGCTGTGCTGGAGATCTACGACCGTTGGGGCCGATTAATTTTCAGGACGAACGATGTGGCTAATAACCCATGGAACGGTGAAACTATGTCAGGGAAAGAATTGCCCATGGATGCGTATTATTATGTGCTTGATATAAAAGTAGCACATACAAAAGCCCTTACAGGGTATGTAAACCTGATAAGGTAATTATTTGTTGATTTGTTGATTTGAAGATTTGAAGATTGAGTCTACTACAATAAGTATGTTTTTACAAAAGTGATATTTAAGCAATTATTTTTAAAAAGATGATCAAAAGTTTAGATCGGGTTTGAAGTCATATTTATAAAAGTAAAATCAAAAAGTTTTGCAATAAAAGCCAGCTTTTTGGACATGAATGCCCGATTATTAAAAGTTCTTTGACAAATTGGTTTCACATAAGCATAGATTCTTCTCAGGTTTATCCACATGCAACGAAGGATTGCCCACATTTGGGTTTTAAATTGTCCTCTGTACCTTGTTTTATTATTTCGGCTAAAATAGGATAACTGAAAGATGGTGGCTTCAACATTGTTTCGTTTATTGCGCTTTTCAATTGGCATAGCCGCAATTTGCTTTCGCAGGTTGCATGAGTCAATTTCTTTTTTTGTGAAATAGCGATACTTTTCTTCAATTTTGATAGCCCATTTTCCAGACTTGGTTTTTCTTACGGGTAAAACTAAACCTGTATGCGTGTCAGTAACGGTAAGAGAATCTCCAGAGATTGAAAGATCAAATTGACTGGCTGCACCCTGTATTCCTGTAAAGTAATGGTTGATCTCCTCATTTTTACAATATTGCACATTATCAGGACTTTGGAAGGCTCCATCGGCATGTACATCTTCGGGTTTATGGTTTAATATTTGTTCTGCCTGATCGATTGCCTCCTGGAAAAATTCTATGTCCTGTGTGTTGGCAGGCTCTACTTTAACATCAACAATAAGGTTCAGCTTTCCATCATCACAAGTCTCGGTAACATTGGTACTATAACCTTTTACCTGTTGGCCGTCCTTGTTGCGGTAGCTGCAGTCTGTATCATGAGGAGACTGAACACTCCCTGATTTGATTTCTTCTTTTGGCCGAAGTTCTACCCGGTATCCATTCACGCGGTATTGCTCTTCATAAACGCGCAGCAGTATCTCGTAATAGGGGTTATCCTTTTCTCTTTTTAGTGACAAAAGCAGGTGGATCAATGTTCCCAGTGCCATCAGCCTTTTCTGAACTTCTTCACGGTTTTCCCGATAAACGATTTTTTTACTTTCGTTCTCGGATATTTCTTTTATCTGTAAACGAAGTTCCGGGCTTAATTTCTTAAACGTGGAGTCTTTTATGGCTTTACAAAACAGGGCCACTGTATCATGGACTATCTCGAACCGCGAACACCAGGCAATATTACTGCCGATAAGTTTGCTGTCCATGCGTATGCTTTTTCCACTTACCTGATAGGCAAGCGCCTGACCGCGGGTAATCTGCTGAAAGGCAAGTTCAATTATGTCTATATCATTTATTATCTGATAATTATGCACTCTTTTACGGAAAAGATAGTAGGTAGACTCGGCGGGTATACTATCATCCAGGTTGAACAATCCCAAAGCCGAACGAACTAAAAGATTAAACCGGCATTGTTCGAAAAGCTCATTGTCACTCCATCCAAAGCCTTCTTTCAATGCCATCATACCAATCAGTATCCGGGTAGAGGCATTGGGAGCTCCCATGACTTCATCATAGAGTGGTCTGAAAATGAGTTCATCAACACGGTCAACAACCTGTTCCCTGAACAAATTATTCCAGGCATGATCATCGCTATACTGCTTTAAGGATGAGCCTATTAGCATAGATGGGACACTGCTGAACAAATCCTGTTGGGTGCCGTCTTCTGATTTTTTAAACATTGTTTTGCCTTTTGTTATGGCAAAGATACTAATTAACTAACTATATATCAATTAAATATGCTTATTGTGAAACACAATTTATTAACAATCAATTGTTTATAAACTGTCTACTTTTCGGAGTAGACTCAAGATTTGAAGATTTGAAGATTAGGAATAAAAAACCCAAAACGGATTACCGGTTTATAATTTTAACAATTGAATATTGATGGATTAGGACGATTTAAGATACATTTGATAGTCAATTAAAGTACACTGGAGACAGTTTTCGTACAGAATTTACCCTTAATGACAAAAACCAGGAGATTTCTGTTGCTGTTGACGGTATTATTGATCTGTTCCCGGGGAACCCAACTCCGGGGTCAGCAATTGCCAGTTTACAGCCAGTATATGATGAATGGCTTCCTGATTAATCCTGCCGTGGCGGGACATGAAGGATATATGGCCATTAACATCACCGCCCGCGAGCAATGGCTCGGAATGAAGGATGCGCCCGGCACCTATGCCGTGAGTGCCCAGACGCGCATGCTCAGGAACAGCTTTATTTCAAGATCTGCATCCATTAAGAAACGGAAGAGGGTCATGTCACGAAGCGGCCGGGTCGGCTATGGGCTCTATGCCTACACAGATATGGCCGGAGCCTTCAACCGAACGGGTTTCCAGGGCACTTACAGTTACCATATTCCCCTTCCACAGGCTCAATTATCATTTGGAGTTTCATTTTGCGGCTTTCAGTTTCGTATTGATGAGAGCAGAATGAAACTACTTAATGCGGATGATCAGCTTTTACTGGATACAAAGAAATCAGCCCTGATTCCGGATGCCAATTTTGGGATTTATTATTCTGATGCACATATTTATGCGGGAATTTCTGCGATGCAGCTTTTCCAGAGCAAATTGAACCTGGGCGGCGATAAAGATGGCCCGGGATTTCAGATGGTAAGACATTATTATGCCACAGCCGGTTACCGGTTTGAGATCAGCAGGGACCTGCTGCTGGAACCTTCTTTCTTATTCAAGACGACCGAGGATTTTATTGCACAGATTGACGTCAATATAAAAACATATATAGGAGAAAATTACTGGGCAGGACTTTCCTACCGCAGCGGGGGAAGTTACAGCCTGGTCGAAGAATCGTTTAAAGGCAAGGGATCTGCCCTTATTATTATGGGTGGTTTGAAGGTTGACCGGTATTATTTTGGATATGCATTCGATTATACATTTAATGCAATTGGCGCACGAACCCTGGGATCCCATGAAATTATGGCAGCAGTCAAATTCGGTGATAACGCAAGACGATACAGATGGCTGAACCGGTACTAGTAGGGACTAGGGACGAGTGACAAGTGACGAGGAGGAATGAACTATGAACTTTGATCTATTAATAATGAATAACTAAAAACTTAAAGTGAAAACAAGTTGATAATGTATCAATGTGCTAACACGGTTGACTGCAAAACTGCAAAACTGCAAAACTTACTTGTCCCTCGTCACTCGTCCCTATTTTCGTCCTGTTGATGCTTACATTCGTCAAAGCCCGCACGCTTTTTTTTGCCTGTAAAACAACCGCGTAACCCAGGCTATTGCTATATTTCACCAATACCGTTGATATAGATCAATGGTTTTGTTGTCATCAAACAATGCAAACTTGCATTACCCTTTTCATGTATACCCTATCAAACAAACACACAGGGACAATGAAAAAGATTAAGGGATATTTGATGATAAGTTTACTGATGACAATTTGTTTTTCTTCTTCAATTGCACAACAACTTCCGGTTTACAGTCAGTATATGATGAACGGTTTCCTTGTTAACCCTGCAGTAGCAGGGCACGAGGGATATACCGCGATTAATATTACGGCTCGTGAACAATGGCTCGGTATAAAGGATGCACCTTCAACATACGCGATCAGTGCTCAAAGCCGCTTATTGAAAAACAGTTTTATGGCACGTTCCGCTTCAATAAAGAAAAGAAGGCGCGTTATGTCGAGGAGTGGCCGGGTTGGTTATGGTTTCAATGCTTTTACCGATAATGCAGGTGCTTTTAATCGCTCAGGGATCTCGGGAACCTATAGTTACCATATTCCCCTTAACCATGCCCAGCTTTCTTTCGGTGCCTCACTTACCGGATTCCAGTTCAGCATCAACAGCAGCAAGATTAAACTTCTCGACGAACAAGATGAATTACTTTCCAATACAGTTAAATCCGCTTTCGTACCTGACGCCAACTTTGGCGTGTATTACACAACCAATTCCCTTTACCTTGGTGTATCGGCCATGCAGCTGATGCAAAGTCCCCTGAAAATCGGCGCTGAAAAGAACGGTCCCGGCTACAAAATGATACGTCATTATTACCTGACCGCAGGGTATCGCTTCGAAGTGGCCCCCGATATTCTGATCGAACCCTCCGTCCTGTTAAAATCCACAGATAATTTTATCTCACAGGCAGATGTAAATATCAAGGCCTACCTCATGGAAAATTATTGGGCAGGTGTATCCTACCGCACAGGTGGAAGTTATGGTATGTCGGAAGAATCGATCAGCGGCAAGGGTTCAGCAGTTGTCATCATGGCCGGCATCAAGGTTGACAAGTTCTATTTCGGTTATGCCTTTGATTATACCTTTAGTGCAATTGGAGCCAGGACCCTTGGATCCCATGAAATTATGGCAGCCGTGAAATTCGGAGACAATGCCAGACGTTACAGGTGGCTTAACCGGTACTAAGAGTAGTGACGAGTGACGAGTGACAAGTGACAAGGTAAGACCCCCCCGCAGGTACAGGTATCTGCGGGGGCTATTTATTTGTTGATTTGTTGATTTGTTGATTTGTTGATTTGATGACTGCAAGACTGCAAAACTGCATAACTGCAAAACTGCATAACTGCATAACTGCATAACTGCAAAACTGCAAAACTGCAAAACTGCATAACTGCATAACTCTTCTTCCTAGTCACTTGTCACTTGTCACTTGTCACTTGATAACAATTTGCTCCACCACCTTTTCCCCGGCCTCTTCATTGATTTTTTCGATTATCGCCTGCCTCATCATCAGCAATTCATTTTTTAACACGGAAGAGGTTACATGAATATATAAGATGTGATTCCGGATATATATCTGGCTGGTTCTTACAGCCACAGTCTTGCCCATCAACTTCTCCCATTGGGAAACTATACCGACTTCCTTTAATTTCTGGTCAATATTCATTTCCTTAAGATATTCCCTGATCACATTCTCAATGGGCTGTGTATTACTTTTACGCATATCCTTATTTTCAATTAATACCTAAGATATCACTTTTCCGTCCTGAAGATAGAACAACTTATAATCAGTATCCATTTCTTCCAGGATTGATTTCATTTTCTCCTCATCGGTGTGTGTAATAAAGATCTGACCAAAATGAACATCAGATACAAGTTTGATGATTTGACGTACCCTGCTTTCATCAAACTTGTCAAATACATCATCCAATAATAAAATAGGCAATGCCCGGTTCATTGCCTTTATGAAATCGAACTGCGCCAGTTTGAGGGTTACAAGAAAGGTCTTTTGTTGACCCTGTGAACCGGTTTTTTTCATGGGATATCCGTTGAGCTTCAACAGCAGATCGTCTTTGTGAATTCCCTGGGTGGTATATTGCATCAACCGGTCCTTTTCGCGTGATAAGGCCAGTAATTGGCCATAATCCATGCCAGACAACTGGGATTGATAAACCAGGTCCACCTCTTCATTGGCAGGAGCTATGGAGCTGTAATACCTTCGAAAAATGGGTATCATTTTGTCAGTGTATTCGTTCCTGCGGGCAAAAATCCGGGCTGAAGGCAGGATCATTTGATCATCATATACCTTCAGCATTTCATCATCATACTTCCTTGTTGACTGAAAATCTTTCAGAATTCGGTTTCGCTGAGATAGCAGTTTGTTGTAACTGATCATATCTTCCAAATACTGCTTGTCATACTGCGAAATCACACTGTTCAGGAATTTCCTTCTTTCCTCGCTACCTTCCATGATAAGCGAACTGTCTTCGGGAGAGATCATTACCACAGGAAACTGCCCGATATGATGGGCAAGTTTTTCGTATTCTTTTTTGTTCCGCTTAAATATCTTATTGCGGTTATGATGAATGCTGCAAAATATCTCATCTGATTTACCATTATCTGAAAATATGCCCTGTATGACGGCAAATTCCTTATCATGACTTATATTCTGGGTATCAACAGGATTGAAATAGCTTTTGCACAGACAAAGATAATGAATGGCATCCAAAAGGTTGGTTTTGCCAACACCGTTATTACCGACAAAACAATTAATTCTCGGAGAAAAAGAAATTTCAGCCTCCCCGATATTTTTGAAATTTAGTAAAGAAATTGTCTGAAGGTACATAATTGCGTTTTATCCGGTAAATTTAACGAATTCCGCTTCCATCTGATGCAGTGTGTTATTTTATTCCGATTCTTTATATCATCAAATCATTAAATCATCAAATCAATAAATCAACAAATCAACTCCCGGTAAGCAATAATTTAAATTGTTCAAAAAAAATCTTTGCAATTCCTTTTTAAATCTTTATTTTAAAGTTTTATTTCATATTCTGTTATCGAAGCATTTATGACCTTTTCAAACCCCGGTTTTTTCAAAACTCCCCTGTACTATTTATTATTGGTTTTCATCCTCTTAATCCCGGATGCGGGTGCCCAGCAGGATAATTCCAATATTAAGTTTGATAACATTTCAATCAAGGACGGATTATCCCAGAGTTCTCCAAACTGTATCTTTCAGGATTCACGCGGATTATTGTGGATCGGAACAGAGGACGGACTGAATAAGTATGATGGTTTTTCTTTCGAAGTGTATAAACCTGAGCAGAATGATCAGTTCAGCATTAGCCATCCCCGTATTTTATCCATTTGCGAAGATTCGGAATCGAATCTGTGGATAGGCACCAATGGAGGGGGACTAAATAAATATGACCGCAAATCTGACCGGTTCGTTCACTACCTTCCGGGAAAGAATGATACTGCATTTCTCGCCGGCAGTATAGTTTATGCCCTTATGCCGACGGGTGACAATCGATTATGGATTGGTACCGATAAAGGTCTGTCAATTCTGGATCTGAATAATTATCATTTTATCAACATTAAAAAGGACCCGGCCCTTGAACCCCTTGTAGGTTCTGCGATTTTATCCTTTGTACAGGATTCATCCGAGGTATGGATCGGTACCGACAGATGCCTTTACCGTTACGACCCGGTCAAAAACAGCAGGGAATCCTTTCTAAATGAAGCGTTAAACGATCAGTCGTTACCGGGGATGCAGGTTACGGCCCTGCTTATCGACAGGAACCGGGATCTCTGGGTAGGAACTGAAAACGGCCTGGCGCAAATGAAATCCGGTACCGGGACATTCAAAACCTTTGGAAATTTCTATGGCGGCCATGCCACTGCAAACGATCTTGTAAAAGCACTGCTCCTCGACAAGGAGGGTAATATCTGGGTTGCAACCTACGGCAGCGGCCTGCATATATATAATACGCAAACCGGGAGGTTCATGAATCTCACATATGATCATAATAATCCCTACAGCCTCAGCAACAATGAGGTTCTCTCACTATTCATGGATTATTCGGGTATCATCTGGGTGGGTAGCAACGGTCTGGATAAATACAATCCCAAAAAAGACAAGTTTGTTTTATATGACTATGTGCCTTACGCTTCAGAAAAGCTTATTTTCAGAAATATACATCCCATTTATGAGGATAATGAGGGCCTGCTGTGGATCGGATCAAAAACTGACGGATTGCATATTCTTGACCGCAGGAACAAAAGATATTCAAGGATGGTGCATGAACCGGGAAATCCCAACAGTCTGTCAAGCAACAAACTCAGGGCTATCAGGGAATATCCGCAGGGAACATTGTGGATCGGGACAGAAAATGAGGGCTTGAATAAAGTTATCCTTAATGAAAACCGTAAACCGGTTCGGGTTAAAAATTACAGATCGCTTGACGGAAATCCCAATTCACTCACAAGTGACAAGATATACGCCATTTTTCCGGATAACCAGGGAAAACTATGGATAGGTACAGATAAAGGCCTGACCATAATGGATATCGCCACTGAAACCTTTACCCAATATGTCCCGGATCCCGCAAATCCTCATTCGATTAGCAATAACACCGTTTATTGCATATATGGAGATAGATCCGGAAATATCTGGCTTGCAACAGATTACGGAATGAATAAATTTGATCCTTCTACAGGTGGGTTTATCCATTATATTCATAGTAATGAAGACAGCAGCACAATCATTCATAATGAAATCCTGTCTTTCATGGAGGATGATAAGGGGAACCTGTGGATAGGCACTTATGGCAAGGGATTGGATGTATTTAATATTGAAAAAAAGATATTCACTCATTTCAAAAATATCAGCCAATTATCCACAGCTGTGATCTATGGTATATTGCAGGATGATGCACAGAATTTATGGTTGAGCACAAATAACGGTATTATCAAGTTTAACCCTCAGGGGCTTGAAATTAACCAGTTCAGTATTGAAGACGGACTGCAAAGCAATGAGTTTAATGGAACATCTTATTTTAAAAGCAATTCCGGTGAAATGTTTTTTGGCGGGCAATATGGTTTTAATTGTTTTTTTCCCAACATGGTCGTCAAGGATTCTGTCGCACCCAGGATAATCATTTCAGCCTTCCAGGTAAGCAACCGCCTCGTTTCTCCGGGCCGGAACTCGCCTATCAACCAGCACATAAATGAAGTAAAAGAAATCAGGCTGAATTTCAGGCAGAATAATTTTACACTGTATTTTTCAGCCCTTCATTTTGCCAACCCCGAAAAGAATCATTACAGGTACAGGCTTGAAGGGTTTGATGACGAATGGATTGATGCCGGCACCCGTAGGTTTGTATCCTATACGAGTCTTCCATACAAAACATATAATCTGAGGGTGCAGGCATCCAATGCAGATGGAATATGGAATGAAAAAGGATTATCCGTAAAAATTAAAATTATGCCGCCTTTCTGGGCAACGCTATGGTTCCGGCTCTTGTTTATTGCAACTGTTCTTTATGGAACCTATTTTCTGATTCGCAGAAGAATTAACGTTGCACAGCAGCAAAAAAGGATATTTGAGGAAAAGTTCCAGGCTAGTTCAAGGGAATTGGAGGAAGCCCAGGAAAAGCTTGAAAAGCAACATGCTGAAATTGTTGTGCAGAAACGCGAATTGATATTACGGGAAAAAGACCAGGAAAACCTGCTGTGGTTTAATAAAGGACTGGGATTGTTCTCAGACATTATCAGCAAGAATAAGGACAGCATTTCAGGCTTATCCCAGGTATTTATCAAGGAACTTGTAGAATACGTTGAAGCACAGCAGGGCGGAGTTTTTCTTCTCAATGATGAAGATGAAACCGCACCTGTACTCGAATTGGTCGCCAGTTATGCGTTTGCTGCGGAAAGATATGAACAGCAATTTCTGCCCGGAGAAGGATATATCGGAACCTGCTATAAAAGTCAGCAATTCCTGGAAATTGATAATATCACGGAAAAATATACAAAGGTCAGCTCCGGGTTAGGCACTGAATATATCAAGCACCTGCTTTTCGCCCCTATGAAAATTAATGATCAGTGCATCGGTGTTGTTGAAATTGGCTCCTTTAGAAAGATCAGAGGATACAAGGTATCCTTTGTCGAGAAACTGATGGAATCTTTTACATCAAATATCAGTACTGAAAAAGCCAATGCCAAGTTACAGAAGCTAATTGATCATTCGGTAATGCAATCAAAGGAACTTGCAGAAAGCGAAGAACAACTGCGTATGAATCTTGAGGAAATCATGGCCACACAGGAAGAATCAACAAGGCGTGAGGATGAGCTGATCAAACTGGCCGAAGAATCGGCTACCCATGAAGAAATGCTGAACCAGGAAATCGAAATGCTGCGAAGGAAGCTGGAGGAGCTATCGGGTAATCAGTAGTCGGTAATAGAACATCTTTGTAGAGACAAGGCAATGCCTTGTCTGTACGATTTCCTTCCTAACACCTTCAACCTTCAACCTTCAACCTCCAGCCTTCAGCCTTCATCCTTCAACCTTCAGCCTTCAACCTCCAGCCTTCAGCCTCCAGCCTCCAGCCTCCAGCCTCCAGCCTTCAGCCTTCAACCTTCAGCCTTCAACCTTCAGCCTCCAGCCTTCAGCCTAAACAAATCATCTAATCAACAAATCAACAAATTCTTAAATTCCTCCGTTTCAGTCCGTTATCATGTTTATTTTTTGTTGATAATATCTTGATTATTAATTAATTCAACTAATATTTCAGGATAATTTTTAGTATCTTTGCATTACTTTAAAAAAGCCTATAAATCATACTCCGGGCCTTAAATTACAAAAATTATGACAATGAATAGTTTAGAAGAAGCAGAGGATATATTCATGGAAAAAAAGAATGATTATTCAGCAGATAGCATACAGGTTCTGGAAGGATTGGAGGCTGTAAGGAAACGCCCCGCGATGTACATTGGTGATATCAGTGTGAAGGGATTGCATCATTTGGTATATGAAGTAGTTGACAATTCTATAGATGAGGCTCTGGCTGGTTTTTGCAGCACTATTAACGTAATCATTAACGAAAACGGTTCGGTATCTGTAACTGATGATGGCCGAGGTATCCCGGTTGATATCATGGAAAAGGAGCAACGCTCGGCCCTGGAAGTAGTTTTAACAGTATTGCATGCCGGTGGCAAATTCAATAAAGATTCTTACAAGGTTTCGGGGGGATTGCACGGGGTAGGTGTTTCATGCGTGAATGCTCTATCGGCACACCTTGAGGTAAATGTTTATCGCGATGGAAAGCAATACAGGCAGGAATATGAACGCGGGAAACCCATGTACCCGGTTACTGAAATCGGACCCAGCGACCGGACAGGGACTGAGGTTACCTTTAAACCTGATGACACTATATTTACAACTACGGAATACAATTTCGAGATATTATCGTCCCGTTTGCGGGAACTCTCCTTCCTGAATAAAGGAATCTATTTGAAGATCACCGATATGCGTGACATAGAGGAAAATGGCGGTGAACCCAAATACCGGGAGGAAGTATTTCATTCTGAAAACGGTCTGTCAGAATTTGTTGCCATGCTGGATGAAAACCGGGAAAAACTTACAGGCATCATCAATATTGAAAACACGAAAAGCGAAGTTCCTGTTGAAGTAGCCATGCAATACAATACCTCGTTTACTGAAAATGTATTTTCCTATGTAAACAATATTAATACTATTGAAGGCGGAACTCACCTTGCAGGTTTCAGAAGGGGACTTACCCGCACGCTGAAAGCCTATGCAGAAAAATCAGGCATGCTTGCGAAACTTAAATTTGATATCAGCGGCGACGATTTCAGGGAAGGGCTTACAGCTGTCATTTCGATTAAGGTACAGGAACCGCAGTTTGAAGGCCAGACCAAAACAAAACTGGGTAATTCGGATGTAATGGGATTTGTGGATACTGCTGTTTCCACTGCCCTTTCAAATTTCCTGGAGGAAAATCCCAGGGACGCCAAGATCATTGTGCAAAAAGTCATTCTTGCCGCCCAGGCCCGTCACGCAGCACGGAAAGCCCGTGAACTTGTGCAGCGGAAAGGTGTGTTGTCGGGTTCAGGTTTACCGGGCAAACTGGCCGATTGTTCCGACAAGGATCCTGTTGTGACGGAAATCTACTTTGTTGAGGGCGATTCTGCAGGTGGAACAGCCAAACAAGGCCGAGACAGGCATTTCCAGGCAATCCTTCCCCTGCGTGGAAAAATATTGAATGTGGAAAAGGCTATGCCACATAAAATTTTCGAAAACGAGGAAATACGGAACATTTATACTGCCCTTGGGGTGACCGTTGGTACGGAGGATGACAGCAAGGCCCTTAACCTTTCCGGATTAAGGTATCATAAGGTAATAATCATGACGGATGCTGACGTTGACGGAAGCCATATCACCACCCTGATGATGACATTTTTTTACAGGTTTATGGAAGAACTGATCAAAAATGGACATCTATATGTGGCTACCCCACCCCTTTACCTGATAAAAAGAGGCAAAACAGAACGTTACTGCTGGACTGAAGAAGAACGCAAGGTCATTGTAGAAGAGCTTGGCAAAGGCAAGGAAGGAAATGTCCATATACAGCGTTATAAAGGTCTCGGTGAAATGAATGCGGAACAGCTCTGGGAAACAACCATGAATCCTGAAAAAAGGACTCTTCGCATGGTAACCATTGAAAGCGGAGCTGAAGCCGACCGGGTATTTTCAATGCTTATGGGGGACGATGTTCCGCCCAGAAGGGACTTTATTGAAAAACATGCAAAATATGCCCGAATTGATGCGTAGGTTTTGTTCTGCAGTTTTGCAACTAATCAGAAGAATGTTGTAGAGACAAGGCAATGCCTTGTCTCTACGATTTCCATCACTTATAATAAATCAAGTCGTGCAAGTCATGCAGTCGACTCCTATCAACAATCAACCATCAACTATCAACTATTTACTTTGTCCCTTTTTATAAAGTATTACAGTTGATCTTTCCACTGTAACAAGGCAGCCATACCGTATTTTTTCAAGATAGGGAACCAGGATTTTAGTGAACCCCTCTATTTTTTCCGCTTCATCAACAATCTCGATGATCAACGGCAATTTTTCAGTCAGTTCGAAAAACTTCACTGAACTGATTGAACTGCTGGCTCCGAACCCCATGATCCCTTTCAACACAGTGGCTCCTGCCATTCCATATCTTTTGGCAGCGTAAACGATCACCTCGTACAAGGGTGAATGCCGGAATTTATCAGTTGAACTGACAAATATGCGCATAAGCATGGCTTCTTTTCCAGTTTCCATGATTTTAAACCGCTTTTATAATGAGGTTTCCGATATAGGTAGCCATGAGGCCAAAAAAGACACTCATGGAGGTATACAGGGCGAAATAAAAGAAATTGCCATCACGAAGCAGGCTGATGTTTTCACCCGCAAAGGTAGAAAATGTGGTAAATCCACCGCAGAATCCAACCGTAAGAAACATCCGCAGTTCACCATTAATAAGGTTTCCCCGTTCGGAAAGCCCGTAAAAAATACCAATTAAAAAGCAGCCGGCAACATTCACCAGGAAGGTCCCGAGTGGAAAAGAGGAAAGCGCATGGCTCTGTATATAACGCGATACAAGGTAGCGTGCAACTCCGCCTATAAAACTGCCAGTACCTATAATGAGCAATAGCCTTACCATTTATATAACCCGGATGAGATTTCGATACAGCAATAATTCAAAAATAGTTAAAAATAGTTGTTATTATTGCAGATAATTAGGGTAACCTGCTCAGGGGCTGTATTAATAGTGCCTGCAGACTATATTGATCCCTGAAATTTGTAACTTAAGTGTCCGGTACAGCGTTATAGTTTACACATAGTAACAGCGATCATATGAATTTACACGTAAGATATTCGTCAATTTTCCTGGTTTTTTTGGGCATGCTTGCTTTTTCCTGCAAAAAGGAAGAAGGGGTTGGAGGTACTTCCTCTATTAAAGGCAAGGTAATTATAAGACAATATAATGCTAATTTTACCGAGTTGACAGAACAGTATTATGCACCGGATGAAGATGTTTTTATCATTTATGGGAATGATGATGTGTATGGCGACAAGGTGACTACCAATTATGACGGCACCTATGAGTTTGAATTCCTCAGGGAAGGTGACTAC
>JBGSSA010000034.1:0-10210 GCA_041737295.1 Bacteroidales bacterium | reverse complement strand
ACTTTTTACATATACATAGGAAGGGGGGCTTCTAAATAAAAATAAAAAACTGTGTCCAGTAAAATCAAGTATCTTAGAGATTATTTCTATTGATTCAAATTTTTACCGGACAGCAGTGAACTGCAGAACTGCAAAACATCAGTGTTTCCTTATCCTCGGAAATATTGCATTATAGCATATTTCGAGGCATTCTTCAATCGAGTATTTATCCGTGTCAATTACCAGATCAGGATTAACCGGAACTTCATAAGGTGAACCAATGCCCGTGAAATTTCGGATTTCTCCCTTCCGGGCAGATTTGTATAACCCCTTTGGATCCCTTTTCTCACATACTTCCAGGGATGCTTTAAGATAGATCTCAATGAAATTTTCATTGCCAATGATCTGCTTTGCCGTTTGCCGCATCAGTGTGGTGGGACTAATGAAACTGTCAATACAAATTACCCCGCACTCAATAAAGAGCCTGGAGATCTCAGCCACCCTACGGATATTTTCCTGCCTGTCCTGATCTGCAAATCCGAGGTTGGCATTAATACCCGATCTCAACTGATCTCCATCCAGAATTTTAGTCAGGTAGCCGTTTTTAAACAACGTTTTTTCAAGGCCGGATGCCAAAGTCGTTTTGCCTGCTCCTGACAGGCCGGTAAGCCATATGACAACTGCTTTTTGCTTCAGGAAATTTTCTTTTTCTGCCCGGGTAACCATAATAAAGTTATTACTTGTGATTTACTTTTTGACACTGAATTTTAATTGCTTTCTTTATTTTTATCTGCCGGTTTTAACTTTTCAACAAGAAAAAGATCATCAGACAGGCCCTGGTCGAATTTCACGTTATTTAACAGTATTTTAGTGCTATGATTCTTTTCATAGTCCTTCATGATCACCTCTGAAGCATTCCAGTATTCCCCTACCTTTTCATACCTATAACTGGCATCTTTGAATTTCTTATCCATCTTGTTAAAGAATTCCATACTTATGGGATATCCATTCGCTTTATCAATTTTCACGAAAACTTTTGAATAATTCGATTTGCCCGTTTTTGGTATCAGTTTGAGTAGATAACTATTTCCCTGCGATGATAACAATGTCGGTGTATACCGTTCTGAATAAGGGGTTGTGACCATATCCTCATAAGAGAAATCGGTGCCGGTAAACGACTGGTCTTTTGCCAGCATGGATATTTTTTTTGGTTTGCCGAAAGCCGGCAGGTACAGCCACATCACATCATCCGAAAGGGAAAGTGTGGCAATTCCTGCCTGAGATTCAGGCTTAGTGTAACGATATAGTTTTTTGTCGCGTCCTTTCTGCAGCATAGTGGCTTCACGGACCTTTTCCTTGCCCGATCTATCGGTGAGGACTATGGTAACGTTGCCTTGTTTATCCTTGGGTGAAAATATTATCTTATCCATTTTCGCAAGTATGGATGCAGCATCCTGGGCCTTACTATCGACTATGCAGACTGACAGCATTAATACCAGTAAAAGGCCTGTATTTTTAAAAGATTTCATCATTTTATTGGTTATGTCCTTAATTGGTCTTTTTTCCGGGAATTTTCAAAGGATCCCGATCCTTGTGAGCAAGAATAAGGATTGCAGGAAGGAACGTCAACGCGCCTAATGCGGATCCGATCATGCTCAGAAATATCAACAATCCAAAATACTGTAATGGTACCATCTCAGAGAAAAGCAAAATTAGAAATCCTGCAGAAACAGAAATAGCATTAATAGCAATTGCTTTGCCGCTTATCCCGATGGATTTTTCCAAGGCCTGGTATACAGTGCCCCCATTAGTCAGGGTTTGATTGAAATGGGTTATTACATGTATCGAATAATCGATTCCAATTCCCATGGCAATACTGGCCACGAGCACAGTTGCCACATTAAGCGGAATGCCTGTATACCCCATTATGCCAAAAAGGATGACAATTGCTGAGATAATCGGGATTGAAGCATAAATTCCGGCTGCGAAAGAACGTAAAATAGCACTGACAATAATTATCACAAAAATCAGGGCAACCGCAAGGCTGCCAAGCTGACTGTTAATAAGGCTCCTGTCCATTGTAACATCGATAAACGGCATACCGGTGATCTCAATTTTACAATCTGCCGTGGAATTTTCATTGATGAACTTTTTCATGTAATTTCCAAATTCAATCTTATCTTTATTCTCGGGGGATAAAAATTTGGAAATGATGATGGCTTCACCCTGATCCTCTGATACAAACTTCTGCATATTCTCATTGCCTTCGAGCAGAAACCATAATTGTTCCACCTTGTCCTGGTCATCGGGTATATTTCTGCCCTCACCCAGCGCAGTATTTATATCCAGTATGAGGTTGGCGACCGACTGGGTATAAGCAACTCCCGGATTTTTTTTCATGTAATCCTCTGTTCTGAGCATGGTGCGCAGGAGTTCAGGGCTTTTTATATCGCCTTTGAACAGCACAAAGATTGGCCTTGTACCACCGAATTTTGAGGTCATGATATCCTCAGCAACCCTGGTCGGATTGTCCTTACGGAAATAATTCCGGATATCAACATTTCGTTGAATTAGAAAAATACCACCAATGTTAACCAGTATCAGGATAATCCAAATAGTAAAAACTCTCTTCGAATGGTTGAATAAAAGTTTCTGTAAAGGGATTAGGAAAAAATCAGAAAAATAGGATCGGCTTTCTTTCCTTTTTTCGCTACCGTAGTTCCTGCTTTTAAGGGAAAAGACAGAAACCATAGCGGGAACAAAAACCAGGGACAGGACCAATGCAATAAATGTTCCGAGCGCTGTAAACATTCCAAAATCGCGGATCATGGTGAGGTAGGAACCAAAAATAAACGACACAAAACCTGCAATTGTGGTCAGAGCAGCCAGGATCACAGGAATCATCACCGAAGTGAGTGCAATGACTATGGTCTGATTCGTGTTATCCTTTACCTGGTCGATCCTGTTGAGCACATGTATGGCATAGGCAGTTCCCACTGCCAGCAGAACCAGGGGTATATTATTTGAAACCATGCTCATCTCAGCTCCTGTCAGGGACATAATTCCAATAACCCAAATAATTGAAATGATTGCCGTAAGCATAGGAAGGATAGTACCCCTGAAAGTACGAAATCCGAGAAAAAGAATAACGGCGATTAGAATAATGGCTATGGGAAGTAAGCGGGCAAGATCCGCCGAAATGAGATGCGCAATGGAGGTAATCATCATTGGGGATCCGGCGTAAAATATGTTTTCCGGAAGGTGAAGGGATTCAATTTTTTGTTTTACCGTGTTGGCTGATTCCCGGATATTGGCATCATCGTAAAGGGAGAAAATAATTACCGTAGTTGTTCCGTCTTCGGAAATAATAACTCCCTTATACATTTCTTTCGAAAGCAATTTATCCTTCAGCCGGGCAAACTCTTCAGGTGAATCGGGAAGGTCATTTTCGTCGATGAGTTTGCCAATATCCATGCCGCTTTCACCTTCTTTGATATCCATTACATTTGTAAGGCTTGTAACCGAGGAGATTCCTTCGATTTGTTCAAGGGTGTCGGTTATTTGCCGCACATGTTCAATCACTCCGGAAGTAAAGATGTTCTCAGATTCCAGAATGATCATCCCCATTTTATTTCCTCCGAACTGTGTCCCGATCTTTTTTAACAGGACGGCATCAGGGTCTGAATCGGGGAGGGAACTGATCACATCTGAATTGATACGGACAGTTGGGATTTGCCATGCTAAAAATACAGTCATGGTTAATACAAGGATGATAATCAGCCATCTGAGTTTCAAAACTGCTTTAAAAATTCTTTCCATCCGGAATATTTATTAATTCGTTATCAGAAGAAGCAAATACATTTTTCAATAACAGTTTACTCTAAAGATCTGGTTATTTGATATTCCAGTCGGGTTATTATATCCCCCGCATACCTATTAACAAGACTGTAAGTTTCCGGTTCAATAGGATACGGTTGCCGTCCTTCAGGTTTATTCCTGCTAAGATAAGACTCCATCGCAGGTAACGCATCTTTTATTCCGGGCATATCAAATTTCATGTAAATATCGCGGATCGTTTCGAAAGGCTGTTTTTTGAAATCTTCATACCTGATTTCAACGAGATGGCCGGGTTTAATAGTCTCACGAACGTTCAAATATTCATGCAGGGCTTCCTTGTATAGCCGTGCAAAATATTCGCGTGGAATACCCCCTTCAAGATGCTGGAGTTCTGATCCGGGAAGGACTTCATTTGTAAAGTGATACAATGATTCTACAACCGTGTAGGGATTCCTGTATATAAAGATGAACCGTGCATCCGGGTAAAGTTCATTGAGGGTGTTGATCCTGAAAATATTGCATGGGTTTTTTGAAATGAAGCGTACACCACCTGTATTTTTCAATGCCTTATGAACAAGTGAAAGATATTTCTTCTTCCACAGTTTCTGTTCCGTTTCAGGCAAATCATCGAAATAGAGTTCCTTATTATAAATGTCATTATAATCCTTTGGAAAATAGAACATTTTATAGATACTCCGGGGCTGGAGGCTCATCATGGCAAAATCCTCCTCCTGCGGAAAATCCATGTCCATTGCATATCCGTCAAAGGGACGATTTTTAGGAAGGATCATGTTTGTAAATTTTTTCAGCCATTTCTTTTGCGTAAGCACCAGGTTTGGGAAAACGCCCTGGAAAGTGGTTACGTATCCTGCTTTTTTATCCTGGCAAAGCAGGCTGTGCAAAAGGGTGGTCCCGCTTCTCCAGAATCCTATGACGAATATCGGTGGTTGTTCGGCAGATACCTTACTAAGAATCCTCTTTTCAACTGATCTTTCCACGAGGTTTAATATTTCAAAAATCAGCGATATAAGAAACGACAAAATAAACTTGGGGTAATAACGCAAATCAATCCGGTATCCCTTAATTACCTTGAGGATATTGGCAGGAGTGCTGCCGATCAGTATGGAAACAGGGAATTTGAATGGTCTGTTACGCGAGCTCATTGGGTGTTTGAAGGATTTGGTACGTTATGGCAAAGATATAAAAGTTAATTGTCAGTATATCAATTGCCATTTGAGATGGCCATCTGCAATTCAATACCAGGTTTGCGTGCAGTATAAAGTTGGGTTTCTTCACATAAATTTGAATTAAATGTTAAAGAATTAGGTAGATAAGTTCAAAACAATACATTTGTCATTGTTTCATAGCACTATTTCCCATGAATATCTCAGAATTTAACAACCTTCCTATTCAGGATAAGCAAAATTTCATCTTTGGTGAAAAATCCGTGCGGTTAATATCTTTCCGGCATCATGAAGACCAAAAATCAACCTTGTTTGATTGCGGAAGTTTTTTTGCCGAAATCTATTTTCTTCCAAAAGAGAAGAAAGTCACGAAAATTCACGGTATAACACTGTATGATAAGACAATTGATATTTATATCGATCAGATGGTCAGAATGAAATACTAGCAGTTTTGCATCCCTGATCCGTGTAAGTATATTGTACCCAAAAACTTTAACGCTAAGGACGCGGAGCAATGCGCAAAGAACGCTAAGTTTTGTTTACCAGGCTTTTAACAGTCTTTTTGAGGTCGCGGAGAAATCTCATTGCATTCGATTAACATCTCCTGAATTTAGTTCCTGGTGTTAGGACAAGGCTCTGCCTTGGCCGATATTATGTTCCCAGGCTCCGCCTGATCCGCGCAATACAGGAAGCCATTTTCATCTGCGATATCATCTGCCAGAAATCCGCCAGATACGCGAGAACTATTCTTCAAATCCAAACTAAAATTTAATTTAAGTGTTATTTTTGCATGAAACTTAAAGTAATACTAAACCTTAAATTAGCCTTATGATGAAAATATTTAAATTTAATGTACTGGCAATCCTGTTTGCCTCCTTTGCTCTTTTTACCGGTTGTAAGGATGATTCTGATGAAGAAGTATCGCCCTTCGTTGGCAACTATACAATCAGCAAAGCTGAACTTGCTGAGCCAATTTCACTGACCACAAACGAGGCAGGTGTGTACCAGGTTGATTCAGGTATGAACATTACCCTGCTGATACAAAATTCCTTGCTGAGTTCAGTTGATTGTGCTTCAGCGGGATATGCTTTTGTTGAATTAAGAAAAGATGAATCAATATTCATGAGTTGTGCCGGGGACAATGAATTTAATGCCGGAACCTGGGAAGAAGTCGATGCCACAACCCTGGCATTAAACATGAACAGCACTGCTATTCCTTCATCTCCGAGCGGCTTTCTGTTAACAGTAGAAGATATTGTTAAAAGTGATGAAGGAATGAAGGGAAAGACATCGGTTCCTCTTCCAAAAGAAATGATTGGAGCTATGATTGCGCCGTTAACCCTGGCTGCATCAACACCGGCTGTGATAAACGTTGTGTTTTTGATTGACTTTGATAAGCAATAAAGAAACTCATTTTAATGAAATTCCAAACCACTGATCTCAATCAGTGGTTTTTTTTCGTCCTGCATACCCCAGGATATCTTCGTAGATCAGGCTTATATAATAAAGACCGCCGATTTGTGGACTGCCGAAACTGGTTGTGTAATAATGGTTTGTGATATTTGATCCACCCACTTTAAATAGCATTTTAATCGCGGTGACTTTATAGGAAACATGGGCATCGAGGGTTATTGTCGAAGGAATTTCCCCTACACCAAAACCTGATTCCCAAATAAAACTGTTTTGCCAGTGAAAATTCACATTAAATCCCAGTCTTCGGATAATTTCACTATGACCTATAGAAAGGTTGGCGCGATAATCGGGGGTATTAAACCGGGTTTCCACACCGGGTTCTTCAATATCTTCAAGCAATTTGTCGTAGGCCACATTTCCCCTGAACATGATGCCGTTTGGTAACTTATAGTCCAGGCCAATTGCCCATCCCACCGATGAAACAGGTTGATCCGTCGTAAAATAGGTCTGGTACAACTGGTCAGTCTCCGTTCCTGCATCCTCAGCGAGCTGAGCCACCAGTTGAACTGCTTCAAATCCCTTATATTTATTATAATAGGCATACGTATCCATAAAAAGTTTTTTGCCGAATAAAAGTCCCTTATAGCCGATTTCGGTAGAGGTTACTTTTTCCGGACTTAATCCGGGCAACACAATGGGCCCGTTTTCGGTTACAGGTTTATCTTTTACAGGATTTCTCCCCGACATGGGGTACAATGGAATTGTATTAAAACCGTATTTATTCTGTACATCCGGCATACCGCCGATGGTTCTGAAAATCCCTGCATTAATATCTACCCACTGGTCGGAAGAAGAAGGGAAGCGGTAGGCTGTCTGATAGGTTCCCCGTATACTGTGTTCCTTTCTTTTATCAAGAAAATAGATCAGCGAGAACCGTGGGGTATACTGCGATTCAAAATGCTGATTTTTATCAAACCTGAATGCCCCGGTTACTCGTAAGCGATCATTAATGAAATTTTTATTAGCCTGTATAAAAGTGCCAAACTGATTAATATTTATCGGATGTCCCGGTTCATCTATAAAAATTGTTCCATTGCTGTTTACAGAATGAAATCGTTCGGAAACTCCGACCTGCAGTTCCATGTACCGGATAAGATGGGTGAAATTATACATTCCCTCCACCTGGCCCATTTTGCTCTGATCAAACACCTTCGCTCCCCCGTCAGAAATGTATGTTGAGGATACGTTGTCGAGTATCCGGCCAAATTCATCACTTCCATAAACCGGGAAGGCCGGTTTTGTGTTATCAAAAACGTTTCCCGTTCTCGGATCCCGGTTATCAGCTGCCAGGCGGGCAAACTGGTGAGCGTTGTTCATGTCGCCCGATATAAGTGCTGTTTGTGTATACGCGGCCAGGTAATCTGCAAACCAGTCCTCTGAAGGTTTCCATTCTTCATTCATCCGTAAAGCCGCTCCGCCCAGGTCGAATGAAGAACCCGAGTTTTCAACGACTCCCCAAGCTCTTATGTAATAATTGGGATTATTCACTTCCACCTTTCCCGAAAGGATACTGAAATCCTTTGCTGCAAAACGGTTCTGTGCCGTATATACACTGGTTCCCTGTGCATAATTCCCCTGAACAACCGCTTTTGTGCGGTCTGTAATGAAATAGTGCAGGGCAGCAGCCATTCTTAAATTTTCTGTTTTATCATCGGACAGGTCTTTCTCAAGCCATCCCGTTCGGGTCACCATCTGATCAGGGAAATATGGCATTGCCGTGCTGACAAGGGCCTCGTATTCGGGGGTTCCCGGAGCGATTCCCTGGGATAAGGCAATTCCGTCTATTACCCGGGGAGCCACTTCTTTCAGGTTCAGCGATACAAGAGCTTCATCACCGTAAATATTCACACCATCATATCCGGGGTTTGACATGCGGTTTAATGAAGGATCATCCAGATCACCGCGATCCCTGACATCGCCGGCCTGCCAATCAGTAGCCGACAGGTAGGAGCCGACGATCTTGACTGCAAACCGGTCATTAAAGGCCTTGGCATACCGGAGGTTGACATCATACATGGGTGTGGGATTATCAACAATGGCACTTCCGATGTTCATGATGCCGGTTTGAACCGAAACCGACAAGCCCTGGTAGGAAAACGGGTCCCTGCTTGTCATTACAAGGGTACCATTCATGCCACCCGGACCGTAGAGGGCAGATGATGCACCTATTACCATTTCAAGGCTTTCAATGTCGAGTTGCGACAACCCAAAAATATTGCCGGCTGAAAAACTCAATCCGGGAGAAATATTTTCCACCCCATCAATAATCTGATTCATCCGGTAGTTCGTGTAATCATTGAACCCCCTGGCGTTGGGCAGCCTGAAGGTAAGACCGTGTACATTCATGTCAACCCCTTTCAACTGGTAAAGTCCATCGTAAAAATTTGCCGTGGATATCTGCTGAATATCCCTGAGATTCATTTTTTCAATACTGACCGGGGATCTTAATATATTTTCCTCCAGGCGGCTGGCGGATACAACCACTTCCTGACCCAGATAGGGCTGTTCACTCATCTTTATATCCAGCGGTTTCCCGGTTTCCAACACCTCGATTTCCCGGGTTTCATATCCTACGAATGAAAATCGCAGGATAAATGGGGGTGCTTTTTTGCTTTTCAGAATAAACTTACCATCGTATCCGCTAACAGTTCCATGCACGTCACCGGTTATCATAATGTTTACGCCAATCATTGATTCACCGGTTTTCGAATCCGTTATTTTTCCTTTTACTTCAATAGCCTGGGATGATACTGCATTTGATATAAATACCCAAATTACTACTGAAAACAGGTAACGAACAATTTTCATAGGGTTTGTTTTTGGTTCCAATGCTAATACATGAATGATTCAACTTTCGAATCGCGCGTTTATTCTTTCCTAGCGATCCAAAAATAACCAATTTAAATGAAAAGTGTTTAAATCCTGGCCATGGCCATAAATATTGCATGCAATGAAATGGTAAGGAACAGGTAAAGATTCCTCGATGCTGCCGGGGTTAATTTCAGGTATTTATATTTTATCGAATTGTCCTTGCATGCCGCCAGGCAGTCGCCACAGAGCGTACACGAAAACGATGGTTTTTTGTTCTTAATATCCCGGAGATTTAACGCGTCATATTTACAAAAACCGGTGCACTTCATGCATACATTGCAGTTATTGTCTATATATAACCTGAAAGGATTGGCGTATTTGAATACATTCACGATTGATCCGATCGGGCAATAGGCAATACAATGGATCATTTTGCGATTTTTGCGGGAAGCATAAATAATAACCCCGATACCCGTTATTCCGAAAGCTGCCGCCAGGAGAGTTGCCCATAGAACCGGCACATGAAACCAGCGCAACATGATTATAGCCGCGATGATTAAAAAAAGTATAGTCGATTTTATGGCAATCTTATTTTTCACCACCCCCCGCCCGGTTTTCCCGTTTGAGGCCAGTCCGTCAAATGCCCCGAAATAGCAGAGATGGCTGCACCATGCAGGTCCCGACAGAATTATCGTACTCAAAAAAAGGATTGTCATAACCGATCCTTGACCTCGATATAATGGCCCTCCCAGTATCATCATGGGAATCGGAAGATGAAGTTTTCCTGTCATCAGGAATTTCTCAAGTCCGGAAATACCCAGGATGAGCTGGGCAAAAAACACAATAGAAAAGGTAATCCAGGTTATCCTTCTCCAACGGGGAACATTTGCAGGATCCTGCATTTTAAATGCCACAACCCCTCCATA
>JBGSSA010000026.1:0-12392 GCA_041737295.1 Bacteroidales bacterium | reverse complement strand
CTATCTTTGTACACATTTTGCAATTCGTTTTAGTTCATAACAGGCTGATTAATAATGAGTAACAAGTATCCGGAATATAAAAGTTTTAATCTTTCCGCAGTAAACCGCGAAATTCTCAATGTGTGGCAGCATGAGAATACGTTTGAAAAGAGTCTGGACGCCCGCCAGGGCCGTCCGTTATTCGTATTTTACGAGGGTCCCCCGTCGGCGAACGGCATGCCGGGGATCCACCACGTGATCGCGCGCGGTATCAAGGACATATTCTGCCGGTATAAGACCATGAAGGGGTTCCTGGTGGAACGCAAGGCCGGCTGGGATACGCACGGGCTGCCCGTGGAACTCAAGGTGGAAACGTCCCTTGGCATTACCAAGGAAGACATCGGCCAGAAGATCAGCATCACGGATTTCAACAGCAAGTGCAAGAGTGATGTGATGACCTACACCCGCGAATGGGAGGACCTTACCAAGAAAATGGGATACTGGGTGGATATGGAACATCCGTACATCACCTATGACAACCGCTATATTGAAACGTTATGGTACCTGTTGAAGAAATTATTCGACAAGGGATTGTTATACAAGGGCTATTCGATACAGCCCTATTCACCCGCGGCAGGATCGGGACTCAGCACGCATGAGCTGAACCAGCCCGGCTGTTACCGCGATGTGAAGGATACCACCTGCGTGGCCCAGTTCGAGGCTGTGCGGAATGCCAAATCTGAATTTCTTTTCAGGAATGCTGACGCACCGGTATATTTCCTGGCCTGGACGACAACGCCCTGGACACTACCTTCGAATACCGCCCTGGCGGTGGGCGCCGACATTACCTATGTAAAGGTGCGGTCATTCAACCCGTACACGCTCGAACCCATCATAGTGATCCTGGCAAAGGAATTGCTGCATGCACACTTTCCCGAGAATAACCAGGAAATTCCCATTGAGCAGTTCCAGAGCGGCGATAAACGCATTCCCTTCAAGGTGATGGATGAATTTCCGGGATCTTCGCTTGAAGGAATTTTATACAACCAGCTTATAAACTGGGTAGATCCCGGCAAGGGCGCTTTCCGCGTGCTCACCGGTGATTTTGTCACCACGGAGGATGGTACCGGCATTGTACACATTGCCCCTACCTTTGGTGCCGACGACTTCAGGGTGGCCCAAAAGAACCATGTACCGCCGCTGATGATGGTTGAAAAGGGCAAGCGCCTGGGTCCCATGGTGGACAAAAAGGGCCGTTTCTACCGTCTCGAGGACCTGAATTCAACGTTCATCACGGATCATGTGAATGTGGAGGAATACGCTCCCTTTGCCGGCCGCTATGTGAAAAACGATTATGATGACAGCCTGGGAGCCGATGATAACAGCGTTGACGTGGACATTGCCGTGTACCTGAAAAAAAGCAACAAGGTATTCCGCATTGAAAAGCACGTTCACAATTACCCGCATTGCTGGCGAACCGACAAGCCTGTGCTGTATTACCCGATGGATGCCTGGTTTATAAAGACGACGGCACTAAAGGACAGGCTCATCGCGTTAAACGATACAATTAAATGGAAGCCGGAATCCACCGGTTCAGGCCGTTTCGGCAAGTGGCTCGAAAACCTTGTAGACTGGAATCTCTCCCGTTCGCGTTACTGGGGCACCCCGCTGCCGGTATGGGTTAGTTCCGACAACCTTGAACTAAAATGCATCGGAAGTGTTCAAGAACTTAAAGACGAAATTGACAAATCCATACAGGCCGGGTTTATGAAGAGTAATCCTTACAGCGATTACACAAAAGCGGATTATTCATCTGCAAATTATGAGAAATTTGACCTTCACCGGCCATTTGTGGATGAGATATACCTTGTTTCCGACTCGGGTAAAAAGATGACGCGTGAGACCGATCTTATTGACGTGTGGTTTGATTCGGGCGCCATGCCGTATGCGCAGGTGCATTACCCGTTTGCCATGAAGGAACCGGAGTTCAACAAATACTTCCCGGCCAATTTTATTGCAGAAGGAGTGGATCAGACACGCGGCTGGTTCTTTACCCTGCACGCGCTGGCCGTGATGCTTTTTGATTCCGTGGCGTATAAGAATATAATTTCGAACGGACTGTGCCTCGACAAAAGCGGGAACAAAATGTCGAAACGGCTGGGCAACGTGGTGGATCCCTTTGAAGTGATCAACCAGCATGGTTCCGATCCCCTCCGGTGGTACCTGATCACCAATGCGCAGCCCTGGGATAATCTGAAGTTCGATATAGAAGGCGTTGATGAGGTGAAGCGAAAATTTTTCGGCACCCTGTACAATACCTATTCGTTTTATGCGCTTTATGCAAATGTAGATGGCTTCACGCATAAGGAACCTGAAATTCCGGTACGCAAAAGACCTGAAATTGACCGCTGGATCATATCCCTGCTCCATACGCTGATCATGGAAGTTGATTCGTATTACGAAGATTATGAACCCACAAAAGCTGCGCGGGCCATACAGAATTTTTTAATGGAAAACCTGAGCAACTGGTATGTGCGGTTAAACCGGAAGCGGTACTGGGGAGGTGAGTATTCGGATGACAAGTTGTCGGCTTACCAGACCCTTTACACCTGCCTGGTTACGATCGCCAAGTTGTCGGCTCCGCTGGCCCCGTTTTATATGGATAAGATATACCGCGACCTGAATCATGTGACGAAACTTGAACCGCACATCTCCATCCACCTGGCTGAATTCCCCGTGGCGGATCCGTCATTGATGGACCACAGCCTTGAGGAGAAAATGGAACTGGCGCAGAGTATATCATCGATGGTGCTGGGACTGCGAAGAAAAGTGAATATAAAAGTACGTCAGCCACTTCGCAAGATCATGGTGCCCGTATCCGACCCGGTGATGCTGGGACGGTTTGAAGCCACCAAGCATCTGATTCTGAATGAGGTGAACGTGAAAGAACTGGAATACCTGAAAGATACAACAGGCATCCTGGTGAAGAAGATCAGGCCCAATTTCAAGGTGCTGGGTCCCCGCTATGGACGGCTGATGAAAGAGATCACCCGGTCGCTTGAAAATTTCACGCAGGAAGACATCAGTTGTTTTGAATCGCAGGACTGGTGGGAGCTGAAATTGAGCGGGGAGACCATTATGCTTTCCACGGCCGATGTGGAAATATCGTCGGAGGATATCCCGGGATGGCTGGTTGCCAATGAGGGCAAGCTGACTGTGGCCCTCGACGTGAATATTTCACAGGAGCTGAAAGATGAAGGCATTGCCCGCGAGTTTGTCAACCGCATCCAGAATATCCGGAAAGACAGCGGGTTTGAAGTAACGGACAAGATCACGGTAGAAATCCAGAATCATGAATTGATCGCCAATTCAATAAACCAGTACCGGGATTATATTGCTTCCCAGACACTGGCACGCTCGGTTTCACTGGTTGACAGGACTGACGTTTCAGGAGCCAGTCCGGTTGAGATTGACGACAATGTAATTACTTATGTTTGGGTGGGTAAGATTTAATGTGATACACACCCAAAATCGAATTTTTTTGTTATTTTTAAGCATACTAAATCTCATAACTATGTCAGAAAAGACAAGGTATTCCGATGAAGAACTCGAGGAGTTCCGGCAGATTATACTGGATAAATTGGATCAGGCCAAGAGGGATTTCGATCTTCTGAAGAGTGCCATTACCCAAAGTGAAAGTAATGATACGCAGGATACCTCACCCACCTTCAAGGTCCTTGAAGAAGGAGCCGCCACCCTTTCAAAAGAAGAAGCCGGCCGGCTGGCCCAGAGGCAGCAGAAATTTATCCAGCATCTCCAGGGAGCCCTGGTGCGTATTGAAAATAAAACCTATGGGATCTGCCGTGAAACCGGCAAGCTGATTTCAAAGGAAAGGCTGAGGGCCGTTCCCCATGCCACCCTTTCGATTGATGCCAAACAAAAGCAGCGATAAGTAATGAAAATATCGAACGGCGTTAAGGCCACCGTCCTTATTTTATTGGTTCTTACTATAGATCAACTGGTTAAGATTGAGATTAAAACTACGATGACGATCGGTGAAAGCATCACCGTTTTCGGGAACTGGTTTTTTATCAAATTTATAGAGAATCCCGGTATGGCCTTTGGGCTTGACATTCCCGGGAAGCAGGGGAAGCCGATCCTCACCATTTTCAGGATCATTGCCGTAATTGCCATCGGATGGTATATGCGCGAGCTGATCCTGAAAGGGGCTAAAACCGGCCTTGTACTGTGTGTGGCGCTGATATTTGCCGGTGCCATGGGCAATATAATCGACAGTGTGTTTTACGGGTTGGTGTTTAACGAGAGCACGTATTTTACCGTAGCGCAGATGTTTCCCGCGGAAGGCGGTTACGGCAAGCTGTTGCATGGCAGGGTAGTGGATATGCTGTATTTTCCGGTTATCCAGGGAACGTATCCCCATTGGTTCCCCTTCTGGCGCGGACAGGAATTTATCTTTTTCAGGCCGATATTCAACATCGCGGACTCCTCCATCTCAATTGGAATATTATCGATACTCCTGTTCCAAAAGAGGTTTTTTCAGCATGAAGAACATACCCTGACACCTGTGCAGGAAGAGGAGGGAAGCAGGGATCAGGCAACGGGGAAAGAGGAATAAGTAATTTTGCAGTCTGGCAGTCCTGCAGTCGCTCTGCCATGGGTAATATCCCCCGCTGCCGCCGAAGCTTCGGCGCGGGCGCCCGAAGCGGCTGCGCGAAGGCACAGCGGCGGCAGGGGGTGGATTTTACTCGATAGAACAAATGAAAAAAGAATATCTCCATACCATCACAAAAGCATTCTTTTCGGTTCAATCTATTTCCGGATTCAGGGATGAAGTTGTTTTTGATTCTCACCATAAGTGGTTTACCATTCTGATTTGTTCAAACGCTACCGGTGAATTGGCCATTGATGATCATAAGATGAATTTTAACAAGCCGCAGGCCATTTTTTTAACCCCCGGGCACCATATTCATTTTTCAGATAGTCATAATTTGGAGGGTTATGCCGTTTCATTCAATAAAGAGTTTTATTGCATCGAGTTTCATGACAGTGAAGTTTCGTGTCAGGGACTGCTTTTTGTAAATAATTTCTCTTTGGTACATTTTGATCTGGACGAACAGCAGCTTACCATATATCATAATACGGCCAAAGAGATGATTGCCGAAATGGAAAACCAGGCATCGCTGCAGGATGAAATGTTGAAGAATCTTCTCAAAAACCTTCTTATTCGTTCTAACCGGCTGTTTCGGGCAGAAATGAGTAATGGCGAAGTTGATGATACAAACATTGATTTTGTCAGGAAATTCAGTGATTTGGTTGAAAAGCATTTTAAAGAAATTAAACAGGTTGAACAATACGCCAGTATGATGAGTATTGCACCGGCATCACTCACAAAAAAGCTGCAAAAATATGGCATTGATTCCCCATCGAGAATCATTAAAACCAGGGTTGTAACCGAAGCCAAAAGATTGCTATTGTATACCGGGAAATCGATTAAAGAAATAGCCTCGATAATAGGCTATGATGACCAATTCTATTTTAGCAGGATATTTACCAAAGAAACCGGATTATCGCCCAGCGAATACAAGAAAATTCATGTGAAATTGTAGACTATCCCCATTTGTCCATTCTTTACGAAAGTTTATCCATTCCCTAAGGAGCCTTATTCTTGTATTTTTGTTTCAATATTGATTCTTAAAAGGTTAAATAATTGAAACAGAAAAATGAAACATTCCTTCAGAACGCTTATACCAGCCACTAAAGCAATCGCCATTATACTGGTTTTTATATTGGCTTTATCTTCATGCTCAAAAGATGATGAAACTCCAGAGCCCCTTGAAATGGGGACAGAAGCACCCGAATTCACCCTTGAATCGTTGGATGGGGATGACGTCAGCCTTTCAGATTTCACAAACAAAGTGGTTGTATTATTCTTTTTTGGCAACAATTGTCCTTCATGCAAAGCTGCAGCCCCTGATGTGCAAAGCATGCTTGTTACACCTTTCGCCTCAAGTACTGATTATATGGTTCTGGGACTGGATCAGTGGAATGGAAATGCGTCATCCGTAGAGGCATTCAAAAGCCTGACCAATGTTACATTTCCGCTTCTGTTAAATGCTTCGGAGGTAGCCACCGATTATAAAACCACCTATGACCGGATTGTTGTAATTGATAAATCAGGTAAAATTGCATTTTCAGGCAAACAATCAGCCGCTTCGGATATTGCAGCTGCCAAAGCTAAAGTAATGGAGCTTATAAACCCAATATCTGCAGCTGCACCCGCTCCAGGATTCACACTTACGTCGCTGGATGGCAATGATGTCAGCCTTTCAGATTTCACAAACAAGGTGGTTGTGCTATTCTTTTTCGGATATAACTGTCCATCGTGCAAAGCAGTTGCACCGGATGTAGAAAGCATGCTGGCGGCGCCCTTTGCATCCAATACCGATTATGTGGTACTAGGCCTTGACCAGTGGAATGGCAATACAGCCTCGGTTGAAGCCTTTAAAGCCACCACAAATGTTACTTTCCAATTATTGCTCAATGCATCAGGCGTAGCTGCCGAATATAAAACGACCTATGACAGAATAGTAGTAATTGATAAGGCCGGAAATATTTCCTTTAAAGGAACCCAATCGGCCTCGTCGGATATTGTTGCTGCAAAAGCAAAAATTACAGAGGTTTTGGCAAAGTAAAGCTTTGTTATTTGATCGGGTTTCATATATAACCAATTATTTATTATGAAAACATTGTTATTTATGGCATGTGCAATATTCTCATATGCTAGTTTGGCGGCACAAAATGTTAAGAATTTTGAACTGAAGGATATTGAAAATAACCTGCGTAATTATAATGAGCTTAAAGGCGAAAAGCTTACCCTGATTGATTTTTGGGCAACATGGTGCAAACCTTGTAACAAGGCTATTCCCGGGCTCAATAAGATTTATGATTCTTTTAAGCCCAAAGGGGTTGAAATAATAGGGATTAATTGTGATGGCCCGAGGAGCATATCAAAAGTCGGCCCGTTAAGCAAATCATTAAACATACAGTATCCGGTGTTAATTGATATTAATTCCGAAATAAAAACTGAATTGAACATTATTGCCATGCCTACCCTGGTAATTGTTGATGCTAATGGCAAAATAGTTTGGATTCATGAAGGGTTTGTTGACGGTGACACCGAAATTATAATAGAAGAGATTGAAAAGTTATTGAATGCGGAAAAAACGTGAGCAAAATTTTCAGAATCCTTTGCATTGTTACCATCCTGTTAAGCAGTACAAATACTTTACATGCACAGTTTAGCGGTAACAATACTGCAGAGTATCAATATGGCCGCCTGCCCGGCGACACAACCTCATTATCGACATTATATGACAGGTTAGCTGGCAACTATACTTACAAATTCCTGAAAGCAAGTGCAACCCTGGAGCAATTTAATACACCGCTGGCCGGAAGTACCTATGTAAAACTGACACAATTTTCGTTACAGTATAAACGGAAGCCGTTAGAGATTAAAATCGGCAATTTTTACGAGACTATTGGCCGGGGAACATTGTTACGGTCATTTGAAATACCAGGGGCCATCCTTGAAGATTTAAGTTACAGGTCGCGACATTACTTTAATCGCGATATTTTGGGGATAAGCGCCAGGTTTCAGCATAGGAATTTTGTTACAAAGGTTCTGTATGGCAGTCCGCTGAACTTTGTATTCCCCCCGACACAGGAAATTGGAAACAGGAGGGCCGACACCATTGCTGCTATCTATTCCGAATATACCCTAAAGAAACAAACCTTCGGTGTTTCTGCCATGACACACTCAAATAGTGGGAATGATAACGTATTCTTTATGGCCACTTTTTCGGGCAATGTATCGAATTGGCTTTCGTATTACATTGAACTGGCAAAAAATGTCAATGATTTTGCCGTTGATGATTTTTCAAGTCAGTCATCGTATGCCATATACGGGGGGTTAAATGTGGCCCTTCCTGATTTTGGGCTGAGTGCCGAATATAAAAACTACAAAAATTTTCTTATTGGTTCAGGTATTAACGAACCTCCGGCCTTAATAAAAGAACACTCTTATAAAGTACTTAACCGAAGTACACATGTGCTTCAGCCTGTAAATGAAACAGGGTACCAGGTTGAAATTTTTTATTCCTTCCCCGACTTGTCGACATTAACGTTCAATAATTCAATGGCCATCAATAATTTTGGAGAGACTTTTGTTTACCAGGAATACTTTATTGAATATGATTTTTCAATATTGGACAAACACACCATAAAAGTATTTGCCGATTACGCCGAGGACCCTTTTAAACTTGAGGAAAATCGAATTTCGGCTGGTATTAGTTCCGACCTGAAGTTTTTCAAAGCATCAGCCATTACTACTGAATATGAATTTCAAACCTTTACCCGTTTGAATGAAAATTATCAGAACCAAATATTGGTTTTGGGATATGCCTTTAAATCAAAGTTAATATGCAACCTGGTAACAGAATCCAGCAATGATTCCTTTGTTGTTACCGGAAATTCAAAAATTTGGTTTGGTGGGAATGTAAAGTATCAGGTGAATAAAAGCAACAGTTTACAGTTATTTGCAGGGGAGCGCCGCGGAGGTCCGGCCTGTAATGCAGGGGTATGTTATGAAGTTTTGGATTTTAAAGGGGTTGAGGTGAGATTAACAAGCCGTTTTTAGTCAGCGGGAACGGGCTATGGGGTGGAACGCCTCCTTCACATGTTCCAGGGAAATATGGCCCCGGTGATCGATGATGATTGAAATGATGTCGAACCGTACCTCCAAATCGAGATCATGGGAGTAAATGTAGCGTTCGGCGGCAAAGATGAGGTATTGCTGTTTGCGATAGTCCACGGCGGTATAGGGTTCGCCGTATGAATTGCCCGACCGGGTCTTTACTTCGATGACAACGAGTGTTTCGTGATCCTTTGCCAGGATATCCACTTCATTGTGCCGGAAATACCAGTTCCGTTCCAGTATTTCATACCCTTCCTTCAACAGGAATTCCACGGCAAGGTCCTCGCCCTGCCGGCCAAATGCTGTTTTGTTTATCATGAATCAGAAAGTGAGCGTACATTGGCGGCTGTTCACCGAAATTTCCACTTCCCTTCCCAGGATGAGGCTCATGTTGGGATGCGCATGACCGGCCGGGAACCCGAACATGACCGGAAAATCATACTGTGACACGGCATTGCGGATGACCGTATAGGCGGGTTTGCGATATCCCGACCCGGAGACCATCATATTGTTCATGTTTCCAACCACCAGTCCTTTCAGATCTTTCAGCCTGTCCCGTATGGCCAGGTTCATCATCATCCGGTCGATATGATACAGGTATTCGCCTATATCTTCAATAAATAAAATACGTCCAGCCATTTCAGGTTCCAGGGAACTGCCGGCCACACTGTACAACACCGACAAATTGCCCCCTACCAGGATGCCCCTTGACTTTCCGGCACGGTTGCTCGCATGCGGCTGAAGGCTGTATTGTTTTGTTTCACCAAACAGGGCAGCGCGCAGGGAATCCATCGATGCCAGGTCGGGTTCGGCAGGCGGCACGAAGCGGGGCATTTCGCTGTGCAGGCTTTCCACGCCCAGGTTCTGCAGCAATCCGTGAAGCGCTGTAATATCGCTGCAGCCGGCAATCCATTTCGGATGCCGGAGGAATTTGTCAACATTCAGATGCCGGATCATCCGCACCGCTCCATATCCCCCGCGGGCACAAATGATCGCCCGGATACCGGGATCATCGAGCAGGGACTGGAAATCTGCTGCACGCTGTTCATCGGTTCCCGCAAAGGAATTGGTGCGCCTGAAAACATGGTTGCCGATGGTCACCTTCAGGCCCCAAGAGCGGATGAGCTCAAGGCCCGGCTCCAATTCTGCTTTCAGCATATAGCTTGACGGGGCGGCAATCCCGACAGCATCTCCCTTCTTCAGCAACGGCGGACGGATCATGTGCTTTATTTGTTTGAATTAGCGGTGATTTGAATATATTTGCAAGATAGCGAAAAATAGGCTACAAGGCATCTAGGCATCTAGGCTTCTAGAAGTCCAGCCCTGGAGATCCAGAAGCCCAGAAGCCTAGTAGCCTAGTAGCCTAACATAGCTTATAGTAAAGAACACACTAAATAGTACATGGAAACCACTTACAAGAGACATCTCATCACCGCGGCGCTGCCGTATGCAAACGGACCCGTGCACATCGGACACCTGGCAGGGGTATATGTGCCGGCGGATATTTATGTGCGCTACCTGCGGCTGCGGGGAGAAGACGTGCTCTTTATATGCGGATCGGATGAACACGGTGTTCCCATCACGATCAAGGCGAGGCAGGAAAAGGTGAGTCCACAGGATATCGTGGATAAGTTCCACGTGATGATGCGCGATTCTTTTGCTGAATTTGGCATTTCCTTCAGCATTTACTCGAGAACCACCTCAAAGACACATTATAAAACCGCGTCGGAGTTTTTCCGGAAGCTCTATGACAAGGGGGATTTTATCGAAAAAACCACCAGCCAGTATTACGATGAGGAGGCTCAGCAGTTCCTTGCCGACCGGTATATTACCGGAACATGCCCGGTTTGTGGCAATGAATCCGCGTACGGGGACCAGTGCGAAAAATGCGGTTCCTCGCTGAATGCCACTGACCTGAAAAATCCGAAATCGACGATCAGCGGCAGTACCCCCGTGCTCAGGGAAACGCTGCACTGGTTTCTGCCACTCGACCGGTACGAGGCATTCCTGAGAAAGTGGATCCTTGAAGAGAACAAGGACTGGAAGCAAAATGTGACCGGACAATGCAAATCCTGGCTGGATGCAGGACTGCAACCGCGGGCGGTGAGCCGTGACCTCGACTGGGGGATCCCGGTGCCGGTGGAAGGTGCCACTGGCAAGGTACTGTATGTGTGGTTTGATGCGCCGATCGGTTATATTTCTGCCACACGGGATCTGACCGAGGATTGGGAAAAATACTGGAAGGATCCGGGGACCCATCTTGTGCATTTCATCGGGAAGGACAACATCGTGTTTCACTGCATCGTGTTTCCGGCTATGCTGAAGGCAGAAGGCAGCTATATCCTTCCGGCCAACGTGCCTGCCAATGAATTCCTTAACCTGGAAGGAGAGAAAATTTCCACATCCCGCAACTGGGCCGTGTGGTTGCATGAATACCTGCGTGAATTCCCCGGGAAGCAGGATGTGCTGCGCTATGTGCTGTGCTCCACCATGCCGGAGGCAAAGGACAATGACTTCACGTGGAAGGACTTCCAGGCACGCAACAACAATGAACTGGTGGCTGTGCTCGGTAATTTTGTGAACCGCGCGATGGTACTTACCCATAAATATTTCGAAGGCAGGGTACCGCCGGTGGCTGAGCTAACGGAGGCGGACCGCGCCACACTATCCGAACTGCCCCGCCTCAGGGAAGCGGTGGAATACAACCTTGATAATTTCCGTTTCCGGGAAGCGCTGAAGTCGATGATGGACATAGCGCGGCTGGGGAACAAATACCTGGCGGACAATGAGCCGTGGAAAGTGATCAAGACCGACCCTGCAAGGGTGGGCACGGTGCTGAACATTTCCCTGCAGATCACGGCAAACCTGGCGATTGTTGCGCAGCCCTTCCTGCCCTTTTCAGCAGTTAAAATTGCGGAATTCATCAACCTTGGCAAGTCCCTTTGGCAGGATGCCGGCCGGGGCGATATCCTTGAATCCGGACATCCTTTAGGGGAAGCAAGCCTGCTCTTTGAGAAGATAGAGGATGAGGCGATAGACCTTCAATTGCTCAAATTGCAGCAGGCGAAGGAACAGAACCAGCAGGAAAAACCGGCAACCAAACCGCAGAAGGAAGATATCAGCTATGATGATTTCAGCCGCATGGATATCCGCACCGGGATCATCCTGGAGGCGGTGAAAGTCCCAAAGACAAAAAAACTGATGCAGCTTAAGGTGGATACCGGGATTGACGTGAGGACCGTCGTTTCGGGTATTGCCGAATATTTCGAACCCCAGGACATTATCGGGAAAAACATATGCATCCTCGCCAACCTGGCTCCCCGTGAGATCAAGGGGATAACGTCGCAGGGCATGATCCTCCTCGCGGAAGATGCCTCGGGAAAGCTTGTATTCGTCACGCCGGAAGAGGGGATGAGTCCGGGAGCGGAGGTGAAGTAGGGCAGGGACAAGGGACCAGGGACTAGGGACAAGGAAGAATAATCCCGTGAGGGATTAACTATAGGGTGTGCCACGCATGTATTAAATCTAAAGGGTGCGCAGGAAGAGATCCTGTTAGTCCCGGGAGAGCCGTAATGACCGGAATCTCTTAGTCGAAAGCAAGGGTGTCCCGGGTGACTGGGAATCTGAAGGAAGCCGTAGG
>JBGSSA010000254.1:0-8245 GCA_041737295.1 Bacteroidales bacterium | reverse complement strand
ATACAAACCGGGTACGGACTTGAAGGTGCCGTCCCTGATGCTATTGCAAAGCGGATCATTGAGAAAGTGATTGTCCCCGATTTCAAGCAGGGTAATTTTTATGCCGGATTGGATTCAGCCACCAATGTGCTGATGTCACTTACCCGCGGAGAATTTACTGCGGATAATTACATGAAAAAAGGCAGTGGCGATGGTAAAATTCCGGGTGCGGCGATTGTCATGATGATCATCATGTTTATCCTGTTTTCAAAAATTTTTGGCTCAAGAAAACGTACTTTTGGCAGGCGCAGTTCATCCATTCTGCCCTGGCTGCTGTTAGGTGCCGGAACGAACCCGAGAAGCGGCTGGGGAAGCTTTTCCTCGGGCGGCGGTACCTTTGGCGGTGGTGGCGGAGGTTTCGGCGGCGGATTTGGCGGTGGCGGCGGCGGGAGCTTTGGCGGCGGCGGAGCCAGCGGGGGCTGGTAGCAGAAGTTGTTTGTTGTCAGTTGTTTGTTGATAGTTAGTTGTTAGATGTAAAGTTGTTTACAGTTAAAGTAATGTGCCATTTGAAGACCATTATTCCAGCTATATTGCTGACTATCCTGTATTCATGGAATACAGCGGGTCAGAACAGTGACACTTCCCGTGTAAGCCTGCTGTTTGCCGGAGATATAATGGGTCACAACGAACAAATCAACGGTGCCAGGGACACGACCAATGGCACCTATAATTATGAACCAACCTTTCGTTTTGTAAAACCTGTTATCGAACAGGCTGATATAGCCATCGCAAATCTTGAAGTTACGCTGGCAGGCCCTCCATTCAGCGGATATCCCCAGTTCTCCAGTCCTGATGCCCTTGCAGTTGCTGCCAAAGATGCCGGCTTTGATGTATTGATCCTGGCCAACAATCATGCATTGGACCGGGGTGCGGCAGGGTTTAAAAGAACGCTCAGAATTCTCGATTCACTGCAAATACCACATACCGGCACATTTTATGATTCAGCCGATCGCAAGTTGAATTACCCGCTGATGCTCGAAAAAAATAACATTCGCATAGCCCTGCTGAATTATACGTATGGCACTAACGGACTTGAAATAAAACCTCCCTATATTATAAACCGCATTGATACGGATGTAATTAAACGGGATCTGATTGCAGCACGACAAGCCTCGCCGGATTATGTAATTGTGACAATTCACTGGGGACTGGAATATGAAAGATTTGCCAATGCCCAGCAGAAAAAACTTGCATCCTTTATTCTCAGCCAGGGTGCGGATGCGATCATCGGTTCACATCCCCATGTGGTTCAACCGGTAGAATTTATAGTTGGGGCCGATTCAGCAGTTACCGGACTGGTAGTCTATTCCCTGGGTAATTATGTGTCGAATCAAAGGGCACAATACAAGGACGGGGGAATAATGTTTAACCTGGGCCTCGTCAAAACCGCCGCAGGCACACGGATTGACAGTTACAGCCATACCCCCACGTGGGTATATCGCCAGGACCTTGCAAAAAAATCTGTATTTTACATACTTCCGGTAAGCCTGTATGAGCAGGACAGCAGTCTGATAGAATTAAAAGAATTCGATCAGTACAAGCTTTCGCGTTTTGCGAATGATACAAGGGAGCATCTTAATAATATTCCGGAGGAGAAGGTGGTAGCCGGTGGTCGGTAGTCGGTAATCGAGGAATCCCGTCAGGGATTGCCTGTTGGTAGAAAGCAGTGTACAAATCCACCCCCTGCCCCGCCTGTATGGACCATAGACATAGTATACAAGGGGTCAGAGACATAGTATACAGTTTTAAAATAAAAATGAATAAATTGGATTATACCCAAACCATAATCCAATGCCATTTAAAATTAAGACTGTGATGATGCAAAGAATCGAATTTGTTTCTTTAGCTAGCCAGGAGGGCGCCAATATTAGCCTATTATGCAAAAGATTTGGGATCACAAGAAGAACGGGATACAAATGGCTAAAGAGATATAAAGAGGGGGACTTTAGAAATTTACTAGATGCTAGTAGACGTCCAAAGAGCTCTCCGCAAAGAGTGTCAAAAGAGATAGAAAATTATATTGTCAAAAAGAGAGAAGATGATCACTGGGGATCAAAGAAGATACATAAGATAATACTTAATGAAAAAGAATCAGGGGTATATCCATATGTTCAGGTTCCGTGTAAGAATACCATTACCAGTATTTTTAGAAGAAATGGATTAATTAGTGAAGAAACCAGCGAGAAAGCAAGACATTGGCAACGCTTTGAACATGAAAACCCGAATGATTTATGGCAAATGGATTTTAAGGGATATTTTAAAACTGAAGATAAGACTGAATGTCATCCATTAACAATCTTGGACGATCACAGTAGATACAATATTGGCTTATTTGCTTGCAAGAATGAAACAGGCTCTATAGTAAAAGAAAGATTAATAATGGTATTCCACAAATACGGTCTTCCTAATCGAATGTTAATGGACAATGGTAGTCCATGGGGAACAGGTTATCAAAAGACACAAGACAATACCAGGGCCTTTAGTGAACTGGAGAGGTGGCTGATAACCTTAAATATCTGTGTTTCTCATGGTAAACCATATCATCCCCAGACTCAAGGAAAAGATGAACGCTTTCACAGGACGCTAAAGAGCGAATTACTTCAATATGAGAGATTTTTTAATATAGAACATTGCCAAAAAGGCTTTGATAAATGGAGAGAAAAGTATAATTGTTTGAGGCCACATGAATCTCTAAATTTAAGTACTCCATCCAGTGTATATAAAGCTAGCAGCAGATCCTATTGTGAAATTATTAAGCCGCCGGAATACAATATATCCGACGAAAAAAGGAAAGTCGATGATAGAGGAATAATTAGTTTTAAGGGAAAACAGTTTAAAGTAGGCAAAGCTTTTCGTGGTGAAACTGTTGCATTACGACCTGATTTAGAAGCTGGTATATATAATGCTTATTATTATAATCAAATTATTCGAACTTTGAATTTAAAAGAATAAAATGTGTATACCATGTCATTGACCCCTGTATACTTTGTATATAGTCCATTCACGGGGGCAGGTGGTGGATTTTGCGGCAATTTTCTACCGACAGAATATCCCTGCCGGGATACCCGGACTTATTCTTCTTCCAGCAGTAATTTCGTCAGTTCCACAGATGCCGTATCCGCAATTCCCCTTATAATATCCCGGTCAGTGCGGAATCCGGTCTCCCATGTCAGGGCAGGGACATCATTGTCAAGGAACATCCAGTCATCAGTAGCACCTGCCTTTTCCCGCGAACTCTGGTAAGAAATTTCAAACTCCTTCTCCGGAAACTTTGATTGTATCTTCGATATCCAGGTATGGATCAACGCGTTCCCTTTTTCCCGGTTCCTGCGTTTTTCCGCTGACATATCCTTTCTTAGCAGCTTATCCGGCGGGATAACATAAAACAAATCTTTTTCAGCCGAATGAAAGTCGATGAAAAACCTGACTTTCCCTGAATGACGCTGCAGCAGGTCCTCAACCCGGTCTTTTATAGCGCGGGTTTCCGGTTGCATAAACCGTTTCCAGTCACGGTTAAGGTTAATGCCATTGGCATTGCACCGGCCAAATCCATTGTCCACCCCGTCGGGATTGACAAGCGGAAAAATGATCAATTTGAATCTCTTCCTGAAGGCTACCGCCAGTTCTGAATTCCCGGAAATCTTTTCCACAAAGGCTTTCAGCGAAAAATATCCCGCTACCTCCGAAGGATGCTGCCGGCCGGTAATAATAACGAGTTCCGGGTCCCCTGTGGACTCGGTAATGTCGAGTTCCCGGATAGGCCTGCCTTCAACCGACCTGCCGATTATGCTGTCTGTAATAAAGGGATGTTCTTTCAATTTATCCGTCCATTGCTGATAATCACTGGTGGTAATTAATTCCTGCGCGGAAATCCAACGTGGATCCGGGTTAACCTGCATATTAAGGGTGAAGATATATTTTGGATTTTTCTTGTTCAAATCAACCGGACTCATATAATCCCAGGTTATCCGGTCATTGCTTACCATTGGACGGAATTCGTCAAGCAAATCCCGAACCTTTGGACTGATCATTCTCAGGAGATGAAAATCGACTGTCCTTGAAATAACATTGATTGTAACATTCTGCTCTTTCGGCGACCATATTTTAAAAGCAAACCAGGGAGTATAGGCCGTAAGGTTTTCGGGCTCAAATACTGCCGTATAGGTATCGTCCTTGTTTGGGTAAAAATCAATCAACCGCGCCCCTTCAAATTCATTTGAAACAAACAGCTGGTCCTTTTCAAAATTGTAAGTTTTCTTTTCCTGCTGAATTACCTTCCGTTTATGCTCTGTATTGAGATCATATTCATCCTGTGGAATATTGAAACATCCTGATGATAAAATAGTTGCAAACAAAATGGCTGCAAGTACCCTGAATTTCATTCCTGATAATTTGTATCCAAATATAGGATTTGATTTTTCATTTAACATAGTTACGGCAGTAAGAAATGTTATAAACTAAAATAGAAATTATATAACATAAACTCAGGCAGTCGGGCGTATTTTTGCTTTATAAAAATGAATGCCATGATAAAAATATATCCTGTAACCGGTTTGCATTGTGCCAATTGTGCTATCAATGTGGAAAAAACGCTGAAAAAACAGCCGGGTATTGCCGATGCTTCGGTAAATTTCGCGGATTCTACCGCCCGTATAGAATATGACTCAAAGGAAGAAGCAGATGCGCTGACATTGCAATCCGTTGTGCGTTCCATCGGATATGATATGATCCTGGAAGATGAACCATCCGCTAAAGTGGCTGAAGATGAACGAGCCCGCTACAAAAAGCTGCGCGCGAAAACAATTTTTTCTGTTATCCTTGCCATCCCGGTTATGGTCATTTCAATGTTCTTCATGAACATGCCCTATGCTAACCTGGTAATGCTCGCTCTCACACTTCCGGTGCTGGCCTGGTCCGGATCGGGTTTTTTTATCAATGCATTCAAACAGGCCCGCCACGGAAATTCAAACATGGATACATTGGTGGCCATGAGCACCGGCATTGCATTCCTGTTTAGCGTTTTCAATACTTTCTTTCCGCATTTCTGGCATGCCCGGGGGCTTCATCCCCATGTTTATTACGAGGCTGCAGCAGCCGTCATTGCCTTTATCCTGGTCGGCAAGTTGCTGGAGGAAAGGGCGAAAGCAGGTACCTCATCCGCAATAAAAAAACTGATGGGCATGCAGGCTTCAACCCTCATCAGGGTTGATGAAACGGGCATGGAATCAGTAATCAGCATATCCCAGGTAAAACACGGGGATTCGATCAGGGTGAGACCCGGGGACCGGATCCCGGTAGATGGTGAAATTCTTTCCGGTAATTCATCGGTCGACGAAAGTACAATGACAGGGGAATCCATTCCTGCTGAAAGGGGTCCGGGAGATAAGGTCTACGCCGGTACAATCAACCTGAACGGCAGTTTTTTGCTCAGGGCTCTCCAGGTAGGATCTGAGACAATGCTCTCAAGAATTATTGATACCGTGCGCCAGGCACAGGGAAGCAAGGCCCCGGTTCAAAAAACGGTGGACCGCATTGCCGGGATCTTTGTTCCGGTAGTAATCGGTATTTCTCTCGTGAGCTTTGCCGTCTGGATGATCTTCGGAGGGGACAATAACCTTTCGCATGCCTTGCTGGCAATGGTTACCGTACTTGTAATCGCGTGCCCCTGTGCACTGGGACTCGCCACACCAACTGCCATTATGGTGGGAATGGGCAAGGGTGCCCAGAATGGCATACTGATCAGGGATGCCGAAAGCCTGGAGAATATTCACAACATTAATGCCCTTGTACTCGACAAGACGGGAACCATAACTGAAGGCAAGCCGGTTGTCAGGGATATTCAATGGTATGTTTCCGCGCAAGAGCAGAAGGAAGCAGAAATAATCCTCAAGGCACTTGAAAAACACTCCTCCCATCCCCTGGCCGGGGCGGTAACACAACACTTAAATTCAGTTTCACAGGGTACTGATCCGGGGGTTCAATTTGAAAATCTTCCCGGACTGGGAGTCAGGGGAGTTTTTGGAAGTAAAACATACCTGGCGGGAAACCTTAAACTGATGGAACAGCAGGGTGTAATTATACCTGCCCTGAATGACAGTGAGAACAACAGGGAAATGAGGCTGGCGCAGTCAAGGATCTATTTTGCCTATGAATCTTCCCTGGTGGCAGTGGTATTCCTGGCGGACCGGATCAGGGAAACGGCTGCCGAAGCAATAAGCGATATTCAAAAAATGGGGATTGAAGTGCATATGCTTACAGGCGACAATTTGCAGACTGCCCGTGACGTGGCAGAAGCAACCGGGATCTCCTCCTTTTCGGCAAACCTGCTCCCCGCGGGCAAATCTGAATTTATCCGAAAATTACAGGACGAAAAAAAGATTGTGGCCATGGTCGGGGACGGGATCAATGATTCCCAGGCACTCGTGCAGGCGAATGTAAGCATTGCCATGGGAAAAGGTTCGGATATTGCCATGGATGTGGCCGGGATGACACTGATTTCTTCCGATTTGCGACAGATTGCCAAAGCCATTACCCTCTCCAGGTTAACCGTAAAAACAATCAACCAGAACCTGTTCTGGGCATTTATTTATAATGTGATTGGCATTCCCATTGCAGCCGGAATACTTTATCCTATTTGGGGATTTTTGCTGAATCCTATGATCGCCGCCGCTGCTATGGCCATGAGCTCCGTTTCGGTGGTTTCCAACAGCCTCCGCCTCCGGGGAAGGAAAATCTAGGGACAAGAGACAAGTGACGAGGGACGAGTGAGGGATGAGAGGTGAGTAGGGAGTAGGGAGTAGGGAGGTATTTGCTCCGGAGAAATTGACTGCAAAACTGCACGACTGCACGACTGCATGACTGCACGACTGCATGACTGCACGACTGCACGACTGCATGACTGCACGACTGCATGACTGCACGACTGCACGACTAGAAACAAATAATATGCTTCGGCTTCAAATTATTCTCCATCGTCCAGAAATGCGCCTTGCCATGCGGAATTCGAAAGATGATCAGACCGGGGTGGTTTATTGTTAATCCGAATGTTTTTAAAAATGGCCTGTCATGGAGCACCCTTTCTTTCAGGGCAATATCCTCCAGGAATTCAATCTCACCACAAATCCGCATCATAGTGCCGATTGATCCTTCATGATTATAAAAACAGACTTCTGTTTTGGGATGCTCCTTTAACTGAAGATACATCGATTTCATATCGCCGGTCTGGAAATAAAACCCGGTTTCATCCGCAAACCAAAAGCCGAGTGCCCTTACCCTGGGTTGATCACCTTCCAGGGTTGCCAGAAAACAAATCTTGTTTTCGTTCGCAAATTCAATACAATCATTAAAATCTAATACCATGTATGGTGAAATTAGGGTTGGTTTATACAATGCAAAATACTTAAAATTTCAAAATCTGCCGAATATTTGATCAAATTATCCATTGGTTTGTTATCTACAATTACGATTTAATTCTCATTGGTATCTAAACCATTAACCTTAAAAAGTAAGTATATGAAAACAATGTTAATCAAATCAGGAATCGCGTTGATGTTACTGACATGCATGGCCATATCAGCCGCTGCTCAAACAAACGAAGAAATCCGTGAAAAACTCGTTAAAATCAACAAGGAAATGGCAAAGGCAATGATTGATGGAAACAGCCAGGCCACCCTGGGATTCTATGCAAGCGATGCCGTTTCACTTCCCAACTATAGTAAAATGGTAAAGGGCATTGATGCCATTAAAAAATCAAACGAGCAGATGATTTCATCCGGAATGAAGGTTAACTCGATGGAATTTAATGTTGTAGATGTAAAAGTCTATGGGAATGTTGTTTCCGAGATCGGTACGTACAAGATGAATGCCACTGTACCCGGAATGGCCAGTCCGATAGATGATCACGGCAAATACGTTACCATTTGGGAAAAGCAATCTGACGGTTCGTTGAAAATTAAGGTTGAAACCTGGAATACGGATACAAATCCGATGATGGGAGAAAAGCAACCCTGAACTGTTGCGATCAGCTGCCTTTAAGGATGTAAGCCGCTTCATGGCGGACCATTCCGATACGGGGATAATACGCAACCGCCTTTGGTGCGGCAAGAAGGATGAGGTTGGCTTCAGGCACAGCCTCCCTCACCCTCCTCACTAATTCCTTCCCTATTCCCATCTTCTGATAATCCTCACTCACCGCCAGGTCGGACAG
>JBGSSA010000208.1:0-1993 GCA_041737295.1 Bacteroidales bacterium | reverse complement strand
AAATTTGGGACTCCTGAGGAATGGGTTTGAAGAACAAGCCAAAAACAATATTAAAAATATGTTGTGGCTTATCCGGGAACAGGGTTATATGCCCAATTTTGTGGGAATCCATAACCGGTCACAGTCTCCCTACCTGCATTTAATGATCAGGGATTATTTTGATAAGGCCGGCGATGAAGATGATGATTTTTTCAGGGAGTGTGCCGAAGGCCTTAGAAAGGAATACCAGTTCTGGATGACTGCCCGATACAGTAAAACCGGACTTAATCATTTCGGACATCATGATGACGAAAAAGGATGCATTGATTTCTATAACCAGGTGCTGACCGGCAGACTGAAATTTGACCCGGATATCCCGGATCCTGAAAAAAGTGTGAAAGGCGGAAACTACATGGCTGAGGCAGAAAATTGGGACTTTAACCAACGGTATAGCGGGCGTTGTATGGATCATGCTGCTGTTGACCTGAATGCCCTGCTGTTTGGATACGAAGATTTTCTTTATAAGGCAGCCGGGAGAATTGGCTGGCATTTTAAAGATCTATATTTAAACAGGTCAATTAAGCGAAAAGAATTAATTAATAAGTACTTGTGGAACGAGGAGAAAGGTTGGTTTTTTGATTATGATTTTGTTCATGGCAACCAATCGGATGTATATTCCTTATCAGGAATGCAGCCCCTGTTTTTCGGTATCGCTACAGCAGAACAGTGTAAGAAAATGGTAAAAAACTTACCTTTATTAGAACGGGACTATGGCATTGCAACAACAAATGAGCGGCAGGGCTGCAGGGCGTTTCAATGGGCATATCCCGTGGTTTGGCCACCGCTGGTATATATTACAGTAATGAGTCTGGACCGGTATGATTACATAAAGGATGCACAACGAATCGCACAGAAATTTATTGAAATGAATACCCGGTTATTTAAAAAGACCGGAAGGCTTTTTGAGAAAACTGATGCAGAAACAGGTGAGCTTTCCAGCGCTGAATATCCCCCGGCACCCATGATGGGATGGACTGCCGGGGTATATGTGGCATTGGCGGAATATTCAGGATTAACCTAAATCACCTGCAAACGGGTTTTATATTCCCGCTTCCCTGAACCTTCAGTGAGGGTTAGTTTCACAAAATAGGTACCTGTCAGGTTTCCCGGGTTCCATTCAATTTGCTGATCACCGGCATTGAGCTGATGATCAATTAATGTTTGAATAAGTTTACCGTCGACGGAATAGATGTCCATCCTCGCCTGGGTGACCTGGTCAAGATGAAAGCGGATTGTGGCCGTCGTAGTTACCGGATTCGGGAATGCCTGCAGCGTTAAAGTTGATTTATTTTCTTTCACACCGGTGGGAAGCTGAAACAGCTTAACCAGTTCAATACCATCTCCGATACCGAGGTTTTTCGAGTATTCCATGTCGGTTGTGTTGTTCCAGTGCTCGTGAACGCCAAGACTTCCAATGGGTGAACCCGAGCTGTCCGGATCATAGGTTATACCTTCAGGCCACCATTCGCTGCTGGCAGCCTGGTGAAGGTAATCGTCTACCGCGTTCCATTGAACATAGGTATATCGATCAGGAGTATCCCTGTTATTGTCGATTTCCTCCTGGGTAAATTCCTTCTGCAGAATATCCAGACCTACGGATTCTATAGCAACCGGATCCAGTGAAAACAACAGGGAGGAACACCAGTCATTATTGAACGGGGCCGACCTGAATTTCTGAGGCTTCTGATGTTCATAGCTGGTTGACCACAGGGCATCCATATAGTAGAATAATGTTTTTCCGCCCAGGTATTTGCTTGCCATTAAATCCACAAAGACCCGGTACATTTTGTAATCGCTCCTCAATGGATCGCTGTCGGGTTTCATCAGTCCTTTGTGAAGCCGCCAGGAGCCGTCTGTGGTATTGGATCCAAAATGATTTTTGGCGAACATGGTAACCCCGCCCCAACGATGTCCCTTCATGGCTGGAACATTAAGCAAGTAATCAGCATCCATC
>JBGSSA010000203.1:0-7941 GCA_041737295.1 Bacteroidales bacterium | reverse complement strand
CTCCGGAAGCGGCGTGTGCAATTCAGCCGCACCACTGGAGTGAGGGTACTTCCCTGAGATGATGCTGCACCGGCTTGGACTGCAGGAACTAGCCGTCAGAAAGGCATTGGTAAAGCACATGGACTCCCTTGCCAACTGGTCAATATGAGGCGTTTTCACCACCATGTTCCCATAGCAGCCCAGGTCATCCCAGCTCACATCATCAGCAATAATGAATACAATATTGATGTGCTTCTGGGCATAGGCAAGGGAAGGACTCGCGAGCAAAATACCAAGCAGGTACCTTTTAATTGATTCCAGGATTTTCATGATCTGTCAGATAATTTTCGCACGGTATCCCATCCGGTTCATTATTCAACATAAGCAGGTCTGATCGCTGCTTCCAGCTGCAAATCAAATTGTTGTGCTTCTCGTACCATTTTCTTCACGATTTTTTGATGGGATGCGGCAACGTTATTCGTTTCTCCGACATCCGAAGACAGGTTGTACAGCCACGGCAACTCCACCCCTGGTTTAGTGTCCAGCAAGGCCTCTTTTGCAGGCTGCTTTCCGGCCCATCTTTCACTCGGCTCCAGCAGGTGGATCTTCCAGTCCCCCTGCCTCATGGCGGCCTGTTTCCCATCACGTCCGTAATAATAAAACACCTCATAAGGAGATTTGGTTTTTTTCCCGGTGATGAGGGGCCAGATATCATGACCGTCAATTTTGCGGTCTGCCGGGACAGATGCTCCGGCCAGGACGGCTAGTGTGGGCATAAAGTCCATCATGGAAGCCAGTGCATGGCATTCGGTTCCGGGGGGAATCGCACCGGGCCATTTCACGATAAGGGGCACCCTGAACCCTGCCTCCCAGGTACTGCCTTTTCCACCGTGCAAGGGCTGGGCGGCCACACCCGACGGCCCGTTGTCAGAGGTGAAAACAACCAGGGTATGCCGTGAGAGACCACTTTCTTCCAGGTACTGCAACAGTACTCCTATATAATGGTCCAATTCCATAATCACATCGCCATAAAGGCCTTGTTCACTTTTGCCTTTAAAGTCCTCCGACACAGCGAGCGGTATATGCGGCATAGAATGTGCCAGGTAAAGAAAAAACGGTTTGCCGGTCACGTCCGGATGGTTCTTTTTCATGAATGCAATAGCCTCTTCCGTATACAATTTCGTGATCTGGTCATAGGGCACTTCGCTGTTTTTCCGGATCAGGGTTTTATCGCGGAACAGGTCCGACCGTCCGTGGTTTGGACCGGGCATCCCAAAATAATAGTCAAAACCCTGGGAAGTGGGTAAGACCTCAGGCAGCAATCCCAAATGCCACTTGCCGATACTGCCCGTGGTATAACCTGATTCCTTCAGTAATTCCGCAATGGTTATTTCATCGGGATTCAACCCGCTGCGTGTATCAGGATAAAGCACTTCAACATGCAGACCCACCCTTTTGGGATAGCAACCGGTCATCAGGCTGGCTCGCGTTGGTGTACAGACCCCGGCAGGAGCATAGAAGGAACTGAAACGCACACCTTCTTCAGCCATTTTGTCGAGGTTCGGTGTTTTGAGGGTGGAGGCGCCATAACAGCCTAAGTCGGTATACCCTAAATCATCGGCCAAAATAAAAAGGATATTGGGCTTTTTTGGTGCAGAAGCCTTTGTAAATATCGAAATCATGGTTGCAGCGGACAATGCTATCAGGATCTTTCCAAACCGGAGATTTCGGGAAAAGGCGGGGATATGATGGCAGAATGAGAACTGATACATGGGGTTGATGTTTTATTTGCTTTGAAATAATCTGGGTAAAAAGTCAACCATACAAAGTCTCCAATATACAAATGTATGTCCTCCTTTGCCGGAATGCAAAACGAATGCCGGATTTTGTGCAGCTTTTCCCTGGTATTGTTTCTGACTTTCAAAAGCAGGTTCGGAATAACTTGCCCCAAGCCACAATAATTTCAGCTTTTGTCCTGCCGGATCTTCAATTAATACCGTTAAATCTGATTCATTTATTGAACCACTAAATATCCCGCAACAGGCAAACATTCCGGGATTGTTCAGGGTGATGTTTTTTGACTGACCAGATCCCATTGACAAACCGGCAATCGCCCTGTTTTCCCTTTCAGATGCAGTGCGGTATTTCGACTGGACAAATGGAATGATTTCTTCCACCATCGTTTTATGGATCAAATCGCTCTCCAACTTTCTGAAATCCGGATCACGCAGTACAAATTCCCTTTTCAGGTGTCCATAGGGCATTACCACAATCATGGGTTTAATCTTACCTTCAGCCAATAAATTGTCCAGTATAAAGTTCACTTTTCCGACATCAACCCATGATCGCTCTGTTTGACCGGCACCATGGAGCAGATACAATACGGGATAGCGATCGTCAGACTGGAGGTAACCCGGAGGTAAATAAATCTGTAAAGGTCGGATACTGCCTATCTTTTCCGAATGGTACCAATCGTTCACCACACATCCATGTGCAACAGGTTGAGAATTGTAATATTGCTGTGTTTCAGCCGGTACTTCAAAATAGCTGAGGGAACCCCATTTCAACTCTTCCACATTCGGATTGGCAGGATCAATGGTCCTGTGAGAGCCATCAATCGAAAAACCATAATCGTAAATATCTGGTTCCAATGGCCCAATGTTAATTTCAAATACACCTGAGGCTGACTTTGCCATTTTTTTTGGTCCGCCAAGGGCATTCTCCAAACCTCCTGCCACCAGGTAAACGCTATCCGCTTCCGGAGCATACAACCTAAGGGTAACCGTTTTGTCTTTGTGGATTTCAGGAGATTTTGGCAAAACGTTAACGTCCTGAAACCGCTGTGCGGAGAGGGTGCAACTGACCCATGCCATAATTATGGCCGGTAGTAAATAATTTTTCATAATGCTATATCATAAGGAAAGATGATCCACCACCCGAAGATGGTGGATCATCGCATTGTTACCATTCAGGATTTTGAGCCAGATTCGGGTTTAGCGACCGCTCACTATCGGGGATGGGAAGCAGGTCATAATACTCAAGGTAGCCATTGGGGAATCTGGTTTCAATAAGGCTACCCAGGTGGTCGTAAATGTTAAGGGGATAGAGATCTTTGGCAATATCCCATCTTTTGATATCCATCCAGTACAATCCTTCGAGGGCGAATTCAATCCGCCGCTCATGCCGGAGTTTTTCACGCGCTTCATCGCGGGAAAGTCCTGCGGGCAGGGCAGTGATCTTCACATCGTCGCGTGCCGTCCTGATCTGATTGATCAGGGCAACCGCTTCCTCCACGTCTCCGCCGGTTTCGATAAGCGCTTCGGCCTTTGAAAGGATCACATCGGCGTACCGCAGGACAATGTTGTTCAGGTAGGATTGTCCCGATGGGGGCACTGCCGACATGGGCTCAACGCGGTACTTCCTGGCGCTGAATTGTTTCAGCCGGTTGCCGGGGTGGTTATAGGCACCGCCCGGAAAGAGATAATTCGGGAACTGAAAGCCCAGAAAAAACGCCCCCGGTACAACTACTGTAAATTCCAAACGGGGATCCCGGTTCAGATAAGGATTGGCGGTATCAACCGGCGTTCCGTCAATCGTTTCATAGGCGTCCACCAGATTCTGGGTGGGTACATAACGGGTACCCCGCGTAAAACTGCCGGTTCCCGTGCCGCAATATTGATCATGAAATGAACCTTGTGAGTTTTCGCCGATCAGATACTGGATATCAAAAATAACTTCCGCATTATTCTCATTGGCGGGATTGAACAATCCCTGATAGCTCGGGAACAGGGAATACTTGCCCAATGCATCAATCTCTTCGATAAGATTCAGCACCTCCCCATAATTATTCTGATACAGATAGGCCCTCATTTTCATGCCCAGCGCAGCGCCTTTGGTAGCCCTTCCCTTTTTAGGGGCTTCCGCGCCCAGGTTCGCAATGGCAACATCATAATCGGCAATGGCCTGAGCCCAGGTTTCTGCCGCCGTGGACCTGCTGATGGACCGGGCCTCGGCTGTCGACAGGGCAGTGGTAATGATGGGGACACCACCATAGGATTCAACCAGGGTGGCATAGGCCAGACCTCTCAAAAAGTGGGCCTCACTGGAATACATCGTTTTTGCCGCCTCACTCAGTGTGACTTTTTCAAGCGCATCCAACAGGTAATTAGCCCTGGAAATAATGCTGTAGCATCTTGTCCAGCGGAATGTTACAATCTGTTGGTCCCCCGATGAGAGTGTGCCATTCCCGATTTTAGAAATGGAAGTTGGTCCCCAGTTAAAAGCATTGGGAGTGGCACCATCAAGGATGCCAAAACCGAACAGGCCCTGGTCATAAATGGAGGTTTCACGAAGTTCTCCATAAACGCCGTTGAGCAATAAATCTATATCCTTCTCATTTTGAGGGAAGTTGGCAGAGGTAATCTTATCCTCCGGGAAGTAATCCAGGAATTCATCACCGCATCCGGCTGAGAAAATAAACAGGATGGTTACCAGGCTGTAATATAAGATATGTTTAATATTCATGGCTATTAAAAGTTAAGGTTAAGACCAAAGGATATGATTCTCGGGACGGGGTATTGGTTGTATCCTGAGTCAAAAGTATTTCTCTCAGGATCATACCCTTCATAGCCTTTGTTCACGATGGTAAACACATTCTGTGCATTGGCGTAAACATAGATTTTTTCGAGTCTGATCCGGGAAGCAAAACTGGCCGGAACGGTATACCCAAGCTGGATGTTCTTTAGCTTGATGTAACTCAGTTTATGCACCCAATAGGAAGATTCGTAGTTGTCCCAGGTACTGTTTACCCGGATCATGGGAACATCCGTGCCGGTATTCTCCGGAGTCCAGGCATCCCTCCAGCGTGTGGAGGTAACCTGATTTTCCCAGTTGATGTTGGTGAAATTGTTCTGTGTATAAACGTGTACGCCTGCAACTCCCTGGAAAAGAATATTCAGATCAAATCCTTTGTAGGTAAAATTTGAGGTCAATCCGTACGTAAGTTTTGGTACCGTATTCCCCAATTCGGTTTTGTCCTCAAAACCCAGTTTGCCATCATTATTCCGGTCTTCGAATTTCAGGTTGCCGGCTTTGGGCTTAAAGCTGTTTGCATTCATATGCTCTGCGGCTTCCGCATCGGTCTGGTAAATACCTACGGCATTATAGCCATATAATGTTCTGTAGGAATAGCCTTCGCGGATCAGATAAAGCTGGTCGGGTGATTTGCCCCCCTGGAATTTGGTTACCTCGTTATTAATGTAGGTCATGTTGGCACCCACAGTATATCCGAATTTATTCCGGTCCGCAACCAGATTGCTGTAACTGATAATGAACTCCAGGCCATTGTTCATCATCTCTCCCACATTCTCAAAGGGTGCTGTCAACCCTCCCATAATAAGCGGAATAGGCAATTGTACGATGATATCAGTGGTTTTCTTCTTGAAATAGTCAGCTTCAATATTGATCCTGTTATTCAGGAGTCCGATATCAATCCCGAAATCGAGTGTTGAAGTGGTTTCCCAGGTAATATCTTCATCCACAAGGGAAGTAACTGCAGCTCCCGGGGCAAAAACGCCGCCATTGCTATAGCTAAGACTGTTGTTCTGTGTGATGACTGTCAGGTATGGCCAGTAACCGGCAATACTCTGATTTCCCAGTTGTCCCCATGATGCACGAAGCTTTAAATTCGAGAAGAGGTCCAGGTTATCCATAAACGATTCCTCAATAACCCTCCATCCGGCTGAAAATCCGGGGAAAACACCCCACCGGTTCCCTTCTTTGAAACGAGAAGATGCATCTGCCCTGAGGTTGGCTTCAAAAAGGTATTTGCTGGCCAGGGTGTAATTAATACGCCCGAAATAGGAAAGCATCCTTAATCCGTTCATATTACCCTCTCCCTGGATCCCGGAAGTGCCTGCATCCACCTGCGTAAGTCCCTCTTTGGGAGGATTGGTCCTTCGTGAAAACTGATCCCTGATGGTGGTACTTTCGATCTGGGCGCCTGCAATGGCCGATACATCATGTATCTCGGCAAAGACCTTGTTGTAATTCAGGGTGGCAAACAGGTTATTGCTTAAGCTGGATACTTGTTCACGGCTCATCTCCAATCCTTCACGGTTGTAGTTCTTGGTGATTGTCTGCACGCCGGTATCAGTATATCCGTAAATGCTTTGATTATAAAGGTCTGTCAGGTTCCAGTTGCCGGTGGAGGCAAAGGTGGTTTTGAAACGTAAGGTCGGATGAAATTTAATTTCAGCGGATACATTTACGTTCAGATAATTCTCTTCACGGGTTGTTTGACCATTCGCCGCATCAATCAATGGATTGCGGTTGTCGTATAACAGGGCCCCTGCATTGTCAATGGCCTGAACAGAACCAAATCGGCCATCACTGGTATGTGGGGAAATGAAGGGGGCTGCGCCTCCAAGCATCTCAAATACCCTGCCCAGGGAACCGTATGTAATGTCCGCATAAGGTTCTTTACCAACCTTTCTGACATAATTAAACCGCCCGCCTACTGTGAACCATCTGTTAACCTCTGATTCCAGGTTGGCCCGGATCCCATATCGTTCAGCACTCGTGTTGGGGACCATGCCTTCCTGATTTAAGTAATTGAAGGACAGGTAGGAAGATGTCTGGGCAGTGCCACCCATAATGGACAGGTTGTGTTCCTGTATGGGAGCAGCCTGGAACAGTTCCTTGTACCAATCCGTATTGGGATACTTGTATTTATCATTTCCGTTTTTGAACGCATCGATCAGATAATCCGGATAGTAGCTACTGGATCCACCGTTCACCAGTGCCTGGTTATATAATTCCATGTGTTCGGCACTGTTGGTGATCAGATCATATCGCTGGCCCAGCGACTGAACGCCATAATAGGAATTAAGGTTGATCTGCATTTTCTCGTTTTGCTTACCCGATTTGGTAGTAATCAGGATAACTCCATTGGCGGCTTTTGAACCGTAGATTGCTGAACTGGCAGCATCTTTCAGAACAGAGATGCTTTCAATATCATTGGGATTCAACTGGCTGAAAGTGCCTTCAATCCCGTCAATGATGACGAGTGGTTCGGCGTTGTTCAGGGTACCCCATCCGCGAATACGAAGCTGGGCTCCGTCACTTCCCGGCTTACCCGAATTCTGGCTGACCCATACACCGGTAACTTCTCCGCCGAGTGCCTGGGAGGCATTGGTAATGGGCCTGTTCTCAAGTGTTTCATCGAAGCGCACGGTTGAAACAGAACCGGTCATGTTCACTTTCTTCTGGGTTCCGTAACCGACAACCACTACTTCTTCAAGCGTCTTCAGGTCCGATACCAGTTTGATGTCAATCACAGAAAGGCCTGATACGGGAACGTTTTCCGTAAGGTAGCCTAAGTAAGAAAAAACAAGTACCGTGGTTGGAGAGGGGATTGCAATCGAATACTTGCCATCATTACCTGTTATCACACCCTGCAGTGTCCCCTCGATCATTACATTTACACCCGGCAGGGGTTCTCCGGTTGTCCCGTCAATTACTGTACCTGTTACACGTGTCTCCTGCTTGACAGGTGTGTTTTTGGGAGTGATGACGATCAGGTTATTTTCCAGGATCGTATAGGTGTTATCGGTACCAGCCAACAGACCGTTCAGGATGTTTTCAATACCTTCGTTTCTTACATTGACATTAACAATCTTTCCATCCTTGATTAAAGCTTCATGATAAAGAAACTTAAAGTCACTTTGACTTTCAATTTCCCGGAAAGCATCCTCAAGGGTGGAATTGTGGATATTAAAACTAAGTCTGGTGCTTTGAGAATACACCGATGAAAACAATTGGGCCGATGTCAGCAGTAAAAGCATGAAGGTGAATTTCATGGCGAGAAGGATTTTAATTAAGTCTTTGTATTCAAAGAGCGTGGGAATTCTCTTTTTATTCATAATTTTGTTTTTTTAGAGTTAGACATTAAATCCGTTGCAT
>JBGSSA010000189.1:0-14361 GCA_041737295.1 Bacteroidales bacterium | reverse complement strand
CTGGTTCAGGCTGTAGCTGTGCCTGTATGTATCCCAGGGCAGGTCGAATTTGATGGCCCGGAATTGTAATCCGGGTGATTCGCTTTGTGGTTTGATGTATTGCAATGAAAGACCATTGCGTATATGTTCCGCAAGAGTGAGACAGCCGTATATCAGACCGCTTCCGCCCCCTGCCTTTATGGTGATCTTTTTCCCCACGGGTGAGATGGAATATGCCTCATCGGATAAGGAGTCAACTACAATTATTAAATTGATGGCATAATCTGCGTGTTGGTTCACCATATGGTATCCCTGTTTAACAAGGGATCTTATCAGCATTTTCACACCGTATTTGGCCTGGATTGAAGCTGTATCATAGTGTAAGGCCACCGTCTGGGATCTGGCTGCCTGCGAAAAGGTTACCACCAACAGTAAAATCCACAAGAGTATTTTCTTCATCAGAAGGAGTATTTGAAATTTTACTAAATGTAAGGAATTGCCCGTGTTTTCATGCGGCATATTTTCAATGCGGCCAACCCATCCTCAAAGAGAGGTGATTTAACCTATTTCAACCCGATCATCCTTTTGATGTCATTCAGTTTGTTGAGGGCATCCAGGGGAGTAAGGTTGTTTATGTCGGCATGGGCAATTTCATCGCGGATCTGCTTAAGTACAGGATCATCAAGCTGGAAAAAGCTGAGCTGAAGTCCTTCTCTTTTTTCCGCCAGTCCGGTTACAGGTCGTGAAGGACCTTTCTCGTTATGGGATTCCTCCAGTTCACTGAGCACTTCCCCGGCTCTTGTAACGAGGCTTTTCGGCATTCCGGCCATTCGGGCCACATGGATGCCAAAGCTGTGTTCACTTCCTCCGCTGACCAGATTACGGAGAAAGATCACCCTGTCGGCCAGTTCCTTTACAGTGATATGGTAATTTTTTACCCGTTCAAAAGAAGCTTCCATGGCATTCAACTCATGGTAATGCGTAGCGAAAATTGTTTTCGCCTTATAGCGGAAATGTTCATGCAGGTATTCCACCATGGCCCAGGCTATCGATATTCCATCGTACGTGCTGGTGCCGCGGCCGATCTCATCGAGCAGGATAAGGCTCCGTTGGGAGAGGTTGTTTAAAATGCTGGCAGTTTCCGTCATTTCAACCATGAATGTGGATTCACCCATCGAAATGTTATCGGAAGCACCCACTCGGGTAAATATCTTATCAACATAGCCAATATCTGCACCGGCAGCCGGGATAAAGCTTCCTATCTGCGCCATAAGCACGATCAGTGCGGTCTGCCGGAGAAGGGCTGATTTACCCGACATATTGGGACCTGTAAGTATGATGATCTGCTGGTTTGAAGTATCCAGGTGAACATCATTGGCAATATAGGATTCAGTCGGGGGCAGTTGCTTTTCAATGACCGGATGACGGCCCAGGCGGATATCAATGACCTCGGAATCATCTATTCCGGGCCTGACATACTTGTTTTCAATAGCACATCGTGCAAATGACAAAAGGCAGTCAATCCTGGCGATCAATGACGCATTCAGCTGTACGGGCTCAATGTATTCTGAAATTGCCAGCACCAGCTTATTAAATAACCTGCTTTCCAGTTCCAGTATCTTTTCTTCCGCACCCAGAATTTTCGATTCATATTCTTTCAGTTCTTCGGTAATATACCGTTCCGCATTTACAAGGGTTTGTTTCCGGATCCACTCGGGAGGTACTTTTTCCTTATGGGCATTCCGCACTTCTATATAATACCCGAAAACATTATTAAAGGATACCCGCAGCGAGGTGATGCCTGTGCGTTCAATTTCCCGCTGCTGCATTTGCAGAAGATAATCTTTTCCTGATCTGAGGAGGGACCTGAATTCATCCAGTTCGGGTGAAACCCCCGCTGCAATGATATTACCCCTTACGATCTGAACCGGCGCATCCGATTGCAGTTCCTTTTCAATCCGGCTGCAGATCAGCAGGCAGGGGTTCAGTTGCTCACCGGTGCGCTGCAAATAGGGCTCATCCGACAATGCGCATATGTCTTTTACAGGCATGATCGCAGACAGGGCGTTTTTCAGCTGTACCACTTCACGTGGTACAATACGGCCAACGGATACTCTTGAAATAAGCCGCTCGAGGTCACCTATGCGGGCAATCTGCTCTTCCAGTTCGTTGCGAATTCCTGTTCCGGCTATCAGTGTTTCAACTGCATCATGCCGCTCCCTGATCGGCAGAATGTCTTTCAGGGGCATTGAAATCCAGCGTTTCATCAACCGGGCACCCATAGGTGATATGGTGCGGTCGATAATATCGATAAAGGCTGTTCCGCCCTCCTGTAGCGGATGGAATAATTCCAGGTTTCGGACGGTGAATTTGTCGAGCCAGACAAAATGCTCTTCCTGGATTCGGGATATGGAAGAAATATGCTTCACCTGGCGGTGTTCGGTCAGATCGAGATACTGCAGGACAGCCCCTGCCGAAATCACCCCAAGTCTCAGGTTATTCACCCCAAAGCCCTTCAACGAGGAAGTCCCGAAATGCTTCAGCAGCTTGTCGCGTGCATTGTCTTCATTGAAGATCCAGTCATCCAGTTTGTATGTGCAGAACTTGCTCCCGAACAGATCCTCGAATTGTTTCTGTTTGCCTCTTTCAAATAAAATTTCCTTGGGTGAAAAGTTATGAAGCAGCTTGTCGGCATATTCAAAGCTGCCTTCAGCGGTAAGAAATTCCCCGGTGGAAATATCGAGGAAGGCCATGCCAGCCGTGACCTTATCGAGGTGAATACAGGCCAGAAAATTATTTTCGCGGTGTTCCAGTACGTTCTCGTTGAGTGCGATTCCGGGGGTGACAAGTTCTGTAATCCCCCTTTTAACAATTGTCTTTGTCATTTTGGGATCCTCGAGCTGCTCGCAAATAGCAACACGCTGACCGGCTCTTACGAGCCTCGGAAGGTAGGTGTCCAGTGCATGATAGGGAAAGCCTGCCAGTTCGACAAAAGTGGCCGAACCGTTCGCACGGCGGGTGAGGGTGATCCCCAGGATTTCTGCCGTTTTAATGGCATCTTCCCCGAAGGTTTCATAAAAATCTCCTACCCTGAACAACAAAATGGCATCCGGATGCTTTGCTTTAATACCGGCATACTGCTTCATCAGCGGTGTGTCGATCAGATTCTCCTCTTTCAACGTTAACTGGGTTAATAAAACCTAAATTTAAGTCAAGTTGACGGAAGAGCAATCGTACGAATGATTATTTTTGCGTTTATAAAACCAGACAATGGATGTAACTGAATTTTTTGAATTGTTTATCAGGGAATTGGAGCTTAATAAGGAGTTTCAGGGATATTACAGGCTGCTCGACAAGCCCCGCCGCTTGCTATGGCGAAAGTCGTACCTCGAGCAAAGGCTTCGCTATGTGCATTTACATCTCGGAAAGCCCGGGAAAAAGATTTGGGATGTGGGTTGCGGTTACGGCACCACGGCGATATTTGCCACCCTCAACGGTCACCAGGTATTGGGAAGTACATTGGAATTCTACTATGATCATATTCAGCGCAGGCTCGACTACTGGAGCAGGTATGGAAATCTTTCAGGTTTGAGGATTGCCTATGAGAACATCTTCGACAGTCCTGTTGAAAAGAAATCCGTTGATGTGGTTCTGGTGCAGGATACGCTGCATCATCTTGAGCCGATCTATCCGGCCTGCCGGATTATTAATGATAGTTTGAAACCCGGGGGAAGGCTTATCGTTTCTGAAGAAAATGGAAACAACCCGTTTATCAGGGCCAAAAATTTTGCAACCCGCGGATTCAAGCGGGTAGGGACAATCTATGATGAGAGGTTGGGTAAAAATATTCCTTTCGGGAATGAAAATGCCCGGAGTCTGAAGGCATGGAAAGCCATACTGGCCCAGACCGGGTTTAACGTTGTGGATCCTGAAACCCGCTTTGTGCGGTTGTTTCCGCCGTTTGCTTATAACAGCGAAAATTATGTGCACATGATGGAACAGGAAAATACTATCGGACAAAAAGACAACCTGTTGAATAATTTTTTGTTCTTTGGTGTTAACTTCACTGCAGTAAAAAAAGAAGCAGAAGTAAAAAATTCCAACGCAGAATCTTCTGCGAGGTTAGAAAACATTACCTCTAAACCCTGACAACTATGAATTCTGAAAACAAACCCGTAGAAGTTTTTGCAGGTACCGCGTGGGAAGCCGCAGTAGTGAAAAGTCTGCTCGAAAATGCTGAAATCGAAGTTTTCCTGAAGGATGAGATCCGGGGTACGATGGCGCCATGGCATATTTCCCCCGGTGGTACCGATGCTGTTACCGTGGTGGTATCATCAGCCGATGTTGAAAATGCAAAACAGGTTGTGGAGGAGTATATCGGTAATCGGTAATCGGTGGTCGGTAATCGGTGGTCGGTAATCGGTGGTCGTAAATCGTAAATCGTAAATCGTAAATCATTCTTTACGCTTTTGTGACCTTTCTGTTATAATTGGTGTTTACCTTTCATCAACAAACAGTCACAATGGAAAAGGCCCTAATAATTGAAGATGACAGGGATATTGCCGACCTGATAGCCCTGCATCTTGCCGATCTGAATTTAAAGGTGGAGAAATCTTTTGATGGCCGGGAAGGCCTGTTGAAAGCCCTGAACGAATCTTATGGAATAATATTGCTGGATATAAGGCTGCCTGGGCTGGATGGAATAGAATTATGCAAAAAGATAAGGTTGGCCAAAATCCAGACCCCGATTTTAATGGTTACCTCAAAATCTGAAGAGATCGATAAGGTCATTGGACTTGAAATTGGGGCTGATGACTATATTACCAAGCCTTTTAGCATTCGGGAATTGATAGCCCGGGTGAAAGCAATTCTCAGACGATCGGAACTCACCAGGCAGGATAAACCCGGTGATGCCATCCGTGAAATAAATTATGAAGGACTCAACATTAATATAACTCTTCGGATCGTTGAGGTGTATGGAAGACGCATAGAGCTGTCACCGAAAGAGTTTGACCTTCTGATCCTGTTTGCTTCAAATCCGGGCAGAACATATACCCGCACCCAGTTGCTTGATCAGGTATGGGGTTATCAATTCGAAGGGTATGAACATACTGTAAATTCCCACATTAACCGCCTCCGCACAAAAATTGAACGAAACCTGAACCAACCTGAATTTATTCTCACCACCTGGGGAGTTGGTTACAAATTCAGGGAGGAGTAAGTATCCGTTTTATTAAATGAATAATTTATGGAACACATGTCGAATACAAAGTTCAGCCGTCTGTACCTTCAGGTATCGGCTATTTTCATATTGATTCTGATTTTCTTTGCGGGCATTACGCTTTATATATCCATCCGTTCGGCACAGAAGTACTCGGTTGAGGTAAACCAGAAACTTAATTGGAACCTGGCCCAAAATACCGTTGAAGTTATCAAGCCACAATTCATAAATGGACAGGTCAATACGGAAACTGTTTCAGATATCATGCATTCAATGATGGCCATTAATCCGAGCGTGGAGGTTTACCTACTCAACAGCAACGGCCGGATACTGAGTTATGTGGCTCCTGAAAAGGTTGTGAAACTGGATCACGTATCTCTCGAACCCATCAGGCAGTTTTTACAGGATGAATCTCAAAGCCTGATCTTTGGGGATGATCCGCGGAATCCGGGCGAAAAGAAAACTTTTTCAGCTGCCAGGGTAATTGATAACGGGGTGTTAACCGGCTATATCTATATTGTACTGGCAAGCCAGGAATATGTTTCTGCAGCGCATACCGTAATCGGCAGTTACATCCTGGGATTATCCCTGCGCACCGTCATCGTAATCATGCTGTTATCTTCCATCGTGGGCTTATTGGCCATCTGGCTCATAACCAGCAAGCTAAATGTAATTGTGAACGGAATCCAGCAATTTCACTCCGGCAATCTGAAAGCGAGGATACCGGTAAAGAATAATAATGAATTGGATACGATCGGATTGGTTTTTAATGAAATGGCAGATACCCTGGGGAAAAACATTCAGGAACTTAAAGAAACAGACGAATTCAGGAAAGAACTTATAAGCAATGTTTCACACGATCTGCGAACCCCTGTGGCATCAATCCAGGGTTACGCAGAAACACTTCTGCTCAAGAGGGGAACACTGGATGAATCTGACCAGGTTAAATACCTGAAAATCATTTATTCGAGTTGCGATAAACTGAAGAAACTGGTCAGTGAACTTTTTGAACTTTCAAAATTGCAAACCAACCAGGTAAAATTAAACCCCGAACCATTTTCGATTGCCGAACTGGTGTCGGACATTGCCAATAAATACAGAATTATCTCACAAAAGAGAGGAGTAAGTATTAACACATTTATTCCAAGGGATACTCTTATGGTGGAAGCTGATCTGCTCCTAATCGACAGGGTATTGCAGAACCTAATTGACAACGCACTGAAATTCAGCAAAGAGGGGGATTTTATTAATATTGATATCAGACCTGATCAGCCTGACCGGGTACAAATCAGTATTGCTGACTCGGGTGAAGGTATTAATCCTGATGAATTACCCTATATTTTTGAACGGTATTATAAGGGTAAAAATTACAGTGAAAGCACAGGACTTGGTCTGGCCATTGTCAAGAAAATAATGGAACTGCACCAGACTGACATCCGGGTAAGCAGCCAGCGAGGAAAAGGAACTGTGTTCTCTTTTGTACTTCCCTTAAGGAAAGTTGCGTGAAAAGTGACGAAAACGTTAAGATTCCGTGATTTTTTTGTGATACTAAACGTCGAATTTTGGTCATGTAATTTAATATACACGACCATGAAAATTAAAACATTTTTATACGGCTTAATTCTTGCAGCTTTTTTCACGGCTTGCATGGACGAGGATAAAAGTTCTGCACCCCTTGATCCCGATACAGCGGGAGATGTATCAATCGACAGGTTCGGTCCCGGTTTTGCCCACCTGTTCATGCGAACGCAGGAAAATGGATTTCCAGGTGCAAACGAACCTGTGGATTTTGATGCCATTCCGGCGTTCAATACGCACGGCCTTGGACCCAACGGGGAAAATACAGTTTATTACAATTTTGATGTATTAAGTACAACACCTGCTCCCATATATGTTCTTTTCCGAAGCGGGGAAACAGAGTCTGTTTCAGGACAGCTTAATATTGTGGATGTTATACCCGGTGATGAAGGCTATAATGATTTCTGGCTGGTAAATAAGGTAATGGTACCTTCAGATTATGTGGCCAATACGATTACAAGCTTTTCGGAAATTATGGATAAGGGATTTACAATTTCACCAACAAGCACTATTGTGAATTGTCCCATTGTTCCCAAAGGTTCGGTGGCCTCAAAACGGTATTTGGCCTCCGAATCTTCCGATCTCACCCGTGGATGGTACAACAATAAGGTAATCTATTATTTCAATTTTTTTGAGCATGAACTTATGGCTGTAAACGGAAAGGTACCAACTTCTGATATCTTCGTTTGTTTTAATGTGAATCCTGACCAGACGAATGGCGGACCGGCTTCGGGATTTAAAACAGAAGATGGCATGGCTACCGGGCAATCACATAATGTGCCGGAAACGCTTCCGGAGGATGACGGGTATTCTCCGCTTTGGGATGTGCAAGTCTTTAATAACATGAGTTTTGAAAGCGTTTCTGATCTTTCTACAGCAACTTCTGCCCCTTTAATGGTGATGGATGCCGCTATGGTAAACTGTCCCATTGTGAGCGTACAGCAATAATGTTAATTTTGAAATAATGAAAAATACAGCACTTTTCCTCGTAATGGGGTTGATCTTTTACACCGGCTGTGCACAGCAGATGAAAGAAAATGCAGGTCAGATTAACTTCCATAAACTTACTCCGGAAGAAGAAAGAGTCATTGTATTCAAAGGAACGGAACGTCCCTTTACCGGAAAGTACAATAACTATTTTGAAAAAGGGACTTATGCCTGCAAGCGTTGTGGCACAGCTTTATACCTGAGTGATGATAAGTTCAGGTCGGAATGTGGCTGGCCTAGTTTTGATGATGAGATCAAGGGTACCGTGAAACGGATTCCGGATGCAGACGGTATGCGAACTGAAATCGTCTGTGTAAATTGCGGTGCCCACCTGGGACATGTTTTTACCGGTGAAGGGTTAACCTTCAAAGATACCCGGCATTGTGTCAACTCTGTATCCCTTGATTTTGTTCCTGCCGGATCCGAAATGACCGAAACAGATACAGCCATCTTTGCTGGCGGCTGTTTTTGGGGGGTTGAATATTATATGCAGCAGGTGACGGGAGTGATTTCAACCGAAGCAGGATATACCGGCGATGATGGTGAAAAACCTACATACCAAAAGGTGAGCAGCCATTCTACGGATTTTGCGGAAGCGGTCAGGGTGGTTTTTGATCCGGGTAAAACAGATTACGAGAGCATCGCCAGGTTGTTTTTTGAAATTCACGATCCAACGCAAATGGACAGGCAGGGACCCGACATTGGGCATCAATACAGGTCTGTGATATTCTACCGGACTGATGAGCAGCGGCGAATTACCGAAAGACTGATCGGGCAACTGAAACAAAAAGGATTTAAGGTTGTAACCGAGGTGGTCCCTGCTTCTAAATTCTGGACTGCCGAGGCATATCACCAGCAGTATTATGCAAAAAACAATGGGACACCCTATTGTCATCGCTTCGAGAAAAGGTTTTGAGCCATATTGATTTTACATGCGAATAATTCAGGTTTAGCATCACCAGGATGGTCATAACCTGATTTTTTTTTTAGATTTGCATTCCTGATTCCATTCATAACTTATAACACATAACTCATAATTCATGTTAAATTACGGCACAGATAAGAAGCGTGCAGTTCAGGCGAAATATGATGCTCAGAAAATTGCTTTTGCGCCCATTATGTTCCAGGCTGCCCTGGCTCTCAGAAATTTTGGTATTCTCCAGCTGGTGAAAGATTCAAAGGAAGGGATCACAATTCAATCAGTTGCTGAAAAGTTAAACCTGCCCGAGTATGGTGTAAAGGTGCTGCTTGAAGCCGGTTTGAGCCTTGAAGTTGTAATGGTGGAAAACGACCTTTTCCATCTCACAAAAACCGGATGGTTTATCCTTGCCGATGAGCTCACACGGGTGAATATGGACTTTACAAATGATGTGAATTACCTGGGCATGTTTTCCCTTGCCGACTCTATAAAAACCGGCACCCCCACCGGGTTAAAGGTTTTTGGGGATTGGTCCACCATTTATGAGGGGCTTTCGCAGCTTCCCGGCAACGTTCAGGACAGCTGGTTTGGCTTTGATCATTTTTATTCCGATTATGCCTTTCCTGAAGTGTTGCCTGTTATTTTCCGGAATAATCCGGCTCATATACTCGACATTGGCGGCAACACCGGGAAATTTGCCATAAAGTGCGCATCCCACAATCCGGGTATAAAAGTTACCATTCTCGACCTTCCGGGCCAGCTTGCCAAGGCCGAAACCAATATTGCAGCCGCCGGGTATACAGACCGTATCAACCTGTTTCCCATCGACCTGCTCGACCATTCCCGGCCATTCCCGAAATCGGCGGATATCATATGGATGAGCCAGTTCCTTGACTGTTTTTCCCAGGAAGATATACTTGGCCTTCTCAACCGTTCCGCTGAGGCAATGGATGAAAACACGGAACTGTTTATCCTTGAAACATACTGGGATAAGCAGTCTTATGAGGCATCCACCTATAGCCTACATGCCACTTCATTATATTTCACAAACATGGCAAATGGTTGCAGCCAGATGTATCATTCAGATGATATGCGCAAGCTGATTGCCAGATCAGGATTGGTATTGGCTGAAGAGGTGGAAAGCGTCGGAGTGAGTCACAGTTTGTTTATTTGTAAGAAGGAATCCCTTTAGGGATGGCCTTATCCCGCCTTCGCTGAAGCTTTGGCTGGCGAAGCAAATCAACAGATCATTAAATCAACAAATCAATAAATTCATGGAAAGCCGAAGGAAATTTCTAAGAAATGCAACCGGATTAATTGCCACTGGTTTAGTAACGAATGCTTTAACAGGACAGGCGCAGCCCATAGAAAAGACCGATGTATCAGGAATTAGAAATGCGGAGGCTAAGCCTATTTACCGAACCCTTGGGCGTACCGGGATAAAATTGCCGATTGTGAGCATGGGTGTTATGAACAGCAGCAATCCAAACCTGGTGAAGGTTGCCTGGCAGCAGGGAATGCGTCATTTCGACACAGCCTGGATCTACCAGGCAGGAAACAATGAAAAGATGGTGGGCTCAGTAATAAAAGAATTGGGAATTGACCGGAAAGACGTTGTTATTACAACTAAAATATTAATCGATCAGAGCCTGAAAAAGCCTGAATTTAGCACTGAGCGGAAAAATCAGTTTCTTTCACGTTTTGCGCAAAGCCTTGAAAGATTGCAGATGGATTATGTGGATATCCTGATGCTGCACGATGTTAGTTCAAAAGAAGAGATCCTTGATCCGGTTATAATGGAGGCGATGACGGAATTGAAAGACCAGGGGAAAATTAAATTTCCCGCTTTTTCGACACATGTCTATTGGCCTGAAATAGTAACGGCGGCTGCCGACAAAGGATTTTACGATGTGGTTCTTCTTTCCCTGAATTATGCCATGGCAAGTGATGATGTTTCACACAAGGCAATGGAATATGCTGTATCAAAGGGTATGGGACTGATTGCCATGAAAACACAATGCCAGCAGGATTGGTATAAAAGTTACCTTCCGGCAGATGCGCAAAAATTTTATGAGGGATCGGTTATGCATACAGCCCTTTTGAAATGGGTTCTCCGGCATGAGCAGATCACTACGTCTGTCCCCGGTTTTACAACATTTGAACAGTTGACCACCGATATGGAAGTTGCCAGCAAGCTCGATTATACGGCCGATGAGAAGAAATTTCTTGAGGATCATAATGTAAAGCTGGCGTTGCAATCGGTTTGCCGTTTCTGTGGCGAATGTAAGGGAACCTGTCCGCACGGTGTTGATATTCCTTCATTGATGCGGACTCATAATTATGCAATGAGCTATGGCAACCTGCATATGACCCAACTGACTCTCGGCGCCATTGCGCAAAATGAAGGCCTGGCGGTATGCAGGGATTGTGATGAATGTATTGCCCAATGTAAAAACCAGGTTCAGATCGCTAAACGGATCGAAGATCTGGCATCGGCAATGGGGTAAGAAAGTTTTGCAGTTTTGCAGTTTTGCAGTTTTGCAGTTTTGCAGTTTTGCAGTTTTGCAGTCGTGCAGTTTTGCAGTTTTGCAGTCGTGCAGTCATGCAGTCATGCAGTCATGCAGTCATGCAGTCAGATATCGAATGCAATGAGATCTCTCTGCGTCCTCTTGAAGCCCGGTAAACAAAACTTCCGTCCTCCGCGGTAAAAATTTTTGGTACTCAATAGTTATCCCCTAATTCATTAAATACCATAAACATGGTATTTGGTAAACCGTTTATTTTCCGGTAATTTGTATAAAAATTATACTTATGAAATTCAACAATATCCTGGAAAGTATTGGCAACACGCCACATTTACGAATCAATAAGTTGTTTCCTTCTGATTATGAGGTCTGGATCAAGCTCGAAAGGCAGAATCCGGGAGGCAGCATTAAGGACAGGATTGGACTGGCCATGATTGAAGATGCCGAGAAACGGGGCATATTGAAACCCGGATCGGTTATCATTGAGCCCACGTCGGGAAATACCGGCATCGGCCTGGCGCTTGCTGCAGCTGTTAAAGGATATCGCATCATCCTTACCATGCCCGAATCATTCAGCATTGAACGGCGGAAAATTTTGTCTACTTACGGTGCAGAACTGGAATTAACTCCCCGTGAAAAAGGAATGAATGGGGCCATAGAAAAGGCATTGGAATTATCTAAAAGCATTCCGGGTTCATGGATCCCGTCGCAGTTTGAAAACCCTGCCAATATTGAAATACATCGCAAAACAACAGCCGCTGAAGTGCTGAAGGATTTTCCACAGGGATTTGACTATTTAATTACTGGCGTGGGAACTGGCGGGCATATATCTGCACTGGGCGAAGTGCTGAAAGTTTCATTTCCGAAACTGAAAGTTTATGCCGTTGAACCGGAAGCCGCTCCTTTCATCAGCAAGAGGCAGTTCGGACCCCATCCACTCCAGGGGCTTGGACCTAATTTTATTCCAAAGAACCTTGTAGAATCAGTTCTTGATGGCACTATTGCTGTCTCCAAAGAAGATGCCTACCAGTATGCACAGCGTATGGCAAAAGAAGAAGGCGTGTTTGTAGGTATTTCTACCGGCGCCGCACTGGCTGCTGTAGCCAAAAAACTTCCCGAGATTCCCAAAGGCTCCCGGATCCTTACCTTCAATTACGATACAGGCGAGCGGTACCTTTCTGTTGAGGGGCTATTTTAATCTCTTCGTAAGGGCGGAAAACTTCTTAATTCAATATTCGGTGTTCTCCCGATGAATCGGGAAAGGCTGTGTTCGGTGATATTTGGCGCAAAATAACACCGAACACCGAACATCGAACACCCAACACTGAAGATCTAAATCCGCAAATCCGCAAAACCGTAAAACCGTAAAACTGCAAAATTATTTTTAAGTGCAAGACTTAACTTTTCACTTTTAGTTTTTAGTTTTTCACTTCTTCATTCAGAGCTGACTTGAGATCGTCGATCAGATCATCAAGATCCTCAATTCCCACCGACATCCTGATCATATTATCCGTAATCCCCACTTTTTGTCTATCTTCTTTTGACATGGATGCATGTGTCATGATGGAGGGTAATTCAACGAGCGATTCCACACCGCCCAGGCTCTCAGCTATGGTAAAGATTTTAAGGCTTTCCAGAAACGTTTTCGTTTCGGCGGCCGTGCCTTTCAACTCGAAAGTAATCATCCCTCCAAATCCCCTGAAAAACTTTAACGATCTTACATGTTGCGGGTGACTCGAAAGTCCCGGGTAAATAACCCGGTTTATTTTGCTGTGATTTTCAAGGAATTTAGCGATCTCCATTGCATTCAGGTTATGCATCACCATCCGTGCGGACAGGGTTTTAATCCCGCGGAGGATCAGGTAACTGTCAAAAGGAGAAGCTATACCTCCCATGGCGTTTTGATTGTAATGGATCTTTTCATAAAGAGCATCATCGGATAGCATAATGGCTCCGCTGATGACATCACTGTGACCTGCCATATATTTGGTGGAACTGTGCAGGGAAATTGAAGCGCCGGCTTCCAGGGGATTGAAAAAACAGGGCGTGGGGAAAGTATTGTCCACAACCGTAATGATTCCCGATTCGTTGCCGATTCTCGATAAGGCAGTTACATCGCAGACTTTCAGCAATGGATTGGTGACGGATTCAAGCCATATCATACGGGTATTTGGTTGTATATGATGCCTTATGTTTTCCGCTATTGTAAGATCCACATAGCTGGCGGTAATATGGAACGGAGCCAGAACATGGTCGAACAATCTTTTTGATCCGCCATACAGATCATCAGAGGCAATGATGTGATCCCCGCTTTTCAATAGTGAAAACAACAGGGTTGTCTGGGCTGCAAGTCCTGAAGCAAAAGCAAGCCCGTATTTTGCTTTTTCTATCGAAGCGTACTTTTCTTCCAGTGCCTTCCGGGTGGGGTTTAATGACCTTGAATATTCGAATTCATGTGGGCTTTCCACCTTTTGTCGGGCAAAGGTGGTTGATAAATGGATCGGAACAACAACATCGGCACTGGAACCATCCCTGAAATCGGGGACCTCGCCTGCATGGATCGATCGGGTGGAAAAACCGGCTGATTTGGGGTCTGTCATGATATCTCTTGATTTTCAGATTTACAATATACAAATATGCAAAAAGACCGGCAAAACAAAAATCCCGTATTTATGGGATTTATGAGTGAACGCAAAATGAGAAATTTCAATTACATTTATGAATGGGTGAAAATACAAAACGTGTGTTTTACCAGTAAGGGACACTAACAAAACAAAATTATGATAAAAGCGGGATTTCTATTTTGTATCCTCATTGTATTCGGAACGAATTCATTGAAAAGCCAGGATTATTTCAGGTGGGATGGAGGCACCCTCACCCTTGACAATGGATTTATCCAGCGGAAAATAACATACAGGAAAGACAGTTTAAAACTGAGTACAAGGCAAATCCGGCTGATTGCAGCAGGATATGAAGCGGTAAAAGGCCAGTCTGCTGAATTCTCATTTCAGGTTGATGGAAATCCGGTTAATGGGTTGTCGGATTGGAAACTAATCGATTGTGTTCCTGCCGGTGATGACTTTTCAGGAAAGGGAGCAAAAATCAGGATGTCACGGAATGACTCCCTCCGGGTGGAATTAACCTATCTGTTG
>JBGSSA010000177.1:0-31514 GCA_041737295.1 Bacteroidales bacterium | reverse complement strand
TCGCAGCTAATCCTGTCTTTGCCTGCTATTACCCATGAATCAGACGATTCAGCTGCCATACCTGCAAGGCAGAATAAGGTTCCCGATATTAAAATAGCTAACTTTTTCATGTTTTATCCTCCTTAGTTTATTTGTTGATTTTTGATTTGTTGATTTACTGATTTAAAGATTTACTGATTACCGAATACCGAATACCGATTACTGATTACTGATTACTGATTACTGATTACTGCATAAATATTCCACTCACATGATTGCTCAATAGTCTAAAAATTTACTTATAAAATTGTGAGAGTTTGTGCTTTCTGCTTACAACCGCCTGAAATCAATCAAACAGACTTGGAAGCTTTCGCCTTATTTCAATAAAAAAATTTAACTGATTTGTTCGACATTCTGTATTTAAATTAATCGTAATTGCACTCAATATGCATATGACATTAATCATGCCATGATTTTTAATGATCAGAAATACAGTAATATACGATTTAAACCTTCATATTTCGTATGTTCGAAAGTGAACGGGATTGAACCTTAGCTGTTCGAAAACGAACAAAATTACGCTGATCTAACTGATTATTTCCAGCCAAGCCGCAAAAAGGTCTCTCGCAGATCTCGCAGATTTATTTCTCGCTCGCCGCAATTTTATTTCTCGCAAATGTTCTTTTAAGTGAGATATTTTTTTTGAATAAATTTGCATATTGTTTATGTATGATTTATATTAGTAAAGAAATTTAGTGTTAATGTAAATGAAATGTAAATTTACTTTTATGCATTATATTACTATTTGCAGATTAAATAGTTTTAGGTTCTAAAACTGATTAGATGGTTAGGGTTGTCAGTACTGACCGAGGGGAAAATGGTTTGGGCTTAAATTATTTTCAAATAGTCTGGTCAGTACTGGTTTTTTTTCTGAATGCTTCCAACGAAACAATAATAGCCATGAAAAATGCTTACTTAAAATTCGCTGTTTTAACAGTCATTGCATTGTGCAGCCTGATGTGCAGCAAACAAAAGGACCTGACGATTGCCGATTTTAATACAGGCAGTTACGGGGACTGGAAGACGGAAGGGAATGCTTTTGGAAAAAGTCCTTCCAGCGGGGTTCTTCCAGTAAATATTGCCGCAGAACATTTTGCAAGTGATCAAATGGCAAGTTCCTATCAATGGGGAGACAGCAGCATGGGAAAACTTATATCTCCTGAATTTGATATTGCCCGCAGGTATATCAATTTTCAGATCGGAGGATCCCGGATGCCTGATAAAACCTGTATTAACCTGATTGTAGAGGGCAAGTTGGAATTCTCCGCAACCGGTGTCAATGACAATGTTATTCGCACAAATCAACTGGAATGGGTAAGCTGGGACGTATCCCGACTGAAGGGAAAAAAAGCAATGATTGAAGTAGTTGATATGGATTCAACCCGGAAAGATGCCTTTATCAGCGTGGACAATATTTACCAGGGTGATAAAAACAAGGAAGATGAGACTTATATATATAACCAGGAAAGAAGATTCACGATAAATGACAGGTACCTCAATATTCCGGTAAAACAGGGTGCATATCCGCAACTTATGCGCGTTTCAGCCAATGGAAATACAGTGATGGAATTTGTCGTTGAACTGGCCGAATCTACCCCTGATTACTGGATGTTTCTGGATGTAAATGAATTCAAGGGAAAAGAAATCAAGGTGACTATCTATAAAATGATACGTGAATCAACTGGCCTGAAATCCATGATCGTTGATTCAACGGTGAAGGGGTTTGAAAATCTTTACCAGGAAAAGAACAGGCCTTTATTTCATTTTACATCCCGCAGGGGATGGCATAATGATCCAAACGGTCTTGTTTTTTATGAGGGTACATATCATATGTTTTATCAGCATAATCCATTGGGATGGCCCTGGGGAAACATGACCTGGGGTCACGCTATCAGTACTGACCTTGTCCATTGGAAAGAACTTGCCCCTGCATTATACCCTGATTCACTTGGAACGATGTTTTCAGGGTCGGCTGTGGTGGATTGGAACAATACTGCCCAATATCAGCAGGGAATAGATAAAACGCTCGTGGCACTTTATACAGCCGCAGGAGGAACATCATCCTGGTCTGCAGGCAAACCGTTTACACAATGCATGGCCTATAGCACTGACAAAGGTCTGACCTGGATAAAATACAATCAGAATCCGGTACTTCCGCATGTTATGGCTGAAAACCGGGATCCCAAGGTTGTGTGGGATGAATCGGGTAGGCAATGGATTATGGCCCTTTACCTGGATAAGAATATGTATGCCTTGTATTCTTCCGCAGATCTGAAAACCTGGAGGGAAATTCAGAGGATCAACCTGGATAATGTAGCTGAATGTCCTGATTTTTTTCAGATTGCCCTGGATGGAAATGATGCCCGTAAAAAGTGGGTGCTCACCGGTGCCAATGGTCATTTTATGGCAGGAACCTTTGACGGAAAACAATTCAAGCCTGAAACCAAATCAACTCCGTCTGAATGGGGAAAAAATTATTATGCTGTGCAATCTTTCAGCGATATGAAAGACGGAAGAAGGATACAGGTTGGTTGGATGGCCGGCTCGGAATTCAGGGGAATGCCCTTTAACCAGCAAATGTCTTTTCCCAGGGAGCTTACTCTGAAAACAACTCAGGATGGTATCCGGTTATTTGCAGTTCCGGCCCGTGAGATAGTGTTGCTTCATGGCGATAAAAAGTCATGGCAGGAAACTGTGATCAAACCCGGAAACAATATTCTTGATCCATTCCAGGATGATTTATACCATATTATAGCAGAATTCTCCGCTGATAGAAGTGCTGCTCAGCAATTTGGTTTCAATATTCATGGCTTTCATATTCTTTACAATAACAAAACAGGAACAATTAAAGCTGTTCGTCCAACAGACAATGCAGTGAGCGAAGTAAAGGTCAAGCCGAAGCAGGGGCGGATAAGGATGGAAATTCTGCTTGATAAAACCTCGGTGGAAATATTCATTAATGACGGCGAGGTGCCGATGGCATTTTACTATATAGCAGACGAGGCCAATAAAAAGCTGGCCCTGGTTTCCGAAGGGGGAGAGGTGAAATTGAATTCTCTGGACATATTTGAACTCAAATCGGCCTGGTAATTAAAACCAATTTTACCCAGAATCATCTTTCCGACTGGTACAAAGCAATAGTCATGCAGTCTTGCAGTCATGCAGTCTTGCAGTCATTCAATAACCAAATCATCCAATAACCAAATCAACAAATCTTCAAATCAACCTATTTACAGCTTTTCTCCAAGTTCTTCCAATGTTCTTCTCTTTGTTTCCGGGAAATATTTCCATACTACAATTACCTGGGCAATCATCATTATCGAAAAGAACGTAAATGCATAACCGACTCCATATTGTGACGATTTTTCAAAGATTGGGAATAAAAAAGTGATCAATGCAGCAAAAAACCAATGTGTAAAACTGCCCAGGGATTGCCCCTTCCCGCGAACTTTATTTGGAAATACCTCGGCAATTAATACCCATATGACAGCACCAGTAGAAAAAGCAAAAAACATTATGTAAACCAACAGATAAATTAACAAAGCAAAGCCTGCAAAATCCTGGGTATAAAATGTTTTAGCTACAAGTCCCAAACATATCGACATTCCAATAGAGCCGGTAATGAGTAATTTTTTTCGCCCTACTTTGTCAATTAGGATAAGTCCAAGGATGGTAAAGATTCCGTTTGTAATCCCAATGAGGATTGATTGAAATAAGGAGTCACTGTTATTAAGACCGCTTAGCTCAAATATGCGTGGAGCATAATATAAAATTGCATTAATTCCTGAAAACTGATTGAACATGGCCACCAGAAATGCTATGGATATTGGTTTAATGTAGATACGTGAAAACAGGTTTTTCTTTTCGGCGGATGATTGCGCCATACTTAACTTTATTTCTTCAATTTCTTCATCAATTGAAGAAATTTCTATTTTTTCCAGGATTAATTTAGCCTTAGCTGTTTGTCCAATTTTAATCAGGAATCTGGGACTTTCCGGAACTAAAAATAACAAGGTGAAAAACAAAAATGCGGGAACGCCTGCAATACCCAGCATCCACCGCCATGGCTCTGTCCCAACATCCCGCAATAAATAGTTTGAAATATAAGCCACTAATATCCCGAATATGACATTAAACTGAAACATAGCTACCATTCTGCCCCTGATTTTTGCGGGTGATATCTCTGCAATATACATCGGGGCCACCACAGACGATGCCCCTACGCCAATACCTCCGAGAAAACGGAACAGGATAAACGAACTCACATGATTTGCCAGGGCACTTCCCACTGCTGTTAAAACATATAATGCAGCAATTACAAAAAGAATGGGTTTTCTTCCATAGCGGTCAGCTGGTTTCCCGGAGATTAATGCTCCTGCAACTGTTCCAATTAAGGCTGAAGAAATTGTGAAGCCATGCATAAAGGATGACAGGTGAAACAATTCCTGAATTTGCTTTTCGGCACCCGAAATGACAGCCGTATCAAAGCCAAACAGGAATCCTCCTAATGCAACAATTATTGACCATGTAAATACTTTATTGCGTGGTTTGTTTTTCATATTTCCAATGTTTTTTCAATATGGATTACAAGAACTTAACTCCCACACTTTTACGCTTTTTACCTCTATATTCGCACCTTCGGAAAACAAGCTTATCCCCTTGCCTCCAAGTGTTGGATAAACCATACGTGCGATTGCCTGCTTATCGTTGGCAAATACTTCTACTATTGATTTATCAACGAATATTCTTAAAATAAGAGGTTCTCCGTTTTTGAGTTCAAATGGAGCTTCCTCAATTATTTTGCGACCAAATTCTAAACCAGATTTTCTTGTATCAAATTTCAATTTTCCTTCTGTCCTGTCGTAATAGATCACTGTTTCTTCACGACCATCATCGGATAAACAAACCTTTACCCCACATTTCAATGCATTATCAGGCATGATGGTTACCTCGAGTTCCATCAATTCGGTGCACTGTTCGTTCAATTTTACTTCACTGCCAGGCTTTACCTTTATATCGGAAAACAGGGATTCTTTCATTCTTAATGTTTCAAGTTCCTTTATTGGTCTCATTCTCAGCGTTCCATCGCTGCCCAGCCACAAAGAACGGGGAAGTCCGTATGTACCTGTCCAACCATAGTAATTTTTTATCGAATCAGGCCTGTCATCAAAAACCCATGACCACATGATTTGTCTTCCCTTATCATCTATTAATGCTTCAGGTGCAAAATACGCATTATCTTTCCATGACATGCGGCCAAATAAATCAGGATAAAACCTGTTGTCTCTGTAATCCCCAATATAATATTGACAACCTTTATTGTGGCTGATGGAAAGCAATAAATATTTGTCGCTCGGTTTTCCGCCATCGGGAGAAGAGGGTAAAGGAAGGAAAGTAGGACACATATTGTCTTCTGAGGCATCAGTCCAATCACGTCTCGACTGGTAAAAGACATGCAAATAAGTCCAGTCCTTAAGATTCTTAGATTCAAATAGATAAAGTCTATCTCCCTGTTCACTGGCAGGAGAATCTGCATTCCTGCCATATTTATTCAGGACAAGTAAATTGCCTGTCAGCATATAATAGCTTCCATTCCTTTTCCAAATGTTCGATGGGTCGGCTGAACCTACATGAATCATCTTTCCCGAACCATCCTTCATATCAGTAATACCCCACTCGGTTGATTTAATTACAGGATTGTTTCCGAATTTCTCCCATTTGTCAAAGTTATTGTCGGTACTTTTTGCAAGGCCAATGCCTTTATCACCCCAAAGCATCCAATAGGTTAATATTGCAGAACCATCATCATCTACAAAACCTCCACCACTGAAACAACCATCATCGCCATTGCCTGGACCAATAGCATCGGGATGATAACGCCAATGCAACATATCTGTACTCGATACGTGTCCCCAGGTGAAGCCATTTCCGGCACTGTTGTATAGAAACATTAAATGATAACGTCCGTTGTGGTAGAAAGCCCCGTTGGGATCGCCCGGTCGCCCGTCATCTTCGGGAAAGATGAAGTGATATGACGGTCTGTAAGGATCTGCCAACAGGCGTGCCCTGAATTCCCGGGTTGCTTTTATGACTTCTTTTGAAATGTCTTGATTTTCATTAACAAGAGCGGGAACCGGTGCAGGTTTTTCTTGTGAGATGGCAGAGAAAGGCAATAAAAAAGCCCACACGAATAAGATTATTAATTGCTTCATAATAAAAATCTAAATGGTTAAATATGCACATAAGCATCAGATTACCACTGCATGGCCGGAAATAACTTCCAGGCTTTAACTCCTTCTACTTGAATAGGCTCATCTTCAGAAAAAATTTCAATGTTAATTGCATCCCGAAGTGTCGGATACAACACCTGGGTAATACATTGGCGACCATTTGCAAATACTTCAAGCATTGACTTATCAAGGAATACCCGCAAATGTACTTTTTCTCCTTTTTTTAATGAAAAAGGTGCATCCTGGGTTTCGAAATCAGGATTTGGATCCCGGACCATAACAAATTCCAGATAGTCCGGCTTATTTAAACTGGATGGTCTCATATCTATTTGCAGGATGTTCTTCTCTCTGTCAATAACAATAGGTGTATGCTCTCGTCCGTCTTTTGAACAAAGAACTTTGAGCCCAAAGCGTTTTGCCTGCCCCGGGTCAATAATCAGATCCAATTCCAGGACATTCCCTGCAACCCTGCTAAGCGTTATGGACTGTCCTGTGCCAACTGTGAATGGCTTTTCTTCGGTTGGATTGTATCTTAATTGTTCTATTTCTTTTGGAGGTTCAATATTCAGGGAGAGTTTGTCTTCGGCAAGAGTAAGTACCCGGGGCATTGACATGGTACCGCTGGAAACTCCGGATTTTCGATCAAGCACCCATGTCCACATAATTCTTCTCCCCGTTGAGTCAAGAAGTGTTTCGGGAGCAAAAACCGAGCCGCCCGGCCAGTTCATCCGGTGATGAGATTCAGGCCTGAACTGTTTTCCATCCCATTCACCGATGTAGTATCTTGCCCCGCGAATATGGCTAATACAAACGAGGACCCACTTATTTCCCATCTTGAAAAAGTCAGGGCAGGATACATCTTCAAAATAATCAACATCCGGCATATCAAAGGCCATGAAATTCCCTATTCTTTTCATTGGCTTATCATAACTCTCTCCCTTATATAGAACCGGAGGATTTGGTTTTCCTGTGGAAACAGGCTGTCCCCCTGAGATCTGATAGTAAGTATCATCCTGGAGCCACATGTGAGGATCCCATCCCGGATGAGCGATTGGATTGGCTTTTGGTTTTTCCCATACATCCAATTCTTTATCATGGCTAACTGCAACACAATTCCCTCCGGTTCCAAGTCCATGATAGGCAATCACCACATTCCCATCTTTTGCCAGGAAAGCATTACCGCTGAAAATTCCATTATCCTGATCCCCCGGATTATGCTTCAAATCATTTGAATGCCAACGCCAATGAAATAAATCAATACTCGTAAGATGTTGCCAGTGATGGCCGGCTTCAGCCTGATAGAGGTACCACAGATGGTAGATTCCATCTTTAAAAATAGCTCCGTTTGGATCAAATGGATATCCTTTGCCTTCAGCAATCGTAAGATGCCAAACAGGTCTTATGTGATCATTAAGTCCGGCACGGCGTATTCGCCTGGCGGACTCAATATCCCTTTCAGTTATTCTAATCGTATCTGTTAACTGGCTTTGACTGAATGAATCAAAAGGTAATAAGGAAAGCGCTGCAATAATTAGTAAGATTTTTTTCATGATTAAAATGGTTTAAAGAAATCTTATTTAATTTCTGCTTTCAATACATTGGTTCAAAAGTCAATCGGGATCAATTGACAACCGGAGGAAGGCAAACCAGCAGTTCAAGCTGATCATTGGATCTGATATCCATTTCTTTCAGATCGGAAGGCTTTAGAAAGTAATCCGATTGTCTCAGTGGTTTGGTTGCGCCGGTCCAGTCAATTGTTCCGTTACCCTTTTCTACCACTATAATGGCAAATTCGGTTGGAAGCTTTATCCGGGCCGCTCCTTTCACGGTTGCCTTCCATAAGCTAAAGGCAGGAGTATGCCCTGGTCCGATCAGTTCGGTTACTGTCAATTGATCGGTGCTTTGGAGGATTTTATTGGAAGGGGCCACTTTTTTAAGCAAATCTTTTTCCGAAAGTCCCAGGTAATCAAATACCTGGAGTCCCTGCACAGGGGTGAGAATGCCCCACATATCGGATTCATTCAGTTTGATATCCGCGCAATACAATTCCGGTTGAATCACCCAGTCACTGGGTTCCTGAACTTCGAGCATAAAGACACCGGGGCCAATGGCATGTGGAATGCGTGCAGGGACAAAGTATGTTTCACCTGCTTTTACAGGAATCTTATGTAACATGTCAATCATGGCCGGGATATTCTGATCATATACGGCTTTTTTAAAATTTTCAGGATTTATATTCTCTTTAAATCCCAGTAATATATAGGGTACTTCGCCATTGATTCTGCGCGTGGAGATAATATGCCAGCATTCGGTTTTTCCGAAGGGGGAATTGAAAAGTCTACGGGATGTCGCTGCATCGGGATGACATTGGATGGGCAATCTCACTGCCGAATCAAGGTATTTACATAAGACAGCGGTATTCGCACCGTATTTTGCATAATGTTTGGATCCGAGAATGGAAGCGCCATAACTTGTGAGGATCTCCTGCAAAATAAGAGTAGCTTTTCCATCGGTAATAACCTTGGCAAGTCCTTCATCAGGTGCCTGGCTATGTTCGCCGTTTTTAGCCATAACAGTGGAGGCAAGCCAGTCTTCCGGAAAATGGCCATCTGATCTGTCTTTCTTTCCTGTAAATTCGTCCAGCAGCATTCCGCCGGTATATAACCTCCAAACCCTGTTGGGGGCAAAAAGCAATGGCTGATCATATTTCATGGCTCAGTTTTTAAGTTTACATTAATTACTTCGTTTTTATATCAAACAGTTCCTTCAGATAGGAGATGTTTGAGAAATCAGGAAGGATGATATGCGCACCGGCTTTAATCAGGCGTGTTCTTTTTTCATAATTCACACCATACCTTCTGATCTCATCACTGGCAATCCCTATGGCTATCCCGTTGCATTTCAACGATTCGCGCAATTCAACCGGGCCATCGCCAATAGCAGCCATTTCATGTCCTTGCAGCCTGTTTTCCTGAATGATCCGGCGGATGACCATTTTTTTAGAATATTTTTTAGGATCTCCCATTCCCCCATAAATGCCTCCGTCAAACAGCGATGCATATCCCAGCACTTCTGCCTCATTTTTAACATCGGCATCGTCAGTACCGCTGGCCAGGTAAAGGATGACGCCTTTTGACCGCAGTGCCTTCAGAAAATCAATGGAGCCCTTGACCGTATAATCATTAATGTCGAGTTCCTTTTTTTGAAATTTGCTAATGCGCTGACTTACCACTTCCATGAGGGCATCATTGAATATTTTTTTGTAGCCTTGTTTATCCAATACCTGTTCAGGCGGAACGATCCCAAATTCTTTGACCATTTCAACGAGCGCTTCCATCTGGATCCAGGTTTCAATCCCTGTGGATTTGTCGATGTAATCTCTTACACTATGCAGCACACGGTGATAGAGGGTTTCATCCGCATTCTGATATTGGTCTCCCAGTATGGCCTTCACCATAACCGGTTCCATAATACTTTCCCAACCCTGGCGCAGCGTACTGATGGTGCCGTCATGGTCAAAAACAATATGCCTGATCTTCCTAAAATCGGGCAGGGATTCACAGCAAATTTCAATTTCCGAATTTTTCAAATAAATGGCCTGGCGGATATCATGGGATAATTCAGGCTGATAAATGTAATCCGGATCCTGACTTGCTTCGAGGATTTCATCCGGGGATGCCGTGCCGGTTTGGAAGAGTTTCTGAACCGTAACAGCGGCGGCAAAATTCGCAAAAACCGATGCCTCGTAGGGAGAAAAACCTGCGCCAAGGCAAAGGGCCAATGAGCTGGTGACCGTATCTCCGGCTCCAACCGGATCAAGTTTTTTTAAATGCTGTATTCCGGGAACAGTATGAAAATTTTCACCATCGTCTACAAATATTCCCCTTGGTCCGCGTGTAACAAATACCGGTTTCCCGGATTCGCTGAAAAGATTGCGGGCATACTTTTTTAGATCAGCGATGGTCATTACATCGGTAGTAGAAAACTCCACATTGTTGAGAACAGCGGCCTCGTGTTCATTTGTTTTTCGGTATATGCTGCGAAACCTTTTCCCATAGTGCCGGGAGTCCAATAACACTATTTTATGCCTGAATTCTTCAAAAAGTGAATTGGCCCCCTCAACCAGATCTTCATCCATGCTTCCTACAACCTGCTGGTTGAAGATCAGTACATCACAGTCTTGCAGGGCATGCCGGAGATGAGCCAGAAGCTGTAAATTAATATTGCTGGTACGTTTGTTGAAAAAGCCAAAATCGATCCGCGGTTCTTCCACATCATTGATGAGGCGTTTTGCGTAGGTGAGCGTGTCAAAATTTTCCTGCTGCACAATTACTGATGATGTATCTACTTTCAGTTGATGAAGCTGACTGATCAATTCACGTCCGAAAACATCGTTGCCGATAATTCCGATTGCCTGAATATAGGCCGGCTTTAATGCAGCCACATTGGCTATGATGTTTGACGCGCCTCCCAGGGAATAATAATGCCTGCCGACAACCTGTGTGCGCAGCCCCGTTTCAACGGATATTTCCCCGCCCCTTGGATTCAGGATCCAATAGGCATCCAGACACAAATCTCCGTAGATCGCAATTCTAACCTTCGTAATTTTTTCAAGTATTTTTTTTATGTAAACCTGTTCCATGGTCCGGGACTATTTCGGGTTCATAATCTGATTTTCCACCAGATCACAAATGATATGGTAGGCAAGCTGATGTATTTCCTGGGAGCTGCTCACAACAAAGGAACCAACGCAAAGACACAGGTCAGCTTTCCTTTCGAGAAGACTGTTTTCCATGGCTGTAAATGCAATTACCCTGGCCTTATTCATTTTGGCGCTGTCAGCGGCAGCCAGGATATTGGGAGAGTTTCCGCTTGTTGAAAAAGCCCACAAAATATCCTTCTCTTTTACAAGGGCCTGTACCTGGCGGGCGAAGATGTCTGAGAACGAATAATCATTTCCGATACAGGTGATGACCGATGTATCCGTATTTAGTGCAATAGCCGGCAGTGGTCTTCTTTCAGAACGGAAACGGCCAATGAATTCTCCGGCTACATGCTGGGCGTCGGATGCCGAACCACCATTTCCACACAGATACAGGCAACCTCCTGTTTCAAAAGTATCTACTATTAAGGTGGCCATCTCAACCAGGATCTCTGGCGCATAGGTTTCAAAGGCAGATAACAGGGCTTTATGCTTTTCAATGTTTTTCAGTACTAAATCTTTCGTCATTTTATTTTATCTTGAGGTTCTCAATGATCTTTGCATAAAGCAAGGGTATGGTATCCATCTGGTTACCCTGGATGTAATATCCTGATCCGTGAAAAGCCTGCGGTATGCGTGTTACAATACTTTTCTGGTCACGATAATAATAACGCTCTTTTGATTCGTCCTTCATTTCTTCGGGATGATGGCTTCTGAGGTCAAAATCAGCGGTTATTATACCATGTGGCACGTTTCCTGTATTTGATACCATCGAAATGGCCTTAAGCAGCACTTCCGGTCCGGTCACGGCACTGCCAATGTTGAGGACTATTCCACCGGACGCGAATTTTTTTATTTCTTCGGTAAATATCAGAAAATCCCTGCCGCTGCATCCTCCCTTGGCCTGACCGTCAAATGACGGGTGCTGATCAATCACATCAGTACCGATCCCGGCATGGATCGTACAGGGTATGTGATTTTTGTAACAAGCTGACAGTATGCTTGTGTGAGGATACAGAAACTGCCCTGGTGAGCCGGGCACAGCCACTTCATGCAATACAAGGTCGCAAAAATCCCTGTCGCACATCATCCTTCCAAGGCTTTCACCGTATCCCAATTGTTTGGCATTACCGATCTTTAACGCTGTATTGATATAAGTGAATTCATAAGCCATTCCAAATTGACCCTTTTCAAGGGCTTCAGGAACATATTCACTTGTTTCTCCGATCAGTGCCAGTTCAAAATCATGTATAGCCGTTGCACCATTACCGGCAAAGAGGGTGATGATCCTGCGGCTGATAAGATCCACCATTAGGGGACCCAACCCATTTTTTACAAGATGTGCACCACTGAAAACAACGACGGGTTCTTGCTGCCGATGGGCCCTGACAATTTCAACCGCTATTTTTTCGATATCTTTCATTGCCCGGGCACCGGGTTCGTGGCCCCGCAAATCCGAATCCGGCAAAATGAGATCTTCCAGCTTCACCTTGTTTATTCTTTGATGCAGGGGATATGTGATAATATTTCCTGCATCAAAAAATTTGTATATTCCCTTGTAATCCATAACCGATTTTACTGTTACCAGATAGAATGAAGGGTATATAGATTGGCTGAAATAACTTTAGCTGTGCCTGCCCCGGTTGTTAATGATATATTTTTGTTTTCATCGGCAGGTAAAAAGCAGGAAGTTAAAACAGCGATTCCGTCATTTCCAAAAACTTCCAGTGAGGTCCGGTCGACAAGGATCTGCAGTTTGATCCGTCCATTTTCAGGTGTGAGTGGAACAGATTTACCCAGGCATGTAAGTGTATTCTTTTTATGATCATACCGAACCTTTTCTCCCCGGATGTTAATTTCAATAGATGATGCATTACCGGGATCAATTTCCATCCGGATATCGAACAATTCGCCTGAAATGCCCTCAAACAGATTCTTATCTGCACTGAGAGAAACATCTGACCATTTGGATTCCTTATCGTGCAACAATTCCAATTCCTTTACCGGCAGTCGGTACATACGGATGCCCGCAGGGGTTGTCCGCAGTTTAACTTCTGTTGGAAAATTCATCTGCTGGTCCCACGGAAGTTTTAGTTTTACTGCTTTCGGACCGAATACACCATCCGCCATCCAGGCAATCTGGATGGTTCTCCCGTCTGAATCAGGAATGTTGCTCCATGTTTGTGCGGCATAGAAACTATTGCCATTATCCGTCTTCTGCAATCCACCTTCCTGTTTGAAGGTTTTACCATCAAATGAACCGACCAGGTAATGGCCTGTGGCACCCCAGAATACCCATTTTTTATTCTCTTTATTACCGTCTACAGCCATTTCAAAAAGATCCGGGCATTCGGTAACACCCGGGAGGTTCAGATCACAGATATGATCCCAGGATTTCATGTCGGCCGATGAAAACAATCCATACTGATTGCCTGTAAGATAAATGGCCATGATCCATTTTTTTGTCGGTTCAAACCATACTACCTTGGGATCGCGGTTTTCAGCTACTATGTGGCCCAAAACCGGGTTTTTATCATAATAGGTAAATGTCATTCCGCCATCATTGCTGTAAGCTATGCACTGAGTATTTTTCGGTCCCACGCCAGGTACTCCCCCGTTAGTAAGGATTGCAATGATGGGATCTTCGGGGCCATTCTTAAAACCGGTGGTATTATTATGATCGACCACAGCGGATCCGCTCCAGCAGCCACCCCACGTTTTATGAGGAGTCAATGAGCTGGTCAATAATTTCCAGTGTACAAGGTCGGTGCTGATAGCCTGTCCCCAGTCCTTATATGCACCCGGTCTTCCCGGAGGCATGTGCTGGTAACTCATGTGATAAACACCCTTATAATAGACAAGGCCGTTTGGATCATTCATCCAGCTTTTACGGGGTGTAAAATGAAATTGCGGTCTGTATTTTTCTGTATAATAAGCTGGTCGTTTGTCACCGATAGCCTCTACACCGCTGATCCGGGCTATTTCGTCATCAGTCAGGGCCCTGTTCCAGATTGCCGCGTGATCGATCAGTCCGGTGAAATTTGATTTGATACGCTCATTTTGTGGAATGTTTGCAGTTGCATTAATCAGCATGGTGTCTGTATACTCAGCACCAATGAGAAACGGAGTATGGATGTTTGCCCTTATGGTGCCTACACTAACTTCATCGTCCACCAGGTTGCCATCAACAAACAATTGTGAATTGCTGCCATCAAACCGAACCACCACGTCGTGCCAGGTTTTTAGATCAGAGGGTGAGACTGTGGTTTTCAGCCGATGCATGCCCGCGATCTCATCACTTCCCAAACCGGCCCTGAAAAGAATTTCACCGCCTGCGGTATCTGCTATCAAGCTATAGGCTACGCCTGCATCGGTTCCAAACTTACCCATCAGGGGACCTGTTAATCTGCCCTCGGGATCACATACGCGGATTGCGAATGAGGCGGCGCTTCCCGCAAAGTTCAGTTCATCGTTGATTCCCTGACCACCCTCAAGCCAGCCACCATTGAAAAGGGCGGCATATCCATCGCCTCCCCTGAGTTCGGAAGCTTTGAGTTCATCACCTTCAAGTTTCACACCAACCTGTACATCACCGATCGGTGACAATACAGATTTATCCTGTGTTGAATCGTTCAGGTTTGACAAATGCCAAACAGCAATGGCATCATCCCATACCCTGATCTCTTTTTTTCCTGAATTACATCCGGTAAGCAGAAACGCCGATAAGAGAAAACAGCTGTAATATCTGAGCCAGTTTAGTTTCATAGTTACATTTTTTTATAATGTGTAATCATTGATTCAGGAGTCTTATTTTAATTCAGCAATTTTGACCGATTTGAACAGGACATTGCCATGCTTGGCATAGATCCACAATTTATTACCTTTTTGCTCATAGCAACGATTTACAATGCACCTTCGGTTATCCACACATACATCGATAATACTGCCCTTCATGATGATATCAATTTTAACCGTGTTGTTTAAATTGTGAACGGCAGAAATGCTTGAATTTCCAAGGCTGACTGTATTGTTATCAGGTGAGAATCCCAGATTGTACCCTGAGTTACCTCCATCAGCCGATCGCAGGTACATACCATATTCTTCCACATCGCCCAGTGTCTCAATTTCAAGGGTTATCCTGCAATTTAGCGGAATGTTGCCGAACCAGGCAGAACCTTCACCATTGGGAGTATTAATGCGATACGAATCATTATTCAGCTGCCTGGTCAGCGTATCAGCTGTTATTTTTAAGTTAACAGCATTGCCTGTGGCAGGGATCACCTCGGCCGGAAACTTTGTCTGCAACGTTCCATCCGGGTCCTGGATTACTTCGCGAAGAACAACGTTGCCTCCGAATATTTCGTGTCCGTTATCTGTAAAGCCTTTTCGGCTGGGAATCCATCCTGCGGCAATTCGTCTGCCGTTCGTGAATTCAGCTGTTTTAACCACATTGGACCAGTCCTCATTAAGGGTTTGTGTGGCCGGATATTGCCACGGGCCATAGGGATTCGGTGATTTGAGGTAAAAGGTATTGCCACCTCGTCCATAGATGAGATAATACCAGTTATTCCAATGAAAATAGTCGGGACATTCCGGTACATCATTTTGGTTTATGATCAACGGTTTTTTGATATCCCATTTTTTCAGATCCTTTGAGACCAGGTGAACCAGCGCACCCCTTGCATTTCTCATCCCGCTGTCCGTTGCACTGGATACGAAAAGATGAAAATTACCCAGGCTGTCGATTATTACCTTTGGATCACGAAAATCCCGTTTGCTGTATCCGGGAGCATACGTGTAAAACGGGTTAGGCTTTTGTTTCTTAAAATGGATCCCATCGGTGCTGATGGCATAACTTAGTTGTTCATTCACCTTACCTTCCTGGTTTATCAAACGGGTTGCATAGAAAGCATAAAATCTCTTGTTATAAAAGGCAACCGAACCCGTACAAATGGATTTTTCCCAATCCTCATCAATGCCAAGGACAATCGGAAAATTTTTCCAATTGATCAGGTCAGTGGAAGTGCTTACAACCCATTGATGTCCGCCCAGCCCGTTTAATGACGAATGATGTCCCTTGTCAATAAGCCAGTATAAATAATAGGTACCCTGGTGGAAAAAGGGAATGCAATCGCCCACAAAAAGATCCTCCTCCACCGGTTTAAAATACTGCATTTGATTTGTGGGTTGAATTGCAGAATTGTAATTTACATTAAAAGGTTCACTCTTATCCTGGGCCATTGCGCTTGAAAACACAAGCATTGACAGTAGGAAGCCTAAAAACGATTTATTTGCCATAGGTATTTGAATTTAGCATTTAATTTACATTAAGTGATATATTATATTCAAATGTAATTACAATAATTTTATAATCCAATTGAAATTTCAAATTAAATGCAGCATGGTATTTTTCAGTTGCTCGTAGAGTATTTGTATAAACACCCTGCAAATCCATTGACATTCGCCTTTGCAATTGACTTCCTGGAGCGTACAATTAGGGTAGGGGCAGTCAGGAGATTATTTTCATTTAAAAAGATAGGAATAATTATTATTAGAGTAGCCAGAACCCATAACTATCGGGCAGTGTATAATGGGGTTTATTATAAGTAATTATGTTTCTAATCTTTACATATGATTAACATCAGTTGAAAAAAATATATTTAAGTAGAAAAATCTTTTTCCAAAAATGATTGCATTTTAAAATATTAGTAATTACATTAGCACTACTAAAACTATTTAACGTAAACATAATGTAATGTAAATATTAATTGTGAGCCTTTGCAGACCTCGATTAAAAGCACCCCTTAAAATAAATATGATGATTATTACAAACCTAAAACACAAATTAGACTATGAAAGAACGATTTAAATTTAAGAATTGGTTCAGTGCCATTTCGATCGTTTTGTGTCTGATGTTAAGTGCATCTGCATTTGGCCAGGACATAAGAATTTCAGGAAAGGTAACTGACGGAACTACCAACGGACCGTTAACGGGAGCTACAGTTCAGGAGAAAGGGACACAGAATGGCACTTTTACCGATGCGAATGGAAATTACGCTTTCACGGTAAAAAAGGGTGCTGTTATCATATTTTCCTTTGTTGGATACAATACATCAGAAGTGACCGTAGGTGAATCCAATGTCATCGATTTTGTTATGGAGGAATCAGTGACTAGTTTGGAGGAAGTAGTCGTCACAGGGTATGGAAAGGAAAAGAAGGTTGACCTGTTGGGTGCCATTTCTGTTGTTGAAGTGGACAAGCTGACCCAAATTCCTAAATCCAGTGTAGCTCAGTCATTGCAGGGAAGGGTACCGGGATTATATATGGAAAATACAGGACGACCCAGCGGTGAGGCCGGTACTGTGTTGATCCGTGGTTTGAATACCCTGGGGGATAATTCACCTCTTTATATTATAGATGGTGTACCCACCACTTCTTATTCGGTCTTGTCTGGTCGGGGTACATCAAGTGGAAACTTTTACAAGAATTCGAATCCGCTCCAGTTCATTGATCCGAATTCAATCCTATCCATCCAGGTTCTGAAAGATGCTTCAGCCGCATCCATATACGGAGCCCGGGCATCCAGCGGTGTCATTATCGTTACTACAAAGGAAGGACAGGGAAAGACGAAGGTGGAGTTTTCAACTAGTGCAACCTTGCAGAAACGATTTGGCAGCATTGATGTTTGCAACACCATTGAACATGGTGCAGCTCTGTGGCAAGCCACAATCAATGACGGAACTGATCCAGCTTCATTAAGTGCTTTATATTCTTTCGATTATACCGGCAGTACTCCCTATGATGCTGTTCTGAATGAAGTCATTCCCGTGGAATGGATCAACGGCGGCCCGGAAAGCAAGCAACCAATGGCCATGCCGGGTACTGATTGGCAAAAGGAAGTATATCAGAACGGATTTATGTCGAACAGTAACCTGAGTATTTCAGGAGGTACGGATCGGAGTTCGGCTGTCTTACAGTTGGGCTATCTTAAAAATCAAGGTGTCAAGAAATATTCGGACTATTCAAGAATGGATATCCGGCTCAATACCTCATACAAAATTTTCAACAACAGGGTAAAGATTGGGGAAAATCTGAATATTGCAAAATCAAAAGACACACCCGAAACACTTGACCTGGGAGGTGCCGGAATAGATTATCTGGCCCATTATCAAAATCCTTTCATGCCGATATATAACACTGACGGAGATTGGGCTGGTCCACTCGGATCGGGTATGTCGGACAGGAACAATCCACTCCATATGTTATACATTCACAGAAATAATAAGGATAATAACCTGATTATATTCGGAAATATCTATGCTGAAATAAATCTGGCGAAAAACCTCAATTTCAGGTCTAGTATAGGATTGGATTATACTGATTCCTATAACTGGTGGATAGAAGAAAAATATACAGAAGGATTCTTAAGTCAGAATACAAACAGCTTAGCTACCTTAAACGGAACGCGTCTCAACTGGACCTGGTCGAATACATTGAACTACAGCCTCACGCTGAATCAGCACTCATTTAATTTCCTCCTGGGTATGGAAGCAATTAAAGAGGACTACAGAACGACGAAGGCAGCCAAACAGGACTTTGCTCTTCAGAGTTTTGAATATTTCCAGCTTGATGCCGGTACAGGCAATGCCACATCCGGGGGAACCCAGACAGGCTATCAGTTGCTTTCCTATTTTGGAAAAGTAAATTATAATTTCGGAGAAAGATACCTTGCATCGGTGACTCTTCGTTATGATGGTTCTTCAAGGTTTGGTGAAGAAAATCAGTTTGGACTTTTCCCCGCCTTAAACGTTGGATGGAGATTAAGCAGTGAAGAATTCCTCAAGAACATTACAGCAGTTTCAAATTTGAAAATCAGGGCTGGTATTGGTCGGGTCGGAAATCAGAAAATTGGTAACCTGGCCAGGTTTGGTCTTTATGCTACCAACTATGGCACCATGGACTTCAGGAGCTGGTATGGTGCATGGAGAACCATTGGTTCTGCCTATGATCTCACAGGGACTAACAGTGGAAACCTTCCTTCCGGCTTCGTTGCAACCCAGCAAGAGAACACGGGTCTGAGATGGGAAACTACTGACGAATTTAATATCGGGTTGGATTTTGGATTCCTGAACAATTCATTATACGGATCATTTGATTATTTCACCCGTAAATCCAAAGATATATTGATCCTGCCCCCCTATGCCGGGGTTATCGGAGAAGGCGGAAACAGGTGGGAAAATGGTGCCACCATATCCAACAAGGGTTTTGAGATCGTATTGGGTTACAGGAAAAAATCCGGTGATTTTGAATATAGCATTACAGGAACACTCGCTCACTTCATGGACAAAGTGGATGAATTACCCGAATCGGTAATTCCGGGTTATCCTGGCAATAGCGAACAAACCATCCTCGGTCATTCTCAATCCGCTATTTTCGGGTATAAATGGGACGGAATTTTTCAGAACCAGGCAGAGGTTGACGCAGCTCCCGCATCCCCTGGCAAAGGCGTTGGCCGGCTCAGGTTTAAGGACCTTAATGGTGACGGAAAGGTGGATTCATATGATCAGACCTGGCTTGGTACTACACTACCTAAATTTGAATACGGTATTAACCTGGAAGTCACTTACAAGAGTATTACCTTGTCCGCTTTCGTAAACGGGGTTGGCGGGAAGAAAATCTGGGACGGAACCAAGTGGGATCAGACCCGGACCTATCCGAGTATGAACTTTGGTACTGCAGTGTTTGATGCATGGACGCCCAATAATACAAGTTCACAGCTGGCAGCCTTGACTCTGGCTGATCCAAACAATGAAGGCAGGTCATCAGACTATATGTATGTGAAGGGTGATTATGCAAAATTGCGGAATCTGCAGCTGACCTATGCACTCCCGGGTGAGATTTCAAAGAAATTGAAGCTGGAACAGTTAAGGATCTATGTGATGGGGGAAAATCTATTCGCCATTTATCACAATAAGGGTGCAGACAAGATGTATGCACCGGACCCTGAAAAGCCCTATCTCGAGTATCCTCTGACGAGAAATTATACCATAGGCGTAACTGTAACCTTTTAAATGAATCCATTAAAAATTTAAAAACTATGAAACGAACTCTCTCGATATTTACGGTCTTTATATTCCTGGTGATATTTTCCTGCGGGAAAGATTTCCTTGAATATACGCCCAATGGGGTTGTCTCTTCATCCGATCTGAATTCACCTGAAGCTATTGATGGATTGGTTACTGCTGCTTATGCCTGTTTATCCAATGATTTTTTTCTTGAGCAGCAGTGGTCGATTCCCTGGGCATTCGGCAGTGTCCGCGCTGATGATGCCTATAAGGGGGGTGGTGGAACCGGCGACAACTATGATCAGCATATCATGGAAACATTCAATCTGTTGACGCCTTCATCTGTAGGCGAGGTGAATGGTGCATGGATTTCAGCATATGAAAACATCGGAAGATGCAATGAGGCCCTGAGAAGAATGGATGCCCTAACTGAAGCAGATTATCCAAAACTGAAACAAAGTCAGGCTGAATGTCGCTTCTTAAGAGCACACTGGCATTTTATGCTCAAGGAATATTACAAATATCCGGTTTGGGTTGATAATTCCCTTCCAAAAAATGAATTGAATACGCTTTCAAACAGGCTTTATTCGAATGATGAACTGTGGAATAAAATTGCAGAGGATTTTCAGTTTGCAATCGACAATTTACCGGAAGAACAAGCCGAAGTAGGAAGGGCAAGCAAAGTTGCTTCCTGGGCATATCTGGCAAAAGTTCGTCTCTTTCAGGCTTATGAGCAGGATGAGCAAAACAATGTTACAAACATTAATACATCCAGGCTTCAGGAAGTGGTTACGCTTTGTGATAATGTAATAAACAGTGGGAAACATCGTCTAAACTTTGATTTTGCAGAGAATTTCCTTTGTGGCTTTGACAATTCTCCTGAATCGGTATTTGCTGTGCAGTTTTCAAAGGATGATGGAACCACGAACGGCAAGATTCAATTTGCTACAGGCGTTTGTTACAATATGGCAACCCAGTACGGATGCTGCGACTTTCTCAATCCGACGTATACCATGTGTAATGCCTATAAAACAGATCTGGCAACCGGTCTTCCTATGTTTGATACCTATAATGACAATTATTTGTACGAGATGGATACATGGTGGAGTACAAGTGATCTGAGCACAATTGATTTTATGACCCAGACTGTGGATCCAAGGCTTGATCATACCATCGGTATTCCTACCCATCCATGGAAATATGATCCTACTTTTGTGATGACAAAGAGCTGGAGACGTGTACCGGAAACCTATGGCTATACCACCAGTATGAAATCACTGGAACATTACGCCAGTTCCTGCTTCAAGAAAGTTGGCCCTTTTATGGGTACTTCAAGAAATGCGGATATCATCCGGTATGATGAGGTGCTGTTGTGGAAAGCTGAAGCCCTGATTGAACTAGGCCAGCAAAATGATGCCTTACCGCTTATTAACCTTATCAGGGTTAGAGCTGCAAACAGCACTGACAGGCTCAAGAAGGAAGATGGCACAGCCACTGCCAATTATAAGATTGAAGCCTACCAGGATGGCGTAAACTGCACCTGGACGCAGGATTTTGCACGTCAGGCCATGCGTTGGGAAAACTGGTTGGAAATGAGCACAGAAGGCAGAAGGTTTTTCGACCTGGTTCGCTGGGGAATTGCTGCTGAAACACTCAATGCCTTTTTTGAGAATGAAAGAGTTCTTTTCAGTTTTCTTAATGATGCTCATTTTACAAAAGGAAGGGATGAGTATTTGCCCATTCCACAGCAGCAGATTGATTTTACACAGGGATTATATACCCAGAATAATGGCTGGTAATCCCGGACGCTGAATATAGGTTAATTAAATTGGGTTAATGGATGTGAAAGATCTTCCGGATATCATGCGCCGGAAGATTTTTTTAGGTAACTACCTTCTTTACCCATTGAATATTGAAAATCTGGTAAAATAGTAAATTGTAATTAACATGTAAACCTCACAAATGAAAAATTTTACCATTTTCCTGTGTTGTTTTGTAATTATGATCACAACCAGCAAATTGTCTTTTGCTCAGGATGCACTTACCTATAGCTCGCTGGTTTCAAGATATTACGATCTTGAATTTCTGGCTACCATTCCGGAATTTGGTGAAAATTCAGGTAATTTTTCAAGTTATGACAGGCATTCGAAATATGACGAAACAACTAAAACTTATATTCAATGGGAAGCAAACGATGATGGCTCAGGTTATATAAGAAAAGAAGGAGATGACATTGTCGTATTTGAAAAAGAGGGTCCGGGTGTTATCTGGCGGATATGGAGTGCATTGGCAAAAGAAGGCAAGATCAGGATCTATCTGGACAACGAAAAAGAACCGGTTATAGACCGGCCATTCAGGGCTCTTTTTGATAATTTTGACAATGGCATTCCGCCGGTCAATTTTACGAGCCTGATTTCAACCCTTTCAAGAGGGCGCAACCGTTTTATGCCGATTCCCTATAATACCCATTGTAAAATTGTGCTCGAAAAAGACTGGGGTGCCTACTACCAGATCACCTATACTTCATTGCCAAAAGGTACACAATTGCCTGTTTTTACAGGAGAATATTCAAGGGAAGATTGCTTTGTACTGGCGGAGACGGATCGCTATTTGTACAACAGGGGGTTTACAAGGAAGGTATATGATAATGAAATTACTGAAAATATAAATTCAAAGGCCAGGGGCAATTCATCATCCATAGTAAAGAATATCAAAGGGAACCGGGCACTTACCTATTTTTCACTCTCGCTGGATGACAATTATGTTTCTGACAAGGAGAAACGGATGGACCTGCTGAAAAACTGCTGGATAGAAATTTACTGGGATAATGAAGCTAAGCCATCTGTTCAGGTGCCCGTTGGCTTATTTTTTGGTGCTTTGCCGGATGCAAGTCCTTACCGCGCTTATCCGATTGGTTGTATTGATGGCCGTACTTTTTATTCAAACTGGTTTATGCCCTTTTCAAAAAATGCGGCTATTAGGCTGGTCAATAAAGGATCAATGGACCATGCTATTCGCTGGTCAATAGTACATTCCTCATTAAAAATGCCGGCTGAGAGCCTTTTAAGGTTTCATTCCGAAAGAAATACAGGGGAAAAATTTGATTCCATCAGAAAACAGGGAAGACAAATTGACTGGCCTTTGCTGATCACAAAAGGAACAGGCCGTTTTTGCGGTATGACACTTCATGTGCTCAATACCTGGGAAAAACCAAAGGAAGAGCCTTTGACGTGGTGGTACGGTCAGTGGGATAAAAAGACTATTGATTGGTGGTGGGGTGAGGGAGATGAAAAGTTCTTCGTGGATGGTGAAAAATTCCCGTCTACCTTTGGTACAGGCAGCGAGGATTATATCGGGTATGCCTGGTCAGCTGAACCACCCTTTGCACTTTTCGACAGTCCCTTTGCCGCTCAGCCCAATACACCTATTGATGGCAATGGGCATACGGTTGTCAGCAGGTTTCAGATTGCCGACAATGTCCCGTTTTTCAAATCGTTTGAAGGGGTTCTGGAAAAATATAAAGAAAACAGGTGGGGAGAAAACAAAGCAAATGTATGTGAATATGAATCAGTGAGTTACTGGTATCTAAAGTAGTATGCAGTTTTGCAGTTCGGTGATCAAGTAGTCATGCAGTCATGCAGTCATGCAGTCATGCAGTGGTGCAGTCGAAAAAGCTCTGCGGTTATTCATATCTGCCCCTTCGGGGCACAATTCTCCCCCATTTCTCACCTCTCCCTACTCCCTACTCCCTACTCCCTACTCCCTACTCCCCCTATTCTTCCCTTATCCCTATTTCAGTCTCTTCAGCCTGTATTCAAAAAAACCCAGTGAATCTACTCTTAGGTGCAGCATCATCCTTGTACGGGTCAGTTTGATCACATCATAAACCTCGGGATCGATATTCAGATCCGGATAAAACAGTGTAAGCTGCTTTTTTTCAGGTGAATAGGACCAGATTCCCTTGTAGCTTCCTCCGGAAAATGACATATCCGCAATCTGAAAATGCTTGTCATACTGAAAGCTAAAGTTTGACGATTCCAGCGACTTTTTGGCCTTTGCCTTAAAGGCCGGATCAAGGGTGATGGAATCAAAACCGGCCTGGTATAATTTCCAGTTTCCGACCATTTTCTCTTCTTCCGGTTTATGGCTGCAGGAGGAGAAAATAAACAAGAAAAGGATGATTGCGCTGTAAGTTCCGGTTCTCATAATATATAGCTTAAAAATTGTCCAAGATCGCGATAATTGCTGACATATTTTCCACCCACCATTGCACTTAAACATGCCCCAAATGCTGCCTGTTCACAATTTTTCGGAATGACCATCCTGTGTCCGAACCGGTCTTCGAGTAATCGGCAAAGAAGCGTATTCATTCGGATGGCATTTCCAGATCCGACCAATCTATGGATCTTATTTCGGTTGCTCTCGGGTATTTGTTCAAAAAAAGCGTACAACTCATTGCATATTCCGTTTAAAAATCCGAATATGAGGTTGACAGGAGTGAGATTGTCGGCCGAAATATTCCGGATGGATCCTCTTTTCTGTGGATTCATTCTTGTTCCCCTAAAAAGGACCTCTACCTGAAGGGATTCATTTACATCTTCTTTGGAATACTGAAGGGAGTTAAACGCCTTATAAAAATCTATCTCTTCACAGGGCTTGGTGCAGAACATTTCAATAATTTCATCATAGAAATTCTTTAGTATCACCAGAGAATATCCTCCGCATAAGGCTGAACCAACAAGTATATATCCGCCACCGGGGAATGGCCTCGATTCCAGAGGTATATTCTTTACATATTGATCAGTATAAACTGAGACCTGGCTGCTGGTTCCGATATTAATCAGAACTGATTTTTCAATATCATTCACAGCGCCGAGGAAACTGGCCTGATTGTCCCCTATGGCATTGCAAACAAATACTTCTTTATTGTAATACCCTGCAATCTGGCCTGAAGGAGCTATTTCCAGCAGGATATCCTGTGGAATGGATACTTTCTTCATTGCCTTCCGGTCAAACGTAGAGTTCTGCAAGTCATAAAATCCCAGGCTGGCCGCATTGGAATGGTCAATCACAGGTACCTTGTTTTTGGTCAGTTTCATAACAACATAATCCATAATGGTACAGATCTTGTTTGAACCAACAGGAACCAGGTTGTTCTTTAAATTATAGAAATGCGTTACCAGTCCGTACCCTGTGGCTAAGGCATAACCAGTTGAATTGGTCAGAAAATCAGCATAGCTGAGCTCATCCTGATAGATCTCATCCCCCCTTCTGTCCTGCCATGTGTAAAGCGGGCCCATTGAATTTCCATCTTTGTCCACATACAGAATGCCATGCATTTGCCCGGTTATGCCAATACCCCTGATTTCATCATACTGGGCAAGAAATTCATCCAGGATTTCCTGAACAATCGTGAATATTATTTGCGGATCCTGAAATTCTTCCCAATGATTCTCCGATTCAAGGCGTGATGTGTTTTTTTTAGTGACGGACCTGAGATTCCTGGATTCCGGATCATAGATTATCCCACTAATTGTACTCGTCCCTATATCGATTCCGACAAATTGTACCCCCATATTTCAAGCTCTTAAATCCAAGTTCCAAAAAACAGCTTAATTGCAGGCGATCTTTATTTTATGCCCAGATCTTTTTGAATTTGTTCCAGGGTTTTGCCCTTTGTTTCAGGCATTATTTTCCAGGCAAAAATTAATTGCAGGAACATCATGACGCTGAAAAACATGAAAGCCTTTCCGGGTCCGAAAGCCGGGCTGTTTGTAATGATCGGAAACGTCCATGAAACAGCTGCAGCACCAAACCAATGAGTAAAACTTCCGAGTGCCTGTCCTTTCGAACGCACTGCATTCGGGAAGATCTCTGAAATGAATACCCAGATGATGGTGCCCTGTGACATGGCAAAAAATACCTGGTTGCCAACAAGGAACCACATAACAGCAGAACCGTCGAATTTATTCAGGAAAAAGGCCCGGGCGATCATGGCAAGAAAGAATGTCAGTCCGAATGATCCCAGGATCAATAAAGATCTTCTTCCGAAACGATCGATGATTGTCATGGCTATTATTGTGAAAATGAGGTTGGTGCCTCCGATAACAGCAGATTGTAATAAAGAAGAGTTGACACCCAGACCTGTCATTTCAAAAATTCTGGGGGCATAATACATAATGGCATTTATACCCGACAGCTGATTGAAGGCAGCCAGTAACACAGCATAAAGAATCGGCCGGGAATATTTCTTACTGAATAATCTTTCAACGGGTGAGTCATCATGAATGTTCAAAGATTCTACAATATCTTTTATTTCCCCGTCTATATCAACCCTGCCGCACAAGGCAAGGACTTCTTTTGCCCTAGCAATGCGTTTATGTTTGACAAGCCATCGGGGACTATCGGGGATAATAAAAATAAGGCCGAAGAAAAGGAAGGCGGGGGCAGCGACTATCCCAAGCATCCAGCGCCATGCATTTTCACCTATTCCGGCCAGAAGATAATTCGAAATGAATGCCAGGAAAATACCAAAAACTACATTAAATTGAAACAATGCAACCAGTCTGCCCCGGATATGTGCAGGGGCAATTTCAGCAATATACATGGGACCGATCACGGAAGAAGCACCGATAGCGAGGCCACCCAAAAACCGTGAAATTACCAGAATAAGCCAACTGGGGGCAAGAGCGCAGCCCAGGGCAGATATTCCATATAATAATGCAATAAACAGCAATACTTTTTTCCGACCATATATTTCAGAAGGCCATCCCGCCGAGAATGACCCCACTACTGTCCCTATGAGCGCAATAGCAACAGTAAATCCATGCCAGGCATTAGATAAGTTATATAATTGCTGAATGGCTTTTTCCGCTCCGGAAATAACGGCCGTATCCAAGCCAAAAAGGAATCCGCCCATTGCCACAATGAGAGCATAGCCAATTACATTACGGTTACTTTTCATATTCTTTTAAAGGATTAATAAATTATTGGGATTGTTTATATTCAACAAGGATATAATTGAGTTTATTATAGGCATAAAACAAAGATTACTTAAATCGCGTAGAATCGCGTGGGATCAATTTACCAGTGAGATGTATATTCACGGCTGCCTGGCTGGGATTGGAAATGCGGCTTAATATCATTTCATAACTGTTTCTTACGATATCCAGAAGAGGTTGCCTGTAGGATGTAAGCGGGACCTGCAAATGTTTCGCATACTTCATGTCATCAAAACCCGCAATCAAGGCGTCCGTCGTAACCGGGTTTCCCAGTTTATGGAGAGTTGACATTAATATGGCAGCAGTGGAATCATTTGCACATAGTACGCCGGTTTTCTTGGGTGTAATTTTCATTTTACCCACAATTTCTGCATCCGACGGTTCTCCTGTAATGATGTTCTCATAACTGAAAGCAACGCCCGCATCAAAACAAGCTGACCTGCATCCGGCAATACGGATGTTTACACTGCTGGCCGAGTCTTTCCGGTGAAAAAAGTATATCTTCTCACAACCCCCTTTAATTAAATGCTCCGTCATGATATACCCCGCATGAAAATTGTCGATACCGACTATATCATATTTGCTTCTGTTCGGAAATGTGGTAATATCCCTATCGATCAAAACAAGGGGAATATTTTTAGTATCAAAAATTTTACAGATTGTTTCATTGAGATGAACGGCCTTTTGCGTTCTCTCCAGCGGCGAGAAAAAAACACCATCCACTTTTTTATCAATGTAAGACTGGCATATCTGCAATGCAATGTTTTGTCTCATTTCCGCATTATTGGCAATGGTACCGTCCCATAAACAGTTGAAGTCCTTTTCCTTTTCCAATACTAAAAATTGGTCATTGATAATCCCAAAGATTTCTGATTCGCCGGAACCCGGGAGCAGTAATCCAAATGTAAATCGCTTTTTATCCTTATTGAAGACTACAGTTGTTCCATAACCTGGCCGTTTTTTTACAAGTCCTTCATTTTGTAAGGCATTATACACCTTCGCTATTGTGGGACGGGATACCCTCATCGATTCTGCCAGCTCCTTTTCGGGGGGCAATAAGCTGCCAAATGGCATTTTTCCATTTACAATATCCTTGCGGAATTTTTCAATGGTATCATAAAACAGATTTTTCGAGGCCATGGGTAGAGGAAGGATAAATAAATAACATTTAAATTACATAATGAAGTTATTTTAAACAAATGTAATTATTATTTAAATTATATGCAAAAAATACAAAGAAAGATTGTTAAAATATCTCATCGGATAATTAAGTATTATGCTATAATTATGAACAGGTTATTAACCTTAGAAAAGAGGCCGGAATATTCCTACCAGATCCTTTTAAGGTTATGAAATTCAGCGCTTTTTAAAACGACCTCCCCGCCCGATGAAAATACTTTTAAATGTGTAAAATTTTCGGTGGGAAATACAAGGTTTGTCATTACCCTATTCCCGTTATCAACAAACAATTCGACAGATGAGGCGTCCACAAATACATGAAATATTACGTTGTCTCCGGCCAGATAAGGAGCTTTAGAAATGCCGGCGAAAATTTTTGAAAAACCGGATTGGCCAGAAATAGTGCGATCAACATACAATTGTTTCCGGATTCTTGAATATCCGATAATCACCTTTTGATGCGCATTGTTTTCAAGAATGATGCCCATAGAATCGGCTGTATTGTTCAATACTGCAAAATTGAATAACAACTCGCTTTGGCTCAGGTTGATACTATCCAGGGCAATCTCCCTTTGTCCAACATTCCCCTGGTCTTCCTGGTAAATCTGTGCTTTTCCGCTTCGGAGGGATTTCAGTTCTTCAGCAGGGCTCGAGATCAGAATATACCCTGTATTATCGCGGATCAGATTCAATTCACGGGGAACCGTCGTGGCGCTGCGCCATACTTCTGTTGGCACTACATTGGCATACTGCCAGTTGCTCATCCATCCTAAAAACAGCCTTCGGCCATCACTTTCAGGGATATTTGACCAGGTTACTCCGGCATAATTGTCGCGTCCCCAATCTACCCACTGAATTTCTTTGTTTTCCCTGGTGAAATTCGTTCCATCGAAATTGCCAACAAAATATTGTGTGGCCGATCCTCCGTTAGGTCCACCCGGATTGATACTTAGCAGCATCACCCACTTCGTTTCACTGATGCCATTCAACTTTACTTTGAACAAGTCGGGACATTCCCAGACACCGCCATGGGCACCGATTCCCTGTCCGAATTCACTCAAAAAGGTCCATTCAAGTAAATTGGGGGATGAATATAAATGAATACGGTCATGCACCGCGAGGATCATGACCCATTTATGGGAGTCTTCATGCCAGAATACCTTTGGATCTCTGAAGTCGCGGATCCCGGGATTCTTCAAAACCGGATTGCCTGCGTATTTGGTCCAGGTCCTGCCTTTGTCCGTACTATATGCAATGCTCTGATTCTGAAATGTCTGACTGCCATTTTTCTCACCAACAGGATCGTGGTGTGTGAAAATGGCTACCAGGGGCGGATTTTCTGCGGTACCCAGTCCGGATGTATTTTTAATATCTGCCACCGCACTTCCCGAAAAGATATATCCTAGGGAATCGGGAGAAAGTGCAACGGGCAAGTGTTTCCAGTGAATCATGTCCGGGCTCACAGTATGTCCCCAATGCATGGGTCCCCAAACATTGCTGTCGGGATAGTACTGGTAGAACAAATGATATTCACCATCAAGATAAACCATGCCATTTGGATCATTCATCCAGTGGGCCTCCGGTGAAAAATGAAATTGAGGTCTGTATGGTTCATTATAAAAGGTGTCTTTTATTTCAATGCCTTTTTCAGCCGTTTTGCAGCTTAACATGGAAACCTGCATTAACAGTCCTGCTGTTAAGACAATAATGGACAGACTTAATTTTTTCATTTTAAGAATTTTTGTTTTTAATTCATTTTTGAAAATGCGTGGATTCCCTGATGATCATCTTACCGGTTAAATTCACATTTACGGCGACCTGGTTTGGATTGGCAATTCTTCTGAGCATCATTAAGAAGCTATTTCTTACTATATCCTTTAAAGGTTGCCTGTACGTTGTCAGGGGTACCTGCAGATGCTTTGCGTATTTCATATCATCAAATCCGGCAATCAGCAAGTCCTCCGGAACATTATTACCCAGCTTGTTCAAACCCGACATCAGGACAGCGGCCGTGGAGTCGTTTGCACATAAAATACCCGTTTTTTTAGAAATGATCTTGATTTTGGAAACAAGTTCAATGTCAGCCGGTTCACCAATAATGATGCTTTCATTATTAAATGCAATACCTGCATCAAAGCATGCCATTCTGCATCCGGCTGCCCTGTGGTCAACCGTATTGGCCGAATCTTTCCGGTGAAAAAAATATATTATTTTGCACCCTTCTTTGATCATATGTTCGGTAAGAACATATCCTGCCTGGAAATTATCGATGCCCACGATATCATATCGGCTCCTGTTGGGAAAAGGAGTAATATCCCTGTCCATTAGTATCACAGGTATGTTATTTACATCGAACATTTTGCAGATGGTTTCATTTAAATTGTGTGCCTGATGGGTTCTTTCAAGTGGTGAAAAAAATACGCCATCCACATTTCGTTCAATGTAGGACTGGCAGATTTTCATAGCAATATTTTGTCTCATTTCGGCATTGTTGGCAATAGTTCCGTCCCATAAAAAAGTAAAATTGTTTTCTTTTTCAAGGACGAGAAACTGGTCATTCAAAATTCCAAAAATTTCTGTTTCTCCGGAGCCTGGAAGTAAAAGGCCAAAGGTGAATCGTTTTTTGTCCTTGTTGAACACAATCTGCGTGCCGGATCCGGGCTTTTTCTTTACCAGTCCCTCACTTTGCAAAGCATTGTAAACCTTTGCAATAGTTGGCCTGGACACATTCATTTCTTCAGCGAGCTGTTTTTCAGGGGGAAGCAGAGTGCCGTAAGGCAATTTACCATTCAGAATCTCTTTACGGTATTTTTCAATGGTCTCACGGAACAAATTTTTCGAAGCCATTTCTTGTTTAAATAAGTGACATTTAGGTTACATGAATGCGTTACGCTTTGACAAATGTAATTATAAATTACATTATATGCAAAAAATGAATATTAGCAGGTACAAATGATTATCATTAGTTTTTATTTCAATCAGCATTCGTATTTGTGAACAAGCAATCCTCTTACTTGCAGGGCAATTTCAACGGCATCCAGCACCTGGGAGTGCCGGTCACAAACCTGGAAATTCCGGTAAACGGATTCTAAAATTTGCATTAACTGAATTATTATAAAAAAAATTCTATTTTTATGATTTCTATAAAAATAATTAAATGTCTCAATCTTCACCTCTCGTTAAAAAGGAATACCTGATTCCTTTCCTGCTTGTTACCGGATTATTCCTTTTCTGGGGTATCCCGAGCAATATGAACGACATATTGATCAAGCAATTCATGAAATCGTTTGAACTTTCC
>JBGSSA010000148.1:0-11106 GCA_041737295.1 Bacteroidales bacterium | reverse complement strand
TTCCAAACAGTAAACCCTGAAGTATTTTTCCCAACATAAGCGATTTGTCAATTCTATTATTCAGAAAAACAGAAATGACTGAAAAAGTCGCAATCAGGGATAATTTATATGCCAGTTCGATAATAATCATTGAATTACATAGAAGTTATTAAAATCCAGATCAAGGGGTAATGCAAATCCAGGCTTTATTTATTCAGATAATCGCAAAATCTTTATACAACAAACTGTATAAAAATAGTTCGTGGGTGTAAATCAACGATAGGGGGTACTGAATATCAAAGGTATTATAATAATTAATCCGAGCTACGGATGAGCTCTAATTTAGATGCAGTATAAGTTGGGATGGAGGTGGAAGCGAATTGTTTTTCTACCGACAGTGAATCCCTGACGGGATTTTCTTGCTTGTCCCTCGTCCCTTGTCCCTTGTCCCTACTAAAAACGGATCGTGTAGTTTACTTTCAACCGGGCTTCGTAATCAGGCTGGTTGAACCGATCATACGGATCGATGTGGGGGGAGTTCCACACGAAAAATATCTCCTTACCCGGCCTTATGATCCATTGAAACCGCGATTGCCAGGCGATCGTTTCGGTCTGGTTATCGTATTGCGCGAAACTGTAAAGCGACAGGTTCGGACTGAATAACAGGTTCAGGTTAACCCTGTAAATCTGGGTGATAACCTGCTCGCCTTCAAGATGTATATATTTACGGTCGGAATCAAATCCTATATACACCGGGACAAATACCTTGTATCCTACCTGCATCAGCCAGTCGGTGCGCGTTCCGGAATAAAAGCCGCCGGTTCCGACCTGCATCGCCGCCCAGAAGTTACGCCTTTTGGCGGACATCAGCTGGACGGAATGGTTCCAGAAGGTATAATCCCCCGCCGCGATCGTATACTTTTGAAACAGCATAAAATCCGTCTGCAGCGATTCAAACTGAACCTGGGATGAAAGGATGATGATGTCACCGCTCAGGAAATCAATCTCCCCGTAATTCAGTTTTACTTCCGCGCTCTGCATGTCGCCCAGGCTCATATCACTGATAAATGCATAGCTGAAACCCGTCTTAAACTGCAATATACCCTTGATCTTTGGCCGGGGTCCCAGCCTGAAACTTCCATAAAAGTTCCTTATGTCGCTGCGGGGAACAAATCCCAGTCCGGCTACGAAATTCTCACCCACCTGCAGGTAACCGATCCGGAAATTCACCAGGTCATTAGGGTAATTCAATTCGGTCCCGAATGAAGCATCTTCGCCGGTGAGCCCGGGAGTGAAGGATTTCATCCCGTAGGCATTCAGCACTATATTTTTGTTTGTGCCAAAAGTGGAACTGGCGAGCCTCAGGTCAATACCGGCCAGCCCGTTGTCGTCTGCCGACAGTGAATTTCCATGTGTCCCGATCACTCCAATCGATGATTGTTTGCCGAAATTCCGGGTAACCCTGCCGATCGTATAACCGGGATTATCCCATTCATTGTCGTCCTTTATATGAATGAAGCCGAGGTTCCATTTTCCGGCCTGCCCGGTAAATTTGCCACCGTATTTCACTGCAATGGGATTTCCTTCCGGATCGAGCCCGATCCGTCGTGAAAAGAACGGAATGATCTGTGTATTCTGGGGATTTTCAACATCCCCGTTTATTCCAAAATTAAAATAGTTTGAGCCATCCAGGAAAAAATCCCGTTTCTCCGGAAAGAACAGGCTGAAGCGGGTGAGGTTGATCTGTTTCTGATCCACTTCGGTTTGGGCAAAATCCGTGTTGATTGTAAGGGCGGCTTTCAGTGACGGGGTGATCTGGTAAAATGCATCCAGTCCGGCATCAATCAACCCTTCCGGATCTTCCCCGGGCAATTTTCTAACCCCGGTAGTTACATAGGGGATCAGGTCAAGTCCGATTCCCTGGGTGATGTTATTCAATCCCGTGATCCTTCCGGCGTCCGAAATCTGGAACCTGTCCGCATCGAGGGTAGTGGCCGGCCAGTATGACACCTCGGATTTCTTTTTGATATTCCGGATCAGTTTCAGTCCCCAGGTATCCTGTCCCTTTTTGAATGCCAGTGTTTTGAAGGGGATGATCAGTTCCGCTTCCCAGCCGTTTTCCGTAATGCGGGCCTTGCCGTCCCACAGGCCGTCCCATGATTTGTTGAATCCTTTCCCGTTTTCGCTGATCAGGGCATCGCCGATGCTTCCGCGGGGGCCGATCTGGAACCAGTATCCGTTTCGCCCGTCAAGGTAGGTATCCAACAGGATCTGCACCCTGTCGTCGTCTCCGAGGCTGACATCCCGCGCCATTTCCTTTGCTGTGATACCGCCGGGAGGAGCTTCGCACCGGATGCCTATATACAGGTTGTTCTGATCAAACAGGAACAGAAATTCGGTGTATTCGGTACCCGGTTGTCCGGTTACAGGTTCCCGCTGGTACAGTTCGTTGACCAGTGCCGCTTTATTCCAGGTGGTTTCATGAAGGTACCCGTCGAGATCCGGTACGGTATCTGTAAATACAGCCCTTATCGCGGGCTGGGACCAGGTTGCCGCGAGGGTATGAAGACTAAAGATCAGGCATAGAATATAGACGCGTATCATGAGGAAATTTTGGGACCTCAAGATAAACAAAATGTAAGATCAAATTGAACTATGCCGGGACACTTCGTTGTTTTTCTCTTTCCCAAACCCGGTGTTTAGCGATTGCATCTATAAAGTCCTTTGGCGTTTTATCAATGATTATACCCGGATCCGCGGGCAATCCCGGTTTATTTTCTCCGGTTGGAATATGCGTGCGCTGGAGCACTTTCATTCCATCGCCACTGGCTGCAATTGCTTTGCAATGTTTGTAAGCCTCATTGATAAAGTGAATTGCCCTGGCTTCACCCATCAGAGCATTCGCACTCTGCGCACCTGAAGGAATGTAAACTGCGTCAAATAAAACAGATGCGGTATTTAAAAAAGTCTGGTCCACCTTTACCCCGGTACCCGTTGCACCCTTCAGGGTACCCAGGTTAGGAGCCACAATTTTTGTTTTTGCACCTTCAGCTTCCAGCGCGGTTTTCATTTCCGCCAGTGATTTTTCATCTACCCCATCTGCGGCCAGTATGGCAATACATCTTGTTTTAATTGAATTCTTCGGCGTATTGGCCATACTTAAGGCATTCGATTTCTGAATCGTTTTTGGCTGGGGCAAGGGTTCAAAGTCTTTCTGGTTGCCATCGGCGGGAACACTATGATTTATCGGATAAACGGGTTGTTTCGGTACCGGAATTCCTAATCCGGTGGCTACCTTTGCGGCAAGGGTAGTATCTACCCGGGTGAGAATGCCGGTCATTCTTTCCCTGATTTCAGGGCGTTCAACTTTTCCGAGTTCAAAAGTCAGGGCATCCGCAATGTGATTTTTCTCGGGTTCCGACTGGCTTTGATAAAACATGGCCGCCTGGCTGAAATGGTCAAAAAAGCTTCTGCTTCTTTCCCTGATCTTTTTTGAATCGATCCGCTCCTGGTGGCTTGTAAATCCCCCTTCTGCAGCCTTTGCCTGTGCCGGATCTCCTCCACCTATCGTATTGGGCTGGTAGCTGGTTATCCCACTGTAGATGGTTTGCCGCATATGACCGTCACGTTGGTTGTTCACGACAGGAACGATGGGCCGGTTAATAGGTATTTCATGGAAATTGGGACTTCCGAGCCTGGACAATTGCGTGTCGGTATATGAAAACAATCTGCCCTGAAGTAGGGGATCGTTTGTAAAATCAATGCCGGGAACCACGTGGCCGGGATGAAATGCAACCTGTTCCGTCTCTGCAAAGAAATTGTCGGGATTGCGATTCAGCGTCATTTTGCCGATTCGTTGCACGGGTACAATTTCCTCGGGAATTAATTTCGTTGGATCCAACAGGTCAAAATCAAACTTAAATTCATCTTCTTCTGCCACAATCTGAATTCCTAATTCCCATTCAGGATAAGCTCCGCTATCGATTGCCTCCCACAGGTCCCTTTTATGAAAATCGGGATCTTTGCCTGAAATATTCTGAGCTTCGTCCCAGGCAACAGAATGCACTCCCAACAAAGGTTTCCAATGAAATTTTACAAAATGTGAGATCCCTTTATCATTGATGAACCGGAAGGTATGAACCCCGAACCCTTCCATCATCCGAAGGCTGCGTGGAATAGCCCTGTCACTCATTACCCACATGATCATATGGGTACTCTCGGGCATCAGGGAAATAAAGTCCCAGAAAGTGTCATGGGCGGAGGCTGCCTGGGGTATTTCATTATGGGGCTCCGGTTTGACCGCATGTATTAAATCCGGAAATTTAATAGCATCCTGGATGAAAAAAACAGGCATATTGTTTCCAACCAGGTCATAATTTCCTTCCTCGGTATAAAACTTAACGGCAAACCCGCGTACATCACGGGCCAGGTCAGAGGATCCCCTGGATCCGGCCACAGTAGAAAACCGGACGAACACAGGTGTCGGTTTTGAAATGTCGTTTAAAAACTTTGCCTTGGTATATTGTGGGAGGGGCTTGTAAAGTTCAAATATTCCATGAGCACCTGAACCGCGTGCATGTACGATTCGTTCGGGAATTCTTTCATGATCAAAATGCGTGATTTTTTCGCGCAGAATAAAATCCTCCAATAAGGTAGCTCCACGCTCACCCGCTTTGAGAGAATTTTGATTGTCGTTGATCTTAAGGCCCTGATTTGTTGTAAGAATTTGTCCATCAACACTTTGAGTATCGGGTTCCAGGTCGTTGATTTTTTTAGTTACAACAGGTTTTTTAATGTCTTTTTTTGCCATGATTATTTTATTAATAATTGTTTCCAATAAGGGAGGGATTACCTGTTTAACAATCTTTGTGCAAAGAAGTTAGATCGCGTGGTCTGTCTTCAAAAATAATTTCGAAAAATGTTTATTATCTTATGTCAGGAATCCCCCTGGGATTATTGGGTCTGTCGGGGATGTTCTTTCTACCGATAGGGAATCCCTCCGGGATTATTGTCTTATGTCAGGAATCCCTGGGATTATTGGGTCTATCGGGGATGCTCTTTCTACCGATAGTGAATCCCTCCGGGATTATTTTCTTATGTCAGGAATCCCTCCGGGATTATTTCCGGGATTATTGTCTTTTGCAGAGATTCCCTCCGGAATTCTAATAAGGTTATCTTTGCTACGATGAAAAATGGATGTTATGACGGAACGTCTGTATAAACGAGCATTCAACCTGAGTATTTTTACTATACTGTACAATGTTGTGGAGGGACTGGTTTCAATCGCCCTGGGGTATTCCGATGAAACCCTGGCGCTGTTCGGTTTTGGTGCCGATAGCTTTATAGAGGTAATATCCGGAATTGGAATTGCCGTAATGATCATCCGTATCCGGAATCACCCGGAAAGTGCTGTCAGCGAGTTTGAAACAAAAGCGCTTAAGGTTACCGGAAGCGCATTTTACCTGCTGGCCGCTGCCCTTGCAGCGGGAGCCGTCATTAATGTAATCATGAAACATAAACCGGATACAACTTTTTGGGGCATTGTGATTTCACTGGTTTCCATCGTTGTAATGACATGGCTTATGATGGCGAAAAGGAAGACGGGCAGGAAATTGAATTCTGAACCGGTTCTTGCCGATGCCAATTGTACCAAGGTGTGCATCTATATGTCGGTTGTGCTTCTCGCGTCAAGCCTTATTTATGCACTTACCGGTTTTGCCTATGCCGATGCGCTGGGCGCCGCGGGATTGGTATATTTTTCCGTTACCGAGGGTAGGGAAGCCTTTGAAAAGGCGAAAGGCAAACAATGTTCCTGCGGGCATTGTGAAAACTGATCCGGCTTACCGCCCCACCACGGTTACCCCTAATTCTTCAAGTTCAGCAATCTGTTTTGCAGGGACTTTTGTGCCTGTAAGGTCGACATACTCGAGTCTTCCCAGGTCCATCAGCGGGGAAACGTCATTTATGGCATTGTTGGAAAGGTCAACAATCCGCAGGTTCGGCAAATGAGAAAGGGTATCAATATCCCGGAGCCTGTTATCGGCCAGGTTCAGCTCTTCAAGCAGGGTAAGGGGCCAAAGCGGGCATATGTCCTGGATAATATTGCCGGACAGATCCAGGTTCCTTACATGGATGCAATACTGGACTCCCTCCAGATCATTGATATCCGAACCCGAAAGTTCAAACTCCTCCTGGTTTTCGAGATACCAGGTAGGAAATTCAATCCTGGTTTTGCCATACATCCTTATTTTAACCGCGTCATAAAAATTCAGGTGGGAACGGGATTTGTTTGGATTTGTTGGTTTTTCCTGAACGTTGGCTGTCTGCTCATTGACAATTGTAAAACCATCGGACTGAAGATCCCATTCATACACAGGGGAATAATCAATATCCTCATAACTTGAAAGGGTAGCGGCAATTTCCTCGATGCGGTTCAGCAACAGGATATGCGAATAGGTCAGCAGTCCGTCATAATCATTTGCAGCCGCCAGCCTGTTGATCTCATTCCTGTGGAAGTCACCCCTGTCGGGATGATACAGCATCATCAGCCTGGGAAAGTATTTTGCTTCCGGATCTATTGTAAATTCCATGGTTTCACTGATCATCGTTACAATCTGCTTCAGCGTACCATATTGATGGTTCTTATAAAGATTGATAAGGGTAACCGTAATTTTATTCAAATTCTGATTCGACCATGCTTCAGTAAGTTTGCTGTGCAATTCCGGAACTTTCATGCTGTTATTCAATTTTAACTGGTTGTATTTGGACTGATCCGCCAGGATATTTGCTTTATTCCCCGTTGCAGCCGGTACCCGCAAAGATAACCCTCTTTACCCTTGTCTTTGCCAAAAATATTTAAAAAGAAGTCTCATTACCCCGTACCCTGCAAAATGATTGCCTGATTTTATTGATATTTGTATGTCTGATAATCCTTAAAATAAATAATGTATGAAAACATCCAGAATCCTACTTGCGATTTTAGTCTTTCTAAGTCTTTCTGTTGCAGGTTTTAGTCAGCAGAAATCCTACTTTAACCCGGACCAGATTGATATTCAATACACGAAATACGTTCTCGATAACGGGTTGACCCTGATTGTACATGAAGATCATAAGGCACCAATCGTTGCCGTAAACGTGTGGTATCATGTTGGATCGAAAAATGAAAAAGCCGGACGTACGGGCTTTGCGCATCTTTTTGAGCACCTGATGTTCAATGGAAGCGAGAATTTTAACAAAGATTATTTCCAGGCCCTGGAAGGTATCGGGGCTACGGATCTGAATGGCACGACCAACAATGACCGGACAAACTATTTCCAGAATGTCCCCATTTCGGCCCTTGACCAGGTATTGTTTCTCGAAAGTGACCGGATGGGTCACCTTGTAGGGGCAATCGATCAGGCCAGGCTTGACGAACAGAGGGGTGTGGTTCAGAATGAAAAGCGGGATTACGAGAATGAGCCCTACGGCCGTGAAGAGGAAATCATTACGCAGGCTACATATTCAAAGGGACATCCGTATTCCTGGACCGTCATCGGATCGATGGAAGACCTTACAGCTGCCAGTCTGACCGATGTGACCGATTGGTTTAAAACTTACTATGGCCCTTCAAATGCAGTACTAAGTGTTGCGGGGGATGTGAAACCTGAGGATGTGTTGGCGAGGGTGAAGAAATATTTCGGGGATATTCCTCCCGGTCCGTCGCTTATCAGGCCCGAAGTGAATATTGCAAAGAGAACTGAAAATACCCGCAGCTTTTACGAAGACCGCGTACCTGAAGCCAAGATCACGATGGTATGGAATATACCCCAGTGGGGTTCACGGGAGTTGACCCTCCTTGACCTGGCAACCGATGTGTTGTCAGTCGGAAAGACATCCCGTCTTTATAAGAAGCTCATGTATGAAGATCAATCCGTGAGCAGTGCTTATGCCTATATTGATCCCAGGGAGATCGGATCGTACCTGGTTGTGGAAGCTACCGTAAAACAGGGGAAAACAGTTGAGGAAGTGGAAGCCACGGTGAATGCCATTATGAATGAATTCCTTGAAAAGGGACCCACGCAGGATGAACTCGACAGGGTACGTTCAAATTATTTTTCCAACTTTTTAAAGGGAGTAGAACGAATTGGCGGATTTGGCGGTAAATCCGATATCCTGGCCTCGAACCAGGTTTACGGAGGTTCGCCGGATTTTTACAAGACTACCCTGAAGTACGTCTCGGAAGCCACCATCGCGGATATGCAAAAGGTAAGCAAGGAATGGCTCAGCTCCGGCAAATACGTACTGGTTTGCAAGCCATTTCCATCCCTGAAAGCGGATGAGAAAGGGGTTGACCGCAGCAAACTTCCCGAATTAACGGCCACCGTACCCTCCTCATTTCCTGCCCTGCAGAAAGCCACGCTGAAAAACGGGCTCCAGGTGATCCTTGCCCAGCGGAAAGGCATTCCTACCGTAGTGGGTAAACTGGTGGTCAATGCCGGTTATTCGACAGATGCACTGTCCAAAGCCGGTATGGCAAGCCTGGCCATGGATATGCTCGACGAAGGGACCAAAACAATGAATACCCTGCAGATCAGCGAAAAGCTCCAGTTATTGGGTGCTTCGATCAATGCCGGGTCGGACCTTGATGCTTCCTATGTCAATTTCACCACACTGCAGCAGACCTTCGATCCGACACTGGACCTGTTTGCCGATATCCTGCTGAATCCATCCTTTCCAAAAAATGAATTCGACAGGCTCAAGAAAGAGCATCTCGACCGCATTGACCAGGAGAAATCACAACCTTTCGGGATGGCATTACGGGTTTTCCCAAAATTGCTGTATGGACAGGGACATGCCTATGGCAATCCGATTTCGGGATCAGGCTATGAAAACACGGTAAGCACGATCACGCCGGAAGAGATCCAGAAATTTTACAATACCTGGATCAAACCGAATAACGCCACACTGATCGTGGTCGGTGACGTGGCGATGGCTGACCTGGTAGCCAAGCTTGACAGCAAACTGGCCGGCTGGAAGAAAGCGGATGTTCCGAAGAACACCCCGGCCGTAATTAAAATGGCACCCGGGAAAAGGATATACCTGATTGACAGGCCGGAGTCACAGCAATCGATCATTATTGCCAGTTACGTGACAACCCCGTATGGACAGGTTTCGCAGCCTGCCCTGAATGCCTTCAACAATATCCTGGGAGGTGATTTTGTGTCGAGGCTCAACATGAACCTCCGCGAAGACAAACACTGGTCGTATGGTGCAGGCAGCCTGGTTTGGGATGCCAAAGGTCAACGGCCTTTCCTGGCTTATGTTTCGGTTCAAATGGACAAGACAAAGGAATCCATTGAAGAGATGGGCAAGGAACTTACCTCCATAATCGGTGACAAACCGGTTACCAAAGATGAATTTGACCGTGTTCAGCAGAATATGGTGCTTCAGTTGCCGGGTATGTGGGAAACGAATAATGCCGTGGCAAACTCCGCCGTGGAACAGGTAAAATTCAACCTGGGCGATGATTATTACAAGACCTATGATGCCAAGGTACGGAAACTTACCATAGACGAATTGAACCAGTTAAGCAAGACAGTTGTCAAACCTGAACTTGTCAACTGGTTTGTTGTGGGTGACAAATCGAAGATCCTGGAAAACCTGAAACAGCTCAATTACGAGATTATCGAAGTTGATGCTGATGGCAATACAGTAAACTAGGTATTTTTTGTGAATAAAAGACGATGTAGAGATGGGTTTCAAACCCATCTCTACCGTCTTTTTTTTATTTATTTTCATAAATAACTGTTTTTTCCGTTAAATAACTGCAAAAATAGTTGCATAACTGCAAAGTTAGTTGTATATTTGTTTCAGTAAAATACCTGAGACATGAAAAAGCTAACCAGTGCAGAGGAAGAAGTGATGCAGATCCTGTGGGATTTGGGACAGGGATTTGTAAAGGACGTTATAGACAGGATGCCCGATCCGAAGCCTCCGTACAATACGGTATCAACTGTGATACGGGTGTTGGAGAAAAAGGATTTCATTGCTCACCGGCAGTATGGAAATACATACGAATATTTTCCTTCCGTGACCAGGGACGAGTATGCCAAGCATCATTTCAATGGTTTCCTGGCGGATTATTTCAATAATTCCTTTCCCAAAATGGCCGCCTTTTTCGCGCGTGAGAATAATCTCACCATGAAAGAGCTCGGGGAGATCATGAAGCTTACCGAAGAAGAATTACAGAAATCAAAAAGCAATGACCATGAATAGTTATATTGAATACACTGTAAAGGCAGGGATTGCCCTTACGGTATTTTATCTGTTCTATTGGCTCCTGTTGAGAAAGGATACTCATTTTTACCTGAACCGGTTTATCCTGCTTTTTTCAGTGATCATTTCCCTGGTGATCCCTTCCATCCGGTTTGCACCGGTTGCTATTCCCGGGGTCCTTGAGAACATGCCTTCCCTTGTAATCGATTTCAACGCAGCGGAAAGTTCTGCAATGGCTCCACGGTCTGCACAGGCATCCGTTAGTTCAGCCGGTTTAAATTTTTGGAATATCCTGTTTACCATCTATATTATCGGTGCGGCCATTGTATTCTTCAGGCTGATTTACCAGGCAATCTTTCTGCATGCCGTCACCCGCCTGTCAAAGAAAGTCGAATACGAGGGCTACACCATTGTTTACATGAACAATGAGATGGTGCCCTTTTCGTATTTCAACCGTATTTTTATTCCGGCCGGAAATGCGGATGAGTTTTCATTTGAAAGCATTATTGCACACGAGAAATCCCATTTGACCCAGGGCCATTATATTGACCTGTTTATTGTGGAGATAATGACTGTGCTGCAATGGTTTAATCCTGTGATGTGGTTTTATGAAAAGTCTGTAAAAGAAGTACATGAATACCTTGCTGATGATGCCGTTCTTCAATCCGGCAGCCACCAGGGAAGATACCAGGCCCTCCTGGTCAACCAGGCCATCGGGGGACCTGTATTTATTTTAACCAATCAATTTAATCAATCACTCATTAAAAAAAGAATCATGATGATGAAAAAAATGAAAACATCGCGGTTGGCAAAATTCAAAGGGTTGCTGATTTTGCCTTTAGTGGCCGGTTTATTGCTGGCCTTTGCGAATCC
>JBGSSA010000147.1:0-45265 GCA_041737295.1 Bacteroidales bacterium | reverse complement strand
AGCGAGTTGAGAGCCATTGAAGAGGCCGGACTCTATAAGCAAGAGAGGATAATCACATCACCCCAGGATGCACTCATCCGCTTAGCAGGGGGAGAAGAGGTGCTGAATTTCTGTGCCAATAATTACCTGGGACTTTCTTCTCATCCTGCCCTTATAAACGCCGCAAGAGAAGGGCTGGATACCCGCGGTTACGGAATGTCGTCGGTGCGGTTTATTTGCGGAACGACCGACCTGCATAAAAAGCTTGAGGAAAAGATCTCCCGGTATTTTGGAACTGAAGATACTATCCTGTATGCTGCCTGTTTCGATGCCAATGGCGGAGTATTCGAACCCCTTCTTGGTGAAGAGGATGCCATTATTTCGGATTCCCTTAACCATGCATCCATCATTGATGGCGTGCGCCTGTGCAAGGCCCAGCGTTTTCGGTACGCGAATGCCGATATGGCGGATCTTGAACAACAGCTGGTCAAAGCGCAGGTAAACCGGTTCCGGTTAATTGTTACAGACGGTGTGTTTTCAATGGACGGAAATGTAGCGCCGGTAGATCAGATATGTAAACTGGCTGAAAAATATGATGCCATGGTGATGGTGGATGAATGTCATTCAGCCGGTGTGGTGGGTAAAACAGGGCGCGGGGTGACTGAACTATTCAATATACGGGGGCAGGTAGATATCATTACAGGGACCCTTGGAAAAGCATTTGGCGGTGCAATCGGTGGATTTACAACAGGCCATAAAGAGATTATCGACATGCTGAGGCAGCGATCACGGCCCTATCTGTTTTCAAACTCTCTGCCGCCTATGATCACAATGGCTGGCATTGCCATGTTTGATATGATGGAGGAAACTTCTGAATTACAGGACAGGCTCCACGAGAATACTGAATACTTTAAAAACGAAATAACCCGGGCCGGCTTTACAATTAAACCCTCAAAATCTGCCATAATCGCTATCATGTTGTTTGATGCCCGGTTATCCCAGGATTTTGCGGCCCGTCTGCTGAACGAAGGAATTTATGTAACAGGTTTCTATTATCCCGTGGTTCCAAAAGGAGAAGCACGTATACGTGTTCAGCTGTCTGCAGCCCATACCCGCGAAAATCTGGATAAGGCCCTGAATGCCTTTACCAAGGTCGGCAAAGAATTAAAGGTGATCTAAAGCCCCTGAGTACAATAAACCTGTTCCAGGCGAAGTTTACAATTTCGCCCCTGTGCCAGGCGAAGTTTATAACTTCGCCTTGAATCCTAACCCGTGATTCATTCTACCAATCCGCAATAACCGTCCTGTTTCCGGTGACCACATCGCCGATCTTCACATTAATTTTGGTGCCGACAGGAAAAAACATATCCACCCTCGAGCCGAACTTGATAAAACCCAGTTCATCTCCCTGTATTACCTGTTTTCCTTCGCTGGTGTAGGAAACAATCCGCCGGGCGACAGCGCCTGCAATCTGCCTGACAAGGATCATTTTCCCCTGCCTGTCCTTAATAACGATCGTGGATCGTTCATTCAGTTCGGATGATTTTGGATGCCAGGCTACAAGGTACTTTCCGGGGTGATATTTGTAATAGCTGACCAGTCCGCTTATGGGATACCGGTTTGAGTGCACGTTCAGAGGCGACATAAATATAGAGACCTGGATCCGCCTGTCCTTAAAATACTCATTTTCCATCACTTCCTCAATGACAACCACCTTTCCGTCAGCCGCACTCAGCACAAGTGAATCATCCGGTATTACCGAACGGTCAGGATTCCTGAAAAACCAAACCACCATCATGAGAAAAACTATGGATACAATGATCAATATGGATTGCAGCCAGGTTTTTTGCAGAGCCCAGTAGATAATAAGATTAAAGCTACTGATGATCAGGAAAAAAATCAGAATTATTGTAATTCCTTCTTTATGGATCCTCATGATAATATTATTAAAGGTTACTCAGTGTGAGATATACCGCCGCCAATGGCATTACAAACAGTATTGAATCAATTCTGTCGAGAAGACCGCCATGCCCGGGAATGATCTTTCCGGAATCTTTCTGCCCGACACTTCTTTTAAAAAGAGATTCGGTAAGGTCACCAAAAACTCCGAATACAGAAACGATAAGAGCCAGGACAATCCAGTCGGTTCTTTCCAGCGTTCCCATAATCCGGTGGAGCCATAAGGCACATACAAGGGTTAGAATCGCTCCCCCCACAGCTCCTTCCCACGATTTTTTGGGTGAAATCCGCTCAAACAACCGGTGACGTCCGATTGTAATACCCACCAGGTATGCACCCGAATCATTAATCCACACAAGTGTCATAATTCCAAGAATCAGACGGTGTGAATATTCATATGCGTTGGTGACAGGAAATGCGAGAAAAGTTATCACACACAGGGGAATGGAAACATACACGATGCCCATGAATGAAATTGCTGTATTCTTTATTACATCCGGCTTATCGGAATACAACGCCACAATGAAGATAAAAATAATAAAGGGTATAATCAGAACTAACAGCCCGGTATCAATAAGGTTAGCGGAAACCAGGAAAGCCAGAATATAGGCTACACCACTTGTGATCATGGAAGGAACAACCAGCGGAGAAGCACCGGATGCCTCTGTTAAGACATAAAACTCATACAATGCGATCAGGTTGATCAAAAGAAACACCAAACCGAATGCAACCTTGCCTAAGAAAAGTGATCCGATAATGATCACAAGGTATACAATACCGAATGCGACACGCTGACTGAAATTTTTCAAACCTCGAATTCTTTAAGCAACCACTATCAGGCAGATTGCTTGACTTCCAATCCTTCTTCGCCGGATTTGGTTTGTTTCACACCTTTTGTACTGCGGCGTTCTTTTTTGGGTTTCTCCGGCATATCAGGCATCCTGCCCTTGCGTTTTCCAAATATTTTTTCAAGGTCTTCGGTAAAGATCACTTCTTTTTCCAGTAATTGTTCAGCAAGCTGCACTAGTCCTTCTTTGTGAACATTTAATAATGCAATGGCCCTCAGGTACTGGGAATCTATAATGTCTTTAGCTTCTTTATCAATCAGTTCAGCAGTTTTATCGCTGTATGGCCGTTGAAAAGCATATTCATTCTGACCTGTCGAATCATAAAAGCTAAGATTACCAATGGCATCACTCAATCCAAAGTAAGTAACCATGGCATAAGCCTGTTTGGTGACCCGCTCAAGATCATTCAATGCACCGGTGGAAATTTTACCAAAAGTGATCTCTTCTGCTGCCCGTCCACCGAGCGTAGCTGTCATTTCCTCGAGCAACTGATCCTTCGTGGTTATTTGTCTTTCCTCAGGAAGATACCAGGCTGCACCCAGCGATTTGCCGCGGGGAATAATAGTCACTTTCACGAGCGGGCTGGCATGTTCAAGCATCCAGCTAACTGTGGCATGCCCGGCTTCATGGTAAGCAATAGTCTTTTTCTCATCCTGGGTGATAATCTTGTTTTTCTTTTCAAGACCACCGACAATTCTATCAATTGCATCCAGAAAATCCTGTTTCTGAACTGATTTTTTGTTTTTTCTGGCAGCGATCAGGGCAGCTTCATTACAAACATTCGCGATGTCTGCTCCTGAAAAACCGGGAGTCTGACGGGCAAGAAAATCAACAGCAAGGTCCTTTTCCGTTTTGATAGGCCTGAGGTGTACCTGGAATATTTCCTTTCTTTCATTCAGATCGGGCAGTTCAACATAGATCTGCCTGTCAAAACGTCCGGCCCTGAGCAAGGCTTTATCAAGAATATCTGCCCGGTTGGTTGCAGCCAGTATGATAACACCTGCATTGGAAGCAAATCCATCCATCTCGGTCAATAACTGGTTCAGTGTATTTTCACGTTCATCATTAGCGCCAAAATTCGGATTTCTTCCCCTGGCACGACCGATGGCATCAATTTCATCGATAAAAACAATGCATGGAGCCTTTTCCTTTGCCTGCTTAAACAGATCACGAACCCTGGATGCACCTACCCCAACAAACATCTCAACGAAGTCTGATCCGGATAATGAAAAGAAGGGAACATGGGCCTCACCGGCAACTGCCTTGGCAAGAAGGGTCTTCCCCGTACCCGGAGGTCCGACAAGCAATGCCCCCTTGGGAATCTTACCTCCCAGGTCAGTATATTTTTTTGGTTTCTTCAGAAAGTCAACAATTTCCTTGATCTCCATCTTGGCCTCTTCCAAACCGGCAACATCCTTAAAATCAAGACGGATGTTTTCATCTTTGTCAAATATTCTAGCCTTGGATTTGCCCACATTGAAAATATTGGTTCCGCCACCGGCTCCGGTACCACCGCTCATACGTCTGAAAATGATCATATAGATCACAACCAGTATGATGATCGGGAGCAATACGTATAGTGTATCCCCAAAAGTCCGCTTACGGACATATTCAGGATAGATCCTTGCCTCATCGGGTATCCCGGCCTGGGCATCATCAAGCATTTTCTTGAAAATATCATTTGAACCAACAGGCATAGTATACAGGGGTCCGGTTTTTGAGATTGCATTAAAACCTTTGCCTACATTCTTCTGATGCTTTGGCTCATTTAAATATTGTTCTTTTATGAATATTTCGGCATTTTGTTCATTCACGATCAGGATCTTTTCAACTTCTCCTTTTAAAAGCAGCTCGTTGCGGAAGAATTTCCAGTCAATAACAGTTGGTCCCTGTCCTGAATCAAAAAAATAGATCAATATAATGGCTACACCAATAAGTCCATAAATCCAAATTGCATTGAAACGGGGTTTCTTGCCTCCTAATAGACTATTGGGCTTAGAACTATTGCCATCTTTTTCTTCTTCCTTTTTTCCTTTTACTTCTTTATTTTCTTCCATGCTTTAAGCAAATTAATCTTCTTTAATGAATGTAATCTCAGCGTCTCCCCATAAATCTTCCAATTTATAATATTCACGGGTTTCAAGCTGGAAAATATGAACTACAATACTGCCATAATCAAGTAATATCCAGCTTGCATTATGAAGTCCTTCCCGGTGATTTATGGCCATTTGAAGGGTATTATCAACCTTTTCTTCCACAGAATCAGACAAAGCCCTTACCTGTGTTCCGGAATCACCGTGGCATATTATGAAATTATCACATGGTGCAAATCCCAGCTTTCTAAGATCAATATTGATAATTTTCTTCGCTCTTTTTTCTTGTAATCCTTCTATTATATATTGTAAGAGTTGTTCGTGATTTCCCAAACCTGGATAATATTAAATTTTACAATGCAAAAATAGTGAATTTATCCATTTGCACTGACGTTAAATGGCTCAACTATTTTCGAAAGAACACCGATCATATCACAATATTCGTTAATTTACCTGATCAATAACAATACCAAAACATCAATTTCTTCCAATTCAACTGTAAATATTCCATTTATGAGAACAGTCACGCTGGGCTACCCCATTATCCATCTGCCATCTGTGGATTCTACCAACAATTATGCTGCCTGGCTGTTGCATAAAGAGAATCCGGCAGAAGGCACTGTAATTTTGGCAGATGTTCAGTCCCGGGGAAAGGGGCAGGGGATAAACATCTGGCTGAGTGATAAGGATTTGAACCTATTGTGCAGCATTATTCTAAAACCAGACTTTATGCCTGCCTATAAGCAGTTTTATTTATCCATGTGCATTGCATCAGGAATAAATGACTGTCTCATTGCTCTCGGCATCAGGTCACAAGTAAAATGGCCCAATGATATTCTTGTAAAAGGGAAAAAGATTGCAGGCATTCTGATCGAAAACACAATCCTCTCCCAAAACCTGCGTACCTCAATTGTTGGAATCGGGTTAAATGTGAACCAGGTAAACTTCCCTCCTGACATTTCCAATCCTTCTTCACTCGCTGCAGAAACCGGGCAATCATTTGATGTGGCACAAATGCTCACGCTGTTGCTTTCTTTTCTTGAAAAGAGACTTAATCAACTTTATGCTGAAGATTATATCGCCGTCAAATCAGGATATCTGAATTCGCTCTGGCTTCTGAACACCTATGTCGGCTTTACTGATCAGAAGGGTGTTTTTGAAGGCCGGATTGTTGATGTTGCGGAGAGTGGAGAACTTGTTATCCTTACCTCCGCGGGAGAAACCAGATTGTACGGTTTCAAGGAAGTGGAAATCTCCGGATATTAGATGCTGGATACTGGATGCTGGATACTGGATGCGGATACTAATTCTGGGAAAGTTAATCGAATGCAATGAGATTCCTCTGCGCCCTCTATAAGCCTGATAAACATAAACTTAGTGATCTCTGCGTTAAAATTTTGAACCTATCTCTTTAAAGTTCACCAGAGAGAGTTTATCTATCATCAAATCCACGAATTGCTGGAGCGGACTGCGGGCCATCATTTCAACGAACATATTCAGATTGGCTTTCAGTTTAAGTTTTACCTCGGATGATTCCTTTCCGGTTTCATGTATATTTATAATAAAGGTAAAATCTGCCGAGCTGTCTGCTGAAGCGCCAACAGTCAATGCGGAAAAGGGTTGTTTTTCCTTGATTTCAAGTCCGATCGTACCTAATCCCTGGATGTCAAAAACTATTTTCTCACGGTCTATCTGCATATTGCTGAGCCGATCCTGTGGCAATAAACCGGAGAAATTCCTGAAATCAGAGATATAATTAAATACGGTTTCACCGTTCCCTTTGGCCAACCCCTGTTTACTTTCAATAGCAAGCATATTATGAATAGTTAAATTCCTAAATGAAAGTTTATATCGCCGGTGATGCATTCCATGTAGCCGGAGACTGCCTCCACTGATTCAGTGCCGGTAACATTTCGGATCCTATATATCCGCTTTCGATGGCCAGTTCAATTAAAGCATTGTAATTGCTTAATGTGTACAGTGTACATCCCGAATCGCGAAAACTCTCCTCCGCCTTCGAAAAACCATAAGAAAAAATAGCGGCCATTCCCAGCACCTCGCAACCTGCTTTTCTCAATGCTTCAACGGCTTTCAGGCTGCTACCTCCTGTAGAAATCAGGTCTTCGATCACAACAACTTTCTGCCCTTTCTTTGGTTCTCCTTCGATCAGGTTTTCCAATCCATGGCCCTTGGGTTCCGACCTGACATACATAAATGGCAGTCCAATCGCATCTGCCACAAGGGATCCATGCGCAATCGCTCCTGTTGCAACTCCTGCAATAGCCTCTGTTGATAAAAATTTTTCTTTTATTAAATCTACAAAGCTATATTTGATCGCATTTCGAATGTCAGGATATGCCAGAGTTTTTCTATTGTCACAGTAAATGGGAGATTTCCATCCTGATGCCCATTGAAATGGGTTGCCTGGGTTTAGTTTTATTGCATTGCACTGTAAAAGAAGGCCGGCTATAGTTTTCTCGTAATTTTTCATACTGTAAATGTACAAAGTTTTTTTCAACGACAGGGTTGTGCTTTTAACCGATGACTTCATCAGAAATTTTCAGGTTAAGTATGGCTTGTTCTATAAATACAGGAATACAGAAGATCTGAAAGAACTGATCGAGTTTTACCGGAATTTGAAACGAATTGATACGTTGTTTATTTTTCATAACGATCTGGACGAACTGCAGGAAAGATTCAAATCGTGTTTTTATGTAGTGGAGGCTGCAGGGGGCTTGGTTTGTAATGAGGAAGGCAGGTACCTGTTCATGAAAAGGCGGGATAAATGGGATCTTCCAAAAGGAAAGGTCGATTTCGGGGAATCAATACCCCAAGCTGCGATCAGGGAAGTTACCGAAGAATGCGGCCTCCGCAACCTGGAAATTGTTGGACCGCTGATGTCAACGTACCATTGTTACTGGCTTGATGACCAGTCAATATTAAAAAGGACCAGCTGGTTCGAAATGAAATCTACAGGAAATGAACCCCTTGTACCTCAAAGCGATGAAGATATCACTGAAGTAAAGTGGGTAAAAAAGGAAGATCTTAGGGAAATAACCCGCAATACGTATATGGGGATATTGGATATCCTGAAATACAAAAACCTGTTATAGGTCACCCCTGGACTTCATTACCTTAAACAACTCTGATTCAATATCCTCTGAAGGCGACGGGGCCGGAGAAAGAATAAGCTTCCCATCAGGTCCGATCAGAAAATATGTTGGAAAGGCCCTTATATCGTATTCCTTCAAAACATCCGGCTGTCGGTCATACAACAGAAATTTCCAGTTATAGTTATTTTTGGACAGAAACTGCGTGAGTACTTCATCCATGGGATCTGTAGCGATCGTTACTATAGTAACCTTGTCTGCATATTTGGAGTTCAGAAGGGCAAGGGAATTGAATTCATTTAAACAGGCGTAGCTCTGGCATGTGCAAAAATTAAGATAAACATACTTTCCGCTGAAATCGTCAAGTCCTGTGAGCTTTCCATCGGTATCCATCAGTTCAAACGCCGGCGGCGGATAGCCTGCCAGCAAACGCGTGATCTTTTGCTTGATGGACGTACCGATCTGCCGGTGAGCCGGAATCTGTGTTTTTAACATGAGGGTATCCAGTATGCTGAGCAAGCCCTTTCTGGAGAACTGGTTTCCATAAAACTCATCATGAACCTGTTTGAGAACGATCAGCTCTTTTAATGTATCATTGCTGAAGTTTGCATTTTTCGAAAGAGTGGAAAGAAGTGCAGAATAACTTCCAAGCTGGTTTATATCAGTATAAATCTGTTTACCCTGATCCGACCGGCCATAAAATACGAAATACTTGCTGTAAACCTGGTTGAAAAGGTCAGCGTAAGCCGGATTATGATACAGCACCGGCTGATTGTTAAAAAATTCGTCCGACAGGCTTTGTACCTTCTGCTGATTTGCGAACAACTTTAACATACCATACCTGTAACGCCGGAATTCGTTAAAAAACTCTCCGGGATGTTTTTGAAAAGGGGCTTCCATCTGCTGGATGTCCCTTTCTACATTCCGGATATCCGTTTTTGAATATATATGACTCACATGCTTTTCATAATAAGGCACATAGGCATCCTCAAACATCATGATTCGCATATTCAGCTCATCGGGGTCAAAATTAAGGAGGCCAAGATGGATTTCTTCAGGCTTAAAATAAGGATTTAGCAGGTCCTCCGGCTGTTTGTCGACCTTTTCAGGCAAAACAAGTTCGTATTTTTTGCCTGGTTCGGCATAAAAATAACCAAGATATACTCCCAGGTGCACAATGATCTGTTGTGTATGGGTAATTTTGAATTCCAGCGTAAAATCACCACTGTCAGTTACAACACTTGTACCCAGCAGTTCCTCAGCTCCGGTAATCCAATTGGCAATATGTGTGAATTCAAGGGTTGATGCAGCATATGATTTGGCATACCCTGTGATCACTACTGACTGTGCCGGAATATTGACTGCAGAAAAGCCAAGCAGTAGGGCAGCCCATATCCTGACCCTCTTACTCATTCACGTTATAGTTTTTCGGAAGAAATTTACTGGCATCGCCGCCCTGGCGGATAATCTCGCGGATAATCGAAGAATTAATAAAGGTATGATGTGGCAGGGTGAGCAAAAAAACGGTTTCAATGTCGGGGTACATGGCCTTGTTGGTTTGTGCTATAGCCCTTTCATATTCAAAATCCGCGGCCGTTCGAAGACCCCGCAATATATACCGGGCTTTTTCAGTCTTGCAGAAATCAATAGTGAGTCCGGTGAAAGTTTTCACCTCCACCCTTCCCTGACTATCCTCAAAAACGCACTGTATCCACTGTACTCTCTTTTCAATGGTAAAGAAACTTGATTTGGTCGTATTGATCCCGATCCCCACCACTACTTTATCGAACATGGAAAGTGCACGACGTACGACTGATTCATGTCCAATTGTAAAGGGGTCAAAAGAGCCAGGGAAAATAGCAATGTTTATTTTATCCGCAGACATAGACCTGACATTAGTAAAGAATAAAAATATCCGGGTAAACTTAGGGATTAATCAGGAAATTAAAAACCCCGGGCAGGTTTTTCTGCACATGGGCCCCTGTAGCCATGAGGCGCGCGGCATCATGATGTCCCTGTGAAATGAGGATACAGGCACATCCGAGAATCGCTGAAACGGAATAATCGTGCTCAGTGTCCCCCAGCATAATGATTTCATCTGCCGTCAGCCCCGAAGAAACAAGATAATTGCGGGCAATGTCAGCCTTTCCGTTGGCATAATGGTCTTCTGCCCCGAGAATGGCATCAAAATAAGGAGTAATGCCGCGATCATCCACATCCCGGAAGAGGGTATTTCGTTCCATGGCCGATAAGATGATTTGTTTAAGTCCCTGTTTTTTAAAGGCAGCCAGCAGGTCAATGGCACCCGAGTAAAGTGAGGCGGCCGGCTGCAATTCCCGGTAGTGATCAATAAACTCAACCGACAACGATTCAAATGGTTCCCTGGCGAAATCGAAGCCGAGGTCAATATAATACTCTTTTACAGGAAACCGGAATAGTTCCCGGTACCGGGCTTCTGAAATCAGCGGCATACTCCTGCGTGTAAGCATACGATTCATAGAAGCAATGCACACTGCCCTGTCGTCGAGCAGTGTGCCATTCCAATCCCAGATAACAAGTGTCTTTCCTTTTATCATCAACTAACTGAGGGGTATTTATTATTACTGATTATTCATCCGCAATCACCTCGATGGCTCCGAAAATGACGGGTGCATCAATATACAGGTGGTTGAGGTTCACGGCAAACGAATCAGTCGCATACTGTATGCTTCCAAAGGCAACGGAATTGCCATCCGGCATACCGGCTGAAGCAAAGACGGCGTCGGATTTGATCTTTACAGACGTGGATTTACTGATTCTGATCAATGTATGGCCGAAGATCGTATTGATCTTGATTTTTACCGGTTGATTGTCCGGAAATTTCAAATCCCTGAAATCATAAACCGATTTGCCAAAGATCACGTTGTATTCGGCATTGTCACGGGGCTGATCACGTACCGCCCTTTCTTCAAAGAGGATATCATTTTCACCTTTTTGCCTGTGCAGCATCCAGGGTTTTCCTACCAGGAGGCTGACTCCGACAAATATAAGAAACAATGCAAAAAGAACTCCGAACAGGTTTACATCAAAAACCACTCGGAATATTGCTGCCAGACCAATCAGAACTAGCAGTACCCCCCAAAATAATCCTGGTGCCATTTTCATAAAGTTTTTAATTTATGGATCAAATTAAGGGATTTCATCCGGAATGGGCAATTACAAATCGGTGAACAGCAGTTATGTGACGGTATTATGCGAATTTGAACGGTTTTTGTACTTTTTCCTCCATCAGTGCAAGGTCAAGAACCTGCATGATATTCCGGACATAATGGAATGTTAATCCTTTCAGATAAATTTCATTGATCTCAACGATATCCTTCCGGTTTTCTTCGGAAAGAATAATTTCCATTATGTCGGCCCGTTTTGCGGCGAGTATTTTCTCTTTAATCCCTCCAACCGGCAGAACCTTTCCGCGAAGGGTAATTTCGCCGGTCATCGCAATATGGCTTTTCACTTTGCGCTGTGTAAGGGCCGAAGCAATTGAAACCGCCATAGTAATACCGGCCGATGGTCCATCCTTGGGGATAGCACCCTCGGGTACATGGATATGAAAATTCCAGTTTTCAAACATTTCGGGTGTAAGCTCCAACAGGTCAGTGTGCGATTTAATATATTCCAGGGCAATTACAGCCGATTCCTTCATCACGTCGCCCAGGTTTCCCGTAAGGGTGAGTGTGCCTTTGCCTTTGCTCAGGCTGGTTTCAACAAACAATATCTCGCCTCCGACGGCTGTCCATGCCAATCCGGTCACCACACCCGCAAACTCGTTCCCCTGGTATTTATCTTTTACATATCGCGGAGCGCCAAGGATTGTCTCAATATCCTTAATTGTAAGCTTCCGGTTGAAGTTTTCATCCATAGCCACCTTCCTGGCGACCACCCGCACCACCTTGGCCAGTGTTTTATCAAGCTCCCTGACGCCTGATTCACGCGTATAATTCTCAACCAGGTATTCAAGAATATCTTTTGTAAAAGTAACGGACTTTGAGGTAAGACCATGGTTTAGAAGTTCTTTCGGAACAAGGTGCCGATGTGCAATCTCTATTTTTTCTTCCATGATATACCCGCTTACATTGATCAGTTCCATTCTGTCGAGCAGGGCGGGATTGATCGTATTGGTCATGTTGGCTGTTGCGATGAACAGTACCTTTGACAGATCAAATTCCAGTTCGAGGAAATTGTCATAGAAATTGCTGTTTTGCTCCGGATCGAGTACTTCGAGTAAGGCAGATGCAGGATCCCCGTGGTAATCACGGCCAACCTTATCGATCTCATCAAGCACAAATACAGGGTTGCTTGATTTCACCTTTTTCAGACTCTGCATGATCCTGCCGGGCATTGCTCCAATATAGGTTTTACGGTGACCGCGAATCTCAGCTTCATCATGCAATCCACCCAGCGACATCCTGATATATTTACGGTTCAGCGCTTTGGCCACTGATTTACCAAGTGATGTTTTTCCGACGCCCGGAGGGCCGTAAAGGCAGATAATCGGCGATTTCATATCCCCTTTAAGCTTTAAAACAGCCAGGTGTTCGATGATCCTGTCTTTAACTTTTTCAAGCCCGAAGTGATCTTTGTCCAGAATCCGTTGTGCCCTTTTCAGGTCGAAGTTGTCTTTTGTAAATTCATTCCAGGGAAGTTCGAGAAGGGTTTGCAGGTAATTCAACTGTACCGAGTATTCGCCTGTGGCAGGGTTGAGCCTGTTCAGCTTATCAACCTCCTTATAATAGGTGGCAGCTACCTCCTTATTCCATTTCTTCTTTTTGCCCTTCGCCTTCAACTCTTCAATTTCCTGTTCCATAGGATTTCCGCCCAACTCATCCTGAATAGTCTTCATTTGCTGGTGCAGGTAGTATTCCCGTTGCTGCTGGTCCATATCGATCTTCACCCGGGTTTGTATATCGTGCTTAAGTTCAAGCATTTGCACTTCCCTGGTGAGGTAATGCAACAGTGAGGTAGCCCTTTTCTTAAGGTTGTTTTGTTCAAGCAGGTGTTGCTTTTCGAGCATGCGTATATCGCTGTTCGAGCTTATAAAATTGATAAGGAAGGAAGAACTTTCAATATTCTTTACGGCAAAAGAGGTTTCAGGGGGTATATTGCTTGACAGCTTTATGATTTTCAGCGAAAGGTCTTTCAAAGATCCGACAATAGCTTCGAATTCAGGGTCTTTCTTCTTTGGTTTTACATCTTCCATTGCACTAACCCTGGCCAGATAATAGGGCTCGGTACTGACGACCTCATCGATACGAAACCGCTTTTTCCCCTGGATAATAACGGATGTGCTTCCGTCGGGCATTTCCAGTATTCTCAAAAGCTGGGCGACAGTACCCACGTTATAGAGTTCTTCAGGCCCGGGGTCGTCCACATTCGGATCTTTCTGCGCAACAGTGCCGATAATCTTTGATTTATGATATATATCGCGGACCAGCTTCATCGATTTATCGCGGCCAACAGTGATGGGAATTATGACTCCCGGAAAAAGAACTGTATTTCTGAGCGGAAGAATAGGCAGCGTATCTGGAACCTGCGTCATTGTAATGCTTTCCTCATCCTCCTCAGATATCAGAGGTATAAAATCTGAATCTTCATTAACGGATGATGAAAGATAAAAGTCGGATAATCTCTTTTCCTGAAATTTACTCATACGATTTAATTCAACGAAAATGTAAACAAACAAAACGACAAAATGTCAGACTGGATATAAAATAACATGTTCCTTCAGATAAGGCAATCTTCATGCCACATTTTGAAAACCCTGTAAACAGAAGAATGATAGAGATCAGACTGATTTGCGGTAACGATCTGTTGATCTGAAAACACTGCCGATAATTTTCCGGTCAGCTTCGCTGAGCGACAAATTGCGGCTCAACATAGCTTTTTCAATCGTTTCAAAAGATTTATCAACCCTGTATGTTTCAAAACCGGCAGCTCCGCCCCAAGAAAAAGAGGGAATGAAGTTACCGGGAAAACCGGCGCCGTATATATTCGAGCTTATTCCAACAACAGTACCCGTATTAAACATTGTATTGATGCCGCATTTTGAATAATCACCCATCATCAGTCCGCAAAACTGCAGACCTGTATCTTCTGCCTTGCCTGTAACAAAGTCCCATACCTTAACCCGGGTATAGTTATTTTTGAGGTTTGATGTATTGGAGTCCGCTCCTATATTGCACCATTCTCCGATAGCTGAATTGCCCATATACCCTTCATGCACCTTGTTGGAATATGCGAACAGGATTGAGTTGGTGACTTCTCCGCCTACTTTGGAAAAAGGACCCAGGGTGGTTGGTCCATAGATTTTTGCCCCCATTTTTACAATTGCTCCTTCACAAAGTGCAAACGGACCCCGTACCAATGCACCTTCCATGATCTCGGTATTTCGGCCGAGATAGATCGGACCCGTTGACGCATTAAGGGTTACAAATTCGAGTTTGACACCCTCTTCCGCAAAAATTCTGTCGGGACGGATAATATTATTTGTGGTGCTGATTGATGCAGAGGTTTTTCCTGCAGTAACGAGTTCATAATCACTGATGAGCTCCTGCCCGTTATATAAAAACAGGTGCCAGGGCCTGCTTATCCTTACAAAAACGGCGGAGGCCTGCTTCTGAACAAATCCTGCGGGAACTGAATAATCAAAATCGCCAAATTCGGTACGGTCAAGGCACACAGCTATCAGCAAAGCATCCTTAACCAGGGCCTCCCCCGGTTTTAATTCTTCAATCTCACCTACCAGGCCGGCATTCGGCGTGATCGCCCCGTTAATGAGTACATTCAGGTCACCCAGCACAAGCGGAAATTTATCCTGGAGATAGTCTTTTGTCAGCGAAGATGTGGCAACATGCAACCACATTTCCCATTTTTCACGGATTGTAAGTATACCAAGACGAATTTCAGCTACAGGCCTGATAAATGTAAACGGCAAAAGACGGTCACGCGACAGGTCATCAAAAAGGATATAATTGCGGTTGTTATCAGACATGGGTCAACTTCACATGAGTACAAATATAGGCCAATTTACAGTGAAAGGTTTATTTCAGATTATGTAAAATCAATGCCTTGAATGTTGTGCTATAAAAAAACTCCGTTCCCATATGAAAACGGAGTTTGGAGGTCAGGCATCATGCCAGTCCTTATTCTTCTTTCTTTTTCTTATCGTAATGACTCTTGTACCGGGTATTGAATTTATCAACACGTCCGGCAGTATCCACAAGTTTCATCTTGCCCGTATAAAACGGATGGGAGGTATTGGAGATCTCCAGCTTGATCAGCGGATACTCTTTTCCGTCTTCGAGGGTAACTGTTTCTCTTGAAGAAGCAGTTGAACGGGTGAGGAATGTATGACCATTCGACATGTCCCTAAAAGCCACCAGCCTGTAATTCTCGGGATGTATTCCTTTTTTCATTGTTATAATCTTTATATCTTTCAATTGCAAAATGGGATGCAAAAATAGGCAATACTTTTTAAAGATCAAAATATATCTGCGCCTATTTCGAATCCCTTTCATGTTTGCGGCTCAGGTTATCAAACCTCCTGAATTCCGCATTGCTGTCAAACAGGTATCGGAATGTGATATGCGTTTTTTCCTTTGTTGCCCCAAACTGGCTATACATCCTGTTCACAGTAATATTATAGTCACCCACCCACGAAAGCTCCAGTTCCCTCAGGCCATCTTCACGCATGGAGTCAACCAGTTTCAGGTAAATGCCACCAATCACCCCGGTGCGCTGGTATTCAGGAATCACCCCGGAAATAAGCAGTCTTCCGCGGGTAATTGCCCGTCGCCTGTAATACATAAACTTAAGGATATTTAAAGGCGTTAATTTCCCGTTCTTTAATTTTCTGAGTACCTCGTTCATGTCCGGAAATACCACCAGAAAGCCAATGGGTTGCTCATTATGGTATGCAAACCAGATATATTTTTCATTCAGGATAGACCTGGCTTCCTTGAAAATCCCGTAAAGATCCTCATATTTCAACGGGGTATACGATTCAAGAAAGTCAGACCATATTTTATCATACATCACTACCATTTCCCGAAGGTACTTTTCCGGGTTTTTCAATTCGATATGACGGAATGAGAATTCGGGTTTCTTCCAGATACGCTCGCCGAATTTTCGCATGGCTTCCGGATACGGCTTGCTGAAATCATCATGAAAACAATATTGCTCGAAAAAAGTCTTAAACCCGTAATTTTCAAACAATGAGCGGTAATACGGAAAATTGTACTGCATCCCATATCCCTGCTGCATAAATCCTTCCACCAGCAACCCCCAGTTCACAAAATTTTCCCCGAAATTTATGGGTCCGTCCATGGCCTGCATGCCCCGGGAAATCAGCCAGAACTTCGCGGTATCAAATAGCAGGCTGGCAGCAGACTGATCATTGATGCATTCAAAGAAACCAATACCCCCGGTTGGCTGTGCATTCTGAACACTTTTGTTTTTGTCGTAAAAGGCTGCTATTCTGCCTGCCGGTTTCCCGTCACGCGTTTCCAAAATCCACCTTTTCGCGTCTCCATGCCCGAAACATGTGTTTTTTTCAGGATTGAAAATATTCTCAATTTCCATGTCGAGCGGACATACCCAATACGGATCATCTTTGTAAAGTATCTTGGGAATCTCCAGGAACAACTTCCGTGTAACCGGATTATTTACTTCTGTAATTACCATAAGACGGGTGTTTTCACAGTTTAAACCAAGCCTCGGTCCAGTCGGCCTTTAATCCAACCCTTGAATGATGTTCAAATTCATTTTTTTTCGGATCATAAATATAATCTTTTTTCCATTCGGCATGATTTACGATCACTTCCTTAAGGGAAGATATAAAATAATCCACCTCATCCCCTGACATTACCGGGTGGAGTGAAACTCTAACCCAGCCCGGTTTTTCCGATAGGTCTCCATGGCTGATCTTTTCGGTGATCTGGTGGGAACGGTCATAGCTGACTTCAAGGAGAAAATGCCCGTAAGTGCCGGCACATGCACATCCACCCCTCACCTGGATACCAAATCGATCGCTCAGCATTTTCACGATCAGGTTGAAATGTATATCCGGATGATAAAACGAAATGATGCCCAGCCGGTGTTCGGAGTTTCCGGCCAGTATCCTTATCCCGTCAACCTGATGAAGTCCTTTCATCATTCGTTCAACCAGTTCCTCTTCGCGTTGCATGATCTCCTTCACGCCCATTTTTTCCTTAAGCTTCATGGCCAGCGCTGCCCGTATAGCCTGCAAAAAGCCGGGGGTTCCGCCGTCCTCCCTGGTTTCTATATCATCAACATACTTGTATTCACCCCATGGATTAGTCCAGTCGACAGTACCTCCACCCGGATCATCGGGTATTTCAGATTGGTAAAGCGACGAATCGAAGATCAGCACACCACAGGATCCGGGACCCCCCAAAAATTTATGGGGTGAAAAGTAAAGAGCATCTATTTTTTGCATGGGATCGGGCGGATGCATGTCGATATCCACATATGGCGCAGAGGCGGCAAAATCTACAAAGCAAATCCCATTATGTTCATGCATGATTGCGGCCATTTCGTGGTACGGGGTAATAATGCCGGTTACATTTGAACATGCAGTAAAGGCGCCGATCTTAAATTTCCGGTCGGCATACCGGGCAAGTGCCTCACGCAGGGCGTCCGGATTGATCAGGAGGTTCTTGTCCGGCTCTATCATAACCACATCTGCGAGGGTTTCATACCATGAAGTATGGTTTGAATGATGTTCCATATGGGTAATGAAGACCACCGGACGGTCCTTTTCATCTATACAATCCCTTTTAACCCTCCGGTTACTGGTTCGCAGGCCAAGCATCCGCTGCAGCTTATTCACAACAGCTGTCATGCCGGCTCCCGCCGTGATAATGACATCGCGTTCACCGGCATTGACATGTTTTTTGATGTATTCGTGGGCATAATGGTAGCTTAATGTCATCCGTATCCCGGTTTCATTGGTTCCTGTATGCGTGTTTGCCACAAAAGGCCCAAAAATACCGGTTAGTTTTTCCTCAATGGGTGCGTATAATCTGCCGCTGGCCACCCAGTCGAAATAATGGATTTTCTTCCTTCCATAAGGAGAATCAAACCACGTATCGTGGCCAATGATCTGATTTCTGAATTGTTCGAAGTATTGTTCAAGATTCGCCATACAAAGAAATTGTCAAAAATATCCCCTAAAAATAATATACTTTTTCATGTAAATCCCTGATTTATATTCAAAAATGTAACAGGTTATAATTTAAGGTATCCAATTTTTTGGATCAATTATTTCAGAAAGTTGAAAAGATCATTATCTTTGCGATCCTCCCAAGGCGATGTATTTGGGATATTATGGTGGTCGTAGCTCAGTTGGTTAGAGCGCCAGATTGTGGATCTGGAGGTCGCCGGTTCGAGCCCGGTCTTCCACCCGAAAATAAGTTTTGCAGTTTTGCAGTTTTGCAGTCGTGCAGTTCTGCGAGTATCTGAACCTGGAATCGCAAAACCGAATGCAATGAGGTTTCTCTGCGACCTCCTTTAGCGTCCTAAGTCATGCAGTCGTGCAGTCGTGCAGTCGATTGCGCAGAGCGTATACGTTTTTTGCAGATTGAACAAATTCCCCCATAGCGGGTTAAACGGGAATACCTCACCTTATAATCATCGCCATGGATAAGAAAGGTCGGCCTACTCCGGGAAATGGCAAAATCTGCTATGTTGAAATTCCGGCATTGGATATTGAAATTTCAGCAGCTTTTTATACAAGCGTTTTTGGCTGGGAAACCCGGCATCGCAGTGACGGACACCTTGCTTTTGATGATGCGGTGGGAGAGGTTAGCGGCACCTGGGTAAAGGATCGCAGACCAACCTCGGAAGCGGGTCTTCTCATATATATCATGGTGGCTGATATCAACCTGGCTGTGGAACAGGTCAAATCGCACGGCGGAATCATAGTGCACCCTGTTGGAATGGATGCCCCCGAGCTTACTGCCCGTTTCAGGGATCCCGCCGGAAACATTCTTGGACTTTACCAGGAACCCGTACACTAGGAATTCCCGATGAATATCATACTATTGTTTATGTCTTCAAAGAGGGTTGGTTACTCTAAAACAGGTACTTGAATCTTAAGATATGCCCTGGGTTAATTTTCATTCACATTCCCTTTTCAGCGATGGAAAGGCCTCTCCAGAAGAGTTTATTAAATCCGCTATTCTTAAAAAATTCCCGGCTTACGGTTTTACCTGTCATTCCCCGGTACCTTTTAAATCGGGCTGGAACATGGATGCAGAAAACCTTCAGGAATACCTTTCCGAAATTGCAAGGATCCGCATGGCCTACAGCGACAAAATTGAGGTATATGCGGGACTTGAACTTGATTATATCAATGGCGTCCCTCACCTGCCTGTAAATGTGCTAAAGGATTTGGGATGTGACTATATTCTGGGTTCCGTGCATTATATCGACCAATTCCCTGACGGATCTTATTTTAGTTTTGATGGTAAAGCGGAATATTTTTTTCAGGGCATTGAAGCGATCTACAACAATGACTTTCAAAAAGCCATAACCGGTTACTTTGAAAAAACAAGAATGATGATCGAAAAGGATTGTCCGGATATCATCGGCCACATGGACAAAATTAAAATGCACAATTCCGTAAAGCACTATTTTAACGAAGAAGATGAATGGTACAGGAAGCAGGTGAAAGAAACCCTTGATCTGATAGCAGAAAAAGGTTGTATCCTGGAAGTAAACTCCCGCGGATTGTACAAGCACAATCCACCTCTGCTGTATCCCGGGCCGTGGGTCATTAAGCAGGCCTTCCTCCGCAATATACCGGTAATGTTAAACTCAGATGCCCATCATCCCGATGAGATTGAATCCGGTTTTACCGATAGCGCAAAAATTCTGCAACAAACCGGGTATAAAACACTTAGGATATTGAAAAACGGTTCCTGGCAGGACAGGCCTTTTAGCGGGAAGGGTATATTGTTCTGATCAATTCATCATCCCTGAATGTTGTCTCACATATCATTACTCCATTCTCATCCCAATACGTCCATTTTCCGGATAATTTTCCATTTTGAAACGATCCCCTTCGTTTCATGTTGCCATTGCTGTACCAAACCCGGGCTTCTCCATGAAGCCGGCCTTCCTTATAGGTAAATTCTTCAAGTACCTGGCTGCCCTTTCTGGCCACCACGCTGCATTTACCGGTATACGGACCGTAACAGCCATCCAGGTAAAGAATATCCGGCCTCATTTCCGCCTCAGTTATTTCTACGTTGCCGGAACAGGCAAATGTGGTTAATAATAATATGGCAATTAATCCTTTCATGACTGAGAACTGGTTTGCTTTCGTTTCATATATATAACGGAAGTTCTCAGCCGGGAGTTCGCTTTTATTGATGAACCCGGTAAATCACAAATTGAAATATCAATTATAAGGGACGAACCGCAAATTGCTATTTCTTGAGTTCTGTCTCCCGTTTCCAGTCCTCAGCCCTTCCGATGAATTTCATGCCAAGAACATAACCCTTTAAGGTCATTACATTGGCATCTCCGTCAAACCATACATAGCAGTCATAGGTTTTGCCATTATCAGGGTCATATACTGTGCCACCCTCCCAACGGTTTTTCTCAGTATTATATGAAAAATCCTTCAGGATCATCAACCCCCAGATCTTTTTGTCACGCTGGGATTCGTCGGGATTATTGATATCGAGTTTATCCTTATCTACCTTTAACCATTCCACCTTACCATAATATTTACCATTGGTTGCCTTGAATATCCTGACCTGGGAGGTACCCTTGGCAGGAGCCCAAATGCCGACAATCTTATCTGCCTGTGCGTATGTAAAAGCTGAGGCCAAAAAAAGACAGGCGATGAAAAGGAGGTTTTTCTTCATACTGATCTGAATTAAAGGATTAAACATGCACTAAAGTTAATTTTTTCTTTTTAATATGATGAATTCATAGGTAAAATCAATCTGCGGGTCAGGTCCGGGAGATTCCCGGCTGATCTCTTCCCATTCATCCGCAATTATCTCCGGAAAAAAAGTATCCGCTTCAAAGGACCGGTTGACCCGTGTTATATACAGCCGTTCTGCATGCGGCAGAAATTGCCTGTAAATGGAAGCTCCGCCGATAATAAAGCTTTCCTCATTCACATTACATCTTTCAATCGCCTCGTCAACTGAAAATACAGTAACACAACCTTCGAAAACGTCAGAACGGTTATCGGTTATCACAATATTCCTTCTGTTCTTCAGCGGCCTGACCGGCAGGGAAAGATACGTGTTTTTTCCCATGATCACCGTATGATCGAGGGTGATCTGTTTGAATCGTTTCAGATCCGCCGAAATATGCCACAGCAGGTCATTGTTTTTTCCTATTCCATTGTTTTCAGCAATGGCTACGATGATTGAAATGTTTTTCATTCGTGGTTATTAAACAGAAATGGGTGCCTTGATATGGGGATGTGGATCGTAATTCTCCAGGGTAAAATCCGAAAAAGTGAAATCTTCAATCCTCGTAATACCGGGATTGAGCTTCATCACAGGTAACGGACGCGGTTCACGTTGGAGCTGGGTCTTCACCTGCTCCATATGATTATTATAAATATGGGCATCCCCAAAGGTGTGAATGAAATCGCCCGGTGTTAATCCGGTCACCTGCGCCACCATCATCAGCAAAATAGCATAGGATGCTATATTAAAGGGCACACCCAGAAAAATATCAGCACTTCGCTGGTATAACTGGCATGAGAGGCGGCCATCGGCCACATAAAACTGAAACAAGACATGACAGGGTGGCAGTGCCATATTGGATAAATCCCCCGCATTCCATGCACTGACGATGTGCCGTCTTGAATCGGGGTTCTCCTTTATGCCCCGGATCACAGCTGATATCTGATCGATCGATCCGCCCTGGTATGAAGGCCAGCTCCGCCATTGAAATCCATAAATGTGACCCAGGTTCCCTTCTTTGTCAGCCCATTCATTCCAAATGTTCACCTGGTTATCATTGAGATACTTAATATTCGTATCTCCCTTCAGAAACCAGAGCAATTCATATATAATGGATTTCAGATGCAGCTTTTTGGTAGTCATCAATGGAAAGCCATCGTCAAGGTTAAAACGCATCTGGTATCCAAAAATACTTCTGGTACCGGTACCTGTCCTGTCCCTTTTTTCTGTACCCTTATCGAGCACATGTTGCAGCAAATCAAGATACTGCTTCATTTCTTATATTACTTTGCGCATACTGTAAAAATAATAAAGATAATCTTATCCGTTAACCAGTTCATGATAAACTTACGGGCAGGTGTTCATTTCTTTTAAGTTATTAACATTGAGGCACCATCAATTTTTTACTATTTTTAGCAATCTTTAAAGATCAGTTTTGCCTGTGTGGGTTATTTCGATCAGGATATTTAACAGGAATGTAAGGAATATTGACAACTTGCTGAATTTTCCTACGTATATTCCAGCAGTGAATCTGAATTTTAAATACTATAACCGGTAAAATAGTTAATCGCACCTATTTGAATACGATACAACATAAAAAATCCGGCATTCTAATCGTATTGCTGGCACTGTGTATTTTCCTTCCTGCGGTTGCACAATATGATTTCACTACAAGTGAAACATCGGGGTATGCCCCGCTGAAAGTGAAATATCACTTTGTCAGTTCGGCTACAGTGGATACAATCAGTGACTTTTACTGGGATTTTGGAAACGGGCAATCCAGCATATTGGAAAACCCGGATACAGTGATTTATGATACACCAGGCACATATTCGCCTTCCCTTGTTTTTAATAACCGGATGGACCTTATAATTACAAAATCTCAATATATTACTGTTCAGGAGATTGATGACGTAATCAGCGTCTCAAATGTTTTTACTCCGAATGATGATGGATATAATGATAATTTTTTAGTGACCACTCAGGCGGAAGTCCTGTTAAAAATGAATATTTTTACCCGGGCGGGAATTCTGGTATTTAAAACAGAGGGCACAACGCTTTCATGGAATGGTTATGCAGCATCAGGACAGGAACTCTCACAAGGCATCTACTTTTATACAATTGAAGCCTTGGGTGCGGATCCGAGTAAACTTTATTCAAAGACGGGATTCTTTTACATGTACCGGTAATCGGTATTCGGTAATCGGTAATCGGTTATTTTCTATGGCGCTTTGCTTTTTTGAGGTCGCTGAGAAATCTCATTGCATTCGATTAACATTTCCAGAATCATCATCCGGCATCCAATATCCAGCATCCAGCATCCAGTATCCAGCATCCAATATCCAATGAGCTCACGTTGTAAAATATTCTTCCTGATCCTGCTGTTGTTCAGCATGGCACATCCGTTGATGGCGCAAAACAAACCGTCAGAACGTCCCAAAATTGGTCTTGTCCTGAGTGGTGGCGGCGCCAAGGGACTGGCTCACGTAGGTGTCCTGAAGGTTCTTGAGGAAGCGGGAATTGTGCCGGACTATATCAGTGGTACCAGTATGGGGAGCATTGTTGGCGGACTTTACTCCATTGGTTACTCTGCGGAACATCTATCTCTTCTGAACCGCACATTAGATTGGCAGGTAATGTTGTCGGATTATGTTCCGCTCCGCAATATTTCGCTGGAGGAAAAGCATGATTATAAGCGATTTTTCGCAGAACTTCCAATCCGTAATGGCCGGCTCATGTTGCCTTCGGGATTGCTCGAGGGTCACAACCTGTCTGTTTTGCTATCCTCACTCACCTGGCGCACGGCAGGCATTGATTCATTTGATTACTTTCCGTATCCGTTCAGGTGTGTGGGTACAGACATAATCAACGGGGAAATCGTAGATTTTAATTCAGGTGACCTCGCCCTGAAAATGCGGGCAAGTATGGCAATTCCCAGTGTATTCACACCCGTGGTACTTGATTCTTCCATGGTAATCGTTGACGGAGGGGTAATCAGAAATTTTCCCGTGGATGAGGTTATCGGCATGGGTGCTGATATTGTGATTGGTGTATATGCAGGATTTAAGGAGAAGGAAACTTCTGAAGATCTCCGTTCGATGGGTAAGATCCTAAGCAGATCTGCCGGTAGTTATGGAATCTATGATTCACGTGAACAGGCTAAAAAAGTGGATCTGCTGATTGCACCCGGGCTGAACGAATACAACTCAGCCGATTTCAACAAATGTGTTGAAATAGAGAATGCCGGAGAAATGGCAGCACGGGAACACATGGATGAATTACTGGCACTGGCAGCTGAGCAAAATAGATATGGTATCCGTCAGAAACCTGAGCCTTTGGCAGAGAAAGACAGCATCCTGATCAGCCGTGTTGTTGTAGGTGACCTGAAATACAATGATAAGAGCCTGGTTTATGGGATGCTCAATATTCCCAGGTATACATATATTACGAAGTCAGAACTGCAGGCCGGACTGGAAAGGCTTTTTGGTACCCAGTATTTTGAGAGGATGAATTACCGGTTTGAAAAGGATCAGGATGCTTTCCGCCTTATAATCGATGCTGAGGAAAAGCCACCTTCATCCCTGAAGGCATCCGTGCATTATGATAATTTTTACGGGGCAGGCCTGCTGCTGAACTTTACCCAGAGCAACTTCCTGGCCAGAGGGGCCAGGCTGACCCTGGTGGGTGATCTGAGTCAGTATCCCCAGGCGAGGGTCTATTACAGAAAATATACAGGCCATAAAAAGAAACTGCTTGCCGGGTTTGAATCCTATTTTGAATCGAATATGATCCGGATATATGTTCAAGGTGAAGAAATCGGTTATTCGAAACAAAATCATTTTACATCGGAGATTTCATTAAAACATGCATTTACACTGAATCAACAAATCGGAGCCGGACTGCTTTTCGAATACTCTGCTGTGTATCCCAATAAGGCTATACAAACATTATATCCCACCGAGTTCAATTTCAAACGGTTTGGTTTTGCCGGTTTTGGATTATCCGGTTCCTATAAACTCAATACCCTTGATGATGATCTTTATCCTCTTGAGGGAACAGAAGTTGAATTTAATGTGAAAGGAATTTATAATCCGTCGCCGGATTATAAATTACTGTCTGACACGATTGATACCGAAACCTCGCTTTCCTCTTTTGGCAAATTTTATTTTAATATTGCCACATATAAACTCTTCTGGCAAAGAACAAGCCTATACACAGGATTATCTGTGGGACTCAGCAAAGATGCCTTTATTGCATCTGATTACTTTTTTATAGGGGGATTCAAGGATAACCTCCGCCGCAACCAGATCCCCTTTGCCGGATATAAATCAGGGGAAGTGGTTGCTTCAAATATCGTGCAGTTCAAACTCGGATTTAATTACCAGCTGACCCGCAATCTGCGCATACAGACATTGGGTAATTTATTGATGACCTCGGGATCGGTAAAGTCGCTTTCCGAAAGCATTGTGAATCTTGACACGGATAATGCTCACGTGGGCTATGGAGCCGGGTTGCTCTATAAAACCCCGCTGGGCCCGGTAAATGTTTTTCTTTCCGGGAACAACAAAGATTCTCGCCTCCGCTATTATATCAATATGGGCTTTACCTTCTGATCAGAACCTGTTGCCTATTACTTTCCAGTCGAGTATTTTCCAGAATGCCTGGACATAGTCCGCCCTCTTATTCTGATAATCGAGGTAATAGGCGTGTTCCCACACATCACAGGTCAGAAGCGGGGTAAATCCCTTTTTTAGCGGATTCCCGGCATTGGATTCCTGAACGATCTCAAGCTTGCCTTCGGTGTTTTTAACAAGCCAGGCCCAGCCCGACCCAAACAGGGTAACAGCAGACTTTGTAAATTGCTCCCTGAATGTTTCAACGGATCCAAATGTGCTGACAATGGCATTGGCAAGCGCTCCTCCGGGTTCCCGCTGTCCGGACGGGGAGAAACTTTCAAAATAGAATGTATGGTTCCATACCTGGGCGCCGTTATTAAAAATCGGGCCATCTGCCTCACGGATAATTTGCTCCAGGCTCGAATTTTCAAAACGGGTTCCAGGAACCAGGTTATTCAGATTGATCACATAGGTTTGATGATGCTTTGCATAGTGAAAATCGATGGTCTGTTTCGTAATGAAGGGAGCAAGCGCATCGGATGCATAGTTGAGTTGGGGTAATGTAAATGCCATACAGGTAGGTTTTAATATGGTTTATTAATACCTACAAGGTAAGGAAATAAGAGCGAAAAACAAAGAATTATAATCCTTATAGTTTCATTCGCCGGGCCACATTATCCCAGTTAACCACATTCCAGAAAGCTGCCAGGTATTCATTTCTCCGGTTTTGATAGTTAAGGTAATATGCGTGTTCCCAAACATCAACACCCAGGAGTGGCATGCCTTTCACCTCGGCCAGGTCCATTAACGGATTATCCTGGTTGGGTGTAGATACTATTTTCAGTTCATCCCCTGTTTTTACAAGCCAGGCCCAACCGGAGCCAAAACGAGTCATGGCTGCAGCTGTAAATTGTTCCTTGAACTTGTCGAATGATCCAAAATAACGGTTTAATGCATCAAGCACGTCGGTAGCCGGACTACCCCCGCCTTTCGGACCCATCACCTGCCAGAACATCGTATGGTTAAAATGTCCGCCTCCGTTATTTCTCACCACTACAGGCAACTTTGAAATATTGGCCATTATTTCCTCCAGGCTTTTGTTTTCCCAGATACCGCCTGCCAACGCATTATTTAAATTGGTTATATAGGCTTGATGATGTTTTGTATGGTGTATTTCCATCGTACGTGCATCGATATGAGGTTCAAGTGCCGCATAATCGTATTCCAGTTTAGGTAGTTCAAATGCCATTGTTTTTTTTATTTATAAATTAATTGATCTGTTTTCAAAACCTTAATACACTTCCAGAAATCAACTTCCAGGCTTCTAGACTTCCAGACTTCCAGGCTTCTAGACTTCCAGGCTTCTAGACTTCTAGACTTCTAGACTTCTAAACTGCAAGACTGCATGACTGCATGACTTACTTCATTTCCGTTTCCAACTAACAAATCTTACTTCGTAAAGTTTATTGGCCGTATGAAAATGATTTACTTTGCCTATATTTAAATCAGATGACATTTCTGTATCACATATCAATACATGTTTATTACTTCCTGGTACTAATTGCCTCGGCATTTAATCCAAAAGCCCGTTTGTGGATCAAAGGCAGGATGGGCTGGAGAACTAAGCTCAGAAACTGGAATCAGGCGGGAAAACCGGTCATCTGGTTTCACGCGGCATCCCTTGGTGAATTCGAGCAGGGGCGCCCTTTAATTGACAGGCTCAGGGAAAACCGGCCTGAGTGTAATATCCTGCTTACATTTTATTCTCCTTCGGGTCATGAAATCCGTAAAAATTACCCGGGGGCTGACATGGTCATGTACCTTCCCCTGGATACCTGCTATAATGCACACCTTTTTGTGCAGTTGGTAAATCCCGTCGCTGCTGTATTCATTAAATATGAATTCTGGCATTTTTATCTGAAAGAATTGAACCGTGCAAAACATCCTGTATATTTAATTTCCGCTATTTTCAGACCGGAGCAGGTATTCTTCAAATGGTATGGTACATGGTTCCGTAAAAACCTTCGGTTTATAGACTATTTCTTTGTGCAGGATAAGAATTCAGCCGGGCTGTTGAACCAGGTTGAACTTACAAACTGCAGTGTTTCGGGGGATACGCGCTTTGACCGTGTGAAGGCACTTTCAGAAGCGGCAAAGAGCATAGAGATCGCCAGGATGTTTGCAGATGGCCATGCCTGCCTTGTAGCAGGCAGTACCTGGCCCGGGGATGAGGAAATCCTTACGCGCTTCATTAATGAATCGGATACGGACTCCCGGTTCATTATTGCCCCCCACGAAATTACAGACTCCCATATTCAGCAGCTGACCTCCCGGTTAACCCGCGAGTATGTTTTATATTCCCGTGTTGCTAATCCGGTCGACTACAACAGCAAACAGGTACTCATTATCGACAATATCGGTATGCTTTCTTCATTGTACCGGTATGGACAGGTAGGGTATATCGGTGGTGGTTTTGGGAAAGGCATCCACAACATCCTGGAAGCCGCAGCATTTGGCATTCCCGTTATTTTTGGCCCGAATTTTGAAAAGTTCAGGGAGGCAAGGGAACTTCTTCGTGAGGGGGGTGCCTTTAGTGTTCAAAATTATGACGAGCTTCGCAATATCCTGCAGGAACTGCAAAACAATCCGGAAAAATATAACCATTCAGCATTTACTGCAGGAGAATATGTCCGGGTAAATACGGGTGCCACATCCATCATTTTTGATTTTTTAGCCCGTATCTTTTAAAACATCGCCCTATTTTAATTGTTAAAAGAAAGGGTTAATTTTAATACAGTTTTATTTTATGTAGAAGCCGGTTGAAAAATTAAATCAGATTTTTTTGTAAATGATTCATTTTAAAACATATATATAACTCCCATGAACATGAGAAATTTAGAACTTATTTGTATTGTACTGATTTTGTTTCCTTTGTATATTAGTGGTCAGGTTCCGGCACCTCAAACTGCTCCCGAATTCATGGGATCAGCGAGTGTGGATCCGGAAATAGGGATCATTGAAAAGCTTGAGACCACGTTGCCATCGGATATAAAACTGGTAAACCAGGACGGTGATACGGTGTTGTTTGGAGACATTGTAAACAAGCCCACTGTGTTATCCTTTGTTTATTTTCGCTGCCCGGGCATCTGTAGTCCGTTAATGGATGGACTGGCTGATGTAATTGAACGCAGTGATATGAAAATCGGTGAGGATTACCAGGTGTTTACCATCAGCTTTGATGAAAGGGAGGGTACCGATCTGGCAGCCAATAAACATAACAATTATCTCCACCTTGTAAAGAAAGAAGGGGCTAAAAAGGGATGGACATTTTTCACGGCCGACAGTGCCACCATTCGCCTGATTACAAGTGCCACCGGCTTTGGATTTAAGCGTACCGGGAATGATTTTGTTCATGCTGCTGCCCTGATTGTGGTGAGTCCGGAAAGAAAAATCACCCGTTATCTTAACGGAATATATTTTCAGCCATTTGAATTTAAGATGGCCCTGGTTGAATCATCAAAGGGAAAATCCGGCCCCACGATTAACCGGTTTTTGCAGTTTTGTTATGCCTATGATCCTCAGGGTAAACAATACGTTATGAACGTAACCCGTGTATCCGGGGTCCTCATTGCATTCCTGGGCCTGATATTATTCCTGTGGCTTGCCGTGCGACCATTATTTAGAAAGAAACAAAAAGTCAGTATTTAATTAATAGGTATCTCAGTTTATGAATGTACACGAAGGAAGCTTTTACGAAAACAAGGGAAAACAAAAGGGAATCCTGTCCTGGATAACATCGACAGACCATAAGCGGATAGGCCTTTTATATCTCTATTCCATTATGGTCATGTTCATTGTGGCCGCACTATTGGGTCTGGCCATGAAAATTGAACTGATCGCACCCGGAAAAACCATTATGGATGCAAAACTCTATAATGGATTTTTCACCTTGCATGGAATTACTATGGTCTTTCTTGTGGTAATTCCGGGAATACCTGCCATTTTTGGAAATTTTTTACTTCCCCTGATGATTGGTGCAAAGGATGTGGCTTTTCCACGGCTTAACCTGTTTTCATGGTGGTTGTATGTGCTTGGTGCGTTGGTCGCCCTATCGTCCCAGTTTATGGGTGGTGGTCCGCCGGATACAGGCTGGACATTTTATGCCCCTTACAGTTTTCGCACGGTGACCAATATGTTGCCGGCTGTACTGGGAGCCTTTATTCTGGGGTTTTCATCCATTCTCACCGGGTTAAATTTCCTTGTAACGATACATCGGATGCGTGCTCCCGGTATGTCATGGCTTAAAATGCCCCTTTTCCCCTGGGCGTTGTATGCCACCGCCTGGGTTCAATTGCTGGCCACTCCCATTATCGGCATTACCCTTCTGATGATTGTCGGGGAACGCCTTTTTCATATCGGGTTTTTCGATCCCGCCCTGGGAGGTGATCCCGTACTGTACCAGCATTTGTTTTGGACGTACTCCCACCCTGCTGTTTATATCATGATCGTTCCGGCCATGGGTGTGATTTCAGAAATGCTTCCCACATTCTCCCATAAGCCGGCCTTTGGTTATAAAGCCATTGTGATTTCAACTATGCTGATTGCCCTGGTTGGATCACTTGTCTGGGGACACCATATGTACACTGCCGGCATGAGCAAAGCCGCTTTGTTTGCTTTTTCCGCGCTTACATTTCTCGTGGCCATTCCCAGTGCCATTAAGATATTTAACTGGATATCCACCCTTTACAAAGGATCTATCCTACTGGAACCTCCCCTGTATTGGGCCGTTTCCTTCCTTTTTGTTTTCATGATCGGAGGATTGTCAGGACTCGTTCTGGGTTCCCTGGCAACTGATGTGCACGTGCATGATACCGCATTTGTTGTGGCTCATTTCCATTACATCATTTTCGGTGGCACAGGATTTGCGTTTTTTGGCGCAATGCATTACTGGTTCCCGAAAATGTTCGGACGGATGTATGACCGGGGTTGGGCTACGATTGGCTGGATTGTTTTTTTCATTGGATTCGTGACGTTGTATACTCCGATGTTCGTATTGGGAATGCAGGGAATGCCAAGACGATATTATGATTATCTGCCGCAGTTCCATGGGGGTAACATACTGTCTTCATTCGGGGCTATTATAATGGTGGCCGGACTGGCAATTATCATAATAAATCTTATCCGTTCTGCACGGGTTGGGCCTAAGGCCGAAATGAACCCATGGGACGGAACCACGTTGGAATGGACTGTCCCCAGTCCCCCTCCGCTGGAGAATTTTGAAGAAATTCCCACAGTAACCCAAAGACCATACCATTACAGCCAAAAATAACTTTATGACAGAAACGGCAACCCACGCAGAACACTTTGATGCCCATGCTTCCAAATTGGGGATGTGGCTTTTTATTTTCACAGAACTGCTTCTTTTCGGAGGTCTGTTCATCGTATACTCGGTGGTTCGGTTTAGTCATCATGATGCCTTTCACATTGCAGCGCAGGAGCTCGATGTATTTCTCGGAGCTACAAACACGATCCTCCTCCTGATCAGCAGCATGACTATAGCCATGTCTGTTTCAGCCATTCAGTTCGGGCATAAGAAATTTACCCTCATCCTGATCGGTATCACCATACTGATCGGTCTGATCTTTCTTGTAAACAAATATTTTGAATGGAAAGTGAAGTTCGGACACGGATTATATCCGGGCTCCGGAATACTCCAGGGCCTGGGCAACGGGGATACCCTTTTCTTCGGCCTGTACTTCTTTATGACAGGGCTCCACGCGTTGCACATCATTGCCGGTATCAGCCTCCTGGGATGGGTGCTGCATCGGGTATCAAATGACAGGATCAATGCAGGCCACTTTGTTCAGCTTGAAAACGGGGCATTATACTGGCACCTTGTTGATGTGATCTGGATCTTCCTTTTCCCGTTATTTTATCTAATAACATAATACCCTATTCAACTATGAGTAACCCCGAAAATCACAATCACATTGTTCCATATCGCACATATGTTGTCATTCTGGTGACGTTGGTTATATTTACTTTTTTATCGATACTGGTTACAAGATATGAACTGGGACCAATGGCAGTAACGGCTGCATTGGTGTTTGCATCGATAAAATGCACACTGGTATTTATGTATTTTATGCACCTGAAATTTGATGATCGCATTTACGGGATCATGGTTGCAGTGGTATTAATATTACTTGTGACGATTATTGTTGGCACCTTTATGGATTATAGTTTCAGATAAACCAAAACCTATGTTTGCAAATCTTTCAAATCTTTCCCAGGGAGTCAATACTGCATTTGTAGTGATATTAGCGGTTTGTTTCTTTTTTCTGATCGGACTTACCATTGTAATCATCGTTTTTTTATTTCGCTATCATGCGAAAAAGCACCCTGTCGCTGACCAGATTGAAGGCAACAATAAGCTGGAAACACTATGGACTGTCATTCCGATTTTAATTGTGATAGCCATGTTCTATTACGGCTGGATCGGTTGGACTCCCTTGTATTCAAACGCGCCGAAAGATGCTATACCCATTAAGACTATCGGAAGAATGTGGAACTGGCGCTTCGAATATGAAAACGGTAAAAAAACGGATACCCTTTATATTCCCCAGGGAAAGCCGGTGGTTCTCGACCTGATTTCCATGGATGTCATTCACAGCTTTTATATACCTGCATTCCGCATAAAAATGGATATGATACCGGGCAAAGAAATGAAGGTATGGTTTATAGGCAATATCCCGGGCAAATATGATATTTTTTGTGCGGAATTTTGTGGCCTTGAGCATTCATCCATGTTCACCGCCGTAAAAGTCCTTCCTCAGGATCAGTACGATAAATGGTATATTGACACTACAGCCGTTGCCGCAACAACTACCGGTATTGCAGCAACCCCGGCTGGTGCAGGTCAGAAAGTCTACCAGTCAATTGGCTGTATGGCCTGTCACTCCACGGATGGATCACAAATGACCGGTCCGACATTTAAAGGCGCATTTGGTCATGAAGTCACCATCATTGCAGGCGGAAAAGAACAAAATGTTATAGTGGATGAGGCCTATATCAAACGCTCCATCCTGGAACCCAACGTCGAAATCGTGAAAGGTTTCAATGCCAATTTAATGCAATCCTATAAGGGCCAGCTCAGCGATCAGGAAATCGAAGACCTTACGGAATTCATTAAATCGTTGAAATAAATGTAGGGACAGGTCGCGACCTGTCCGTACATTTATTTTCCAGTCAGTTTTTTTATCAGATCAACCTCTTCTTGTTTATAAGGGGTACCATCCTTGCGGAATATCTCGTGAAACCATAATACCGGCTCGGAACCATCCGGCATGGGTGTGTCCCATGCATACATTGTATTGGTTTTTCCAGCCACAAGGCCCCAGTTTATTGCCCCGATGTTTTCTGCTTTTAGCAACGGCATGATGTTGTCAAACCGGCTGTTATTCCTTCGTGCCATATATTCAGTACATATCAGAGGCCGGCCGTACAGGCGAAGGCTGTCAATGGTTTTGCGGTGCAATGTGTCGTTCACGTAATTATGATACGTGATCACATCCGAATTTTCAAGCTGATATGCATTGAGGTCTGTCAGTTCAATTTTCCAAACACCACTGGAAACGGGCTGTGATGGATTGATCTCCCGCGCCCACGTAAATATCTTTTTAAGTAGCGGCAGGGATTTGTTCCCGTAACCCGAATTGCCGGGTTCATTATACAAATCCCATAACATGATGCGCTTGTCCTGTGCAAACTGCTTTAAAACATCCTTCACATAGGTTTCCAATGTAACTACCAGGGCTGTATCCTCGAAAATAAGATCCCCCGGATCACGCACCCATCCCGAATTATGGACCCCCGGTTTCGGATCGGGCTGTTTGCCGGCCTGGTATGTCGGATTCCAGCAATCATCAAAAAAGACAAAAATTGTTTTTATTCCATGTTTATCAGCAATAGTAAGGTACTGATCCATCCTGTCCTTTAACCCTGTGGGATCAGTTTCCCATGCCACATGATGAAGATAAACCCGCATCGTATTCATCCCGATTGATTCCGCCCAGCCCAATTCACGGTTAATGGCAGCCGTATCAAATGTTTCTGCCTGCCACATTTCAAGCTGGTTTATAGCCGTGCTGGGAATGAAATTACATCCCCTGGGCCATCCCTGCTGCTGATACCAGGCATTGGCCTGCTCAATTGTCCATACTTCCCGTGTTTTAACAACAGGTTGCTCTTTGCACTGCGTGATCATCAGTACACTGATGAGCAAAAGAGAAAATGTTTTCCAGGTTTTCATGATTCGGTTTTAAATGGTGAGGTTAATTCAGTTGCATCAGTATCCCTATTTCTATTGCCGGTACCTCCTGTTTGATCATGGAAGGTTCCGAATATTCAATCATAGGCCATCCTTCAAACCAGGTAAGCCTGTCGAGCATTAAGGGACGTCGGGTGGCACCATTGCCTAAATTGGGATATTTTTTCTGAATCGCGTGATATAACAGCCAATAATCTCCTTCATCGTCCTGATAGATCTCTCCATTATGCCCCGGACCGACAAAACCATCAACACTTCCGTTTCCCCTGATCAGCAATTTGCCGGGTTCGCCGCTTGTCTCCATGAGAGTATGCGAAGATGGATCTGAATAGGGTCCTTCAATATCCCGGCTGCGTCCCACCCTCACATGGTAGGTGCTGTTGAGGCCGTCACAGCATGATCCGCAGGATCCGAAAAAATAATAATATCCATCCTTATAGTAAATATACGTACCTTCATATTGATTGCCGGCAACCTGGAATTTTTCTCCCGCGAAAGTAAATGTCCCGTTGCTATATTGCAGTTGCCTGCCATATATGCCGTGAAAGCTTCCCCAAAAAATAAAAAGCTTGTCGGACAAAGGGTCCTGAAAAAAATAAGGATCAATTGAATTGTCAACCCCTGCTTCAGAACTCAGGAAAAACTTGCCGAGGTCGGTAAAGGGACCCTGTGGAACGTCACTCCGGGCAATTCCTATCCCGGGATTTGGATCTCCCCAAATTGACAGTGAATAAAACATAAAATAGGCACCTTCATATCTGAATACATTGGGGGCCCATAACCCCCCCTGTTTCCAGGATGGCTTTGTATCGAAAGCATCCCGCAGGTAGGACCATTTTACAAGATCCTTCGACCGGATTACCGGCACCAGGTGGTCCTTTCCTTCCCAAAAATCCTCTGTGGCATAGGCATAATAATATCCATCATCTGCCTGGATAATTGTGGGATCTGCAAAGGTAGGTTCGAATACAGGATTAGTATAGTATGTAAGCGTATCTTCAGCCTGTTTTGCAGGATTGGAGGGATTCTCGCAACCCGGCGATAACATTAGGGAGGCCAGCAATATGAACATAGTGTTTCGGATTTGATTCATACTTTTTAATTTAAATTCCGGTTGGCAAAAATAACCCGTGATTCCGGATTACAGTTATTCAACCGGAATAATAGTACCCTCAAGCCAGTAAATTCCTCCGGTTCCGTCTGGAAAATTCCTGCCTGAAATAGCTATGATGGTTGCATTGTCCTTAAGAAAAAGCGAATTATTCACTGCACTTTCATTTGGAGGAAGTGTACCCCAGGGTGTGGAAAGACTGGTGAAATTGCCTGCTTCATTGTCGCCAATCACTACCTGCATGTAATTATTCTGATGCCAGTCCCCACCGTCATAAATATGAGCAGAAAGAACTGTTTCCCCGGTGGGCAGCTGTATCATATACGGAGCTCCCCCATGACCCCAGAAATTATTGACAACCCGGCGATATGGGCTGTTCTCAAAATTCGTGGTTGTCAGCACCCAGGGATCGGCAAGTTCCCGGCTGATTATGTAAGGTGAACGGCTTGCATTCACCGTTTCAATACCAAATACGACTCCCCTGTTTCCCCGGAGCAGCAGCGGAACAGGCATCCCATCCCTTTTACCGGGATAATACGCTACAGTTTGAGGGTATGACCAGGTTTGCCCGTTGTCAGTTGAATGAATCATATGTATTTCCTGTTCCATATATTCTCCGGTTGCCGGGGGCCACCAGTCAGCTTCGCTGGAATAAAACATTTCAATTTCCCCATGCGGAAGCTGCACCATCGCAGGCTCCCATGATCTTCCCGTTTGAACCAGGGCAGGTCCTTCCCATGTTTTGCCCCGATCCTTGCTTGTAAGAACATGGACAAAACAGTTTTCATTTGTCTCCGGATTTCCGTTTGCAGTGTAAGCCAGCAATATCCATCCATTGGCAAGCTGTATCAACTCGGGATTGCAGAACCGCCAGTAGCCCGAATATTTCGAAATATCCGCCATAATCTGCTGATCCTGCCATGTAGTCCCGTTGTCATAACTTTTTCGCATATACACATTCAGCCAATCCTGGTTATTTACTCCGCCATGGTATACAAGGAGTAACGTATCAGAAGCACCAACCCTTTTCACTCGGCCGTAATCCGCATAGAATCCGGGCTGCGAAATTTTTCGGGCAGTAGCATAGGGCTTCCATGTTATCTTATGTGCAATCGAAAATGTTGACGTATCCGGTATATCCTGGCTGTAATCGCTATAGGTGGTAAATTGCACGGCCACACCCGGGTAATATGTGTTATACTTCCTGAAATACGGTAAAGCATAGTATGATGCACCGGCATCCAACCCTGTAACCAGGGAATTCAGCTTGTTTCCGTCTGTCATGCCCTGCCGGGAAACAGAATTTGTATCGGGGATTGTGGTGCTGTAGAAAACCCCATGGGAAAGGGATGTTGTATCACCGGAAATACTGTACCAGATGACGGCTGATGAATCGGTAAGATTGATGCGATTGATCGCATTAATTTTATAGGTTGTGAAATTCAAAATATTGCCCATCAGCAACCTGCCATTTTGCAATCTTTCATATGCCCGCACATAATACTTTTTACCGGGTACTAAATTCCCGATGGGCACAGTATAAGTATCTTTTCCGGTGGCATCTGCTATGCGTGTGGATGTACTGTCGGGTATAGCTTCTGTATCCACCAGCACACCCGATTCCGAAATTTTGCCTGCTGTGGTATCAACCGAACAGAAAACAACCCCGCGTGTATCGGTTATACTATCCGTTTTCAGGGTCAGCACATCGATCACATTCAGGCTTGTAACAGGCGAGTAAACCGGATCGCATGTTCCGGAAGATACTTTGGCCCTGAACCAGGCATCCGTATCTGCCTTTATTTTCAGGTTTTTAGTAACTGCCGAAGGTATGTCTCCCCAGGAATCATTCCCCGTGGAAACCTGCCATTGAATAATCCCATGATTGGCATTTGTCCAGGCCAGGCTGAACCGAAGATCTTCCCCCTTTGCTGCGATAAAGACGGCTGTATCCGTATTCTCCTGCGCCTGCAGGGAATCAGTAGCGAGCCATAAAAGGCAGATAACAATTCCCCGCGAAATTCGTGTAAAGTATCCCATACTGCCTTGTTTTACTGGATTATAATCGATTTTACCTGGTTGCTGCCTTTTCGGATCAGTTTCACATGGTACATTCCCTTGCCTGATCCTGTAAGATCAATAAAACCGGTAATATCACCACCAGCAGTTCCAAATTCACGTTTAAATACTACTCTGCCCTCTGCAGATACTACTTCAAGCACATCCGTGTTTTCAGGTTTTTCAATTTTGTAATAAAATATACCGGTGGAAGGGTTGGGAAAAACTGAAAGTCCTTTACCTGATTCGCTGTCATCGAGGGATGAAAACTGGGATATAATTACCGAATCAATGGCTGTGCACTGTTTTTCATCCGTAACAGTAAGGTAATAACTGCCCGTGGTTGTAATCGAAATGGAAGGGGTTGAATATTCATTTCCCAGGTTATCATTCCAGGTGTACTGATATTCCGGGGACCCGCCCGAAATGACTAAATCCTCTCCCAGGATAAGTGTTTGTCCCGTTTCCAGTATTTGGTTATCGCCGGCATCCAACAGGAGTTTCCCCGGTTGCGAAAAAGGAACCTTAATAATGGTTTCCTGTGACTTGAGAAGCGAAAAAAGGAATATGAAGGGTAAAACCAGGCTGATGCGGGAAAACTTTTTCATAGAACTTCACTATTATATTCATAAAAAACAAAGCAGGCGAAAAGCGTAGCCCGGAGGCTACGCTTAACCCTGCAGGCATAGCCTGAAGGCTATGCCTAAACCAATTATTCCACTACTATCTTCCTGATCTCCTGCTGGGTTCCAACAGTTACTTTAACGATATAAACGCCGGCACCCACCGACAGTGAGTAATCACCATGAATACTCCTGCTGTCAAGTGCCTGGCCAACCATATTCAACACGGTTACCTTTCCTGCCGATGCAGTTTTTAAACTGACATACAGGGTGCTGTTCTGTGCATAAATTTTTGCCAGTGCTTCGGCAGGTATGTTGTCCGTTGAAGAAGGAACTCCAATGGAGAAGGCTCCTGTTGCGAAAGTTGAACCTGCGTAGGAAGCATCAATTGCCTGGACTCCCCAGGTATAGTCACCATTAGCCAGGTTATAAAGAGGCAGCGATGTGTTGAGATTGGCATTTCCCATCTGCAATAATTTACGCAGGCCGTCATTATCACCGCCTACAAAAGAAGCAGGAGCGATCAGGTAATTTTCATCTGCATCCATAACGAATACTTCGTATGAAAGCGCTTCGGTCGGTGTCATATCATCCTCCGGGGCAGCCCAGCTGAGTTGTACGCTGTTATCTTCAACCTGCTGTTCCAGTTCGGTTGGTGCACCCGGGGCTTCATTAGGACTGTCTGTATTCTCATTGAAATATACCACTGCGCTTCTTCCCTGGTCATCACCGGTAACGAACATGGCATCCCAGGTATGACCTGAAGCGAAATAATCAAGAAATCCGTCATCATTCCAGTCATTAAAAAGGATTACAGTTTCCGATCCACCCGGCACACGGCCAACCTCAGCGAAGGTGCCGGTTCCGTTTCCCGTATACAGGTAACCAGCCTGTGTTTCTGTGCCAACCTCATTCACAATAGGATTCCATCCCGAAAGGATCAGGTCATAATGACCATCATAGTTCCAGTCTATTGTAGCAGTGGCTTTTCCGGTGCTGTTCAATGGGCGGAGGTCAGGTTGGAAAGCGGTTTGAGGTTGATCTACAAAAGTATTGTTTCCCTGGTTGAGGTACACATGTGAAATACACATCCATTCATTCTGACCTTCGCCAGGTTCATCGGTTCCTAAACCCCCTTCTCCATGAAGTGCAAAGTCGAGCCATCCGTCTTCGTCAAAATCGGCAAAGTCAACACCACCGTTGCCTTTCATATGTACACCGTTATCTCCGATATTGGCACGGTAAAAAGTACCCGGCTCTTCATCATTATTCAGGAAGAAATCGGCAAAAACACGGGCGCTGTGATCAAATGACCCCATATTGTCCCAGTTTGCTGAAACAAATATGTCCTGTAAGCCATCGTTGTTGATATCCACAACCCTGGCCTGACCCAGACCAAATGAAAATTCCCCGAACGTGGAATTGTCTGCCTCGAATGTATTGTCTCCCTGGTTAATATATACTGCTGAACCAAGGGAATCATGACTCAGGCAAAAATAATCGAAATAGCCGTCACGGTTGAAATCGCCAAAAACACCAGCCATTGTTGCCGAATCAAAGGGGAAATCCTGTTTTTCGAAATTGCCGTCGCCCAGGTTTTTATAAATGCCCCCGTGATAATTGCCGAAGCTATGCTCACCGATGATCACGTCCTGCAGTCCGTCTCCGTCAAAATCATACCAGTCCATATTGGGCCTGTCTGCTACCCGAAGATTCGTAGGAGTAACATCATATTCCGCTGTTTCGGTATTATATATGTATACCCTGATCCATCTTTCAGAGGTATCAGCTTTGCCGTCTTCGTTCGCATCTACAGGATTGCCTTCCTCATCGAGAACCGGCTCGAGGGGATTGTTTTTCATTCCTGCAATAATGAAGTCGAGATTCCCGTCATTGTTAATATCGACGGATGTTCCGCCTCCCCAGGCCTGTCCGAGTTCCTTATGTACCTCGAAGGATTGTGAAAATGCGCCGGCACACAACAGTGCAAGCGCGAAAGTGTAGAGTTTTCTTTTCATAGGTGTAGATTTTAATTTAAATAGTTAAGAGACTGATCTTTAGTAGTGAAATGCATTCAGGTTTTATGATTAATCGAATCGTGGATATACATAACCTATGGCGGCTTCGATTGGCCGGGCAGGCCATCCGTTATCATCATATTCGATCCGGTTCAGCATCAGCACATATCGTGTTTCCCCGGTCGGCAACGTAGGTAGTGATGATTCCACTGCCGTATACAGTATCCATTCATCATCCTGGTGGTCTATATGAATGCCCGCGCACTGCCCTATTTCCCGGAAATCATCCGTGATAGTTACAAGGGGTGTTCCGCTACCCTGAACCAGGCTTGTCCCTGAGTTATCAAGATAGGGACCCTCTATATCGCCGGATATTCCCATGACAATCTGACCGGAATGGGTACCGACAAACTGAAATCTTGTTCCCCTTTTCCTTACATAGGGCCCCGAAAAATCAGGACCGGCCACTTTAACAGGGGCACCATCCAGCTGTGGTATGGTATTTTTCTTCACATTCAGCTTTATAGCATAGATGCCGTCCGAAGGTACACCATAGAACAAGTAGAAAACGCTTCCTGAGGCATATACAAAAGGATCAATTATGTCGCTTGCACCCAGCGCTTCCTTATCGGTGAACTTTCCGTAATCATGGTACGGTCCCTGCGGAGTTTTTGCATCTCCTACGCCAATTCCTGCATTTCCGAGTTTATAGAATAGGTAGTACATGCCCAGGGATTTGGAAAACAGCCCGGTTACCGAAGTAACGTTGCCTTCGGCCCACACCGGTTTATCCAGAAATGCCTCGGCCTGAGAGATCAACGACCAATCCATCAGGTTGGCAGAAGTCAGGGTAGGAACAACATATTGTATTCCTGCGGCCCAGGCCTTTTCAGATCCCATACTGTAATACGGACCGGAGCTCAGGAAAACACTGGCATCGGAAAGATCAAAATCCCATACCGGGTTCCTGTAAGCTGAATCTTCGGGAACACTGCTGCCATTGTATATAATGGTTTCGATACCATCACCCTGAATATCAGTACAGGAATAATATCCGAATGCGATTCCTGCAATAATCAAAACGAGGATGTTTTTTTTCATTTTCAATTTTTTTAGCTTCCTGTGAAATAGTGGATAATTATGTCTTAATAGCCCTCATTCTGGGTCAACCCCGGGTAAAGGGAAATTTCACTGTTTGGAATTATAAACCGATGGCTGATTCCAATTTTAAATGAGGAAAAATCCTCATCCCTGTTCAATGCAAGCCAGTTTATTTCTTCCTGGTTAAACAGCGTACCCCATCGGTCGAGGTCATTCCAGCGTGTGCATTCCCCGCATAACTCAACCAGCCTTTCATGTTTGATCTGTTCAAGCAAAGCAGCATAGGTGGAAAGTCCGGATGCATTCAGATCAGCCATGCCTGAACGCCTGCGGACTTTATTGATGTATTCGACAGCCATATTGCGGTCACCATCCAGTTCATTGATCACTTCAGCCTGCATGAGGTAAATATCTGCAAGCCTTACCATCCTGAAGTTGATGCCATTTTTATAATCTTCGCTGGCCTTGAATTCCGCATTGGTGTATTTGTTCCAGTAACATACCTGGGTGAGCTTATCAGCCTCCGTGGTGGCAGCGGCATCCCATTGAGCCCATGTTTTTCCATAATACTGGGTGGTATCACCCGGTTTATTCCAGATGAGGGTGGCACTAAGGCGTGGATCTTCCTTCCCATCGGCTGTCAGTTCCTTTTTGAATTCATCCAGCAGCCAGGCCCTGGCATATACATCATGCCATGCACCGATTCCGCCTACCGGGAAACCGATAAACTTACCCCTCTGTGTGCCCACTTCTTTCCCATTGTAAATTTCATCCCTGAAAATAATCTCAAAAATGGATTCTTCGTTCAACTCGTTAAATTCCGAGAAATTGTCGCGATATTCGGGTACGAGCCGGTAAATATCCATTGCCTCGATTTCATCCATTTTTGTTTTTGCCTGCTGCCAGTATGCGGGTGCCTGGGAGGCATCATTTCCCGGACGTTTATAATAACCGGCCAGCTGCATGGCAGTCTTGGCGATCATGGCCTTTGCCGCCCCGGAGGTGACCCTTCCCTTTTCAGCGGATCCACCAAAATCCGTCCAGTCTGCCGGCAATAATTTTTCTGCTTCCTGGAAATCACTCATGGCCTGTTTGTATATTTCTTCCTGTTCTATTATTTCCCCGTTATCGGTTGAATTCACCTGTCGTGGCCCCTTTGCATAAGTACCTGCAAGGTACCAGTAGGCAAATCCGCGCATAAAATAAGCCTGGCCGACAATGCGGTCCGCTTCCGCCTTATCCTGGAAAAGTACATACCCGCGTTCGGTCATATAATCAAACACCTGGTTGCAATAAAAGATCTGCCTGTATAACATGAGCCAGGGCTGAACCACTCCTTCTGAAGAACTATAGCTGGTGGTATTAAAGGTTGCAATAGCAATCCAATGCGGTGCCGGACTCTTACTCCATCCTTCATCACTTCTCAGGACCATATCGGCATGGTACCACCGGCCGAAATATCCCGGTAACCGGAAGCATGAATACGCAGCATTAATGGCCAACCTGTAGTCCTCCTCATGTTGCCAGTATGTATCGGCCGAAGCCCTGTTGGGATCTTTCAGATCAAGGTAATCTTCGGAACAGGATAACCCCAGCATCAGGAATGCGGAAACCAGGGTATTGAGGATAATTTTTTTCATGTTGTAATATCTATATGATTTAACCATATTCTTACATTAAAGGGACATCTGAAAACCAACCATGAACGATCTGACCGGTGGATATTGGCCCCAGTCGCAGCCCTGCTCAAACACTCCGTTTCCGGTAAGTTCAGGATTGTACCCCTTGTATTTTGTAATCGTTACCAGGTTCTGACCGCTGATATAGATCCTGAAGCCACCTAAAAATTTCATTTTAGTAACCAGTGCGGAGGAGAGGTTATACCCGAACTGAAGGTTTTTTAATGTCAGAAATGAGCCATCTTCAAGCCAGCGGTCCGATTGGAACAGAACATTGTCATTGGGCCCAAATAAGGGTCGCGGAGTCGTATTCGAGGGATTCTCTGCAGTCCATGGTTTCAGGTCGGCGGGCATGTTGTTCGGGGCATCCATGGCCTCCAGGGTTTGCCGTTGTCCATTGAAGATCTTGTTCCCGTACCGTCCGGTCCAGAACATCGAGAAATCGAAACCTTTATAATCAGCGGAAGCATTAAAGCCAAATTCGAATTTCGGGATCGGGCTTCCTACCCATTGGCGATCTCCTGCAAGGTCGATTTTACCATCGTGGTTGAAATCCTCATAGCGCACATCGCCGGGATGGGCATCCGGCTGGATCAGGGCTACCGAACCATCGTTCAGTGTGGCGGTATAGGCAAATACCTCGTCCCAGTTCTGGAAGATACCATCCATTTTAATAAGGTAGAAATCAGATACGGAACGGCCTTCCTGGGTTCTGTTTACCTGGCCGTAATCACCCTCCCTGTAGCCTTCCGATGTGCCCAGTTTTAGTACTTTGTTCTTCAACGAAGTGACGTTTGCACCAATACTGTAATTCACCTCACCTTTTTTATCACGCCATACAATGGAGAATTCAAGCCCCCTGTTCTGCATTTCACCATAGTTGGTCCACAAGCTCGAACCGGCATAATAATTTACATCATCGATGCCCACCCCTGTGGCAAGTGAAATGGGAAGCCTGACAAGCAGGTCCGAAGAAACGGAATTAAACCATTCAAAAGATCCGGAGATCCGGTTTTGAAGAAATGCATAATCAAATCCCACGTTAAGGGTGGTTTTTGTTTCCCATTTCAGGTAAGGATTGGCACGTTGGGTAAGAATGGCACCTTCATTGGCGATCTGATCCTTCCCAAAGAAAGAATAAAGGCCCTGATAGGGTCCGCTGAAATCCACCGAAGGGATATAATCATAATTTCCAAGAGCCTGCATATCCCCGATTACGCCATAGCTTATGCGTAATTTGAAATCATTCATAGTACTCTTAAAGGCTTCAAAGAAAGGCTCATTGCTTACACGCCATCCAAAGGAAGCTGAGGGGAAATTTCCCCATCGGTTATTTTCTCCGAATTTGGATGATCCGTCACGACGTATATTAAACTGTAACAGGTATTTATCCCTGAAATTATAATTAATCCGGCCGAGGTATGACAGCAACCTGTTTTCCTGCTCTGATCCCCACATATTGAATTGTTCCCCGACAAGGTCAATCTGCCACTTGCCATCTACTTTCTGGTTGTACCCTTCATTGGCCTGGTATTTGAATTTGTTGTCCTGGAGTGTATATCCCGCCAGTATTTCAAATGTATGATCCCCAAAAGTACGGGTATAGTCGAGAGTATGCTCCATGAGAAGGCTCATACGCTCTTCCGTGTTCTGCCAGAGCTTGTCGTTGAATTTTATCTGTGTGGAAGCATACCGCATGGTGACTGCTTCATCCATCTGTTTCCGAGAACCATACCAGTAATCAATCCCAAAATTGGCTTTGTATTTCAACCCTTTCACAATTTCGAGTTCCGCGAACAGATTGCCCAGTATGCGGTTATTTGCCAGCCTGTCATTTACCGATTGCTGAAGTGCAACCGGATTTGTATTATATGTTTCATATTTGCCGTTGCCATAACCATACCCTCCACGGCCGGATGGCTCATTCGGATCATAAACCGGAATAACCGGCGGCATGCTCAGCGCATTGGTAAAAGAACTCGTCCACAGATTGGTTAGTTTTTGATCGGTATGTATAAGGGAAATATTTTCCCCGAACGTGATGATCCCGCGTTTCCCTTCCGTATTGATCCGGAAAGTATATCTTTTGTACCAGGGTCCTTCAAGTACTCCATCCTGTGAATAATAACCGGCTCCCAGCATATATTTTGTGTTCGCACTGCCACCTGAAGCGGAGAGGTTCAGGTCCGAAACCTTGCCTGTCTCAAAAATCGCTTTCTGCCAGTCTGTATTGGGGATCACCTCTCCGGGCTCGGGACGGCCGGGCCATTCCCTGCCCGCATTTGTATAACTAAGTTGATTATAATACAAGAACTGTTCCGTGTTCATCATTTCGATTTTCTTCCCGATTTCCTGCAATCCAAAATTGCCCGAGAAATCGATCTTCATGGGTCCATCCTGACCTTTCAGTGTTGTAATTATAATTACACCATTGGCACCCCTTGAGCCATACAGCGCTGTAGCTGAAGCATCCTTGAGGATCTGTATAGATTCAATATCGGAAGGATTGAGGTGGTTTGCATCATTGAGGATCAAGCCATCGATAACATATAATGGACCAACATCAGAAAAAGACCCCACCCCGCGGATACGCACATCTGCCATGCGGCCCGGATCGCCGTTTGTCTGCACGGACACTCCTGCAACCTGTCCCTGCAAGGATTCCGCCACACCTGAAACTTTCACCTTTTTCATTTCTTCCACATTCACAATACCCACTGAGCCGGTAAGGTCTTTCTTTTTTTGCACA
>JBGSSA010000078.1:0-53072 GCA_041737295.1 Bacteroidales bacterium | reverse complement strand
CGATTTACGATTTACGATTTACGATTTACGATTTACGATTTACGATTTACGATTTACGATTTACGATTTACGATTTACGATTTACGATTTACGATTTACGATTTACGATTTACGATTTTAGGAATTTTTTTATTTCAAAAGTTGAATTTTGAATTTAAAAATTATGTTATATGCAAGAAATAATTAAAAAAAGAACCAAGCAAATTGGTTTGGAAGTAATAAAACTTGTGGATGAACTTCCCTCAAAAACCTCCACCTGGGAGATATCAAAACAAATAATCCGATGTTCAACCTCAATAGGTGCCAATTATAGATCCTCTTGCAGAGCTAAATCTGCACCTGACTTCATAAATAAGCTAAAAATCGTGGAAGAGGAAGCCGATGAAACATTGTACTGGCTTGAAATAATACAAGATAGTGGATTAAGCTCTCCTGAAAGAATTAATCCAATAAGAAAAGAAACCGATGAAATTATTTCGATTATTGTTGCTTCCTTAAAAACATTAAGAAATAAGGTTGCCTCACACGGCAAATCATAATCAACAATCTGCCAATCAATCGTAAATCGTATATCGTAAATCGTAAATTCCTAACTCACCAGTGAGCCTGCGCCATGGCAGTGTTTATATTTCTTGCCGCTGCCGCAGGGACAAAGTTCGTTACGACCCACTTTCTTTTCCACGCGTACAGGCTGAACATGTTCTTCTTTCTTTTTGGAAGTGTTGGCATCCGATTCAAATTCATTCTTTTTAGCTTCCATCTGGCTAAAGTCGGTTCGCTTAGGTGCCTGGGCACGTTGAAATTCACTGCCTTCGCGAATCGGGATTTGTCCCCTGATCAATATTCCAACCACATCGCGGTTGATTTTATCAATCATGGTACGGAACAACTCAAATGATTCAAATTTATAGATCAGCAGCGGATCCTTCTGCTCATATGTGGCAGTTTGAACCGATTGCCTGAGGTCATCCAGTTCACGGAGATGTTCCTTCCATGAATCATCGATCATGCTCAGCATGATACTTTTTTCATATGACCTGACCAGTTCATCCCCGTTTGTCCGGTAGGCTTTTTCAAGGTTTGTCAGGATGTGGTATACCTTAAATCCATCGGTAATGGGAACAACAATATTTTCATACTGCTTTCCCTGTTTTTCAAAAACATCACGAATCACAGGAAAAGCCTGTTTTGATATAACCGACTGCTTTCTCTGGTAAGTTTCCCTCAGGCTCTGGTATATCCGGTCGGAGATTTCGTTTGGCGAAAGTTTAACATACTCCTGGCTGCTGATGGGGGGTTCAACCGAAAGAACCCGTAATACGGTGAGCACAAATTCCTCATAATCCACATTTCCGTGCAGCTGGGCAACCAGACTTTCACAAACATCAAACATCATATTGGCTACATCCACCTGTATTCTTTCACCATACAATGCATGGCGGCGTTTGGTATAAATCACCTCACGCTGGGAATTCATTACATCGTCATATTCCAGCAGCCTTTTACGGATACCGAAGTTATTTTCTTCCACCTTCCGCTGCGCCCGTTCAATGGACTGTGTAATCATTTTAGCCTGGATCGGTTCTCCTTCATTCCAACCCATTTTTGCCATCCAGCCGGCAATCCGGTCGGAGGCGAATAATCGCATCAGCTCATCTTCGAGCGAAACATAAAACTGGGATGTTCCCGGATCCCCCTGGCGGCCTGCACGACCCCTCAACTGACGGTCAACACGGCGCGACTCATGCCTTTCGGTCCCGATAATTGCAAGACCTCCGGCTTCCCGTACTTCAGGACTCAGCTTTATATCCGTACCACGGCCTGCCATATTGGTTGCTATGGTTACAATGCCGCTTTTTCCGGCTTCGGCTACAATCTCAGCTTCACGCTGGTGCAACTTGGCATTCAACACGCTGTGTTTGATACCCTTGATCTTTAACATCCGGCTTAACAGCTCTGATATTTCAACCGAGGTGGTACCCACAAGTGATGGACGTCCCTCGTTATGTAACCTGGATATTTCCTCGATTACAGCATTATACTTTTCCCTTTTGGTACGATAAACAAGATCTTCCTGGTCATTTCTGATCACCTTCCTGTGGGTTGGCACAACCACCACATCCAGCTTGTAAATATTCCATAACTCGCCTGCTTCCGTCTCAGCCGTTCCGGTCATACCTGCCAGCTTATGGTACATCCTGAAATAATTCTGGAGTGTAATGGTGGCAAAGGTTTGTGTTGCAGCCTCCACCTTAACCTTCTCCTTGGCTTCAATAGCCTGGTGTAATCCTTCGGAATACCTTCTTCCTTCAAGAATACGTCCGGTCTGTTCGTCCACAATCTTCACCTTGTTATCCATTACCACGTAATCCACATCGATTTCGAACATGGTATACGCTTTCAGCAATTGGTTTACGGTATGGATACGGTCTGACTTAATGGCATAATCCTGCAAAAGCTGATCTTTTTTCAGCAATTTATCTTCCGGAGAAAGGGCGGCACGTTCCAGCTCAGCAATTTCCGACCCGATATCCGGCATGATAAAGAAATTGGGATCAGAGGCTGATCCCGTAATTATGTCAGTACCTTTCTCGGTCATTTCAACCGAATTCAGTTTCTCATCAATAATGAAATACAGCTCATCTGTTGCCAGGTGCATATTCTTGCTGTTTTCCTGCATATAATGATTTTCCGTTTTGAGCAATAATGCTTTATTACCCTGCTCACTAAGAAATTTGATCAGGGCTTTGCTTTTCGGAAGTCCTTTAAATGCCTGCAATAATTTAAAACCGCCCTCTTCTGTCTTATTGTCAGCAAGCAGTTTTTTTGATTCTGCCAATAAATTGGTCACAAGATTTCTCTGTACCGATACAAGTTTCTCGACCTGCGGCTTAAATTCCTCAAATGACTGGTCCTCGCCCCTGGGGACGGGACCTGAAATAATCAAAGGTGTACGGGCATCATCGATAAGCACAGAGTCGACCTCATCCACAATGGCATAATGATGTTTACGCTGAACAAGGTCTGAAGGGCTGATCGCCATATTGTCACGCAGGTAGTCAAAACCAAATTCATTATTGGTTCCATAGGTGATATCTGCCTGGTAAGCTTTCCTGCGGGATTCGGAATTCGGTTGATGCTTATCGATACAATCCACGGTAAGGCCATGAAACTCAAAAATAGGGCCCATCCATTCGGAGTCACGTTTTGAAAGGTAATCATTGACAGTTACAATGTGTACGCCTCTGCCAGCCAATGCATTGAGGAACACAGGAAGCGTTGCAACCAGGGTTTTGCCCTCACCGGTTGCCATTTCCGATATTTTACCTTCATGCAGCGTGATTCCGCCGAGAAGCTGTTCGTCATAATGCACCATGTCCCAGCTGATCGGATTTCCGCCTGCCATCCAGGTTCTCATCCATCGGGCTTTATCATCCACGATCAGTACACTATTGCGCTGGGCAGCATAATTCCTGTCGAAGTCACCGGCTGTAACCTCAATGAATTCATTTTCTTTAAATCTCCGGGCTGTTTCCTTAACAATTGAAAATGCATCCGGCAATACTTCCAAAAGCTTATCTTCAATGCCTGCAACGATTTCCTTTTCAATGCGGTCAATATCACGATATATCTCCTCAACCTTTTCCACATCGAGGTTTCCGGTTTCAATCTGAACCTTATAATCCGCAATGACAGCTTCCTTCTCCCTGACAGTATTCTGGATTTTCTCTTTAATCTCAATTGTTTTTGCCCTTAATTGGTCGTGACTCATCTTTTCGATGAGCGGATATGCTTCCTGTATTTTTTTCAGGAGGGGCATAATCTCCTTAATATCACGCTGTGATTTATTACCAAAAAATTTATTCAGTATATTCGAAATGGCCATTGGATATAATATTCGTATTATTCATCAAACTTGAACAGGATTGATCCTGTTCAAAAACCGTGCAAAGTTAATGTATTAACTCATGCCACAAAGCAATTTATGCTGTATTGCCCTTCTATATGGAGATTTGTTCACACCATATGACTGATTATTTCATCACCGAATCCGGAGCAACTCAATTTAACAGCCCCCGGCATCAGCCTTTCAAAATCATATGTCACCCTTTTTGCAAGAATGGATGCCTCAAGTCCTTTGGTTATCAGATTTGCGGCTTCGTGCCATCCCAGGTATTCAAGCATCATTACGCCTGACAAAATCACCGAACCGGGATTTACCATGTCTTTACCGGCATATTTGGGAGCAGTTCCATGGGTTGCCTCAAAAACAGCATGACCGGTTTTATAATTGATATTGGCACCCGGGGCAATCCCAATGCCCCCAACGATTGCAGCAAGGGCATCGGATATATAATCGCCATTCAGGTTAAGTGTGGCAATTACAGAATATTCGGCAGGACGGGTAAGTATCTGTTGAAGGAACGCATCGGCAATTACATCTTTCACAACTATTTTTTTGCCAGTTTTGGGATTGTTGAAAGAACACCAGGGACCATTGTCTATTTCAACTGCCCCAAAAGCAGATTTGGCCAGTGCATATCCCCAATCGCGAAAAGCGCCTTCAGTATACTTCATGATATTGCCCTTATGAACAAGGGTAACCGAGGGCAGATCGTGATCTATGGCGTATTGAAATGCAGCCAGAACAAGCCTTTCCGTTCCCTCCTTCGATACCGGTTTTATACCGATTGAAGAGGTTTCAGGGAAACGGATCTTTGAAACGTTCATTTCTTTTTGCAGGAAGCCAATGATTTTTTTTGCCTCGGGTGTTCCCTGCATAAATTCGATACCCGCATATATATCTTCAGCATTTTCACGGAAGATCACCATGTTGGTAGTGGTAGGATCCTTTACGGGTGAGGGTACTCCTGCATAATATTTTACCGGCCGGAGACATACGTAAAGGTCGAGAATCTGGCGCAGGGCAACATTGAGCGACCGGATACCACCCCCTACAGGAGTGGTAAGGGGACCTTTTATGGCAACCAGTGACTCCCTGATTACCTGGAGGGTTTCTTCCGGTAACCAGTTCTGTGTGGCCTTATAAGCTTTTTCTCCCGCAAGGACTTCACGCCATATGATCCTGCGCTTTCCGTTGTATGCTTTGGCAACTGAAGCGTCGAAAACTTTTACTGATGCTGCCCAGATATCAGGCCCGGTGCCATCTCCCTCTATAAAAGGGATAATCGGGTCATCAGGTACAACTAATGAATTATTTACCAGGGTAATTTTATGTCCTTCCATGGAGATATGATTTAGGATTATTCGAGTTCGAGATTTAGATTTTGTCTGAATTTTGATAATACCGGATTCTTGAGGCTAAGATATTTGAATTTCTCTTCACTTGTATACAGACGTACCTGGGAAGGACCGGTGGGTTCCACTAACTCTGCCAGAATGGTGATCAGATCATTCCTCAACTCATGACGTAGGTATTTCTCCAATTCCGGTTTCGTGGAAGAGTTGAAATCTTCAAGCTGATCCCGGTTATTCAATTTGACTGAAATAACGGAAACCCCTGTCAGCGATGGCTGAATACTTTTCAGGGTAACAGCCATACGTGGTTTTTCTTCCCTTATCAGAATGGCAAAATTATTCCAGCATTCAAGAAGCAATTCCTGGGTAACAGGTTCGTGCCTTACTATTGACTCGTGATTTACCGGACCTGTTGAGTCTGCAGTCTGAGAAACCGACTGCTCCGTTTTTTTGCCGGCTTCAAGCGCCTCTTTAATTGAAATACGCGGAGGAAGGTTATAAGACGCATCGGGTTCCGTTGAAATGGCCGGTTTTCCTGAAGGGATGGATTGTGAATGACGGGCCACCGGTTTCACAGATTCAGGGGACTGGGGTGATTCCTGTGACGGTAATTGCGTGGGAGCTGGTGTTACCGGCGATGGCGACATTATTGGGGATTGTGCATGTACCGGTATAGTAACGGTTTCAGAATTAACTATTTCCGGGATCTTAAGCGCCGGTAGTTCTGAATTCAGGTTTTTTTTTTGAGCCTGCAAATTGCAGCCCCTGATGATTGAGATTTCTACGTGAAGACGTTGATTTTTACTGGACTTATAAGTAAGTTCACACTGATCACAGATCACAAGTGCCTGGAACAAGAAATCCGGATCACAAACCATGGCCTGTTGCCTGTACCTGGACTTCAGGGATTCACTTACTTCAAGAAGCTGGACAGTTGAGGCATCCCTGCAAACCAGCAGATCGCGGAAATGGGATGAAAGGCCACCGATAAAATTCTGACCATCGAAGCCTCTCTGAAGGATTTCATCAAATATTAGGAGGGCACTGGCTGCATCCTGCTTCAAAAAGGCATCGGTAATTTTAAAATAATACTCATAATCAAGTACATTGAGGTTTTCAAGTACTTCAGCATACGTAATGTTTTTTTGAGAGAAACTGGCCACCTGGTCAAATATGGAAAGTGCATCGCGCATGGCACCATCTGCCTTTAAGGCAATTACATTCAGGGCTTCTATCTCGTACCTGATTTCTTCCTGTCCGGCGACATGCGAAAGGTAACTAACTATATCCTCAACTCTAATACGGTGAAAGTCAAATATCTGGCACCGGGAAAGTATGGTGGGAATGATCTTATGTTTTTCGGTTGTAGCCAGGATAAATATTGCATGGGCAGGCGGCTCTTCCAGGGTTTTTAGAAATGCATTGAAGGCAGCCTGGGAAAGCATATGAACCTCATCGATTATATAAATGCTGTATTTTCCAACCTGCGGCAATATCCTTACCTTGTCAATCAGGCTTCGGATGTCATCCACCGAATTATTGGATGCAGCATCAAGTTCATGGATGTTGTAGGAACGCGATTCATTAAAAGATTTGCATGATTCACACTGTTCGCAGGCTTCAATGCTTTCCGACAGGTTAAAACAATTGAGTGTTTTCGCAAATATCCTGGCGCAGGTTGTTTTCCCCACACCGCGGGGACCGCAGAATAGATATGCGTGCGCCACCTGTCCGGATCTGATAGCGCTTTTCAATGTATTGGAAATGGCGGGCTGACCGACAACCGTGTCAAAATTGGACGGTCTGTATTTTCGTGCTGATACTAAAAAATTGCTCATGCAGGGAATGATTCTCTGCAAAGATAATAAAAAGTGACAAGGGACGAGTTAGTTGATTTGTTGATTTGTTGATTTGTTGATTTGGCTGACGCGGCAGGGGATTTGTTTATTCGTTGATTTGATACTGAAACGTTTAATCGAATGCAATGAGATTTCTTCGCGAGCTCAATAAAGCCTGGTAAGCAAATCTTACTTTCTCTGCGTTTAAAATTTTGGGTAACCCATTGTTATCCTGATTGATTTCTCCTGTACCCTCTAGAATGAGAACTACAGAACTGCAGAACTCTTCTTCCTTGTCACTTGTCACTCGTCACTTGTCACTGCTTACGGTATCAGCCTGATATCTCCATAGTGCGAGTTTACAGATACTTCCCCTGTGGGAGTGCCGCTTCCGCCGACTATCCCATTCACCTTCATTTCGTTGTTTTCGTCGAACCGGCTTACGCGAGCCCCGTTTTGCGGGTAAACTATGTTGCAATACTTTGAATAGGCATTCAGTTTATAGGTGGCGCCGGGGTCTATACCCAGTTTATAATTTCCATAACTGTTTGTTATCTTTACGCTCTCAAATCCAGCAGATATCCGGTTTACAACTACATCCGTATACTTCGTGTCGAGTTGAAGTTTTCCCGACAATTCAGCGATAGTGAAATGGCCATACCCGGCGGTTGTGATGAAATTATTCAGTTTTCCGATTTCATATGTATCATATTTTGATTCACTTACAATAGAACTGCCATTGGTGACATATACTTTTGAATACTTGCTCATCACAGCCAGCGCCTTGCTCTCGGTAATGCTGATCTTTGAATACTTAATATCGAGCTCCAGCCACTTTGTTTCCTGTATGGAACCATTGGAGTACGACAGGTATATCTTGCTCAGCGGTTCTTTTGAATCGTGAATGATCTTGTTTGCAGTAAGCTTGCCATATTTGATATCAAGAGTGGAGGTAGCAGTGAGTTCATCCACAAATACATTGCCGTATTTATTAGAAAGATTAAGGGGCACTGTCCTGGGCATGCTAACGGAATAATTGATCTCCAATCCCCCGTCACCCATGTTAAAACCCCGGAACATCCTGCTGAAGTCATCTTCAAGATTAGTTTCTGCCCGGATGATATCACCTTCCTGTGAGATTTCGATCCCTACATTTTCAAGAATTGCCGCACCACGTTCCTTGTCACGAATATTGACTTTTACATTCACTTCGATTGTCAGCGTCTGATCCGTTGTATTTAAGATATTCACATTGCCGTACTTGTTTGACAATTCAAGTTTTGTATTTGCATTTACCGGAAAATCCCTCTTAATAATTTTCGTCTGGGTATTTTGTGCGAGCAGCCCAAAAGTCACTGAAAATATAAGCAGAGTGGCAAATGATCTTTCTATTGAAAAAAATGTTTTCATAATCTTTGAATTTAAAGAATTGTGGTATTTATTTTTTGGGCTCTGGCTATAATCACATCCATCATTTCAATTTTTAACTGGTAGAAATTAATGATGGCAGAAATGACCCTTTCATCATCGGGGTTTTGTTCCAAATCATATTTCATAGCCTGCACCTGTTCATCCATGGCTGATAATTCCTGCAAAACCTCTTTTTTTTCAGCCTTGTCATTATTAAAACCTAATTGTTGAATCTTAGTATAGTAAATATTGAGCTGCGATGTATAAAAAGTCTCGGCTTCATTCAATTCCTGGTAAGAATTATCATGAGTCATATTATTTATTTGATTATCAATCATCCTGAATTCCTTAACTGCAAAATAGGAAATGACAATTCCAAGAATCAGAATGGCTGCAATCTGAATCAGTACAATTTTCAAACGGGGCCTGCGGGTGGAATGCAGGGCATCCAACCGGCTTTTGAAGCGGTCTTCATGTCCCAGTCCGGGTTCTTCGCTTTCGAACATCCCGCCGTGTTGTTGAATAAAATCGTCAATAGTTTTCATTTCATTCCATCTTTAAATAGTCTGCCAGCTTTTTCTTTGCCCGGGCCAGTTGTGAACGGGAAGTAGATTCACTGATACCCAATATCAGGGAAATTTCTTCATGGTCATACCCTTCGAACAAAAAAAGTGAAAGAACTACCCTGAAACCCTCGGGAAGTTTCTGAACAGCTTCTTTTATTTTAAGTACCTGCCGTTCGGTTTCTTCCTGGGTATGATCATATTCAAAATTCAGCGCTGTCTCATCTACCTGCTTTTCGTCCAGTTCTTCAAACCGTATCTTTTTGGCCCTGAGCGCATCGATCGACTTGTTAATTACGATCCGCTTCAGCCATGAGCCAAAACTCATTTCCCCCCTGTACTGGTCCAGTTTCAAAAAGGCTGTCAAAAAAGCGTCTTGCATCACATCTTCAGCTTCCACCCTGTCATTCAGTATCCGAAGGCAGGTATTATACATAGCCTTATAATATAGCCTGTAAATTTCCTCCTGGGCCGGCCGGCTACCACTTCGGCATCTGTTAATCAAATCCTGATGAATGTTGAAAGATGATCGCTCAATCATTTACTCACTATATAGACGGGAAAAATTTTGTAATGCTGCAAATTTATCTAATGATTTGATGTTTGAATGATTAAATGATTGAAAAAGGATGGTTATTGTACCAACTGATACCATTGAAAATTCTGTACCGCTTTACAGGATGGCATATTATTGAATTCAGTATCTGAAAAGAAATAAACGCCGCATCCCAATTGAAGGGCTTCCTTCGAAAGAATGTTTTTACGGTGATCTTTGGAATTCATCCAACCGGTCATCAGTGTTTCTCCCAGCGAAAGGTAGGTATGTGGTTTAAGAAATTCACCATCCGGCGTATAGCTGAAGTTACCTTTTCCGCGCAGGTAAACAGACTTTTTTGAAGTGTATTGTAATCCGTATCCTTCAATGATATTCTCAGCCAGGAAAGGATTGCCGATGTTTTTCAGCTTAGCCCTGTCGTTTGGAGTATATTTACTTTTAGTTTTCGTATTCATATGGCTGAAAAACTTTTGCTTTACCATGTCTTCAGCATGCATATGAGCCGCTTCTTCAAGCTTAACAGAATAGGCTACCGGGGCAAGATTGTGCTTTACCCTAACCTCATTTGTAAGAAAGAACAATACTGCCTGTAACCTAAGCAAATCGGGGTGCTCAACATCCAACATTTCGCTGTAACGGGTGTCAGTACGAAAGTTATCATGTGTATATCCCGAATAGTAATCCTGTTCATCTGTAATCCGGCCAGCAGAAATACATATTGCGAACAGAAACAGTAACAACGTAACCCGGATCATCATTTTCGAAGTTTATTTGCCAAAATTAAGATATCTCCGGAAAATAAACATCATTCAGTACCTGGAGGAACAGGAAATCACGTCCTGCGCTTTTATTTCAGAACATATTGTGGTATTTTTAACCTGTTCATCGAAAAGAGGCCGCCTAAATCCAGTGCATTTCCATGGATAATTCAATCACAAACATACTATATGTTGAAGACAACCTGGCTGACAGGATGTATTTTCAACATGAATCGAATGATCTATCCTTCCCTTTTCATTCGGATATTGCGGCGTCATTGACAGAAGCGGTCTCTTTTTTGAAAAGGAAAACCTATCAGGCGGTCGTATCAGATTTTTATCTTGGGGATGGACAAGCGATTGATCTGTTTCCCTACCTCGGTGATTCCCCCCTGATCATCATTACAGGAGAAGGCAGTGAGGAAATAGCGGTAAAGGCCCTGAAGGCAGGTGCTTATGACTACCTGATAAAGGACATAAACTACAATTACCTGAAGATCCTGCCGATCACCGTAGTGAAAACCATAGAACAAAAAAAGCAACGGGATGAATTATACAGGTACCGCACTGAGCTTGAAAGACTTGTAGAAGAGAGAACCAATGAACTGATTTCCTTGTTTGAGTCCGTCCGTGAAAATGAAACAAATTTCAGGAACATCTTCAATGGAACCAGCGATGGCATGTTTATATCGGACAGGAATTACAAAATATTAGAGGTAAATGATACCTTTTTGAAACAATTTGGAATTGACAAAAGTTTTGTGCTGAAAGAGGACCTTATCAATTATGTTATGCCCAACTTCAAAGAGGTTATCAATGAACGGCGCAAACTATTGGGAGAGGGAATTGCAGTGGGAAATTTTGAAATTGAAATCGTATCTCCTTTTACAGATAGGATAATACCCATTGAAATCAGCAGTGTACCCATCATTTTTAACCGGCAGCAGGCTGTTTTAACAATAGTCCGGGACATAACGGAACGGAAATTCCTGTCACGCCGGTTAATAGAAACTATTATCCGGACAGAGGAAATTGAACGCACAAGGATTGCCAAAGACCTGCATGATGAAATAGGCCCCCTGATGTCAGCCCTGAAAATTTATGTTACTTCTTTTGTCGAAAATGAAAACATCGAAAGAAAAAACAATATTGCAAGCCATATAGGTGTGATTATAAGGGATATGATCGAATCAATCAAGAATATATCAAATGATATGAGCCCCCATATCCTTGTTAATTTTGGAATGATAGCCGCCATTCAGAATATCTCTGATCTGTTTACACGAAATATTGCCATACATTTACAATCAAATATCGGGAAAACAAGATTTCCTGAAATAGTTGAATCAGTTGTATACAGGGTTATTAAAGAACTTATAAATAACACGATCAAACATGCACAGGCTAACGACATCTTTATTAATCTGAATTACAGTTCGATGTCACTTGATTGTCATTATAAGGACAATGGAAACGGTTTCGACATGCATAATTATTTCAATACCCCGGCAAGTGGCATGGGCCTGAGTAATATTAAATCAAGGATACAATCCTTAGGAGGACGACTCGAAATGGTAACAAGCCCGGGAAATGGATTCGAACTTATCCTGAGCTTAAAAACAGCAGCAACAAATTATGACAACGAAAAAATACAGGGTAATTATAGCAGATGACCATTCCCTGTTCCGTCAGGGTTTGAAGCTTATTCTGATGGAACTAAATGACATTGAAGTAATTGCCGATGTGCCGAATGGTAAGGAACTTGTTGAAATCGTGGGTATCCTGGCACCTGACCTGATCATAATGGATATCAACATGCCCCTTTTGAATGGTATTGAAGCCAGTAAGATCCTGGCCCGGGATCATCCTGAATTAAAAATATTGGTTGTATCCATGTATGGTGATGAACAATATTACAACAGTGTAATTGAAAACGGGGTTAAGGGGTTTATTCTCAAAGATGCAGATAATTCGGAATTAAAGACTGCCGTGCGGGACATTCTGAATGGCAAAACTTATTTTTCACAGGAATTGCTACTCAGGCTTATCCGCAACAGGCAATCTCCTGCCAATATAAACCTTACCGGCCGGGAACAGGAGATCCTTGAATTGATCTGCCAGGGGTTGGGAACCGCTGAAATATCGGCCAAACTGTTTTTAAGCGACCGTACGATTGAAAATCATAAGGCAAACCTGTTTGCAAAGACAGGCTGTAAAAACAGCCTGTCCCTGGTTTTATTTGCCATTAAAAATAACCTGGTTTCGCTGAAGTAACTACTTCGCCGGATTCTCTATTTTCTTTCCTTCCTGATCTTTGTGTGGTGCATGAGGATGCCAGCCGGCGATTAAGTACATCACCCAAAATCCAACAATATAGGAGACAATCACATGCCAGCCATTTTTGAGATAATTTGCGGTATTCCTGGCCTCGGGAAAAATATTGGACAGTGCCACACCGGCAGATGAACCAAACCAGATCATGGAACCGCCAAAGCCTACTGAATAGGCAAGTATGCCCCAGTCGTACCCGCCCTGCTCCAAACACAGTTTTGTAAGGGGTATGTTGTCAAACACGGCCGAAATGAATCCAAGTGCAAAGGCTGTCCAGTGTGATGCCGGAGGTAATTCTTCCACAGGCATAAGGGAGGCAATAGTCACCAGAGCCATCAGGAAAACTGTTCCCATCCAGGCGTGTTTCAATTCGCCCCAGGGAGTTTTTCTGAAAAGTGTGCTGATCAATATGGCAATCCAGACACCGGCTGCCGGAAAATCGAGCGCCATGTTTGTGGCAATGGCACAAACCAGGATGAAGAAGACAATTCCGATCCTTCCCCAGTCTACCTTAACATTTTTCGGGCTGTCACTTACAATCCTCTGATACCGGTCCTGCTGAATGGATGCAATGATTCCAAAAACGGCTACCGCTCCAAAAGAACCTATAAAGGCATGCAAAACATCAAACGGACTAACCCCATCAATCCACATAAGGGTGGTGGTGGTATCCCCCACCACGCTTCCGGCGCCTCCCGCATTGCTTGCCGCTATGATCGCCGCCAGGTAACCAATATGTACCCTGCCCTTAAATACAATAAGGGAAATAGTACCCCCGATCATGGCTGCAGCAATATTATCGAGGAAGGAGGAGAGCAACATAATAAAAAGCAGCAACAGGAAGCCGCCTTTCCAATCATCCGGAAGATAATTAGGTAGAATTTCAGGGAACCTGGACTCTTTAAAATGTTCAGCGAGAATGGCAAATCCAAAGAGCAGTCCCAGCAGGTTCAGCAGGATCCGCCATTCTCCCTCATGGCCTGTGGTTCCCACAATATGTTCAAAGAAGGAAAAATCAGTAAAGATATATTTAGCGATCAAAACAGCAGCCAGTCCGGTTAACGCCACGTACATCGTTTTGTGGTGGAAGACTGCAACGCTGATCAGGGTAAGCGCAAAAAGGATAAACTCCAGTCGAATCCCTGCAAGAGTAGGTACTAAACAAAGCATAGGTTGATATTAATGTTAAGGTTAAACGACAAATATAGCAATCCCCGCTAAAAGTAGGGACATTGGATAAAAAATTGTTTTTAATTTTAACAGACCCTTAGTTTCCGAGGGTAGCCACCATAACTGCTTTAATTGTATGCACCCTGTTCTCGGCCTGGTCGAAAACAATGGAAGCTCCTGATTCGAATACCTCCTCGGTTACCTCCATGGAATCAAGTCCGAACTTTTGGAATGTTTCCTCTCCTACTTTGGTATCGCGGTTATGAAAGGCAGGGAGGCAGTGCAAAAATTTCGCCTTTGGATTACCGGTAAGCTTCATTATGTTACCATTTACCTGGTAAGGGGTAAGCAGCTTTATGCGTTCTTCCCAAACTGAAGCAGGCTCGCCCATAGAAACCCACACATCGGTATATAGAAAGTCTGCATCCTTCACTGCAAGGGCTATATCTTCCGTTATGGTGATTTTTGCCCCGGTAATGGCCGCAATATTACGGCAAGTCTGCACAAGATCAGTTGCAGGCTGACAGGCTGCCGGTGCTGCAGCCCTAAAGTCAATGCCCATCTTGGCACAACCAACCATTAATGAGTTGCCCATATTATTCCGTGCATCACCCAGGTAACAGAATTTCATTTGTGACAGTGGTTTGTCGCAATGTTCAATCATGGTCATCAGATCAGCAAGCACCTGGGTTGGATGGAATTCATTGGTCAGACCGTTCCAGACAGGAACACCGGAATATTCAGCCAGTTGTTCCACAATTTTCTGTCCATGTCCCCGGTATTCAATCCCATCAAACATTCTGCCTAGTACCCTGGCAGAATCCTTAACAGACTCCTTATGCCCTATCTGTGAACTAACCGGGTCAAGAAACGTAACATGGGCTCCCTGGTCATGGGCTGCCACTTCAAACGCACATCGGGTGCGTGTAGAAGTTTTTTCGAAAATCAGGGCTATATTCTTTCCAGTCAAACGGGGCTGTTCGGTTCCGGTGTATTTTGCCTTTTTCAGATCAAAGGAAAGTTCGAGCAGGAACTTAATTTCTGCCGGTGTGAAATCCAAAAGTTTCAGGAAGCTGCGGTTTCGGAGATTGAATGGCATATTGAGTAAAATTAATTGATTAGAATGATAACTAAAAGAACTGTAAACTATACTGGTGACGTTACAAAAATAACTAAAGTATTCGGCTTCCGTTCATGATATTTGTCATTTTTGCATTTTTATACATGACTTTTTCATAAATTTGTAGCCTGTTTTCTTATCACCCGGTTTGATTCGTTGATAACTGTTTTCAGGGTGCTTGATCAAAACTTATAGCTGGAAATCGAACCCGTCCAGATTATTCACGTAATACCTTACACACACTCAAAACTAACTGATGAATAAATCCCCGGGTTACCTGATTATTCTGATAGCCATTCTTCTTTCATCCTGTGGCGGCAGAAGCAGTCAAAAGGGAATAGAATCAGGCAGAATAGATTATAAGATAACCTATCTGAACGATAACCTGGATAAAAAGATGCTTGATATTTTGCCCAAGCGTATGAAGTTAACGTTTAACCAGGAGGAAGCGATAAATAATATAGAAGGATTTCTAGGGTTTTATAAACTTGAAGCGCTTACGAATTTTCGCTCCCGGAAATGTTCCACAATTTTGAAGGTTATTGATAAGAATTACCTTTATAAGGGCAAGCACAATGAATTGATGTGCTGCTTTAATTCAATGGATGAAATGGTCATTACAGAAACTGAAGAAACCAAAAATATTGCAGGTTTCAAGTGTCACAAAGCGATCATATACCTGCCATCGAACGAGACCACTTTCGACATATATTATACAGGGGAAATCGACCTGAAGAACCCCAATTCCACTAATCCCTATCATAAAATCAACGGGGTGTTAATGGAATTTGAGCTAAAGCTGATGCATCTCCGTATGCGTTTCAGTGCCGAAAAATTTCAGCCACTGGCAGTTTTTCCTGATGAATATGATCTTCCCAAATCAACCCGCACTATCAACCGGGATCAGATGACGGAGATATTGAATAAATTGCTGGAATAGGGGAAGTTTTGCAGTTTTGCAGTTTTGCAGTTCGTTATCCCGTCAGGATAGGCTATCGGTAGAAAAGACAGCCGTAAAATCCACCCCCTGCCCCCGCCTGCGGGGGATACCTCCATCTACCAGCTTCCAATTTCAATCACCTATCGACAATCACCTATCAACAATCAACTATCAACAATCAACTATCAACTATCAACTAATTATAATCAATAATCGCCGGTTTGTCGGGAAAAAGAACATTTGATTTGAGCCTGGGAATACTTCCTGCATTTATATACATTGGATCAGCATCGGCGGGCATTCCCGGAAAAATCGAGAATTTAATCTCAAATGTATCGAAAACAAGCTGTTCATTTCTGATGCGGAGACCCAGGCCTAATCCCGAATAAGCGGTTGATTGAAAAAAACTGAGATTCTCTGTTTTGATAAACCCCAGGTCCACCGATGCAAAAAATGCAAAACGAAATCCCAGCAAACGGTATGGACTGAATAAAACAGATTCCAGATTCAGTACAAATTTTTCATTGCCCCTCAACGAAGGACTGTAAAGTCCGGCAATGCCACCCCTGTTCTCCAGTTGGGTAAACTCATCCCTAAACCGGTTTATTCCATTCACATAGGTAAAAGAATAGAAGTTCCTGTTCTGGAATAACGATCCCCAGTTGTGCAGATTTGAAAACCCCTTAAGCTGCAGATGAATTGTTCCCTGTTCAAGGGAATGATTATGGATAAATGTCCCGTATCCGAACTGGCCGAATAAATAGTGGCGGGTAAGGTATCTGCCAAATGAAAAATTGGCAGCGATATAGGGCCTGTCGATGAATTCTCCCCACTCGTACCCCGATGTCAGTTGAAACATATATCCGTAAGGAACATCCTCTACCCTGTCAAAGGTATAGATCATATTATCCTTTCGAAAACCGCGGTATGTAAAACCTGTTGAAAACAACAGCATGGTTTTGTTCTGAAACTCGTAGTAATTGTGTTCATCCGTCAGCGGGGCTTCCCTGTTATAATTATAAAAGGTGCGGCCTGACAGGAACAGGCCTTTGCTGGCGCCAGCCGTATTTCCTTTTTTTATATTGAATAACCTGCCTGCCCAGAAATCAAAATTTGTATATTTCCAGGTAATATCCTGCAGGGTAGTATCGATCAAAATAAGATCCCGCTGTAAATCGGCGTCCGTAAATTCAATTGCTCCGGCATATTTTATCCCTACCGTCCTGAAATTGCGTTCCAGCCGTATCCTGCTCATTTCGGTATTCCAGCGTTGGGTATATTCAAGCTCTGACGAGATAAATGATCCCTGAATATTGGGAATACCATATAATAATCTGTACCCAAAAAAAGGGGCATGCCTTCCATCCCAATATGCCGTAGTTTTAAACTGGTGCCCGTATCCGAAAATGTTGTAATATCCCAGGCTTGCATTCCCGGCATCCGGCCTTGAGAGTTCAGCACTGAAACCTAACGGGATAAGGTCTTTTGTGAGCAAAATAACGTCAATCGAATCAGGTGAGCCTGCAATTGTATTTATAAGAAACCTCGCATCCCTGATATAAGGGAGTTCCCTGATAATACGCTCATTTTCAGCAACCAGAAAAACATCAAGCCGGTCATCTTTCTGAAAGAGCAGGTTTTTTCTGATGATCTTCTCGCGCGTATTAAAATGGATAGCAGTCACCGCTTTTTCAGTCCAGGTAGATGGAACGTAACTTGTATCTTCTATCGAACCTGAATACACGTTAAGTTTCCTGAACTGAATATTTCGAATGATCAATCCGTCATATGCAGTGAGGTTAACATTGGTGACCGGTATTTTTCTTTTTTTAGGTTGTGAATTATAAAATTTCTGAAGCAGGTTACTTAGTTCACGATTAAAGCGATTTGGATTTAGCGGTAATAGCAAGCTGTCTGACAGGTTGTTCCACTTTCCTGGCATTCTTCGGGTGTTCCGCACCATTGAATCTTTAGGCAGAATAATATTTTCAATAATGCTTACAGAATCCGTTGGTTCATTTTGCCCCGAAGTTTTCTCTGTATTAAGAACAAAGACAGCGGTTATAAGAAGCATCCAGGTTTTTTGCATCTGAGCAAAAATAACACAATTTCTTAACCTGCCGATGATGGTTTTATTTCAGAGGATTAACATATTTCATTACCTTTGCGGCAAATTATGCCGTAACGCTGATTTCAATTTTATGTGGAAAAAATTCCTGAACATTTTCAAGTATTTTGTTTTCCTGGGAGCAGGGATTTTCGTATTCTGGTGGGTTTACAAGGATGAGCCGCTGGATAATTACAAGGGTGCATTTAAGCATCTGAATTATTTCTGGATACTGATTTCAATTCTTTTCAGTGTTCTTTCACAAATCAGCAGGGCAATGCGATGGAATATGCTGATCAGGCCTCTTGGTTACAATCCCAAATTATACAATTCCTTTCTTGCCGTTTTAACACTTTATTTTGTCAATCTTTTACTGCCCAGAGCAGGTGAAGTATTCCGGTGCACCATACTCAGCCGGTATGAAAAAATACCATTCGCCAAACTGGCCGGAACGGTTTTTGTCGAAAGGCTCGCGGATCTGATCACCCTCATGCTGCTGGCGATAGTGATCATATCAAGCCAGCTCAAGGTCTTTGCCACTTTCTTCAATACCCATCCTGATATACGGGACAATGCATTGCAGATATTCTCAACCCGTAACCTGATTATCGGATTGTCGGCCATTACATTTGTTGTCATAGCGTTTTTTCTTTTTAATCACTATTACAACCGGAATAAGAATAAAAGGGGAAATTTATTCATTAAAAAGATAAAACTGATCCGTCAAAATTTTCTTGAAGGGATCAGATCAATTGCCAAACTTGAAAATAAATGGCTTTTTGTTGGGCACACACTTTTTATATTTACAATGTGGCTGTTCATGCTGTATGTAATTTTCAAAGCTTACCCGCCCACTCAGCACCTTTCCTTACAAACCGGCATGATCACATTTCTGATGGGGGGACTGGCCATGCTGGCACCCGTGCAGGGAGGTATCGGACCCTGGCACTTCATGGTTTATGAAACACTTTTCATTTACGGAATAGATAAGGCGGACGGTAAGGTGTTTGCACTCATTGCTCATGCCTCAACTAACCTGATTTACCTGGTGCTTGGTTTAGCCGCATTATTAGCCATGTACCTGTTGAACAGGAAAAAACCGGGCCCTGTTACTCCACGGCAATTGTAAATTCATCCTGTACCGGATTTCCATCGGCATCAATTCCTTCTATCTTGCAATAGTAAATGCCTTTAATATCTGAGGTATAAAATGTTATAAGAGCAGGCTGACCCTTTGTGATTGTAACCCGGGGATTCCAGTATAAGGTTTTACGATTGTCAGTATTGACTGCAGTTTCTATTGCGTAATCAGGAGAGTAGAATTCCCTGCCTGCATTCAGTATGTCCATTCCCATTTGCATGCCGGGCTGCCGGTACTTATACATGCTTTGAATAGTGGTCAATTCAATTACTCCCTGGAAGTTAACGGGTGTATACCTGTGAACATCCAACAGCGATTCGGAGATGCTGATGTTTGTAATATCAGAAGGTGGCAGGCCGCTCAAAATATCCGCATTGGTTCCTTTTATCGCACCATTGATAACTATAATCACTCCTTCCTGGATATGTGACGGAAGCATGTTTTCCCCTGAATCGGTAAATACGATCATATTATTTATCAACCTGTATGGTTTTAGTTCCTGAATAATTTCCAGGGCATCTTCATAATCGGAATAGAGTTTGGGATCATAACGCTTCCGGGAAACATTTTCGGATTTAAAATACTTTCGTGAACCATACCGAAGAGAATATATCACATCCGGATCTCCATAGAAGGCTGTGTTGAAAACCTTTTGCCTGTCATGGTTATCGGCCTTTTTAATAATATCCTCCCTCAACTCGTTTGAAAACTTCTGATTCACCGAAGCAATCAGGTTTACCTTTCCCAATGCATCATATGCATCAATCTTCAGATAATTGAAATCAATCACATCAGAACCGAACAATACCTGAAAATATCCATTTTCATTACTCTGTGTTTCGTAGAACCGGAAATTAGGAAGATGGGTGACCCTGACCTTGGAATGTTGGGCGGGATTTTCCTTTTTATCCATAACTATCCCTGTCAGCCCGTCAAGTTTGCCATACGCCTGCTGAATTGTAGTATTTTTAAGCAGGTTTTCCCAGGATATCTCCCTATACCCTGAAGTCATTAGTTCAATATCGGAGTTATGCCCCAGAATACCAGGCCTTTTAGAAAGCGTGTCATAAGGGCACGAGCACAAATACTGCTCAAACCCTGTGTTCAACGGACTATAGGCCAATTGCTGCAACGAAACTGCTATTGCCATATCAACCTTACTGCTCTTTCCCAGGTAATCAATTGTAAGGATCACACGCTGACGGCTCTGGTAAGTCTGCCTGTCGGTTTTCGCATCAAGCATTTCGTCACCCGGAATCCGCAAAAGTCTTTCAGCGATCAGCCTTTCATCCTTGTTTAATACGGAAATCTGCAATATGCCGGCACCCAGACCTTTCAGGGGAATTCCTATATCACCGGACTTTCTGTTAGCAATGGAGCTCCATACAATACGCCTGTTTAGCAGGGCAGTTATATAATAAACCGAGTCGGAAATACCCGTTGTGGAAATCAATGTACACCATGCCGTATCTTTTTCAATATTGCGCAGATGAAGTATCACTCCTTCGCGTGTTGCAAGAGGCAGCGGAAACAGGTGTTTTATTCCGGATGGTTTCAGAATTCTTAGAAAAGCGGAATCTTCGGTTGGCTGAAATGTAAATGAACCATAACCCCTGCTATTTGAATGAACCGATTGTAAAATACTCCCTTTTCGATCAATTATTTCACCCGTTATGCTTACAGGCATGCCAAAACGTGTCCTTGAACTGAATGCCATTAGGTTTGACAGTCCGGCTACAACATTTCCATCCTCAGAATGAAAGGTAATTTCCGGATCAGAGGTAGCTGCCGGTACGATAAGGGTGTAATCACCCGATATTTTCCGTGTTTTCAATTCAATTTTCAACGTGAGGATATCCTCGGCGGAGGGTACCTGGCAGCGGAGTTCAAATACTCCCTGTGGTGATGTTCTACCATAGCCTTTTATCAGGCTCTTGTTGAATGATCCGAGTGTATACTCAAATTCAGTTTCAGTGATCGGTTTTCCAGCGGGGTCAATCAACCGGATGTTTGCATGCATCGAATCCCCTGCATAATAAAAGCTTTGATCATACAATATGGTTGCCTGGAAACGTTTATCATAATATTTTCCAACGAGAATTTCCTTTCTGAATACATCTTCCACAGGCTGGTTTTTCATCCAGCTGGTATAAGCTACAAGGTAATATTTTCCAGGGATTGAGGTACGGGGTATAATGAATCTTCCGGTGACCCTGTTTTCTATGAGAGGATAACGCCTTGAAATAATCTCTTCCCCTTTCATATTCATGAATTTTACGAACAGATCTTCGCTGCCGGAGTCCTTATTCGGACCAAGCCGGGAGGCAATAAATCCCCGGAACCATACATCCTCTCCCGGGCGGTATGCAAACCTGTCAGTCACCAGGTATGCTTTCTCAGTAAAGAAATCCCTGTTAAACCTGTTCAGTTTATCCTGTAATATTTCGATAAATGACTTGTCCTTGCTTTTACCAAATCCTGACAACAATAGAACAAGTAAACCTGGGATGATGAATAAAATTAATCCTGTAATTCTTTTTGCCATAGCGATGATTTGTTATTCAACACTAATACTGACTGTTATCATTATCTTTACGCCCTTCAGCCGATGCATCATCCTCCTCTTTTATTGCAGCATCTTTTTCCTCTTCTATTTTGATAGCAGAAATTTCCTGTTCTGAAAAAATGTTACTTTTTCTTCCCAACCTGAGAATTGTTTTTTCAATCGGCTCCTCGGGTTTGATCACATTCTCGCTTCCCCAGAATTCCTGATCTGTCTCACCGATCTGTTCCTCAAGAACATCACGGGGTTTGGAAATTTCAGCAAACCGGAAGCGTGCGATGTTGGCAGTATCCTTTTTCGTCATTACAAATTCAGATGTAGATTCAAAATCTGAATTGAAGCGATCCTGCTGCTTATTCTTTTTTCTTCGGACCCTTATCATGATTTCACTGCGCACATTGCTCAGATTCCATTTATCATGATAGGCCCTGTAGAAAACCTCATATTTTGCACTTATTGGTTTAACACCAAGCCGTTTGGGGATTTTTTTAACATAAATGCCGGTAGCATAATTCATCCCCTTCTCGCTTAACTCAAAGGATGCCCCAACTACAGCAAGCGATTCAACATCAATGTATACCCTGCCCTTGTAACATGGATATTTTACTCCTTCGCGCTGGTCGAAAGAAATGACATATGTAGGCTTGTCGAAGTGTGTAATAATTCGTTCCATTTGGAATTCATACAGAGCAAAATAATCTGCATCAAGGAATGTAGGCAGGTTTTTCACAATGTCGAGTTGTAATGTATTATATAGACCGCCCTGAACGACAAAATCCACAAATTCTTTTTCTCTTGTATTATTTCCCTTTCTTCCTTTGAATATTTTAATCTGGTCATCCCTCATAGAGGTATACGGTTCCTTGAAAATATTAATGACCGCCTCAGACAGGGATATATCGGTATTATCCTGCTGAGTTGCTTCACGGAAAAAAGCAGTATAAACAGCAGGCTTCCTGTCATAATTATAGGGAATAGCCTCAATTGCTTTGGTGAGAATATAGATAGGATCAAGGGGCTTTACTATTACTTCCCTGATCTGAACCTTTCTCGATGATAACCGCACAATAGCCAGTCCGGTGTCAAGGGATGAAACCGGCATTTTGTAAAGCTTATAGCCAATGAACGATACCCCGAGAGTATCGTCCGGATCCGAAGTTGAAATTTTCAGCTCAAAACGGCCACCCATATTCGTAATCGTTCCGGTACTCTTGTTTAAAAGAAAAACACTTGAATACGGGAGTGGGTGCCTTGTTTTACTATCAATTACCAGGCCCCTTATAGACTTATAATTTACTGCCCGGGTAACTTTCCGATGAACAGGAACAAGCAGTATCTTATTGTTCTGTTCCAGAAACTGAACGCTGTCAAATCGGAAAATGTCGGCAAGATGATTGCGGATCATCTGCTTTTTTTGCAATACGGAGGCCAACCGGTGAACCTGAAGTTGTGAGGTGTAGGTAAAGGAAAACCTTCCCTTATGGCTTATTTCATTTAACAGTTCTTCTATTTCCCCTGTCGTGCGGGATAAATTTACCTCTTTGTCGAGCAGACCCTGCTGTGTTTGCGCTGAAATCCTGGGAAATAATATAAACAGGGCGAAGACGACGGGAAGTAAACGAGTGTATGTTTCCCGCAGACTCATCAGTTAGAAGTTACTTTCTGACAATGAGTGCTGTTCCGGTGGTATCGAATTTCAGTCCTGCCACTAAATTGATTTCCTCCAGAATTTCATCCAATGGCTGATTCTGAAATTCCGCTGTAATATCCTCTCTTATTTCAGTTTCAAAAACAAGGTCTCTGCTGAAATGACGTGCAATATCAATCAGCGCAGTATCGATGGGTGTTTCACGAAATACAAGATGACCAGTTTTCCATGAAAGGTTATTAACCTCAATTTTGTTTTCAATTTTCAGATTATGATCCGGAAGCAGGTAACCCGACTGATTGGCAGCTATCCTGATCTGTTTGGCTTTTTCCCCGGTATTTGAGAGAAGTACATTTCCGCTTAAAACGGAAACTTTAACAAATCCCTTTCCCTCACGAACAGTAAAACGCGTTCCGGTAACAACCACCACGGATTCGCCCGTAAATACTTTAAAAGGATGCGCTATATCAGGCACAACCTCGAAAAGCGCCTCTCCGTTTAAAATAACTTCACGCGTCACAGTACCGAAATCTGAACGATACGTCAATGTTGATCCACCCTTCAAGGTTACAACTGAACCATCGGGCAGATTAATATTGCGTGGACTGACAGCCGCTTCAACCGACAAATAGCCAGCCGGGGTTTTCCGGTTGACAGAGTCAATTGTTTTATAAATACCAATGGAAAGACCTGAAGCAATGATGATTACAGCGGCAATGCGCAATGCATAACTATATACAGGTATCGGGTGGTAGGTCTGTGTAATCGGAATTCTGATACGGGCCCTGACTGATTCCCAGTCAGCCTCGGTGTTAATTTGTTCAAAATGCCCCAGCTTTCCGCATTCATGCCAGATCCGCTCAATTTTTCTGAATTCTTCCATTTTCCGCGCATTCCTTACGATACGGTCATTAAACCTTTGCTCATCGTGAGGATTTGCCTCATGGGTAAGTTTTCTTAAAATTAATTTAATAGGCATATTTGTTAAATCCATACTAAAATCGTTTATATGACATTTAAATTTACAAGTTCACTTATTCACTTTTAAAAATATGCTTAATTTAGTTTTTTAAAATATTGATGTTCATCGCTTTAACCTTGAAGATACTTTTATCAACAATTTATAAACATTTTTTACAATACAGACTGATTTGTATCGGGATCCAGATAATAATCCGACAATTTATTACGTAATATTTTTAAAGCTTTACTGACCTGTGTTTCAACTGTACGTTTTGAAAGATGCAGTGTTACAGCTATTTCCTCATTTTTCAGTCCCTCAAGCCGGTTCATCTTGAATATTTTTTTGCACTTGGGTGGCAGCGCCTCTATAAGATTAAAAATCCTGTTTTGCAGTTCTGCACTGTTTATCTCATTTTCAAGATTTTCTTCATCATTTCTTTCCAGATGAATATTCCTGATATGTTTTTCCTGAATATTCCGCTGGTTTATATAATTCATGCACGAATTATAAACAGAACGGTATAAATAGGATTTTAGGGAGGTATCGATCGAAAGAGAGGATCGTTTTTCATACAGTTTCACAAAAAAATCCTGTACGATTTCACGGGCTACATCCGTTTCCGGTACATACTTACAGGCATAAACAACAAGTGGCGCATAGTATTGTTTGAACAATGCCTCGAAGTTGTCCAGGGTATATGTTGGAACAGATTTACTCAGCTCAATGTTCTTTTTTTCCGATGTCATCAGATATCCCCTGGTGTGGATGTAAAATTAACAGGTTAAATTATATTTTTATTCCGTAAAAGTTGTAAAAACCAGTCCATTTTATTTTTTCTATCTTTGTGTTAACCCATTTATCCTTTCAACCAATGAAAACCAAACATCTGTTGTTTTACTTATCCGTGGCCCTGTATTCATTGACAGGCTGCAAACCGGGCCTTCGTCCGGTTGAACGTGCAGATTCCTGGGATTCCGCTGTTCCCGATTCAATAAAAATAATGTATATAGGAACGTATACCGGAAAAGAAGATAGTGTAAGCGGAAAAGCCACAGGCATTTATGTATATGAATTGAACGTAAACAGCGGAAAACTGAGCTACCTGAGCAGTTCTCCGCAAACAGTAAATCCCTCTTACCTGGTTGTGGATAAAGAAAATCAGAAATTATATTCAGTAAATGAAACAGGAGACCAGGGATCTATCAGTTCCTTTGGACTTACAGCCAAAGGCAGGCAAATGGAATTTATAAATTCAGTTTCCTCCGGGGGCAGTTATCCCTGTTATGTATCATTGGATGCATCAGGGAAATGGGTATTGGGTGCCAACTATGGAAGTGGAACCATCACAGTAATTCCGGTTCTTGATTCCGGTAAACTGGGTGAATCCACTATGGTTCAACAGCATACGAGTAGCGGACAATCTTCGCGCCAGGATGCTGCCCATGCGCACTTTATCCTGCAAAACCCGTCTAATGGTTTAATATATTCATGTGATCTGGGTGCTGATACAATATATATATACAGGTTGGATACAACAACCGGTAAGTTGGTGGCTACGGGATACAACTATGGCACAATACCGGGTGCCGGTCCACGGCATCTGGCTTTCCATCCTGAGCTGAATCTTGCTTATGTGGTAAATGAACTGAACGGGACAATAGAAGTTATGAGTGTGGATTCCTCAACCGGGGGGTTGAGCCGGAAGCAGGTAATATCAACGCTCGAACCGGGTATGAAGTCAGAAGCTTCCTGCGCCGATATACACCTCACCCCCACAGGAAAATTCCTGTATGCCTCAAATCGTGGCGATTTAAATAGCCTGGCCATTTACCGGGTTGCCGCGGAAACGGGCAAATTGTCGCTCATCGGCCACCAGTCAGTTAAGGGAAAAACGCCCAGAAATTTTGTCATTGACCCAACAGGTAAGTTCCTGCTTGTGGCTAACCAGAATTCGGGTAATGTGGTTACATTCAAAATTGATCAGGAAACCGGGAAACTTGAGGATACAGGCTTTGAAAACCGTATTCCTTTTCCGGTCTGCCTGAAATTTCTGATTTGAACCGAAACCTGATTCAGATTAAAGTATGGAGAACTTGAGTGATGGCAATCCGGAAGCGAGGGATTTATCAGGAGAATTAATCTATTCCTCATCACGCAGCAGCGGACCAGGCGGGCAGAATGTAAACAAAGTGAACACCCGTATTGAACTGCGGTTCAATCTGACCGGTTCGGCATTACTTAATGAGGAAGAAAAACAGAAAATTCAGTCTGTACTCGGCAACCGCATAAACAGGGACGGTTTCCTCATCTTTGTTTCGCAATCGGAACGGTCACAACTTGGGAATAAGAAAAAGGTAACAGAACGGTTTTACAACATGCTTCAAAAGGCGCTTCTTCCGGTTAAGAAGCGCAAGCCTACCCGTCCTACAAAGGCTTCAAAGGAGAGAAGAATTGAATCAAAAAAACTGCAATCACGAAAGAAGGCGCTTCGCAAAATAGAAGAATGAAATTGATTTACGATTTACGATTTACGAATTACGATTTAGGCATTGTTGAATTCTGGTTCTGATAATTGTTACATTTGCCAACCACCCCTATGAACGTTCATTCGATAATGTTGAAGGGCCTCCAATCGTAAATCGTAAATCCAAAATCGTAAATATCTTTTTTATGTCTGATAAGAAAATATCCCGCTACACCCGTCTTGAAAAGCAAATTGCGGGACTGTTTCTCAAAAACCGGGATATGGATGCCCGCATGGCCACGATCAATGCGATTCTATATCACAAGATGGATGGTTTTTTCTGGGTGGGCTTTTACCTGCTGAAGGAAGACCGGTTGATTGTCGGGCCCTACCAGGGTCCCCTGGCCTGCCTGGAGCTTGAAAAGGACAAGGGTGTATGCTGGGCCGGGGTAAATCAGAACCAGCCAATCGTTGTTGAGGATGTACACCGGTTTCCCGGGCATATCGCCTGTGATTCCCGGTCGAAATCGGAAATTGTTATACCTGTAAGAAACCGGGATAATAAGGTGATCGGGGTACTTGACATTGATAGCAACCTCTTGTCAAACTTTGACAATACGGATGCCATTTATCTCGAAAAGATCGTTGCCCGACTATTTGATTGATTATTTATCTTTTCTTTTGTAAGTCTCCAGGATTTCAGCTATTCTGCTGATCGAATACGGTTTGATCAGCATCCCGTCAAATCCGCCGATGTTCGGTTCATCCATTAACACCATCGAATTATGGGCTGTCAGCGCTATTATGGGCACACTGTTTTTGGGGTAGGACAATGTGTTACGGATCTGTCTCATGGCTTCCAGACCACTCATAACAGGCATTTCAATATCCATCAGTACAAGGTCGACATCATTATTCTTTTCAAGGGCATCCATTGCCTGCTGCCCGTTTTCCGCCTCAATCAACTCATGTCCCATATCTTTAAGTATCTCTAAAATAAGGAGTCGGTTGGAAAAAAAATCGTCTGCTATAATTATTTTCATCAACTGTTTAATTTATTGCCTTAGCCCAATTCACTTAAAGTGCGGACAATTTTCATACTGTTAATTTTCACATGCGAACCATTCAGGTCAATAATCTTATCATTCTTAAATTCAGCGAGGGTACGGATAAAACTTTCCTTTGTAGTTCCGGCTAATTCAGCAAGTTCCCGCCGGGTTAGCGGAAAATCAAATTCTTCATTTTTATTAATTATATCGGAAAAATACAGGATCACATCGGCGATCCTGCCAGGCAGCTGTTTGTGGGAAAGCCGTAAAAGCTTTTCAAACATGTATAATCCTTCCCGGCTGACAAGCCGGATAACCTCCATGGCAAAAGACCCGTTTTTTTTCAATATCCGATTAAATACCTGGATATCAATATATCCAATTTCACAATCTTCAACCGCCGAGGCTGAAAACTGGTGAAGTGTATTGCCATAAAATGAAAGAAGGCCAAGAAACTCCCCGGAGGTCAATATTTTCAGAATATATGCCCGTCCGTCTTTGCTCTCCTTATAGACCTTCACCAATCCGGATCTGACAAACATAAGATGGGAGGTCCTTGAATTCTGGCGGAAGATTATATCGCGTTTAGAATGTTGTACCACGCTGATGTGTGCACGGATTTCTTCAATCTCATCAGAAGTAAGAAAGTTCTGAAGAGGAATAATGCTGTCACCCTCAAGCTTTTGTTCATCCATCCTTTTCGCAAATTCCACTACCTAAAGATAACAAAAAATAAATTTATTAATTACGCAGAATATATCAGATCGTAATTTTCACAATTTAATAACCCTTGTGCAACAGGTTAAGCATGTTTTCAACCGTACTTATTTCAATGAAGGAAGCGCTTTGTGTCCATTCGAAATTACCCCCCAAAATAACAACCATGTCCGATTTCTTCAGGAGTTGCCTTTCAAGCAAACTATTAAGTGACTGTACAATAAAGTAATAAGTAGGCCCCTCCTGTATATGGTCGGCATATACTCCAAATGACAAAGCCAGTTCACGAACCACACGTTGATCATAACACTGGGCAAACACAACCTTTCTGCCCCTGTAACCGACAATATTTCTGATTGTGCGGCCGGAGGAAGTATCGGCAATTATGGCGTTGCAATCAAGCTCAATGGAAGCTTCCACGGCACTTTTCGAAAGGTAAGCCGATGTGCGTGTGCTCATGACCTTCATGGGCGTATGGTGGATATCACTCCTGCTTTTTTCAACCTCCGCAGCAATACGGGCCATCGTCCGCACTGCTTCAACCGGGTAACTGCCATACGCCGTCTCACCACTTAACATAATGGCATCAGCTTTGGAATATATAGCGTTGGCCACATCCGATACTTCGGCCCTGGTCGGCCTTGGATTTTCAATCATCGAATGAAGCATCTGGGTGGCAACAATTACCGGTTTACGGGCATCAATACATTTGTTAATGATCATCTTCTGTATTCCGGGGATCTTTTCATATGGAATTTCAATTGCAAGGTCGCCCCGGGCAACCATTACCCCATAAATATGCTGAAGGATCTCATCAATATTATCTACGCCATCTCCATTTTCGATCTTGGCAATGATCTTAATTCTCGATTTGCGTTTATCCAGTATCTGCTGAATGGACAGCACATCTTCCTTGTTCCTTACAAAGGAGTGGGCAATAAAATCAATATCATTGTCAATTGCAAATTCAATGTATTCCCTGTCCCGCTCATTCAGGGCAGGCAGGTTAAACCTTACGTCAGGCACATTTACGCTTTTCTTTCCTTTTACAGTTCCTTCATTGTTTGCCTGGCACAACAATGCGTCTCCATTCTTTTCAAGTACCTCAAATTCAATATCTCCGTCATCAATAAGGATCCTTTTACCAGGGCCGACTTCATCCGTAAAAAAGTTATAATTTACATAGATGCATTCCGGTACGGTGCTTAGGGAACTATTGCCGCGTATTAATATTTTATCGCCTTTTTTGACTGCCACTTTATAATCAGATGGGGTTGTCCGTATTTCCGGACCTTTTGTGTCGAGAATAATGGCAATTTTATCAGAAACAGCCCGGACATTGCGGATAACCTGTAAAGATTCATGAACTGACTGGTGGGCGGTATTCAGTCGCACCACATTCATTCCATTTTCGTATAGTGACCTGATAAAATCAACGTCACACTTCAGATCCGAAATGGTGGCTACAATTTTAGTTTTCTTCAACATGTTAATAAAACAATTAAAATGAAGTGCAAAAGTATGAATTACCTTCAATTTCGCTAATTTTGCATAAAATTATCTGAATCAATTGGATTGGTCAAAACAGACGGCTAAATACAAGGCCTTCCTGAGGATTGAAAAGTCACTTTCGCCGAATTCGGTAGAGGCATACCTGAGCGATCTTAACAAGTTGAAGGTATTTCTTGAAATGACCCGTCAGGATGTACAACCCGAACTTGTCACATATCCACAGTTAAAGGATTTTCTGATCTGGATCGGTGAATTTAATCTGAGTCCCCGCAGCCAGGCCAGGATTGTTTCCGGCATCAAATCATTCTACAGGTTTATGTCCATTGATGGGCGAATCGAAACCGACCCGTCGGAGTTGCTGGAATCACCGCAGCCTGGTCGCAAACTTCCGGTGATCCTGCACGTGGATGAAATCAATACGATTATCGCTGCCATTGACCTGAGCCATCCTGAAGGAATCCGAAACAAGGCCATAATTGAAACACTTTACAGTTGTGGCTTACGGGTCAGTGAGCTTGTGAATCTCCGGATCACAGATATGTTCTTCAGGGAAGGATACATCAAGGTAACAGGAAAAGGAAGCAAGCAGAGACTGGTACCCATCAGCGACACAGCTATCCGGTATATTGAACAGTATTTTGAACATGTAAGGAATCATCTGGTACCGGTAAAAGGAGCAGAGAATATAGTATTCCTTAACCGGAGAGGCAATAAATTATCGCGTGTGATGATATTTACATTTCTTAAGGGACTATTAAAAAAGACCAATATAAAAAAACAGGTTAGTCCGCATACATTCAGGCATTCCTTTGCTACACACCTGGTGGAAGGAGGAGCTGATCTTCGTGCAGTTCAGGAGATGCTCGGACATGAATCCATTATGACAACAGAATTATATACCCACCTGAACCGGGAATTCCTTCATGATACGATCATCAGGTTTCATCCCCGGTCTATGCGAAAAAAATGAACCCTGGTTCATATTTCATTTGAAAGCTTAAAATCGACGCTCACAACCAAGGCATGATGCGCAGGCAGGGGAATTGAACAGAATCTGACAAATAGTGTCCGGATATGAACATTATGGTGAGTATCTGAAAAATAATGAAATATCCGGAATCAATCAACACAAAATTTATTACATTTGTGCTTTTTATAAAGAGTCCAATTCTATTATTAACACATTGAAAACTAAATAATTAAAAAAGATGTCTAACATTAAACGCGTTTACTCATTCGGGGCTAAAAAAGCCGAAGGTAAAGCAGATATGAAGAATTTGCTTGGTGGTAAAGGTGCTAACCTGGCCGAGATGTGCCTGTTAGGCCTCCCCGTGCCTGCGGGATTTACCATTACGACCGAGGTTTGTACAGAATACTATGATAACAACTGTCAGTTGCCGGCAGAGCTCATGCCTGAAGTCTGGGCTGCCATGAAGAAGACAGAAGAGACCATGGGTATGAAATTCGGTGATCCCACAAATGCATTATTGGTTTCCTGCCGTTCAGGAGCCCGCAGTTCGATGCCCGGTATGATGGACACCGTATTGAACATCGGATTGAGTTCAGCTACCATTCCCGGTTTCATTAAGAAAACAAACAATCCCCGTTTTGTATGGGATTCATATCGCCGGTTGATCATGATGTATGCCGACGTGGTTATGGAAAAGTCAGAAGGTCTGGAACCATCTGATGGCAGGGGAATCCGCAAGCAACTCGATGACATGCTGGATTCATTCAAACACAAAAAAGGATATAAATCAGATACGGATCTGAATGCCGATGATTTGAAATTGCTTGCAGAAGATTTCAAGAAAAGGGTTCAGGATTCTCTTGGCCAACCATTTCCGGATGATGCTAAAGCGCAGCTTGAAGGAAGTATCAAAGCCGTATTTAAAAGCTGGAATGGCAAAAAAGCTATTTCCTACCGCCGCATTGAAGGTATTCCCGATGAGTGGGGTACTGCAGTGAATGTACAGGCCATGGTATTTGGCAACATGGGTGATTCATCAGCCACCGGAGTTGCATTTACCCGTAATCCCGCCACGGGAGATAATGTTTTCTACGGAGAATGGCTTATTAATGCGCAGGGAGAAGATGTTGTGGCCGGTATCCGCACACCTAACCCATTGAACAACGATACCAAGAACGACCAGAACAGTCACCTCAAGAGCATGCAGGAAGCCATGCCTTCCACATACAAAGAATTAGCCAATATCCGTGATATCCTGGAGACTTCTTTCAAGGATATGCTCGATATTGAATTCACCATACAGGAAAACGTGTTGTATATGCTGCAGTGCCGTGCCGGAAAGCGCACGGGTACAGCTGCCCTGAATATGGCCATGGATATGTTGAAGGAAGGCCTGATTGATGAAAAGAAAGTTGTAACCCGTGTTGATCCGGCACAGCTTGATGAATTGCTGCACCCGATCTGCGATCCGGCAGCTGAAAAGAAGGTTAATGTCGCTGTGAAAGGATTGCCTGCCGGTCCCGGTGCTGCAGTCGGTAAAGTGGTTTTCACCGCTGAAGATGCAGTAGTCTGGTTCCGTAAAGGCGAAAAGGTGATTCTTCTCCGTGAAGAAACCAATCCCGAAGACGTTGAAGGAATGCGCGCAGCAGAAGGTATCCTTACTGCCCGCGGCGGCATGACTTCTCATGCAGCTCTCGTGGCCCGCGGTTGGGGTAAGTGCTGTATAGTCGGAGCCGGACAGCTTCATGTTGACGCTGCTTCGAAGACTGCAAAGGTAGCCGGAACGGATATTGTTCTGAAAGAAGGAGATGTTATCACGCTGAATGGTACAAAAGGAAATGTATACCTGGGTGCCATCGCCCTCATGGATGCTACCGAAAATCCGAGGTTCCAGGACTTCATGAAACTGGTTGACAAATTCCGCAAAATGGGTGTTCGCACAAACGCTGATACCCCCGCCGATGCAAAAATCGCACGCGAATATGGTGCCGAAGGAATTGGCCTTTTCCGTACCGAACATATGTTTTATGGAGAAGGTGCTGACCAGCCCCTGTTCCTGCTCAGGAAAATGATCCTCAGCGAAGGTGTTGAAGAACGCAAGGTTGCATTGAACGAACTTTTCTCCTATGTAAAGAAAGATATAAAGGCTACCATGGACGCTATGGACGGCCTCCCTGTAACTTTCCGCCTGCTTGATCCCCCGCTGCATGAATTTGTTCCGCAAAGCGCCGATAAACAGGCAGAGCTTGCAAAAGCGCTCGGTATATCCGTGGCTGCCATCGCAAAACGCGGAGAAAGCCTGCATGAATCCAACCCAATGATGGGTCACCGTGGCGTTCGCATCGGCGTTACCTATCCTGAGGTATCGGAAATGCAGATCCGGGCTATTTTTGAATCCTCGGTTGAATTGATTAAGGAAGGAAAAGATCCGCATCCTGAAATCATGGTTCCCGTTACATGTGATGTTTCAGAACTTGATTTCACAAAGAAAATTGCAGACAGGGTATACAGTGAAGTATGCGCCAAATTCGGGGTAAAAGCCATTGACTATAAATATGGCACAATGATTGAAATACCCCGGGCTTGCTTACTCGCCGACCGTATGGCAAAATCAGCTGAATTCTTCTCATTTGGTACCAATGACCTTACCCAGATGTCATTCGGTTTCAGCCGTGATGATATCGGCGGATTCCTCAATGAGTACCTCGACAAGAAAATGCTGGCTGCTGATCCGTTCCAGACTATTGACCAGGATGGTGTTGGTCAGCTGATCAAAATGTCAGTTGAAAAAGGCCGTGCCACACGTCCCGATCTTAAGGTTGGAATTTGCGGTGAACAGGGTGGTGATCCCGCTTCAGTCGAATTCTGCTTCAAAGCAGGTCTGAACTACGTGAGCTGCTCTCCGTTCCGTGTTCCCATTGCACGTCTGGCTGCCGCACAGGCATCGATAAAGGCGGGTAAATAGGTTACCATAAAGCCGTTTGTTTTTTAGCAAACGGCTTTTTTTATGACAAAAAACATATCTTTACAGCGGACAAAAAATAATATAAACCTCTAAACTATTGACCAAATGAGCCTTATCAGTGCAGCACTCTTGGCCAAGTATGGCATTAAAAATGTAAAGGAAATTGTGTATAATCCTTCCTATCAGGATTTGTATAATTTTGAGACAGATGAAACATTGGATGGATTCGAAAAGGGAACGCAGACAAATAGCGGTGCCATAGCGGTAAAAACAGGGATTTTTACAGGACGATCTCCAAAGGATAAATATTTTGTCAGGGATAATACTACTGAAAATACAATATGGTGGGATTGTATTATCAACAGGCCGGTTGAACAACCGGTGTGGTCGCATTGCAAGGACCTGGTGATTAACCGGCTTTCTGGCGGTCAACGGCTTTATGTGATCGACTCATTTTGTGGTACAAACCCCAATAGCAGGCTCAAAGTAAGATTCATTGTTGAAGTTGCCTGGCAGGCTCATTTCGTAACTAACATGTTTATCAGGCCGTCGCATTATGAACTGGCCAATTTTGGCGAACCCGATTTTGTTGTGTTCAACGGATCCAAAGTGACGAATCCGAACTGGAAAGAACAGGGATTGAATTCAGAAGTCTTTGTAATTTTTAACCTTACCGAGAAACTTGCCGTTATAGGCGGCACGTGGTATGGCGGTGAAATGAAGAAAGGGATATTCAGCCTGATGAATTATTACCTGCCCCTTCGTGGAATGGCCAGCATGCATTGTTCAGCCAATGTGGGTGAAAAAGGAGATGTAGCCTTGTTTTTCGGTTTGTCGGGGACGGGTAAAACAACCCTTTCTGCCGATCCGAAAAGGTATCTTATCGGTGATGATGAACACGGTTGGGATGAGCAGGGTATATTTAACTTCGAAGGAGGCTGCTACGCGAAGACAATCAATCTCAGTCAGGAAAACGAGCCCGATATTTACAGGGCCATCAAGCGTGATGCATTACTCGAAAATGTTACAGTTCGCAGCGACGGATCGGTTGATTATGCAGATGGTTCCATAACTGAAAACACGCGGGTTTCATATCCGATCTATCATATCAATAAGATTGTATTGCCTTCCAAAGCAGGTCATGCAACCAAGATCATTTACCTGTCAGCCGATGCTTTTGGTGTTCTTCCGCCGGTATCCATCCTGGATCGCGAACAGGCACAATACCATTTCCTCTGTGGTTATACTTCCAAACTGGCAGGCACCGAACGCGGGATCACTGAACCAGTGCCCTCGTTTTCCCCAGCTTTCGGCGAAGCATTTCTAACCCTGCATCCCACATACTATGCCACCGAACTGGTTCGTAAAATGGATGCGCATAACGCTAAGGCTTACCTGGTAAATACCGGATGGAACGGAACCGGAAAGAGGATCTCAATCAAGGAAACACGGGCCATAATTGATGCCATACTGGATGGATCAATTGAAAAAGCAAAAACAGCACACATTCCATTCCTGAACCTCACAATTCCGGTTAGTCTACCTAACGTATCAGAAGGAATTCTCGATCCGCGCGATACCTATTCCGACAAATCGCAATGGGAGAAGAAGGCAAAGGACCTTTCCGCACGATACATTAAATATTTTGAATTCTACACGGATACGGCAGCGGGCAAGGCGCTGGTTCCGTCGGGACCACAGATTTAATCATTGTGCCGGTTAACGATTCCCGCCCTTATAACGGATAATGTAGAGACGGGTTTAAAACCCGTCTCTACATATTTCGTCTCCGGGGAAAACAACCCGTCTCTACATCATCTCACTTCGGAGATGAATCCGAATTACCCGCATTACGTAATTCGAAAAATAGGTATAAATACTGTTGCAGGATGAATAATTATCAATATATTTGCACCCCTATATCTATTAACGTTCTTTAATGCATATAGTCTATAATATTGGTATCCTGATACTTGCTTACCTGATTGGGTCTATTCCCACTTCAGTCTGGATTGGTAAATACTTTTTCAAAATTGACGTCCGGGAGCATGGCAGCAGGAATGCCGGTTCGACAAATGCCATCCGTGTATTAGGCTGGAAAACGGGCTTAACGGTTCTCGTGATTGATATTTTTAAAGGCTGGCTGGCCGTTAACCTGATTCGCCTTACCAACTATTATATTCCTGAAACCGGCGATTTTATAGAATTTCAACTGTTGCTTGGCATAGCCGCCATTCTGGGTCATATATTTCCTATATATGTAGGTTTCCGTGGCGGTAAGGGAGTAGCCACACTTTTTGGTCTCGTGCTTGCCATAAACCCCGAACCGACTCTGCTTTGCATTGGTGTTTTTGTAATTACACTTGTTGTTACAAAATACGTTTCACTTAGCTCGATGATCGCGGCATTTGCCTTTCCTATCCTCGTGATATTTGTTTTTAAAACAACAACTCCTTCACTGGTTCTTTTTTCGTTGATACTGGCTGTTCTTTTACTGTTTACCCATCAGAAGAACCTGGAAAGACTTCTCCGTAAAGAAGAGCGGAAAGTACTCTTCCTGATGAGCAAGAAACGCAGGGAAATTGAGCGCCTGAAACAATCCGCCTAACTGTAATTACTTTTTCCGTTGCGGTAAAAATTCTTCCTCAAGAATCTTATGTAATTCTTTGATTTCTACTGGCCTGATCATTCCTGATTCAGACAGGGAAATAGTACCTGTTTCTTCGGATATGATGATCACAAGCGCATCCGATTGTTCGGTAAGTCCAACACCGGCCCGGTGACGAAGACCAAGATACTCAGGAAGTTCAAAATTATCAGATACAGGCAGGATACAACTGGCAGCCCGGATACGCTCATCATGGATTATCACTGCCCCATCATGCAAGGGGCTGTTCTTGTTAAAGATGGCTTCAAGCAAACGGCTTGTGGTTCTGGCATCCAAGTGATCACCGGTACTTACATAGTTATCGAGCAGTGAATTACGTTGTAAAACAATGAGTGCCCCTACCCTTCTTTTGGCCATACTGACCGAAGCCTTGATTATGGCGTTAACGTTCATTACCGGGCCCGGACCCATTTTCCAGAAAAAAGTATCCAGGGATATCCCCGTTTTTGGAAAATACCGTGAACTGAACATAATCAGGAACCGTCTCAGTTCCTGCTGAAATACTACAATCAGGGCAATTGCGCCAACACCGATTATTTGTCCCAGGATACCGCCCAACAACAGCATATTGTCTTTTACAAGCAACCATACAACATAAAAAGTGATAATGGTGATGAAAATGTAGGTGGCAATCGTACCGCGGATGAGCATATAAACCTGGTACATAAGGAAAGCTACAAGCAGGATATCGACAACATCAATAATTCGGATTTGGATAAATGATGTAATCATAATTGGCTGCTTTTCAGATACAACTCAAAATTAATACAATTTAGCACATTAAATTGTGACCGTGCTGTAAATCGTAAAGAGCTTCACAGCCTCTACGGCTTCCTTTACATCATGCACCCGGAGAATGCGTGCCCCGTTTGCAAGGGCGAGAGTATTCAAAACAGAGGTCCCGTTGAGTGCATCTTCATTCCCAATTTCAAGCGTCCTATAAATCATTGATTTACGCGAGAGCCCAACCATTACGGGCATCCCCATGAGTGTAAAGAGGTTTAATTCCCTCAGTAACTGATAGTTTTGCTTAACAGTTTTTCCAAAGCCAAATCCGGGATCAATGATGATATCAATGATTCCTGCCAGTTTCGCTGCAGCAACACGGTCAGCAAAATACCCCATCAGGTCTCTTGTAACATCGGTGTAAACAGGCTTAGATGGCATTTTTCCGGGAGTCCCCAGCATATGCATCATTAAAAAGGGCACCTTCATCTTTCCGACTGTTGTAAGCATCCGTTCATCAAAGCTTCCGGCCGAGATATCGTTAATAATGCCGGCTCCGAACTCTTCAACGGCCTGTTCAGCGATATCCGCCCTGAATGTGTCAACTGAAATACAGATATCCCTGAATTCACGGCGGATTATCTGTAGAGCTCCCAACAACCGTGCTTTTTCCTCTTCAGGGGAGATGTCTGCCGCCCCGGGCCGGCTTGAAAAGGCCCCTATATCAATAATATCTGCGCCTTCCCCGGTCATTGAAGCAACCCGTGAAATGATAGCCGATTCAGTTGTATACCTTCCACCATCAAAGAATGAATCGGGCGTCACATTCAGGATCCCCATTACCTTTGGAACGGAAAAATCAATGAGCCTGCCATTGCAGGTAATTGTCAGTTTTGGCGAAAAAAATGTATCTTTAGAATTCATTCATTTAAACAATTGGTTAAAAGTAATAAAAAGTTCGGCATGAAGTTTCTTGTGGTGGAAGGACTTGACGGTTCAGGTAAATCAACCCAGATCAGGTTGATTATGAAACATTTTGAAGAGAAGGGCATTAAATACAGGTATCTGCATTTTCCCCGCACTGACAGTCCCTATTTCGGCGAATTGATCGCACGGTTTCTGAGAGGCGATTTTGGTTCGATTGAATCCGTTGACCCATACCTTGTTGCTATGCTTTATGCCGGTGACCGGAAAGACGCCGCGGATGAAATAAATGCCTGGCTTGCAGAAGGATATATGGTATTGCTCGACAGGTACGTTTATTCAAATATTGCATTCCAGTGCGCCAAACTTAAAAACAAAGAACAACAGGAACAGCTTCGTAAATGGATCCTTGACCTGGAATTTTCTTATAATAAAATTCCGCGGCCCCAGATCAACATTTTGCTGGATGTCCCTTTTTCATTTACCCAAAAGAAACTTACCGGGGAACGTGAAGGCAGTGAACGCGACTACCTGAAGGGGCATCGGGATATTCATGAAGAAGACCTGGATTTTCAAAAAAGGGTTCGCGATATTTACCTCTGGCAGGCTCAATTATGCAACGATCTGAAAATTATAAGTTGTGTTGATGAACAGGGAGGCATGCTTGCCCCGGAAAGCATATTTTCAAAAATTATCCTGGAAACAAACCTGGCCTAACCTATTTGCAATATGAAAATCATCTGCACAATTTCAAGAATTCTTACTGGAATAGTTTTTGTTTTCAGCGGCTTTGTAAAGGCCGTCGATCCTATGGGATTCGGAATAAAACTGGGTGATTATTTTGAGGCCTTTCACCTGGGATTCCTTCAATTTTCCGCCTTGCCCCTGGCTATTGTATTTTCTGCTGCGGAATTGATGATCGGTTTAAACCTGCTGGCAGCACTGCGGATGAAATTCACCTCCTGGGCCCTGCTCCTTTTCATGAGTTTTTTTACTCTGCTGACCTTCATTCTGGCCCTCACCAACCCCGTCAGTGACTGCGGTTGTTTTGGAGATGCACTTATACTTACAAACTGGCAAACCTTTGGAAAGAATGTTATTCTGATCATACCCTCAATCATCCTTTTCATATACAGGAAACAATTTATTCCGCTTGTAAATCCTGTAAAAGAATGGGGAATAGTATCTTTCAATTTCGCAGCCGGGTGCATCATTTCCATATATTGTATTATTTACCAGCCTCTGATCGATTTCAGACCTTATAAAACCGGTACCTACATTCCTGAAAAGATGAACATTCCTCCCGGAGCTCCGGTTGATGAGTATGTGACCCTGCTTGTTTATGAAAAGGATGGAGTGAAAAAGGAATTCACCGACAAAAACTTTCCCTGGCAGGATTCGACCTGGAAATGGGTTGAAACCCGTCAGAAACTGATCAGCAAAGGATATGAACCTCCAATACATAATTTTTCAATCACCACACCTGACGGAACTGATATCACGAATGAGATTCTTGGAGATACCGGGTATGTTTTTCTTTTCATCATTCCGGATCTCGATAAAGCATCTGAAAAGGGACTGCTCAAAATAAACGATATTGCTCTTCGCAGCCGGGAACTTGGGATAAAAGCTATAGCTATGACGGCATCCACAAACAACCAGGTTGCCGCATACATCACACGTTTTCAGCCGGCTTTTGAGGTATGCACAACCGATGAAACCACGCTCAAAACCATTACACGGGCAAATCCCGGAGTGTTGTTATTATTGAAAGGAACCATTATTGATAAATGGAGTCATCGGGATGCCCCGTCACCCAATGACCTGCAACGGAATTTGCTTTCTCCAGCCATCCTGCATCAACAGGCCATACAGGTAAGACTGACCGTTATCGGACTTATTTTATTAATGCTGGCGATCTACAGGTTTGTATTCAGACTGAGAGAAGCATGATATTGGTGGGGCTTATGTTCCCGAAGACCTCGGGGATTTCGCAGAATAATTTGTGTTTGCGGGGCTTTATTCTCGCAGATTTTCGCGGATTTCGCAGATTAAGTGTATTAAAATTCAGGAGATGTTAATCGAATGCAATGAGATTCTTTGCGCCCTCTATTAGCCTGGTATCAGCCTGGCAAACAAAACTTAGCGTTCTTTGCGTTAAAAATTTTGGATACTATTTAGTTATCCTGATTAACAAAATACTAACTTAGTAATATATAAAATTAAAAAGATGGCACAAGCTCCGCAACCCAACCCTGCCCATGAGTCAACGGGGGCTATAGTGAAAAGAAAAGCAAAAAAAATCCTCAAATGGATAGTGGCCTTGATTATCATGGCCCTGATTATTTTCTTCTACATGAAGTATTTTTACACGTACAGTGATGGATACAGGGCCGGTCTGTTACAAAAGTTTTCGAGAAAAGGTACAGTATTCAAAACGTTTGAAGGAGAATTGATTTTGAGCAGTATTACCAGTAGCAGCAGTACCGTAATTGCCTCGGAGAAGTTTTATTTTTCAGTTAAATCGGATAGTCTGGCGGCCCAATTCGATACCCTCCAGGGCAGATCAGTGATAGTGCACTACCGGCAAAAAAATTCCCCTGCTTTCTGGCGTGGGGATTCGCCCTACATTGTAGATGGAGTTAAGCCCAGATAGGCTTCAACACCATCTAGTACATCCTGGTAATTAATTTTGCCCATTCGTTGCGATTATTCACAATGAACTGGTTTTCATTGCCATTCCTGGTAATGATCTTCATTCCATTTGGAATAAGCCAGAATGTATTGAAATAGATAAGATCACGTATCTCTGCCGGGGTAATTTCCCTGTCACAATCCCTGCAACTTTCCTTTAACGACCTGAAATATATGCGTTGATTCGTAACAATAAGCTTACCCTGAACCTGCTGATCAAGATGGCGCATTTTTGAATTTCCGGCCATAATGATGGTTTCGTTGGGTTGGAGAATGAGTTTCATTTTAATATCGTTTAAAGTCCGTGAATACATCTGTCAGTTTAAATTGTACATTATTTATACCAAACTAATTTTATCTCTGAAATAGAGATACTTGACAATTGATGTCTGAATATTTTGTTTGCACGATTGTCCGATTAATGTACATTTGTGTCCGATTTCAAACACATGTAGATTTTCACAACATGAAAAGGATTGTAAGCTACATATTAACACCGGTCTTTTACGCTTCTTTCGGGATGTTGCTGGTTTTGTTTCATCCCGTCCAGGTATTGGCCCGGCACCTGTTTGGCGACGGAGCCCGCAAAAACACCGTCGATTTTCTCAATTTACTCCTTGTGAAATGCCTGCATATATTAGGTAGCAGCATAAAATTCTCCGGTTTTGAGAAAATACCTGGTAACAGACCGCTGATAATTGTGGCAAACCATCAGAGTCTTTTTGATATTCCGGCTATAGTGCATGGCTTTAGAAAATATTATCCTAAGTTCATTTCCAAAAAGGAATTATCAAAAAATCTGCCGAGCATCTCATATAATCTTAAGTACGGAAAATCGGCCTTAATTGACAGGGAGAATGGCACACAGGCAGTTAAGGAGATCTTTAAACTGGGCCGGCTTATTGAAGAAAACTGTTACGCTGCCTGCATCTTTCCGGAGGGCACCCGAAGCAAAAACGGAAAGGTGAAAAAATTCATGACAGGGGGTATACATACCCTGCTTCGTGCCGCACCATCCGCTGTAGTAATCCCCTTTGTCATTGACGGCCACTTCCAGATTATGCACAGGGGTTCGTTTCCGCTCGGGTTAGGTCAAAAAATAAACTATACCGTACTCGATCCTGTAGAACCTGCCGGAAGGGATGTGGAAGAAATGGTCCTCGATATTCAATCTGCAATCCGTAAGGAGTTAGGTCAGGATTGAATTCGCATTCCCTTTCTGAAATTATATGACCGGATCTATGTTTATCCTTAATTCGCCTCTGTATAATTCTTAAAATTATCCAGGATGGCCTGCCAGCCACCTCGCTGCATTTCAATGGGATTAGTGGATTCAGCCTCAAAATTTTCGGTAATTCTGGTTTCCCGGTCATTTCCGGTAAAAGTGATTTTTACCTTCCGTTCATCACCCAGGGTATATTCAATGTATTTATTAGGAATAATGGCATCATAAACGCCTACAAAATCAAATCCGACACTTCCATCCTTCGCTTCCATCCTGGAAAGAAATTTACCCCCCACTTTCAAATCATTTTCAGCAAATGGAGTATGCCATGTGTCTATTGCATAGGCCCATTTTGTGATATGTCCGGGTTCGGTCCAGAATCGCCACACTTTTTCTACCGGAGCTTTTACAGTATTCTCAACTGTAATTGATGTTCTATTTTTCGTTTCCATAGGATTACGCTGTTAAATGAGGAAAAACAATACCATTAAACAACATAATATTATTCTTGTTTACGAAAAAGTGAAGCGTGACACCATCCGATCAGGCGATTTCACCTGCTAGGTAATCCGATATATTTCGCGGATATTTTCAAGTATTTTATCAAAATCAATTTTCAGATCGATCAATTCGCCGCTTTTAATATCAAATACCCAACCGTTTACAGTCACCCTCCTTTCCTTATAGGCAAACTGGAGTTCTGACGTTTTGATGATATTAATGCATTGTTCCTGAACATTCAATTCAACAAGCCTTTTATATCTTTCTTCAATATCATCAATCAGGTTGAGTTCAGTATTATGTATCCTGTAAACATCCCGGATATTCCTGAGCCATGGGTTTAAAATGCCAAGATCTGCGGATTGCATGGCGGCTTTTACCCCGGTACAATAATAATGTCCGCAAACAACAACGTGATTTACCCTTAAATGTCTCAGCGCATAATTGATGACGGACATCGCGCTTAAATCGGTATTGGGTACCATGTTTGCAATATTCCTGTGAACAAATACCTCCCCCGGGTGAAGTCCCATCAATTCTTCAGCCGATACCCGGCTGTCGGAACACCCGATATAAAGGATCTCAGGACTCTGTCCCCGGGCAAGATTACTGAAGTAGTCCTCATCAATGCTGAGTTTTTCTGCAATCCATTTCTGATTATTGGCAAAAATCTGCTTAATATTCATAATGAGGAATTATTTGACAACAATTGCGGAACAACACTAAACAGACGCGAGCACACCATTCACATAGCCGACACTTTCTGCCAGGCCCGGTAACGGATCCTTTTCATCCTTTTCATGCTCAAATGAAAGAACACCTTTGTAATTTAGTTTCTTTACCTCTTTAAGAAATACGGGGATATCGATCACCCCTCTGCCGATTTCTACTGTTGTGCCCTCGGCCACTCTTTTATCCACATCCTTAATATGTATATCGACGATGCGATCAAAGCACTGTTTCAGATCAGAAACCGGATCACGGTCGAGTCTCACCGTATGACCTATATCCATGCAAATGCCCATGCGTTTATCAAGTTGAACAATTTTTTCATATATACCGGGTACGTTGGGATAAACCAGGTCACCCGGACCATGGTTGTGAATTGCAAGCATTATATTATATTGCTTGATCATAGACTCGGCATATGACAGAAGTTCAACTGCGGGTACGCCTACAATCATTTTAATGCCGCATGCCCGGGCATAGTTGAAGGCCTGGTCCACTTCTTCCTTTTTATTCATATAGATCACGCCTGCTGCGTAGAAATCAATTCCGGCGGCTTTTATTTTGTCAGCAGCTGTCTTACAATCATTTTCGGAGGATTCCAACGGCAAATGAAAACTTTTCAGGCAGATGTACTTCAGATTTACCCGCTGGGTCATACTAATTGTCTGTTCCAGCGTAAAAAGGCGGGTTGTATAGGATGCCAGTCCGAATTTAGAGAGTTCATTATCTGGCAAATGAGATGTTCCTGGTATTGTTGGTTCACCAGCAAGTAACCGCGGGGCAATTGCTCCTGCAGCGAGTCCAATGCCTGTGGATTTTAAGAATGTTCTTCTGTTTTGCTTTTCCATGGTGTTAAAATTTACTTTTTTCTTAATGAATGCAGTATGATGACTACTTTTTAACGGAACCGGCGAAGGTTACCTTTTGTTTACCAAAGGCCTGGCTTTTCAGCAGGTCAGCCTCGATTTTGTCATGCTCAAACCGGCAAATCAGGGTTTCGGTATGCGGGCTTTCAATATACCTGAGAACCAGTTCTAACGTATTGTTATCTTTCCAGGTATAACTGGCGGCAATTTTTGCAGGATACAGAAATGCCTTGTTTGTTTTGGCACCCTCTACCAGGCTGGGCCCGGGTTTATTCGTCTCGCCTGTGCGCCAGGTGCCCGAACCAAATGTGTTTTCATAAGTGATATTACTATACACTTCTGTCACCTGGCATTCATTATTGGCAAATGTGAATGTGAGGCTTTCCAGGTTTTTACTGTTGGGGGCAAGGGTGTACGTCTTTCCTGATATCTCAGCAGCCAATGCCGGATCAATGGTTACCGGCAAATTGGATAGGGCCAGGGATGACAATTTCTGCTTCAGTTCAGCAGTGACCCGGGGGTCTTCCTCCAATTTTCCCTCATGCATCGCGGGCAACAAATATTCCCAGACCAGGTTGATTTCATCCTGCATGTCAGGTGTCTCGGCAGTAATCGCTATAACTGCATCTTCATCCGGTATAACAATGATGAATTGGCCGAAGGCACCATCAGCCCTGAACGCATTATGCCTGGATCTCCAGAATTGGTAACAATAACCTTGTGTCCAGTCGCTTGAATCCTTTTTTTCCCGGGGCATATCCGGTGCCTGATCGATCTTTGATGTAGTTGCTTCCTCAATCCATTCAGCAGGTAATATTTGCTTTCCGTTCCACTTGCCTTTTTGCAGATACAGTTGTCCAAATTTAGCCATATCCTCAGTTTTGAGCCGCAGACCCCATCCGCCAGTATTAATGCCGCGAAGGTCCTCCTCCCAATCCATTCCTTCGATCCCCAGCGGTGTGAATAACCGGGGAGTGAGGTAATCAATTATTTTCTCACCGGTTACTTTCTGAACGATGGCAGACAGCATGTAGGTAGCCATTGTATTGTAAAGAAATTTAGATCCGGGCTTATTCACGACGGGTGTGGACAAAAATGCCCTGACCCAGTTGCTGTCTTTGCCCACTAAAGCCGAGGTCGGATCAGGATCCATCCCGGCTGTCATGCTAAGCAGATCCTTCACACGCATATCGGAAAGAAATTGACTGACAGTGTCAGGCAGATCATCGGGAAAAAACGATACAACCTTATCTTCTACAGTCAGCAACTTTTCAGTCACGGCAAAACCCACGGCGGTGGAAGTAAAACTCTTGCTGGTAGAATAAAGGGTATGCTTAAGTTCAGGCTGATAAGGGCTCCACCAGCCCTTTGCAACAATTTTGCCATGCCTGAGGAAAACAAACCCGTGCAGTTCATTATTGCTTTTTGCTGCAGAGTCAAGAAAAGTCATTATTGCAGACGAAGAAACCCCTTCTGCCTCAGGCGTACTTTCAGGAAGTGTATTGCTAACGGGCTGATTTTGCGTGCAGGATGTTAAAATGCTAAAGATCAGCAGGATCAGGAAGTAAGATCGTAAGGTTTTCATGAGAGTCAGTTAAAGATTTAGGTTGCGCTTTATTTTAAAAACTCAACTATTAAAAGTAGAAAAAAACAACAAACTATATGTCAACATTTATTAGTTTAATATTTTATAATATATGTTAAACAATATTTCTGCTGCTTATTTTTAAATTATTCATATAAATATATATTAAAATATTATTTATTAGTTAATTAAAAATTTTATAATTTACATCAGAGATATAATTTATGATATTTTGTTTAATTATTACAAATATTCATTAAACATTTTTCCGATATGCATTGTTGATATTTCAAATTAATATAACTTAATAACCATGAAAAAAAGAGTACTTTTCATTCAGATACTGTTTTTCGCTTTGCTGTTTTCTTTTAACAGCCTGAAAGCTCAAACAGTGGTTGACATTGTCGTCAACAGTGCCGCTCATGACACTCTTGAAGCGGCTGTAATTGCTGCAGGACTTGCAGATGATCTTTCCGGCGACGGCCCGTTTACGGTGTTTGCACCCACCGATGATGCTTTTAAAGCACTGCCCGCAGGTACCATAGAAGCTTTGCTGGCTGACCCAACGGGTGACCTGGCCAATATACTGTTATATCATGTGGCCAGTGGCAATGTAATGTCACACGACCTGTCAGACGGTCAAATGGTCACTACCCTGCTGGGTAAGGATGTGAAAGTAACCATCAATGAAGAAGGTGTATTTATCAATGATGCTAAAGTGACGGTTGCTGACCTTGTCGCTGACAACGGAGTTGTTCATGTGATCAATGCAGTTTTGTTGCCTCCCTCAAATACCGTTGTTGACATTGTCGTCAACAGTGCGGCTCATGACACTCTTGAAGCGGCTGTAATTGCTGCAGGACTTGCAGATGATCTTTCCGGCGACGGCCCGTTTACAGTGTTTGCTCCCACCGATGATGCTTTTAAAGCTCTGCCCGCAGGTACCATTGAAGCCCTGCTTGCTGATCCTACTGGCGACCTGGCCAATATTCTTTTATATCATGTAGCCAGTGGCAAGGTATTGTCAGGCGACCTTTCAGACGGCCAAATGGTCACTACCCTGCTGGGTAAGGATGTGAATGTCACAATCAATGAAGAAGGCGTATTTATCAATGATGCGAAAGTGACGGTTGCTGATCTTGTCGCCGATAACGGGGTTGTGCATGTGATTAATGCAGTTTTGATTCCCTCGACTACCACTGGTATTCTGGATAGAACTTCAAATAGCAAGGCTCTTGTTATTCAACCGAATCCGGCTTCCGATTTTGTTCACATATCAGGATTAAATGACCTGAAAGAAGGAAGGTTAAGGATGCTGAATATGAGTGGAGTGGTGATCCGTGATACGTATGTAAAAAATACTTCTGAGCCGATAGACATAAGTTCCCTTCAGAAGGGTGCCTATTTTATAATACTTGAATCTTCGAAGGAACGGTTCTCGGGAAAACTTTTGGTTAAATAAGATCTGGATACTGGATGCCGGATGCCGGATGGTGAATGCCGGATGGTGGGTTATGAATGGTGAATGCTCTGGTATCCGGTACCTGCTTCCACATTCGGCATCCTTTTAATTTAAATTATCAGGATACAAATCATTTTACTATTTTTGGTGCCGTTTATTCTTGTACATTATAAAAAAATCAAAAATGAGAAGAAAAATAGTCGCCGGAAACTGGAAAATGAATAAAGACCTCCAGGGAGGTATTGAACTGGCTAAGACTGTGAACAGGCAGATAGAGGATAATGGAGTAATCGTTATTCTTTGTACCCCTTTCATTCATCTTAGCGAAGTCAGAAATGCCATAACGAAGGATTCTCTTTTCCTGGGAGCTCAAAATTGTGCATCGGAAGCTTCAGGAGCCTACACAGGTGAGGTATCTGCCGAGATGATCAAATCCACCGGCGCTGAGTACGTAATCATTGGCCATTCTGAACGACGAAGCTATTACAATGAAGACGATGCCTTGCTCAATAAAAAAACAAAACTGGCACTGGCAAATGATCTTACTCCTATATTTTGTTGCGGTGAAGTATTGCAGGAAAGGCAATCAGGAATTCACATGAAGGTTGTGCGCACCCAGATTGAAAATGGATTGTTCGATCTTACACCTGAGGATTTTGGAAAAGTCGTGATTGCATATGAACCTGTATGGGCAATCGGCACAGGTGTTACGGCATCTTCGGCACAAGCCCAGGAAATGCATAAGGTAATTCGCGAACTGATCTCTGAAAAATACGGAAACCAGGTGGCAGATAATACTTCTATTCTGTATGGCGGCAGTTGCAAACCTTCCAATGCAGCGGAACTATTTGCCAATCCCGATGTGGATGGCGGCCTCATTGGTGGTGCTTCCCTGAGTGCGTCTGATTTCATGGGTATCGTAACCGCGTTCTAAACAGAAATTTTTGTACCTGCTGTCTTCAGGTAACTGAATAATTATAACGGTAATGGATAATTTTGTTTATCCGTTACCGTTATTTTTTGGCTATTACCAGACTTTATCGAAATAAACTATCCCAAAGGAACCCAGGATTTATGAAGGTCCACGTTGTTCTGAAATCTTGAATGCTGTTACAGTTTAAAAAAATTGATACTTTTATAGCCATATGAGGGTGTTTATGAAACACAAGCTTCTGCTGATTTTTCTACTGCTGATTTTTGCGGCGTCAGGTAATCTTCTGACAGCCCAGGATTCAAAGGCTTTTTCCGGAGAGCCACAGAATTATGCCAATGAGCTTGCGCTGTTCATGCAGAAGAATGCCACCACCTCCAGCGAAAAAGCCCTCAATGATTTTCTGCAAGCCTGGTCAAAAGACAGTTTGTTTTCGAAAAAAGAGCAGGAACATATTATCGCCTCTTCCATCAGCCTGGTAAAAAGAAATGGCCGTCCGTTCCCTCATTTTACACATTATCTGGCCAGCCTCGTATCCTTAAAAAGGAAAAATATATCTCCTGAGAATTATCAGAACTGGGAAAAAGGACTCGACCTGCTCCTCGAAAAACGAAAAGTTTCCCTGATGAATACCGACAGGTACCTTGTTTTCACTACCCAGTTGCTTGACAGCAGTTCCTTATACAGATCCGGATCGGTTGACTGGAGGCTGAGTTCTTCAAATTTTCGTTTTGTTATAGACAGTGCTTTTCATGTTGTTGTACCTGCCACCAGCCTGGTTTGCTATGCCAAACGTGACAGCATGGCTATTTTTGAAACGTCGGGTGAGTACAATCCCATCACTTCAGTCTGGAAAGGAAAAAATGGATTAGTGACATGGGAACGGGCAGGTTTTAAAAGAAATGAAGTCAATGCCCGGCTCAATACCTATGAGATCAATATGACCCGTTCAGAGTATTCTGCAACCGAGGTTGTATTTACAAATTCAATCTATTTCAGCATTCCTCTTAAGGGAAATCTATTGGATAAGGTTCAACTGAACCGGAAACCTGAAGATGCAGATTATCCGCAATTCAACTCATACCAGAAAGACTTCAGAATTAAAAATCTGTATAAGGACATTAACTACGAAGGTGGTTTGTCGATGCAGGGCAACAAAATGGTGGGTACAGGAACCCGGGAAACACAGGCAAAAGTATTTATATACCGGAAAGATACCCTTGTTGTTATTGCCCGGTCGTCCTTCTTTGCTTTTAAAACGGACCGTATCAACTCCCCATATGCGGAAATTGTGATCAAATTAAAGGAAGATTCTATTTTTCATCCCGGACTCGCATTAACCTACCTTGTCCCTAACCGGGAGCTTACACTTTACCGTACAGATAATTACAGCTCTCAAAGCCCTTATTACAATTCCTATCACAATATCGATATGTCCTTTGAACAGCTTGTCTGGAAAATGAATGAACCGGTGTTGCATTTCACAGCACTCATGGGCAGTACCGAGGCAAATGCCAATTTTGAATCTGTTAATTTTTTTAATAATAATAAATATCTTGGCCTGCAACTCATGGACGAAGTGCATCCTCTGATCTCAATCCGAAGTTTTGCGAAATACATGGGATCAGAACAATTTCTGGCAGAAGATTTTGCCACATACCTTAACAAGTCGCTGGCACAGGTAAAGCAGTTGCTGATGAGAATGGCGGCCCAGGGATTTATTTATTATGAAAGTGAAACGGGCATGGCTACTATCCGTCCCCGTCTCCATGATTACCTTGCGGCAAGCGTTTCGAAAATAGACTATGATGTGATCAGCATTCCATCCAACACAACGTTGCCTGTAGATAATGCATTATTTGATTTTCGCAATTACAACCTTACGATAAATGGCGTATCCCGAATATTTGTCAGCGATTCGCAAAACGTTGCCATTTATCCGGCTAATGCCAGGATTATAATGAAAAAGAACCGGAATTTCCAGTTCGATGGTCATGTACAGGCAGGATTGTTTACGTTTTCCGGCAAGAATTTCTTCTTCGATTATGATACATTTAAAATTAATATGACGAAGATCGATTCGTTGCGGATCCGCTACCTGACGGGGGCAACCGACAGTTACGGAGTGCCCGTTGCCGAAAAGGCCAAAAACCTGATCGAGGATCTTAAAGGAGATTTGTATGTTGATAAGCCTGATAACAAATCAGGCCGTAATTCATTTGCCGCGTATCCCATTTTCCGGTCGAAAGCAAACGGACATGTATATTATGATGATAACACCATACAGTCGGGTGTTTACAGCAGAGACAAATTTTTCTACCAGATCTATCCCTTCGAGATGGACAGCCTGGATAATTTCAACCGGGAATCCATGCAGTTTGACGGTGAACTCACATCGGCCGGCATATTACCGGTAATTCAGGAAACATTGAGGCTTCAACCTGACAATTCCCTGGGATTTCGCCATATGACACCAGACTCGGGGATTTCTGTTTATGGCGGGAAGGGAACATTCAAGAATGATATCATCCTGAATCGTTCGGGACTGACGGGCAAAGGTACACTGGAATACCTGACGGCTTCCATAGCATCGGATGAATTGAGATTTTATCCTGATTCAATGAATGCGATGGCCAGTGATTTTACACTTGCAGAAAAAACCACCCCAACTGAATATCCGAGGGTCGTATCCATGAATGATTCAATCCACTGGATGCCTTATGCTGATGAGCTGAATGCTTACAGGACAGATACATCTTTCAGAATGTTTGATAACAAGGGTGTTTTAGTGGGGGATCTGAAATTACAGCCTGAGGGATTATCAGGGAAGGGCAGAATGCTATTTGAGGGTGCAGAAATGCGATCAGAACATTATACATACAAATCAAATGATATTCACGCTGACAGTTCCGATTTCTATCTCAAGTCGCTTCATTCAGAAGGATATACAGTACTTACGGAAAATATCAGGGCCGATATAAATTTCGCTGAACATAAAGGAAACTTCACATCGAATGAGGATTACACATTGGTTTCCTTTCCTGAAAACAAGTATGTAAGTTTCCTGGATCATTTCGAATGGGACATGGAAAAGAAGGAACTGGCAATGGGTTCCAGGAGAAATGTACCGCCCGCTGTGGATACAACGGAGGAAGGATTTGTTGGTCCGCGATATATAAGCATTGACCCGGCTCAGGATTCGCTGAGCTTCATCGCTCCGATTGCCTTTTATGATTATGACAGCAATCTTATCAAGGCAAATGCGGTTCAATATATTGACATTGCAGATGCGCGAATTTATCCTGAAAACCAGAATCTTACTGTTATGCCGGACGGCAGGCTGAGAACGTTGTATAAGGCCGGACTTTTGGCAAACAGGGATAATAGCAACTTTTCACTGCATGACGCTGTGCTGACGATTACCGGCAAGTACAACTATACCGGCTCAGGATATTATGAGTATGTTGATGAAATCAGGCAGCAACAGACTTTATTTTTCAGTACCCTCGGAGTGGATACGAGCAGGCAGAGCATTGGGTCAGGTGAAGTTGCTGAAACCGATAATTTTACCCTCAGTCCGAATTTCAGGTACCAGGGAAAATATTACATGAAAGCCATGCAGAAGCTGCTCACTTTTGAAGGGGGTGCCCTGATAGAGCAGAACTGTGAACAACTCCCGCCCCGCTGGGTATATTTCAGATCAGAAATTGACCCGGTTGATATTCTGATACCTATTGCTGATCCGCTCATTGATATCAACAGGGATAAGATCTTTAACGGCTTATTCATGTATTATGATTCGGTACATATATACCCCGCTTTCCTTTCGGGACGTAAGAATTACAGTGATGGTCCCGTGGTTTCCGCAGGCGGGTTCTTATATTTTGATAAGGAGAAACAGGAATATGTGATTGCGAATAAAGATAAGCTGGCGGACAGAAATGTGCCTGGTAACCTGTTGAGTCTGCATCGAGAAAGCTGTGAGTTGTATGGAGAAGGGAGACTGAGCTTTGGAGAAAAACTCGGCCAGGTTAAACTGACTACTGCCGGTAATGTAACTCATAACACAGTTACAAATGAAACTGTGTTGGACGTATTAATGGGTATGGATTTTTTTATTGAGGATAATATAATGGCTGTCATGTCGAGTGAAGCTGACAGTATGCCCCGCCTGCCTGCAGTAGATCTTAACCGTGCAGCAAATACGAAGAACATGGTGGAACTGATGGGCAGGGAAAAGTATAATGCCATGAAATCGGACCTAAGCCTTTTTGGTTCAACAAGGACCTTGCCACCTGAAATTAAACACACGCTGGTATTCAATGAATTGAAACTTAAATGGAACGATGAGACCAATTCATGGACATCGGTCGGAAAGATCGGCATTGCCAGCATCAACAATGTTTCTGTGAATAAGCGGGTAGACGGACTTATTGAACTTCAGATTAAAAGAAGCGGCGACATTATGGACATTTATCTCCAGTTCGACCGCAGAACATGGTATTATTTCGGATATACAAGGGGTGTTATGCAAATTCATTCATCCAACAACACCTTCCTTGAAAATATGAAAAAGATAAAGACTGCTGACAGGCGGATGAAGGTTGGCTCAGGCGAATCCTATATCTACATGGTATCTACCGATGTGAAGAAAAATACATTTTTAAGAAGATTCCGTGAAGTGAGTGAGGCAGCACAGGCACCGGTGGAAACCCC
>JBGSSA010000075.1:0-12211 GCA_041737295.1 Bacteroidales bacterium | reverse complement strand
TCCTGAATCTCCCTTCGTACTTAAACGCAATGGGACTTATTACCTTTTCTATACTAATTACAAATACGGAACAGTATACCTTACAAGCAAAGACCCGGTTAAAGGTTGGAAGGAGTTGCCTGTAGAAAAGATGGTTCTAATGAGCGGGATATCCGCGAGTGAGATTTATGAGGATAATGGCAAATGGTATATGTCATACATCTCACATCAGAAAAATGGACTGCATTTTTTTGAAATAGCGGAATTGGCCTGGGGCATGGATGGAGAAGTTACCGTAAAAAAGCCTTATTTATGAGGTGGTTGTTAGTACTGCTGCTTGCAGTTGCAAATTCATCTTTGGGCTTGCTTCAGGGACAGGATTTGACATCGGATACCCTGAAATTGATTCCTTACCCGCAAGAAATTACCCGGTACCAAAACTTTTTCCGGCCCGAAATGCTCACCATAGTTCGGGTTAGTTCTAAAAACTTTGAGGATTATTTTGCTGCCACACAGCTTACGGAGGATCTGACCAAACTGCATAAACTTGACCTCAAAATTGAAAAGTCAAAAACAGGTTCTAAAAATTCAATTGTACTCACCCGTCCCGGCCTCGATAAACAGGCGGACAGCCGGCTGAAAACTGCGGGCCTGGAGCTTCACAGCGACTTCAACCCGGAGGGATATGTATTGCTTGTTGACGACCAGGGAATCGTGGTGGCGGCAAACAATGCTTCCGGACTTTTTTACGGGGTGCAGACGCTACGCCAGTTGCTGCTTTTCGATGGAAACGGTTGCAAGGTACCCTTCGTAAGCATCCGTGACTGGCCTGCAATGCGCTATCGCTGGCAGCAGGCAGACTGGAACCGCGGTCCGATACCTGAAATCGAATACGCAAAAAAGCAGGTAAAAATACTTGCCGAATACAAGATGAACGGTTACAGCATCTATTCCGAAAACCTGTATCAATCAAAGAAGGACCCTGCTATCAATGACTTTGGCGGTACCATTACTGCCAATGAAATGGCTGAATTAATTTCCTTCGCAAAACAATACCATGTGGAGATCATTCCACAACAACAAACTTTCGGACACCTTCATTATGTATTGCGCAAGGAACGGTATGCAGGGTTAGGTGAGAAGCACGGCAGCCAGACTTTAAGTCCCATGGAACCTGAATCGTATCGGTTTATAGGGGATTACCTTGGTGAGATAGTGCCCATGTTTGAATCACAGTTTTTTCACATTGGTTGTGATGAAACGTTTGAATTGGGAAGAGGCAAGAGCAGGGAACTTATCGGGCGCACTTCATTCCCGGATGTCTATATGGGTCATTTAAAGAAGGTAGCCGCTATGCCGGCGTTAAAGGATAAGAAGCTGCTTTTCTGGGGGGAACTTGCCGTGAAAAATCCCGAAAAACTTGATTTGTTGCCCCCCAATGTAATTGCTGTTGCATGGGATTATCTGCCACGGGACAATTACGATATTTTCCTTAAGCCTTATGATGATAGAAACATTCCAACTTTCATCGCCCCGGCAGCATTCTATGGGGGACGCGTGTTTCCCGACTTCAATTCGCATATGAAAAATATGCGGATTTTTATAATGGATGGCCAACGGTTTCATTCCATGGGAATGCTGAATACCTCCTGGAATGATCTGGGAGAAGATCTGTTTGATATGGGCTGGTATGGTGTTCTTTATTCTGCGGCCTGTTCATGGCAAACCGGCGAATCGGATGAGAAACAATATCGCAGGGCTTTTGACTGGGCCTTTTACCGCAATGCATCAGGCAATCAATTTGCTGATGGGATCAATGAGCTGGCATCTGTTCATGAAAAAGCCGGTGCGGTTAATTGTGAGATGGCAATGAGCTGCCCTTTTACACGAGAGGGAGTAAGCCAGCAGAACAGGCTTATCCGGATGGGAATTTCAAGGGATATGCGTCTGCTTTCAGAAGATGCCTACACGCTCTTTTTTCAAAACCAGTCCAATGCCCTCCTTCACGGGGAAACCATCGATGCTCTTCTCTTCGCTGCCCGGCGCATGGATTTCGTTTTTCATAAGGCATTGCTAGCTCAGGAGATGTCGAAATTGTACGATGCGGTCACAAGGGACGACGACAAGGGTTTTGAAGTCAATACGGCACTATATGACCTTATTGTGCCCTATGCCAGCCGTCTGGGAACATTACGTGACATGACAAATCAACTCAGGACTTTTCATGAAACCCTTTGGAACAGGGAGAACCGGCCGTTTCACTGGGGAATTGTCGAGGCCCGCTACCTGAAGTTGCAGATGGAATGGGAAAATGAATATGACCGGATCAAATGCGACCTGAACCAGTTTAACGATTCGGGAAAACACTTGCCACGCGAGGAGGCCGGATTTATTTTCGAAGATTTATAACAGAACGAAAAATTCATACTATCAACAAATAACAATCAACTAACAACTAAATTCATGATTAAAGTTGGACTTTTTGGAATTGGACTTGACACGTATTGGGGTCAGTTTAGTGGTTTACTGGATAACCTCATCAGTTACCAGGCACAGATCAATACCAGGATCTCGGGACTCGGGGTTGAAGTGATCGATGCAGGTATGGTGGATAACCCCGAAAAGGCGCAGATCGCGGCTACTTTTCTTAAAAACAGGGACGTTGAAATTGTTTTCCTTTATGTATCCACCTATGCATTGTCCTCGACTGTATTGCCGGTTGCACAGAAATTAAAGGTGCCTGTTATAATCCTGAACCTGCAGCCTGTGCCGCAGCTTGATTACAAGGCTTTTAACTCCCTGGGCGACAAAGGGAAAATGACAGGTGTATGGCTGGAGCATTGCCAGGCATGCTCTGTTCCGGAAATTGCCAGTGTGTTTAACCGTGCCGGAATACGCTATGATTTTGTGACCGGTTATCTCAACGAACCCGAAGCCTGGAAGGAAATTGAAAGCTGGGTAGCCGCAGCGAATGTGGCAGCCGGCATGCGCAACAACAGGCTCGGAATACTCGGGCATTATTATGGCGGTATGCTCGATGTTTATACAGACACTACAAAACAATCAACAGTATTTGGCACGCACATGGAGCTGCTTGAAATGTGCGAACTTAAAAAGCTGCGCGACGAAGTTTCAGCATTTGAAATTCGTGAAAAAATCCTTGAATTCCATAAATCATTTGATGTGGTACCCGAATGTGCTGTCGGGGAAATTGAGCGGGCTGCACAAACTTCTGTTGCCCTTGATAAAATGGTAAGAAACCACAACCTGGGTTCACTGGCATATTATTATGAAGGTTCTTCAGGAAATGATTATGAGAATATCGTAACTTCAATAATTGCAGGGAATACGCTCTTAACCGGTAAAAGCATACCTGTTGCCGGTGAATGTGAGGTCAAGAATGCACAGGCCATGAAAATCATGTCCCTTTTCGGAACAGGCGGATCCTTTTCTGAATTTTACCTGATGGATTTCAAGGACGATGTCGTTCTGCTGGGTCATGACGGTCCGGCCCATTTCGCCATCGCCGAGGGAAGGGTGAAACTGGTACCGCTACCGGTATATCACGGGAAACCCGGTCATGGACTGTCTATTCAGATGTCGGTTAAACACGGTCCGGTTACCCTGTTGTCGGTTGTTGAAGGAAGAGACGGTGTCTTTCTCCTTACTGCAGAAGGTGAATCAGTAGAAGGCCCGGTCATGGAAATCGGAAATACAAACAGCCGTTACCGGTTTTCAATTGGAGCCAGAGAGTTCATGAACCAGTGGTCGAAACAAGGGCCTGCACATCATTGTGCCATCGGCGTGGGTCATATTGCCGGCAATATTGAAAAACTAGGACAGATACTTGGCATTCCGGTAGTGAAAATTTGTTAGAAGATTAATAGATCAGCATAATATTATATATTATGAAAACAATGCGAAAAAAAATCATCTGGTTTGTATTATCAATTTCATTTTTCCACCTTCTGCTGTTTTCCGTCACAAGTTGCATGTCATCTGAAAATACCGAGGCAGGCAAAGAGTACATGGATCAGATCAGGCAAGGATTTGTTAATCCCCCGGACAACTGCCGTCCGGAGGTGCTGTGGGACTGGATGGGGGGACTCATCAGCAAGAAAGGAATATCGGCAGACCTGGAATCCATGGCAAAGGCAGGGATTGGAGGAGTTATGATAATGCAGATGCCCGATCAGTGTCCTTACCCAAGGCGATGGTCATATCGCGATTACCCGGGAAAGATAAAATGTCTGAGTGATGAATGGTTTCAGATGATCAATTACGCTATCGGGGAATGTGACCGGCTTGGACTGGATTTTTCGATTTTTATGTGTCCGGGCTGGAGCCACTGTGGCGCACCCTGGATCACTCCTGACAAAGGTTTGAAAAAACTGGTTACAGCAGATATCGTCATTGAGGGTCCTGCTTTTTACAACAATATCCTTCCCAAGGCACCAGCTTTACCCGGCGCAGAAGGCGGAAATATGGCCCCGGAATGGAGTTCTGATTTCAAAAAACAACCCCGTGTATCCGATCCGTTTTACCGGGATGTTGTGCTGCTGGCCATCCCGCTCAGTGAAAAGGAAGTAGTAATTCCGTCTGGAAATATCCTTGATCTGACTAAAAAAATGACGGCTGAAGGAAAACTTGTGTGGAATGTCCCGGAAGGTTCATGGAGGCTTATGCGCATTGGCATGGCCTCAGAGAATGGGATGAACCATCCGGCACCGATAGAGGGAACGGGACTGGAATGTGACCGGATGGATCCGGATGCGGTTCAGATGGTGTTCGATGGAATCGCTGGTCGTATTCAGCGCGAGGCAAAAGCCAGGGGTTACCGGTCCTTTAAAAGATTCGAAACAGACAGTTATGAAGCAGGATTCCAGGATTTCGGCCGGGATTTTCCTGAAGAGTTTCAAAAGCGCAGGGGATATGATTGTACTCCATGGCTGCCTGCATGGATGGACAGGAAGCTGATCATAACCTCTGCTGACCAGACCCGGCGTTTTCTCAACGATATGCAGCAAACCATTAATGAGCTCTGGACAGAGCGGTTTCACGAAACACTTCGCCGCCTGGGAGATTCGAATGACCTGGAATGGGCGATCGAGCCGTATTTCCTGTTAGAGATAGACTGGCGTACATCGGGAGCAAGATCCGTAAGACCCGGCAATGAGTTCTGGGTAGCCGGGTCAGTTATGGGTGAAAACAGCACAATGGGCCCCGCTCCGGGTATTGCAGCTCTTTACGGACTGGATGTTGCATGGGCAGAAGCTTTTACTGCCGAACCGGATGAAAGTGCCTGGCGAAACGATCCCTGGTTACTGAAAACATACGGCGACAAGGCCTTCTGCGAAGGGGTTAATCATTTCGTGATGCACGGTTTTGCACATAATCCTTTAGACGACCGTTATCGTCCGGGACTTACAATGGGATACTGGGGCACCCAGTTCAACAGACATGTGACATGGTGGCCCCTGTCACAGGGATGGCACCGTTACCTTTCACGCTGTCAGTATTTGCTGCGCCAGGGTCTCCCGGTGATCGATGTGCTTGAATACCCTCAGAAACTGGAACATTTGCCAAAAGAATTCGGTTATGTGGGAGATTACCGGAAGGTCACGTTGAATGATGAAATCCTTATGAATAGTCTTTCTGTAAAGGATGGAAAAATTATGCTTCCCAATGGTAACAGTTTTGCTGCCCTGATACTGAATCCCGGTCAGACAATTCGGCCGGAAGCCATGGACAAAATACGCAATCTGGTGGAGGCAGGCGCCACCCTGATCGGGGAACCTCCTCCTGCTCTTTCACCCAGTCTGGAAAACTACCCAGAAGCAGACAAATTGCTGAAAAATACCATCGATGGATTGTGGAATAATAATTTCTCAGGTAAAGGAAAAGTGCTGACCGGACAATCTGCCGAAAAACACCTTCAGGATTTGCTCGGCGGGCCCGGGTTTATATGTGATGCGAACTCCGGCGACACAACCTTAGTCCATGCCATGCAACGTCGAATTGGTAAAACCGATTTCTGGTTTGTTGCATATTCGGGTGAAAAGAGACTAAAGACCAAACTGCGCTTCCTTGTCAATGGAAGGATACCTGAATTCTGGGACCCTCTTACCGGAGAAATCCGTATTTTGCCTGAGTTTACCCAAGAAGGCATTTATACTGTGATTCCTTTTGAATTCCTTCCACGGCAAAGTGGCTTCGTGGTATTTGAATACGATAAAAAATCATCCGAAACTGTATTTACAGGCAAAAATAATCCCGCCGAAAACATCCTTATTAATATCGGAGGTGCATGGCAGGTAAATTTTGATTCCTCATTGGGCGGCCCCGGTCAACCCATGCGGTTCGAAGAACTGGTGGACTGGACTTCCCGGCCTGAGAAAGGTATCCGTTACTACAGCGGCATTGCAATTTATCATACCCAATTCGAAGCGCCAGCGATCAGCACGATTGGTAATACGCAAAAGCTACAGATCTGTTTAGGTATGGTAAAAAACGTGGCGCAGGTATACCTGAACGGGAAAGACCTGGGAACAGTCTGGTGTGCACCCTGGCATGCGGATGTCCCGGCCGGCCTGTTAAAGGAAAAGGGAAACGACCTTCAGATAAAGGTGGCAAATACCTGGGTAAACAGGCTGATCGGCGATGAGCAGGAACCTGAGGACTGTGAGCTGGCCGGGCCCGATATGTGGTTCTCTTCTATTCAGCAGGAAGGTCAGAGAATGGGCGGATACAACAAAGAAACCGCCGGAAGGGCACTAAAAGACCTGCCCGTGTGGCTCCTGAACGGTCAGCCTCGTCCTTCCAGGGGCCGTTACACCTTCACCTCATGGAGGTACTATGACAGTTCTGCTCCTTTGCTTCCTTCGGGTTTGTTTGGTCCAGTCAGTTTAGTGCAAAAATGATTCCAGCAAAAATGGAAAATAACATATGTTTATTAACTATTACTTATGTTGAACTCATGTTAATTAAATAAAAAGATATCCTATGATTAACAGATTAATCCTTTTAATCGGTATGGCTTTGTCATTCACATCAGGTACTGCTCAGCAGGAGCCTGCCGGAGCCGAAATCTTCCCGGGCTATGACATATACGCCACTACTATAGTGCGTGAAGGACCAGTCTGGAAGCAATGGTTTGCCGGTTGGATGAGCGAATCCGACAAGCCGTGGGACAGGATCTACTATTCCGAATCGGCAGACAGCGGTACCACCTGGAGCGATCCGCAATTGGCCTTCACCATTCAAAATGTGCAGGTCAATGATCCCAGCGTGTTGAGATTGTGGGATTCCATAAATGAAGGGTATTATTACCGGATGTACTATACCTACTATCCCAGCGGGCTGGGCGATCCCACAAATTACATCGCTACATCCGTCAGTGAGGACGGGTTAAGCTGGACGCATGAAGGAGTATTAATCGGATCCGACAATGGAATTGACCTTGACGGGGCATGGGCACCGTCTGCCATATCATTTGATTCAACAGGGAGATCAATTTATTTGTATTTTCACAATAATCACCCGGATGGAAGAATTTTCAGAACAACCTTAAATATGCACGGATCAGTTTTTGGAAAATCAACCACTATTCCGGTAACTACTGCCGGAGGGCTCAGGGCAAACCCGGATGTTTCAATAAATCCGGATGGCACTTGGTGGATGTATTATAACGGATCGAGCGTAACATCCGATAACAAAGGAAATTTCAATACCTGCCGGATGTATTCCGACGATGGTGTAAACTGGAGAGAAAGCAGCAACAATCCCATTCAGCAAAGCGATACCATGGCCACCTGTACTCCGCATGTGGTTTGGAGCAGCGACACCAGCTACCAGCTCTGGTACGGGTATGGATCGCCTTCATTTCTCGACTTTTCGGTCTACAGGCAGTTTCTTGTAAGTGAGCCGGAAATCATAGAAACAGTTTACGCTTCTTCGGAAGCACTGGAAGTGATGAATGCCGCCAAAGCTATGGACAATTACCGGTTTACATTCTGGTCTTCTGTTGGTTATGTGGGGACAGGCATCCACACCGAATGGATTTACATAGACCTGGGCGGCCTGACTACAGTTTCACAGGTAAATGTACTTCCCCGGTTTGTATCACGTTCTTCCATGTGTTTTCCTGAAAGTTTCAAATTTCAATCAAGTGATGACGGGGAGAACTGGTCGGATATTGAGGGGCAATCTTATACTGCTTACCAGTGCAAGGATACAATTGAACAGAAATTCTTTTTCGGAAGTCCGGTTGAAACGCGATTCATCCGATTATATGCAACAAAACTGAGCGCTGATTCTTATGGAAATTACTATTGCCAGATTGCCGAAATCAACACGGCCGCTTTGCCAACCACGTTGACAATCATTAAGCCTGATGAGGATTTCAGGGTGCAACAGTATCCCAATCCTTTTCATAACAAAACAACCATCACCTATTTCCTTGGGAGAGAGGCAACTGTCACTCTGAAGGTTTGTGACATCACAGGCAAAGAAGTGGCAACCCTGGTTCGTGCATTTCAGCCGGCAGGTATTCACCAGGCGGAATGGGAAGGAACCGGTTCCAATGGAAGCCGGCTCCCCTATGGGTACTATGTTTACAGGTTATCAGCGGATGGGGTGACGGTAACCGGCAAAATTCTTTTTACAGAATAATTTTTAAAAACTTCACAATGAAAAAAATATTCCTTGCATTTATATCCCTTGTGCATTTTGCAATTCCTGTGACAGTTTTCGGCGCTGATCCGCTGTTGATGTGGTCATCCGCTGATACTGCCCCGAAGGACACCTATGTTGCTTTCCGTGGTAAATTCGATATGCCCGCTGATGGGCAAATTGATTTGCAATTATCGGGAGCTTCCTGGTATGTTGTATGGGTTGATGGCAACTATTTTTATGAAGGACCTGACCGGTATACTGCTCAGCATCCTGAATACCAGTCCAAAACAGTGGAGCTGAAACAGGGAAACCATATAATCGCGGTCGTGGTGCACAATGAAGGCATTCAAACCCGTATCCTGGATGCCATACAGCCATTTCTTTTTTGCCGGGTTTTAAACCTGGGAAAAGATGTTCCCGTTACCTGGAAATGCCTGCCACTGGATGGATTTGAACCTACAGGTTTCAGAATTAACGCCGAGCTGGGTTGGGTTGAATGGGCGGATACACGGAAGATACCGGCAGCCTGGCAGGAAATCCGGTTTGATGAGGCTGGATGGAAGGCACCTCTTGCTGTTGAACGCAACCTTGGAAAATTTACAGCCTCAAAAATTGGCAACGTTAAGGCATTGGAAATTACCCCGCGGATTATTTCACAGGGAAACCTGGCTGAAGTATACGGATATGAAAAGGACAATCCCTCTGCCCGGTTTTTTCTCCGGGATCTTGTATGTGACAAATTGCCTCCCCAGGGTGTCTGGAAAAGATATGACCTGGGGCGGGTGCGGCTGTCGCGTCCAAAATTTGTGCTCGACCTTCCTGCAGGGGCAGTGGTTGAATTTGCCTACAGCGAATTCCTGAACCATGGACGGGTTGCGCCATGGATTACGTTGTCTTTAAGTGATTCCTATAACTTCGATCATTTCACAGCCCGTGGCGGCAGGCAGGAGTTTTTTCCGCTTCACCCGAAAGGGGGCCGCTTTGTGGAGATCCACATCCTTGCACCTGCGGGAAAGGTCACCTTCATCGAGGAGAAATTCATTGATCGCACCTATTATGATACCCCGGAAGGCGAATTCCTCTCCAATGATTTACTTCTGAACAAAATATGGATGACAGGCATCGAAACTTTCAGGGCATGTTCCGAAGATGCGCTGATTGATAATCCCACCCGTGAAAGAGGGCAGTGGATCGGGGATATGGGTGTAGGAATGCGGATCGGGGCAGCCGGCTATCCGGATTTACGGATGTGCCGCAGGGGACTTGTACAGAGTGCCCAATGTGCCCGTGATGACGGTATGGTTGCCGGTTTGTGCCCGGGGGGAGAGGGATACCTTTCTTCGTTCTCTGCACAGTGGGTTCCGAACTGTGTGAATTATTACAAGCTTACCGGTGATAAATCGCTTCTTCTGGAATTGTATGGTGCCGCAGAAAACAATATAGCGGCTTTTCAGAATTACCTTACAAAGGATGGGATCAGTTATGATGCCGGTTGGGCGTTTATCGACTGGGGATACGTACCGAATCCCGAACCTTCGGATATGGGGTTGAATCTTCATTATTATTTGGCGCTGCAAAACATGGTAAAATGGTCGGAAATGATCAACCGGAAAGACAAGATTGCCAAATATGAAAAACTGGAGGCTGAGATCTTCGCCATCATTCAGAATTGGTATCTGAAGAATTCTGAAAATGGCCGGTACCAATGGGACAAGATCGGCTATCACCGCATTGTACTGGGCATGCTTGCGGGGTTTATCCCCGGGGATCAGCAAAAAGAAGCGGTTGCATTTGTGAAAAGGCACATCCTCAATTGTTTTCCGAATAATCCGGATGCACCCCGCTTAAGTGATCCGGGTGCCAATAATCCCCAGCTGATCACTCCTTATTTTTCCTTTTTTGCCTTCCAGGTTCTGATTGAACAGGGAGAGATGGATTTTGTGCTGGACCAGTATCGCAAATGCTGGGGATGGGCCCTGGAGGACGACCGCACTACCTGGGTGGAAGTTTTTGATATCCGCTGGTCGGGTTGCCACCAGTGGGCAGGCAGTCCAACCTGGCAAATGTCAACGTATGTGCTGGGCTTGAAGCACCGCTATGACCTTGGCAAAAACATATTCGACATGGCAGTTTACACCGGGGATCTCAATATGGCGTCCGGAAAAATACCCCTGCCCGATGGCGGAATCATCAGGGTAAAGTGGACAAAAAAAGAAAATTCAATAGAATATGAGATCAATACCTCTGAACCCATAACCCTCAATATTCCAAAAGAAATGCATGCTTCAAAAAGGGGTATGGTTACAGTAAAAGACCGGCTCGTAATTTCAATTCCAAATCAATAATTACTTAAGACTCCTTAGGGCGTACCTAAGCATTTAACAATATTGCTCAAAACAAACAACTGAAATGGAACATGCGAGCAAAGCGAGCATTCATCTGCGAAATCTGCGGAATCTGCGAGAGAAGTTTTAAATTGTAATTAAAATAATTTGGCATGAAAAAAGCATTTAGTACTCTGTTAATGTGCAGCATTCTATTTCTATTTTCAGTTAATGGCAACGGCCAGGCCGAAACCAATATGCATGCCCCCGGTTCAGATTGGCCGGTTCTGAAAAGTTATGATCAGGAGCATATCTATAAAATTGCCATGCCAATCGGAGGCATCGGTACCGGCACAGTCTCACTGGGAGGCAGGGGAAACCTGCAGGATTGGGAAATTATGAGCCGGCCGGCCAAAGGGTATAATCCTGGTTCAGGACGGGAAAATGCAACGTTTTTTACCCTTTATACGGATATTGACGGCAAAAAAGATCTTCGGTTATTAGAAGGCCCTGTTCCCTTCTACCTATACGAGGGAAATTCAGGAGCCATTGCATCTAACCATGGTCTGCCGCGGTTTAAGGAAGCGTCATTTGATGCAGCCTACCCTTTTGGCCAGGTGAATCTGCAAACTCCGCAGTTACCCATCTCAGTTAAAATAAAGGCATTTAACCCGTTGATCCCCGGAGATATTGACAACAGCAGTATTCCCATGGCAGTGATCGACTTCGAACTGACAAACACAACCGGTAAGGATATCTCATTCAGCATTTGCGGGACTATGCAAAACTTTATCGGAGAGGATGGGTCTGAAGGGAAGGCAATTGGTAACAAAAATGCGTTTCTGACAGATCAGGGCATTCAGGGAATACTATTCTCATCCGAAGGGGTTGATCCTTCGGTTGATCAATGGGGAGAGATGGCACTCACAAGTGCATCGGATGGAAAAATATCCTATCGAACGGCATGGCTCCCTGAACAGTGGGGATCGTCAATCCTTGACTTTTGGGATGATTTGTCGGAAGACGGACAACTTGAGAACAGAAAGGACGAAGTATCCAGCAAACCGATGGCATCCCTGGCAGTGAGTGACATACTTCCGGCCAATGGAAAAAAGACCATCCGGTTTTTGATTACCTGGTACTTTCCGAACAGAACAGCCTGGTCATCAAAACCCCTGAAGAATTATTATGCCACAAAGTATACGGGTGCCTGGGATATTGCCGGCAAGACAGTT
>JBGSSA010000044.1:0-27288 GCA_041737295.1 Bacteroidales bacterium | reverse complement strand
GCGTGTTCGTCTACAGGACAAAAAAATGAAATTGATATGGCCAGGCAAGAAAAAGTACCCTATATAAAATCCGAATGGAAAGCGAAGCTTTCCGAGGAACAATACAACATCTGCTTTCTGAAAGGCACCGAAGCGCCAGGCAGTGGTAAATACAACAAATTCTATGAAGTCGGATATTACAAATGCGTTGTTTGTGGTAACCGGCTGTTCGACTCCGATACCAAATTTGATTCCGGCAGCGGATGGCCCAGCTTTTATGATATGCACAGCAAATCCGGATTAGCATTTCATAAAGATACAAGTTACGGCATGATGCGTACCGAGGTTACCTGTGCCGGTTGCGGGGCGCACCTCGGACATTTGTTTGAAGACGGACCCAAGCCTACCGGACTGCGTTATTGTATCAATTCATTGTCGCTCGAGTTTGTGTCGGATTCTGCTGCTGTCGCCAAAAATTAGGTTCCGGATTTGCCAAAAATGGCTAAATTGCCGTCCTAATTAAATCATGTATGACAACAACAGGACGGCGCGGATTTGCCAGTGACAACAATGCAGGAATACATCCGGTTTTACTTGAATCCATGGCTGCTGCCAATTCAGGCCATGTAGTAGCCTATGGCGATGATGATTATACCCGGCGGGCAGAAAAAGCATTTAAGGACCATTTTGGCGCAGATGCGGAGGTGTTTTTCGTGCTGACAGGCACAGGTGCCAACGTGCTTTCGCTGGCATCATTCACACGATCGTTTAATTCCATCATCTGTGCCGAAACAGCCCATATCCAGGTGGATGAATGCGGTGCACCTGAAAAATTCACCCAATGCAAACTATTACCGGTTTTTACACCGGATGGAAAGCTTACACCAGGGGGGATTCAGAAATATCTGCATGGTTTTGGCTTTGAACATCATGCCCAACCCGGGGCAATTTCAATCAGCCAGCCAACGGAAATGGGTACTGTATATACTCCAAACGAGATCCGGGTAATTGCTGATCTGGCTCATCACCATAATATGATTTTGCATATGGATGGTGCACGACTTGCCAATGCCGCCGTCAGCCTTGATCTTCCTTTTAAGGCCTTCACAACTGATGCCGGCGTTGATGTACTCTCATTCGGTGGTACCAAAAACGGCATGCTGTTTGGTGAATCGGTGGTGTTCCTGAAACCGGGCAAATCTGCTGAATTTAAATACCTGCGCAAACAGGGTATGCAGCTTGCATCAAAAATGCGCTATATAAGCGCTCAGTTTGAGGCTTATCTTACTAAGGATGTATGGCGGTCTAACGCCATTCACGCCAATAAAATGGCCCAATTGCTGTATGATAAAACATCGTCTATCCCTGGTATTAAGATCACTCAAAAGGTACAGGCCAATGCCGTATTTGCCATTATTCCGGCCCACCTGGTAGAGACCCTGCAGGAAAAATACTTTTTTTATGTGTGGGATGAAGCCACCTCTGAAGTCCGGTGGATGACCTCGTTTGATACCACACCAGGGGATATCGACGGATTCACCTCCTTCCTGGCGTCAATAATGCCGTGATATCAGTCCGGCTTGCCAAACAGGATCGAACTGTCACCATAGCTTAGGAACCGGAAGCCTTTGTTGAGGGCATAGTGATAGGCATCTTTCCAGGAATCCCCGATAAATGCAGCTACAAGCAGCAACAGTGTGCTGCCGGGCTGATGAAAATTGGTAATCAGCGTTTTTACCGTGTTGAACCTGTAACCCGGAACGATCATCAGCCGTGTAGAAGTAACGAGTTCTTTCATCCCGTTGAGATCAAGCCATTTTTCAAGTGCCTTGAAGGCGTTGCAGATACTCACATCCTGGGGTAATTCATAAGCCTCCCATTGTGAAAGTTTCAGCTCTCCTGCCGGGATAGCTCCATTCTCCAGCACTTTCACACCCATCCAGTATAATGATTCAAGGGTGCGCACTGTAGTAGTGCCTACCGCAACCACAGGCTGATTTAATTCTGACATTTGATGTATAAAATCATGGGAAACCTGTATAAATTCGGCATGCATTTCATGATTATGCAGGGAATCCGCCTTGATGGGCTGAAAGGTTCCTGCGCCCACATGCAATGTCACTTCATGGAAGGAAATATTCTTTCTTTTAAGCTCTCCGAGTACTTTATCGGTAAAATGCAGTCCGGCAGTCGGCGCAGCCACAGATCCATCCTTTTTTGAATAGATGGTTTGATACCTCTCCCGGTCCATATTATCCGGTTCCCGTTTAATATAAGGCGGAAGCGGAGTTTTCCCGATGGCAGACAGTATTTCCGCAAAGGTCGGACCTTCCGGCAGCCATGAGAATCTTATCTCAGCAAGGTTCCCGTTCTGTTTTAGTTTTTCCGCCTGAAGGGTGATTATCCTGCCATTCAACAGTACATCCAGATGCAAATGCCTGTCGGTAAACCGCTTAAGGTTTCCTACCATGCATTCCCATGTACAGCTTCCTTTGGAATGAAGGGAAAGATCATACCTCAGGGGATCCAATGGTGCCAGGCAGAAGAGCTCAATTCTGGATCCGGTATTTTTTTTGAAAATTAACCGGGCCGGGATCACACGGGAATTGTTGAAGACAAGTTGATCCCCTTCCTGAAGGTAATCAGCCAGATTCCGGAAATGGTCATGGTGAATTTGTAAATTGTTTTCACAAACTAGTAAAAGCGATTCCTCCCTGTTTTCTTCCGGAAAAGCAGCTATTCTCTTATCCGGTAATTCATATGTATACTCAGAAAGAGGTATATTTTCAAATGGTTTCACTTCCGGTCATTTTAGCCTGCAAAAATAACTAATTTTGCGGTCGTTAAACGAAAAGTGTATGGCAGTGAAATTTAAGAGTGGTGACAAGGTTCGGTTTTTGAATGATATTGGCGGCGGAATCGTGAACAGGGTGAATGATAATGGTATCATCGTTGTGCAGACAACAGACGGATTTGAAATTCCCGTTTCCCCAAAAGAACTTATACATGCCGGTAGTTTCTCTATCGAAGACAGTGATGAGCCTCAGAAAGAAATACCTGTTAAAAAAGAGGCTGTTGACCAAAAAGTAAAAGAGGTTGAGAAACCTGAACGCGAAGAACAAAAGCAGCTGCCAGGAAATGTTGCACAGAATGCCACAGTGAATATGCTCCTGGGTTTCATTCCTGAGGAACAGGGTCCGGTATTCAGCAGCAAGCTAGCGTGCTACCTGATCAATGACTCTCCCTACTTCGCATACTACTCACTGGGCACATCGGAAGGCGGTAATTTCTACCATCTTTCATCGGGCATGATTGAATCTGAAACCAAGAATCTTGTTTCGGTTTTTAACCATACAGCCCTGAGTAAGATCTCGGCCTTTCATCTGCAGGTTATTTGGCTGAGCAAAGGAAGATATTTCAGAAGGGAACCTGTAGACACCCTGATAGACTTGCATCCGGTGAATTTCAGCAAAGACAGTTATTACAGGGATAATGCCTTTTTTGATGAAAAAGCCATTCTTTTCCTCATTGAGGGGAAAGACGATTGGGTGAGTCCTATGGGAGATCCCGATGTACCGGAAAAAGTAAAATCCCTGAAGGCAGAGGCTGATTCGTCCCATCCTCCGCAGGCCAAAAAACGGGAACCTGCTTCTGACACATTCGAAATTGACTTACATATGGAAGAACAGGATCTCCAGAAAAGCCAGTTTTCCTTGTCAGGAATTCTCACCCTTCAGATGAGCCGGTTTCATTCGGCACTGGATGAGGCAATAAGCAAAAAGTGCCGTAAACTTGTCATTATACATGGGGTGGGACAGGGAACCCTGAAAATGCAGATCAGAAAAGAATTACAGGAAAAGTACCCTGAGTTTTTATTCCAGGATGCTTCCTTCCGTGAATATGGATTTGGAGCAACCATGGTTCATTTAATATCAGATAAAAAGCAGTAGACCGTTCCATCGCTCTTTTCATGCATATTCGTATGTGTGAAAGGGGAGGAAAGTCCGGACAACAGAGAGCAACGCACTTCCGAAAGGGAAGATGTCCGTGAGGGTATAGCAGCGGAGAAGAAAATAACCGCCCCTTCAAAAGGGTAAGGGTGAGAAGGCAGGGTAAGAGCCTGCCAGCGGTGATGGCGACATCGCCGGCTGTCCGCCTTGCGTGTTGAAAGATCACGTATACCGGTGCCTGAGGGCTGCTCGCCTGATACCGGGGGGTAGATCGACAAGACAAATGATGGAAGCCGGTATGTTCAACCATACCGGAAACAGAATCCGGCTTATAGGTTTACTGCTTTTTTTTTGTATTTTAACCCAATTGTATTCGAACCGTAAACGACTATTTTCAACTTGTGGAAATATTAATGTATCAAATTATAACGTTATGATTAAAAACTTCGTATTCATTTCATAGTAAGTCATATAATCTCTCATGGTTTTTCGCAAACTATATCTTGCGGGTTCACTTTGCTTGCTGCTGAATTCAATGACATCGGCCATTCCTGTCGATGACAAATCATCCGACAAGCCAGTATTGGCTTCGGAAAGGAAAAAGGTCGAGGAATTAATTACCAGGGCTGCCTATCTTGAATCCCGGAAAAACGACAGCTGCATTGTTATGGCAACAGAGGCAATGCACCTTGCCAGAGCGTACCGTGCACCTGTACTCGAAGCAAAGGCGCTTGATGTCATTGGTAATTATTATTTCGATACGGAACGTTACCGTGAATCGCTTATCCATTTCAACCAGTTGCTTGCACTTTATACCCAGACCGGAGATTCAACTGCCAAAGCCGGTTGCTATAATCTCATAGGTCTGGCCAATTACAATCTTGGAATTTACAATGAAGCTATCCGGGCCTATCACAGAGCCTTGCAAATAGCTGTCGCTGAGAACCATACCGGTATCATGGCAAAATGCAATCAGAATATCGGTGTTCTATACGCGGAAATGAAGAGGCCTGAAGAGGCTATGAGCTACTACAGGAAAGCTCTCGATCTTCATCGGATATTGAAAAACAGAACTGATGAAGCCGGTGTAATGCAAAATATAGGCAATATTTATGAAGATGCGAAAAAATACAAGGATGCCCTGGGGTATTACCTGTCATCACTGAGAATTTTTGAAAACCTGCATGACAGCAGTTCCATGGCAGGCATGTACCTGAACCTGGGAAGCCTTTATGAAGACCAGGGTGATTATAAAAAAGCCCTTGAATATTATACACAATCACTGGCCTTTTTTACAAAGGAAAATTCCTCGTTTGGTCTTGCTTACAGCTATATAAGTTTGGGTTCAGTCTACTATAAAAGAGGTGAATATGAGAAGGCTAAAACCTATCTTCAGAACTCCCTGACTTATTCAAAGAAAATCTCGCTTCTTGAAAATGAAGCGGATTGTCACCGGCTGCTGGCAGAGGTTTATTATGCGATGAGAGATTATGTAAGCGCCTACGCTGAAAAGCAGGAATATGAAGTTTTGCATGATTCGCTCTTTGACCAGACAGTGCAGGAGCAGATTGCTGAGCTTGAACTTCGGTATAAAACTAAATTGAAAGACGCGGAAATTGAAAATCTGAAGCTTGAAAGGGAGAAAGCCGTACATGACATGATCCGTCGTACAATTGGCCTTGCGTCAATTGTACTGCTTACCATACTGATCATTGTTGTATATATATATTATAGCAGGATCCTTAAAAAGGCGAATGAAAAACTTACAAGGGAGGTGGATGAAAGGACACTGGCACAGCAGGAATTGCTGACAATAAAAGAAAATCTTGAGGAGCGGGTTGTTGAAAGAACGCATGAACTGGAGATTGCCAAGCTCAAGGCAGAGGAATCAGATAAACTGAAATCCGCATTTATTGCCAACATGAGTCATGAGATCCGCACACCGTTGAATGCTATAACCGGATTTTCTGGATTGCTCCTGAGAAACGATATATCCCATCAGAAGAAACAGGAATATAATGACCAGATCATAAAGAATAACCGCATACTTGTAAATATGATCGAAGATCTGATCGATACCTCACGGATTGAATCAGGAAGTTTGCAGTTACATCCATCCACAGTGAATCCTGAACAAATCCTGGCACAACTGAATGAGCCTATCTTCGATAATATGGCCAAGAAGAACAAGCCATTTATTGAGATCATCCAGGATAAGGCAAATGTTCAAACACCCACTATTTATGCCGATCCGGTCAGACTGCACCAGGTTCTGTGGCATTTGCTCGACAATGCGGTAAAATTCACAAATAAGGGATCCATTCATTTCGGATGCAATGAGAATCATCACAACATGATCTTCTATGTGAATGATACAGGAATTGGAATACCGGATGAGTTCAAATCGGTGATTTTCGATAAATTCAGGCAGCTTGATGAATCAGCCAAAAGAAAATATGGCGGAACCGGACTTGGCCTTTACTATGCCCGTAAGATTGCTGAAATGATGGGCGGCACTATCTGGTTTGAACCCAAACCGGAAGGCGGATCAATCTTCTATTTCTCAGTACCTTTTACGCAGAGATAACCAGGAATCAAAAAAAAAGAGCCTGCACTTGCGTACAGGCTCCCTGAAATATGGTCAATCGTTAGGGTTAATGACACGTAAAGATAATAATTAGAATAATACACGCAACATTTTGTATAAAAAAATTTCAAAATATATAAATTTTTATACCTGATTCGTGCTATCAATATCCAGAATTGTCTTTCTGATTTTCACCAAACGCCCGAGCATGGCTTCAAGCAGATTAAGCCTGAGCATATTGGCACCGTCTGATTTGGCCAGCATCGGTTCAGGGTGAGTCTCCAGGAAAAGTCCGTCAACCCCGACAGCCACGGCTGCCTTCGCCAGCGTTTCAATCATATCCGGCCTTCCGCCGGTTACACCGGTATTCTGATTGGGCTGTTGCAGGGAATGGGTAATATCCATAATAACCGGGAATCCAAATTTCTTCATTTCAGGAATACCCCTGAAATCAACTATCAGATCCTGGTAGCCGAACATAGTTCCCCGGTCAGTTATCATTACCTGGCTGTTTCCGGACTGCACCACCTTGTCCACGGCAAATTTCATTGACTCGGGGGCCAGGAACTGTCCTTTTTTAATGTTCACAACCTTGCCCGTTTTGGCTGCAGCAACAAGCAGATCGGTTTGCCGGCAAAGAAAAGCCGGAATCTGCAGAACATCAACATACTGTGAAGCAAAATAGGCCTCTTCAGCCGAATGAATATCGGTGAGAACCGGAATTTTCAACTCCTTCCGGATATCGCGCAATAATTCCAGCCCTGCCTTATCCCCGATTCCGGAAAATGAATCAATTTTTGAACGGTTGGCTTTCTTGTAAGATGCTTTGAAAATATACGGAATGTTCAATTTATCCGTAATTTCAATCACTTTCCTGGCTATTTCAAAGCAAATTTCCCTGTTTTCAATGACACATGGCCCGGCGATCAGAAAAAAATTTCCGCTCTGGGTATGCCGGATTTGTGGAACAGACATAATGGTTTCCATAGAGATTTATTCGTTGTAATTGTATTTATCTTTCCACATGATGGAAAGTTTTTTCTTAATTTCCTCTTCCCTGGGATTTTTCTGGGGGTCGTAAATTACATGGTTTCTGATTTCTTCCGGTAAAAATTCCTCCCGGGTAAAGTTTCCATCATAATCATGCGCATACTTGTAACCCTTTCCGTATCCAAGGTCCTTCATCAGGTTTGTCGGTGCGTTACGAATATTCAGGGGAACTGAAAGATTCCCGGTTTTTCTTACCAGTTCTATGGCATCATTGATGGCCATATAGGAGGAATTGCTTTTGGGACTGGTTGCAAGATATAATGCAGTTTCAGAGAGGATGATCCTTGATTCGGGAAATCCGATCAGATTAACCGCTTCGAAGCAAGCCGTTGCCAACAGCAACGCATTTGGATTTGCAAGCCCGATATCCTCCGAAGCCAGGATCACCATCCGCCGCGCGATAAACCTGGGTTCCTCACCCCCCTCTATCATCCTGGCAAGCCAGTAAACAGCCGCATTGGGATCGCTTCCCCGCATTGACTTGATAAAAGCAGAAACAATATCATAATGCTGTTCACCTTCCTTGTCGTACAATGCAATTTTTTGTTGAACAATATCCATTACAACCTGGTCAGTCACCCGCAGGGAATCCGGGTTTGAAGCTACAAGGGTGCTTACCACCAGCTCAAGTATATTCATCAGCTTTCGTGCATCACCACCTGACATTCGCAGAAGAGCATTCGTTTCATCCAGTTCAACCTTCAGTTGCTTTAGATAAAAATCCTTTTCCAGCGCCTGTTCCAGGATCTTCAGCAATTCATCCTTTTCAAGTGATTTCAGCACATACACCTGGCACCTTGAAAGGAGCGGGGAGATCACTTCGAAAGACGGGTTTTCTGTAGTTGCACCAATAAGGGTTACAACTCCCTGTTCCACAGACGACAAAAGTGAATCCTGCTGTGATTTATTGAACCTGTGTATTTCATCAATAAACAGGATGGGAGAGGGATTATTGAAAAATTGCTGGCTTTTGGCCTTTTCAATCGTCTCACGCACCTCCTTCACACCTGAATGAACCGCGCTGAGCTGATAAAAGGTGCGTTTCAACCGGTTGGCGATGATCCGTGCCAGTGTTGTTTTACCAACACCCGGGGGACCCCAGAGAATAAAAGAAGGAATGTTGCCACTTTCAATACTGGTACGCAAAATAGACCCTCCGCCAACCAGGTGTTCCTGGCCGATGTACTCATCCAGGTCTTTTGGACGCATCCTGTCTGCTAGCGGTTGATTGGTACCAATCATTTCATAATAATGTCGCGGGTAAAATTACCATTAAGTTTTAACATTTGGTGACAAAAATCCCCGCGAAACAACAATAACAATACTCTTTATGATTACTTTTATGGCTCAATCCATTTCATATGAAGGACAAAGTTGTGGTAATCACGGGGGCCTCATCAGGAATAGGACTGGCAACAGCCAGGGAATTTGCCCGGTTAGGTGCCAGGGTAGTTTTGGCAGCTCGTCGTACAGAACTGTTAAAGGAACTGGAAAATGAGTTGAAAGGCGATGGTTTTGATGTAGTTTCGTTTTATGTTGATGTAACAGTAGAGACGGATTGCAAAGTATTGATCAATAAAACAATTGAAAAATACGGCCGTATTGATATTCTCATCAATAATGCCGGAATTTCCATGCGTGCTATTTTTGGCGAGGTTGAGATCAGTGTACTGAAGCGCCTGTTTGACGTAAATTTCTGGGGTGCCGTGCATTGTACAAAATATGCACTGCCCTACCTTATTGCAAGCAAGGGCACTGTGGTGGGTATGTCTTCCCTGGCGGGTATAGTTGGGCTTCCGGCTCGTACTGGTTACTCTGCCTCAAAATATGCCCTGCACGGTTTTCTTGAAACGTTACGGATTGAAAATCTCAGGAATGGGCTGCATGTGCTGGTTATGTGTGCTGGGTTTACAAAATCGGATATACGCAAAAAGGCACTTACAGCAGATGGCACTCCCCAGGGATATACTCCCAGGGAAGAGGAAAAAATGATGATGCCTGAAGAAGTAGCACATGCCCTGATTAAAGCAATTAAACGGCGCAGGAACCTGGTTATCCTTACGCTGGAAGGAAAATTGACAGCGATCGTTAAACGGATCGCTCCCAGGCTGGTAGAGCACGTTGCCTATCGTAAAATGGCAAGGGAACCTAAAACCCCGCTGGCACGCATTACGGAAATAAAACCTCCGGAACCCGTTCCGGCCACGGGAACATTGGATCCCAAACCATAATACGAATACTATAATGCGGCAAAGACGGGTTTAAAACCCGTCTCTACAAATCTAACCATGAAACACAATCGTAAATCTAAAATCGTAAATCAATTTTATGTTCTGCAGCGAAACCACCATCCGTGTGAGATACGGAGAGACTGATAAAATGGGATATCTGTACTATGGTCATTATCCTGAATATTTTGAAGTTTCAAGGACGGATATGATCCGTATACTTGGATTCACTTACAGGGAAATAGAAGAAAATGGCATCATCATGCCGGTTCGCAGCCTGAAAGTTGATTACAAAAGTCCGGCCTACTATGATGAACTGCTTACAGTAAAATCCTGCCTGAATAGTCTGCCGGTTGTTAAGCTGGATATTGACTATGAAATCCGGAATGCGAATAAACAGTTGATCTGCACCGGCAATACCGTCCTGGCATTTGCAGATGCAGCCACCGGCAAACCCCGTCGTGCTCCCGCGTTTTTTATCGATGCGGTATCAAAATACTTTAAATAGTGCGTTAGGCGTAGCCTCCTGGCTACGCCTGTATATTATTTATTGAATTAATTCGTTGCTGCCGGTTCCGGTGTTTCCTCCGGGAATTTAAACAGGTCATCCGGCATATCTTCATTCACGGTAATGGCAGTGAAATTTAGCTTTTGAACGCTTTGTCCCTGCATCTGCGTATCCATCACAAATGGCATAAGCAATCCGTTCGCTATTTCCTGGTAGTCACTCAGGTAAATCTCAATTTCCTGGCCCATGGACTGAGCGCTCTTTTGTTTTACCATTACCTGGAGATTGGTGGCTGTATCAAAATAATAATCGGATGACATTTCTTCCCCTTCAACACCCTTATGCTTTATCATTCTCACAATGTTGCACTTTGTCCCGGCTACATCAGCAGTGCCTTCATATGTCAGCTCATATCCTTTTGCCTTATAGTCGATAAAAGGATCTTCAAATTCCGATTCGTCCTTAACCGCCTTTAACTGTTCATCAGGGATCTTGGTCGGACCCGTGCCGCCGGCAAAGGGATTTATCATCCATGCTGTTTCTCCGTCATACGCCTGGGGTACTATTTCCTGGCCCTGGATATTCATTACGATCTTAAATTTGTCAGGAGCCTTCCTGTAAATTGTAAACTGAAATTCTCCCATTTGCATTACGAGATTTCCAGTCATTTTCATTGATTTAAGGCCTTTCCAATTGTCTATCCCGCCAACGCTTTCGAAGTATTTATTGATTACTTCGTCCGCAGTCTGAGCCTGAAAAACCGGAATAATGACAAACAGGAATGCCACCAGGGTCAATGATTTTTTCATGATTGTAGGTTTTGGTTTTATAAAATTAGTACATAATAGTAAAGGTAATTTTTTTTATAGCAATTCTGTAATATTTACGGAACTTGGTCGTCTTGAACAGGAAGGCCTTTTATTGGCATAAGAGTAAGACTAACAATAAAATTAAAAAGATCAATATGAAAAAAGGAATGATTATTTTAGCGATGGTATGTTTCGCCGGCGCAGTGTTTGCACAAAATGACCCTATAAGTGCAGCATTTGAAAAGTACAACGGAAAGGAAGGATTTACAGTTGTAATGCTTTCAGGCGACATGTTAAACATGTTTACCAGGGCAGCAGAGGAAAAGCATGATACTGTTTTCAGATCAAAAATCACATCACTCCGTATCCTGGTTCGTGAAAAAGATCATAGCAGTGGAACAGCAGCACCCGACTTCAAGGCTGAAGTGTATGACAAGCTTGATAGAAAAGTTTACAAGGAAATGATGACGGTCAAACAATCGGATCAGAATGTGGTGATCCTTGTAAAGGAAAACGGGGGCCGGATTAACGAATTGTTGCTTATGGTGTCTGGAAAGGATGATAATGTGCTCATCCAGGCAACCGGGGATATGCTGCTCAGCGAAATGGCTGACCTCGGCGGAAAATGCCAGATTAAAGGATTTGATCAAATGAAAATGCTGGAAAAGGCAAAATAACCTGGTTCAAAAGTTTCAGGACTGAAAAATGGATGCAGCCCGCTTCAATACTCTTGTACTGCCCATGAGCAAAAAGCTGCTCCATTTTGCCTATCAGCTATTGCATGATACAGGCGAAGCGGAGGATACAGTTCAGGAAGTGATCCTCAAATTATGGAAGATCAGGGATTCATTGGAGAATTACAACAGCCTCGAGGCATTTTCAATGAAGATCACCCGGAATTGGTGTCTCGACAGGCTGAAAGCAAAAAAGCCGGTATATATCGAAGGATATCATAATGGGTTTGACAGGCTGGCTGCAGATGAAAATCCGCAAAAGCAAATGGAGAGGGAGGACAGGCTTAAACTCCTGTCGGCTGTGTTGGAGAAGTTACCGGAACAGCAACGGCTGATCGTCCAGCTTAGGGATATTGAGGGACTGGAATTCGATCAGATCGCTGAAATTATGGATACAAATGTTAATGCGTTGCGGGTGAGCCTTTCAAGGGCCCGTAACAGGATGAAGGAAGAACTTACAAAGCATACTGAAAATGGATATCAAAGAAATAAAGGTTCTGCTGGAAAAATACTTTGAAGGTGAGACCACCCTGGAGGAGGATCAGGTATTGCTTGATTATTTCTCGGGTGAAAACATCGATTCAAAATTCCGGCCCTATCAGCAACAGTTTCTGTTGCTGCAATCAGGGCGTGAGCCGCTGCCCTTTGATCCGGATTTCGAAAACCGGCTGGCCGTACTGATTGAGGCTGAACAACAGCTTCCTGTAAGGGCACATAAATCGCGGTGGATCACCCGGTTTGCTGTAGCCGCTACTATTGCCGTGTTGATCGGAATTTCAGGTGTCATTGTTCTGAACAAAGAATGGCATAAGGAAAAGGATACATTTTCTGATCCGCAGCTGGCCTATGCAGAGGCACAGAAAACGCTGCTGTATGTTTCTCAGAAAATGAACCAGGGGATTAAGCCGCTGAATGCCGTATCGAAAATAAATGCAGGGGCAAAACCCCTTAAATCCCTGAAAAAGCTTGATCACAGTATGGATATGCTGAACCGGGTTTCTTTTATGAATCAATCCTCGAATCTCAAAAAATAATGATCATGAAAACAATTGCTTTATTAACGACGTTGCTTGTGCTTACATTGGGTGTCCGGGCTCAGAGCGCAATGGATAAGGTGTTCGATAAATATTCTGAAAAAGACGGATTTACTACTGTCTTTATTTCAAAATATATGTTCGACATGTTCAGGAATAAGGATGCAGATCAAAAAACCCAGGATGATTTTGCCCGGGTAATGGGTACACTAAACAGCATCAGGATACTCACTACCGATGATGATCCGGCTACACCGGTACCGGTTGACCTTTACCAGGAAATCATGAAGATTTTGCCTTCAAATGTATATAAGGAAATTATGGTGGTGAAGGATAAGGGTTCGAATGTGCGGTTTTATGCCCGTGAGGTTAATAACAAGGTCGCCGAACTTTTGCTCGTGGTGGGCGGAAACGATGGAAGCGCACTAATCAGCATCCAGGGGGATAATATCGACATGAAAAACATCTCCAAACTTGGCAGCGCCATGAATGTGGAGGGGATGGAGAATTTGGAAAAAATCAATAGTAGTGACAAGTGACAAGTGACAAGTGACGAGGAGGAAAGTTCTGCAGTTCTGCAGTTTATGTAAAGATTTTCCGGAATTATCCGGCAGGAAAAAATAAATTAAAAAGTCATGCAGTCATGCAGTCGTGCAGTCACACGGCTCAGAATCCGGTCCGCCAATCAACAAATCAACATATTAGCACACTGACTCCTTACTCCTTACTCCTTACTCGTCCCTCCTTGTCCCTTGTCTCTCGTCACTCGTCACTAAAAGGTTTTTCCCTCAAAAAATCCGGCGTATACGAATGTGCGCTGCTCATTTCCTGAATCCAGCCATTATAAAATCCAAGTTCTTCCATAGCTTTTACCACCTCTCCATATTCCTGCTCCGTTAATTTTCTGTTTAACACGGGATGATTTATCATGCATGATGTCGGATAATATTGGGACATCAGGGATATATACACGGAAGGGGACAATTCTTCAGAAATCCATTTCAAAATACTGATACTGTCCTCAGTATACCCGGGCAAAACCAAATGCCTTATTATCAGCCCATTTACAGCCTGGCCATTGTCGCCTGTAATCAGCGACCTGCCTTTCTGCCTGAACATTTCGGTTATAGCCTTCCTGGCAACTTCAGGGTAATCTGAGGCATCCGAGAGGCTTTTGGAGAGAGAGGCACTTGCATATTTTAAATCGGGAAGGTAAACATCGATCAGCCCTTCCAGTGACCTGAGCGATTCTACCGTGTCATACCCGTTACTGTTGTAAACAGTTACCGGAAAAGATCCCCGGGTATGAAGCTCTTCAATAATGGCTCTCACATGCGGTACAAAGTGGGAGGGTGTTACAAAACCTACTGCCTCCGCCCCCTGGTCGAGGCAGCCGGCAACTTTATCTACCACACTGTGCAGCGTCAGGATCTTTTCTTCAAAAAGTCCCCTGTTCCGGCTGATCTGAAAATTCTGGCAGTAGATACATTGCAGGTTGCAATGTGAAAAGAAAATATTGCATATGCCATTGTCGCCGCTGATAACGGGTTCTTCACCATGATGGATACAGACGGAACTGATGTGGTATCCGGCGTCAGCCCTGCAATATCCAAGTTTTCCCATATTTCGGTTTACCCCGCAAAAACGGGGGCAGATCATACAATGGTCAAGTTCTTTCATTGCCCCAAAATTAAGGCTTTCAGGCCGCTGAGAAAGGATATTCAGCAATATTTAAAAATAATCTTGCATAATTGGAAATATTGCTAAATTTGCAGCGCAATTAATAATCGGTCCGTAGCTCAGCTGGTAGAGCACGTGACTCTTAATCATGGGGTCCGGGGTTCGATCCCCCGCGGACCGACTTAATGTACACGAAACCCGTATTTACTGCGGGTTTCGTTGATTTAGGGAAGTTCCTGGTATACATTGGGGAAATTAGGTCTGGGATATTGGGTGTTTTTGTCAATTCCTGTAATAAGCTCAAGAATGAAAGGTAGAATGCGATTACCCATTGTCTTAAACTATAGCTTCCCATGCTCCTCCAGCCATTTCCTCAACTGTTCATGTCCAGCCTGGTATTTAGCTTCAAAATCTTTCAGAATTTCCTGAAATTCAGGTTCATTTCTAATGCTGCAGAATAAAGGTTCCATTTTTAACATTTTTATTGTAACAAGGTCAATTGGTTGTTGGCTGCATATCCTTAAGTATTTATATGCTTTTTCATAGTCACCTTTGAATGCATATACATTCGCAATAAATAAACCCGGCCAGATAATTTCACCACTATTAAATTTAATATAATTGTATTCCAACTGTTTAGTGAAATAATATTCTGCTTCATCCTTATTACCCAGTTTCCAGTAAAAATATCCCGTTATGCCCAGACTATAACTAGTTAAGTATTCCGTTGTTCGTCCCAGAACTTTTAATTGTTCAAGATATTTTTTCCAGTATCTCAGCGATACCTCGTATTTTCCCATCCACGCATAATTAGACGATAACGCTCTCAATACATAAACATTATTTGAATCAATCGCATATGCCTTTTCCAGGTGTTCTTGAGATTTTCTAAGATTACCAAGACCATAATTTTCAATTGTAAATAAACCAAAATAATAACTAAGAGAATCGCCACTTAATTTCAGTGCCTCAAGATTATAATATTTGGCTTTCTCAATAAATCCCATATTATTAAACCAAAGACTAATTTCTTGCAGTATTGATACTGATTCTTTTCCTCTATTAAGCGCTAAGGCTTTAAATAAATCATCGAAGGTTTGAATTACGTCCTGGTATGTTTTGCATCTGTTAGAAAATATTTGGCTTCTGAAATAATATGCAGACCATAGGTTAGGATTTATCCTTATCGCTTTATTGAAATCTTTTCTCGCCTTCTTCATGTCTCCTTTTTCTCGATAATACCATCCTCTGACTACATACCCATTGCTTAACTGGTCGTCATTTGAAAGGGCCTTACCAGACAGAACAAAAACAGAATCCAAATAACTTTTTGAAAAATAGTCCTCAAACCGGTGCTTATAACGATATACATTAGCCAGACTCAAGTAAATCCATGAAAAAGTGGGATCATCCTCCAGGGCCTTTCTGTACATTTCTTCAGCTCTTTTCAGCGTCTGGCTATTACCATCCACATAATATTTTCTCATTTCCTCTTCTCCTCTCTGGTAAAATTCATAAGCTCTGAGATTTGCGGTAGGTGAATTTTCAATAAGCCGCTTTTCCTGAGTGGACATTGTCGTCTGTAATGCTGTAGCTATGGCCTGTGCAATCTCGCTTTGTATTTTAAATATATCATTAATATTATGTATCTCTTGCTCAAATGTCTCTCCCCAAATATGTTTTTCATGATTAGCAGCGATCAATTGCACCCGCAGCCGGAATGTATTACCGTACTTTTGCCCGCTTCCTTCAACAATATAATTCACATCGAGATTCTTTGCTATTTCAGGAATACCAGGTCTGTTTTTGCCTCTGAATTGTTCGGTAGATGTTCGGGATAGAACCCTGCAACCTTTTATTTTTTGCAGGTTATTCAGTATTTCATCCATGATGCCGTTGATAAAGAAGGCATTTTGTTCATCGGGGCTATCATTTATGAAGGGCAACACAGCAATGGATTTTTCAAGTTTCCCCAGGTCCCTGGTGTTTTTATTATTAATAATGATTTTGTGGGTTGTCCATAAACCCAAAACACATATTAACGCTGAAAATGCTAAAATCAGCCATTTCCTTTGTCTTAGGCTGTATATTTTTACCCTGGATCTGTCTTCACTGGATTCTGATGGAATCAAATGTTTTGCTTTCTCCCGGTTATATTCTTCCATTCTTTTTACTTCACCCGGAGGGAAACCATAATAATCATGAAAACACTTGTTAAAATAGGCAGGACTGCTGAATCCCACCCTGAAAGCAATTTCGGAGGCAGTGGCTACATTGTCCTGCAACATCTCCATAGCATGTTGCAACCGTATTTCCTGGATTAACTGATTGATGGTTTTTTTATGTAGGGCTCTTAGCTTCCGATTGATACTGGAATGGCTAATACCAAGCTCAAGGGACAACTCTGCTGCTCCGAATTTATCATTTGCCAGATTGGCTTCGATGATGGCAATGACCTTGTTGAGAAATACCTGATCCATAGAAAAGGTCTGGTTCATGGCAGTATATTTCTATTGATAAATATACTGAAAATGAGGAACTATTGCAATTCGTATTTAAATATTTTATTCCAGGAATGTATGATACTCCTAAGCAAAAAACCCGCCCAAAAGCAGGTTTTTTTGTGATGCATACTACTAATACCGCTATTTCACCTCTAATTCCATTATTAATTTATTGCTTTCATCATATAGGAAATAGGAATAGAGTTTACCTGGCTGATTGAATTTTCCATAATTACTGAAATCATACTTGTAAAGATTTAAATCATTTTGGATCTTAATCAGTTCCATAAACACCGTTTCATCGGTTGGTTTTCCGTTTTTGTAAATCGGAAGTTTGGTAAATACTTTACCATTTAATGAATAGGAATGGATAGTATTAATTGATATTTCTTTTTTGCTGCCATTTTCACAAACCAAATGCGCTGTTTTAAGACCTACATTAAGTTTTTCACAATCCGTTTTACCTTCACTGGTTACTATCCAGGATTTGCCAGGATCCCCAGCAATACCGGCGATACAAACCAGAGTTACTAAAATGAGAACGATTAGTTTTTTCATTTTTGAGTCCTCCATCTTTTAAGTCGTTTAAAAATAGTGGTTAACTGTTGCTTTATCAGAAAGTTTTTTTTCAATACACTAAAAATGAATCGATTGACTAATCAAAATTACCTCAGTTAGGAAGGCATTGCATATCAATAGCTGCGCAAGTAATTATTAATTTTGATCAGGTATTTTATTTTTTACGCAAAAACTTATAATATTTGTACCAGCCAGATTATTGCAATTAGCCGGAACAACAACATTAAATATCGAAAATAAAAAATCCGCCATTTCATTACCCCTGGTAATAAAGTGGCGGAATAATATCCCATTGATTTAATTCCTTATTTAATCGCCACAGCTGCACTTGACGGTCCCGTCAGGGGAATCACGTAGGATCTTTCAAAGCCCGCTTCCCTTGTCCAGCCTGCAAAATCAGCACCCGTGTAATCATAGCCCCCGGGTGTTTCAATAAGCATATTCAACGACATCAGCAATCCAAAGGAATTATCCCTTCGTTCATCATCAATTATGTTTTCAATGACAACGAAAGCACCACCCTTGGGCAATGCATCATAGGCCTTGCTGATCAGCATTTTCTTTTCGGCCGTATTCCAGTCATGCAGTATGTTTCCCATCGTAATAATATCTGCTTTCGGGAACGGATCCCTGAAAAAATCACCGGTCCTGATATCTACCTTATCAGCTATGCCCATTTTGCTCATATTTTCAAGGGCAATAGGCACCACTGGCTGCAGATCAAATGAAATACATTTCATGTGAGGATTATGCAATACAACCTGGGCGCATAATTGTCCGCCGGCTCCCCCGATATCACACAACGTATGATAGGCTGAAAAATCAAAAAGCATTGCAAACCGGATGAAATTTCCAGACTGGGCCCCACCCATTGCATTTACAAATTCACGGGTACTGTCCTTATCAGAGTAGATTTCTTCAAACAAGGTAGTCCTGCCCGTCCTTATTTCGTTTTGTGGCAGGCCGGTTTTTAACCCTTCTTCAAGATAGTTCCAGAACGGATATAACCGGTTGTTGGCCATCTCAAGAAGTCCACCAATATAGGATAGCTTGCATTTGTCCAGAAAAATATCGGTATCTTCTGAATTCGAATATACCGCCGAATCTTTATACCCCGTTCTCTGCAAAAAACCCAGGGCTACCAGGGCATCGAGAAAATCATACAGGCCCCGATCCTGCAAACCTAATTCAAGTTTAATCTGGGCACCGGATAAAGGCCTGGAAGCCAGTAATGTAAATAGTTCAAGCTTAACTGCCGTCAGAAGTGTTTTAGAAGCAAAAAATCCCATACCTGTTTGCATAATTCGCGCAGGATCCACTGCTTTTAACTGCTGTACCTTAACATCGGATGAAGTTTTCATACTAAAGGATTTAAGTATAATTGAAGTAGACTCGTAAGAATCTGTTTTGGAAGTAAATGGCATCGATTATAAAATCGATTTCGAAGAAACACAATATGGTTGGGAATGTTCAACAGCAGAGGTCACCAAATCAACAAATCATCTAATCATCAAATTTTCAAATCATTAAATCAAAAAAATCAACAAATCAACAAATAGTGTGTGTTGAACATTCCCGTGGCTTATCTGTTAGGATGAAAGTAATTAATTGACTTGCATGTTCGGGAAAGTAGCATATCTGTTGTTTTGCGCTTTGATGTGGTCGGGAAATCTGTGGTCGCAGGAAAAAACGTATGGCATTTTGGAACGGACAGGACAGGTGCTTCCTGCCGATGTAATTCTTTTAGATGAGAACTCCCGCCAGGTGCGTTTTGGAGACCTGATCGACAAGCCCACCCTTCTTTCATTTGTTTATTATGAATGTCCGGGTTTATGTAGCCCTGTAATGAATGGCATTGCAGAAATAATCCGGAAATCAGATCTCCGGCTCGGTATTGATTACCAGGTTATCACCATAAGTGTCGATTATAAGGAACCTGTGAGCCTGGCCAGATCCAAAAAGGCCACCTACGTGAAGGACCTTCATAACGCTAACGCACAGTACTGGCAATTCTATGTTGCTGACAGTGTGGCCATAAAAACACTGACAGATGCAGCCGGCTGGGTATTTAAGCGTTCAGGAAATGATTTTGTGCATTCTGCCGCCACCATACTTGTAACTCCCAACCGCATGATCAGTCAGTATTTCTATGGAACCTTCATATTGCCCATGCATTTTCACCTTGCCGTGAATGATGCAAGGGCTGAGATTGCAAATGCATCCCGGGTGAAAGACCAGAAATACTGCTATAATTTTGAGAAGCCTACAAACGAAACATATAGTACGATCGTACATTCGGCAGGTATCGGTGTGCTGGTGCTTGCTGCTTTCCTTTTTATTTGGTTATCTTTGACACCAACACCCAGGCAATATTCCAAGGACAAACCAATACAATGACCCGATTAAGACCAGGTAGTTATTTATCTATCATCCTCGAATTAAGTAAGGTAAAAATTACAGTTGCAGTTGCCTTCACCACCATTACAGGTTATATTCTGGCAGCCCGTGGTTATGATCCGGGTTTTTTGTTACCTACCCTGGGAATTTTCTTTCTGGCCTGCGGATCTTCCGTATTTAACCACCTTCAGGAAAGGCGGACCGATGGGTTGATGTCGAGGACCCGGCAAAGGCCCCTGCCTTCGCACAAGATATCATTTTCCTCCGCACTCTTGATTGCCATTGTTGAGACACTGACCGGCTGGCTTATACTTTTGCTTAGTTCAGGAATAGTTGCGCTGCTGTTGGGATTACTGGCCATGGTATGGTATAACCTTGTCTATACCAACCTGAAACGAATTACTCCACACGCTGTCATTCCGGGATCAGTAATAGGTTCCATACCCCCCCTGGTAGGCTGGGTGGCTGCAGGAGGAAAGCTTTTCAGCATGCCTGCCCTCATTCTCGCTGTTTTCTTTTTTGTCTGGCAGGTTCCGCATTTCTATCTTCTGGCTATCAAATACGGACCGGAATATACCAAGGCCGGGTTGCCATCCATTACGGAACTATGGTCCAACACCCGGACAAAAAGGAATATCTTTTTTTGGATCATTCTCACATCTTTGACCGCAATTATTGTTTCAATAAGCAGCCTTCCTGTTTCAATTATCAGTGCTGCCCTGATTGCATCGTCCAGCGTGGTGCTTGTATTCTCCTTCCGGTCCCTCGTGGTGGGTTCAAGTGAAATTTTCAATCCGTTTCAATATTTCATGCAGATCAATTATTACGTATTGGCCGTAACGTTGATTCTTATTACAAGCCCTTTGTTATACAGCCTGTTCCGTATTTAAAAGGATCCCGGCAAAACCGGCAACGCCGGCATGCCATGCATGAACAAAAATTACCATGCGGTTGTTACCTCGGTATATCATACTCACACATTAACAACCTCATATCATGGATCAAAATACCCAATCCCGGTTTATCTATCCTTCCGAATCAATCGTAAGAAATGCCAATGTTACTGAATATGATAAAGCGTATCTGCATTCGATTGAACACAGGGAGGAATTCTGGTCGGAACAGGCTGAAAAATTGCATTGGTACAAAAGATGGGACAAGGTGTTGGATGATTCGAATCCCCCTTACTACAAATGGTTCACGGGTGGAAAGACAAACATTGTTTATAATGCGCTCGACCGCCACCAGTTTACGGCTACTCGCAATAAGCTTGCGCTGATCTGGGAAGGTGAACCCGGAGATCTGAGAACATTTTCATATCATGCACTTAACCGTGAGGTATGCCAGTTTGCAAATGTGTTAAAAAGTATGGGAGTTAAAAAGGGGGATGTCGTTACAATATATATGCCCCAGATTCCGGAACAGATATTTGCCATGCTGGCCTGTGCGAAAATCGGTGCCGCTCACAGCGTAGTCTATGGTGGTTTCAGTCATGAAGCCCTGGCCGACCGCATAAATGATGCCAACAGCCGGGTGGTGATCACCGCGGACGGAGGATACCGAAGGGGGAAAATCGTTGAGCTGAAAAGTGTTGTGAATAAGGCCATGGAATTGTCGCCCACTATGGAAATATGCATCACGGTGAAGAGAACCGGACAGGATGTATATATGGAAAACGACAGGGATTACTGGTATCATGATCTGAAAGGCCTGCCCATTGCGGGAAATAAGTGCGACACGGAACCCATGGATTCAAATGAAATGTTGTTTTTGCTGTATACTTCCGGCTCAACCGGGAAACCTAAGGCCCTTATACACACCCATGGGGGCTATAGCGTTTACACTGCCACAACAATCAGGATGGTATTCGACCTGAAGCCTGAAGACCGCTACTGGTGTGCTGCTGATCCGGGCTGGATAACCGGACACAGCTATATAGTATATGGCCCGCTCATGAATGGGGCAACCATAATGCTCTATGAGGGAGCACCAAACCATCCGTACCCTGACAGGTGGTGGAAAATGGTTGAAAAATACGGGATCAATATACTTTATACTTCCCCGACTGCCATTCGAGGTCTGATGCGTTTCGGGGAATCATGGCCGAAGCGGAATGATATAAGTTCCCTGCGACTTCTTGGATCAGTGGGAGAGCCCATAAACCCCGAAGCATGGAAGTGGTATTACAAGCATATCGGACAGGAACGCTGTCCGATCATGGATACATGGTGGCAGACTGAAACGGGTGGTTTTGTGATCTGCCCGCTGCCAATTACACCCTTGAAACCAGGATCGGCAACCAAACCTTTCTTTGGAAATGAGATGGGTATTGTGGACGACGAGGGCAGGGAAGTCCAGGCCGGTGAAGAAGGAAATCTTGTAATCAAATCACCGTGGCCGGGAATGACCGCCGGGGTGTACCATGATCCTGACCGGTTTGTAGAAACATACTGGAAGAAATATGCAAAGCAGGGCTGGTATCTTACAGGTGACTCGGCCAAAAGGGACGAGGATGGTTATTACTGGATCATTGGCCGTGTGGATGATGTGATCAAGGTAAGCGGATACAGGCTTGGAACAGCCGAGATCGAAAGCATCATGGTTAGTCATCCGGCCGTGGCAGAGGCCGCAGCTGTGGCCATTCCCCATGATCTCAAAGGCAGTTCGATCCATATTTTTGCCATCCTCAAAAAAGGATATGATGGTTCACGCGAACTGGAACTCGAAATGGTACAACATATTGTGGATCATCTCGGACCCATCGCCAGGCCGGAAGCGGTTAAGGTTGTGGAATCACTGCCCAAGACACGCAGCGGAAAGATCATGCGGAGGGTACTGAAAGCCAGGCTCCTTGGGTTGCCTGAAGGAGATCTCAGTACTCTTGAAGAATGATCAGACAATACGGGGGGTAAAATCAGGTGTTTTTCTGTGCATGGTTGCCTGCTCAAACGCAAAGGCGATTTTAATCAGAACAGGCTCGCTCCATGCAGTGCCCATAAAAGTAATGCCAACCGGAAGTCCGGATATAAAACCCGCAGGCACAGTTATGGCCGGATACCCCGCGCAGGCTGCCGGGCCGGAACTTCCTCCCGAAAAATGATCGCCATTAACCCAGTCGGTAGTCCATGACGGGCCTCCGGTAGGGGCAATGATCGCATCGAGGTTGTTTTTCAAAAGCGTGGCGTCAATTCCATCTTTTCCTGCAAGCCTTTTCAGGTTTGCCAGCTCTTTCAGGTATACTTTGTCGGTCAGCGGTCCCTTCTTGTCTGCCATCCCGAAAAGTTCCTGTCCAAACCAGGGCATTTCCTTTTCCTTATGGGACTCATTAAAAGCTATAAGGTCTGTCAGGCTCCTGCTGGCAACAGAAGCCGGCAAATTGGACAAATAGCGGTTTAAATCGTCTTTAAACTCATAAAGCAGTACATCGAATTCAATATCCCCTATTTCTTTTTCAGTTTCTATGTTTGCCGGATCAATTATTTCAGCGCCCTTTTCCCTCATAGCCCTGATGGCCTCTTCCATCAGCAGGTCAACCTTTTCATTGAATCCGAAGAAGTTCCTGGCCACTCCGATACGTGCTCCTTTCAGCCCATCTGCATCAAGATATTTGCTATAATCTTCCGGTTTCCTGTCCTGTAATGGCAACGTTGCTTTATCCTGTGAATCGAATCCAGCCAGCAGGCCGAGCATAACGGCTGCATCAGTGACGGTACGTGTCATGGGACCCGCAGTATCCTGGCTGTGTGAAATCGGTATGATTCCGCTCCGGCTCAAAAGGCCAACAGTAGGCTTAATGCCGGTAATCCCATTTGTGGATGAAGGGCAGACAATGGATCCATCGGTTTCAGTTCCAATGGCAGCCACACATAAATTGGCAGAAACAGCTACACCCGAGCCCGAACTTGAACCGCACGGATTCCGGTCGAGCACATAGGGATTTACAGTCTGGCCCCCTCTGCCGCTCCATCCGCTGGATGAGTGGGTGGACCTGAAGTTAGCCCATTCACTCAGGTTGGTCTTCCCCAGGATCACAGCTCCCGATTCCCTGAGCCTGGTTACAATAAAGGCATCCTTCAGGGCATGCGATTCTGCCAGGGCAAGTGAACCGGCTGAAGTTGCCATTTTATCGGCGGTATCTATATTGTCTTTTATCAGTATGGGAACCCCATGTAATGGACTTCTCACCTTGCCGGATTTTCTCTCCTTGTCGAGTTCCCGCGCCAGTATTAATGCGTCCGGGTTTAACTCTATTATGCTGTTTAACTTCGGGCCATCCTTATCGAGCTTCTGGATCCGTTCAAGATAGAGTGAAACAAGTTTTTCAGAAGTATATTTACCGTTTTGCATATCCAGCTGTAGCTGAAGAATGGTAATCTCTTTCAGCTCGAATTCATCCGTAAAGGACTCCTGCTGCAGGGTTTTCTCTTTCACCGGGGTTGAACAGGCCTGAACAAGCGTGGTACCAACAGCAGCTGCTCCAGCTGTTGCGGCAACGGCAAGAAAATTTCGACGTTTCATAATCTGAAAATTTGGTAGTTTTCTAGTTGGATTTCTCTATGGCTTGTTCAAAATCATCCATGATATCATCAATATGTTCAAGTCCGGCCGAAACCCTGATCATTCCATCCGTAATCCCGGATGCTTTCCGCTCCTCATCAGTTAGTTTTGAATGGGTGGTTGTAGCCGGATTCGTAAGGGTAGTGCGGGTATCTCCCAGGTTTGAGGTTATTGATAACAATTGAAGGGCATTCAGAAATTTTCCGGCCCTGGCGGCACCACCCTTAAGTTCAAATGAAAGCAGACCGCCGCCGAGTTTCATTTGCCTCCTGGCCAGCTTATATTGTGGATGTGAGGGCAGAAAGGGATATCTGACCCAGGCAACTTCCGGATGTGTTTCAAGAAACCGGGCCAGTTTAAGGGCATTTTCACAATGCCTCTCCATACGAACAGAAAGGGTTTCAAGGCTTTTGGACAACAGCCATGCAGTAAATGCCGACATGGTAGGTCCAGTAATTTTTGAAAGTGTCCTGACTTCTTTAATGATATCCTTACTGCCCAGCACGGCTCCGCTGATTGTTCTTCCCTGTCCGTCAATAAATTTGGTGGCTGAATGGATTACCATATCGGCGCCCATCAGGATGGGGTTCTGCAAATAGGGTGTGGCAAAGCAATTGTCGACAATCAGGTACAATTGATTTTTGGCGGCAAATTTTGCGAGCCATTTCAGGTCCACCAGGTCCATGCCGGGATTGGACGGCGTTTCAGTATAAATTACCCGCGTGGTAGGAAGCAGGTTATCCTTCCAATCCTGCTGATCCTTCATATCCACGTAGGTATGCGACACACCCCATTTCGAAAATACCTGGGTGAAAAGCAGGTGGGTTGTGCCAAAAAGCTGCCGGCTTGCCAGAACATGGTCGCCGGGTCGGAGCAGGGCATTCAGACTGAGATACACGGCTGCCATTCCTGATGCCGTGGCTATTCCATCCTCGGCACCCTCCAGGGCACATAGCTTCTGAATAAATTCGTCAGAATTGGGATTTGAGAAACGGGTGTAGATATTTCCTTCTTCCTCTTCTGCAAATACAGCCCTTGCTTCTTCGGCCGAGTTAAAAATATAACTTGATGTTTCAAAAATTGGTACACTGTGCTCTTTATGAGAGGACCGTTTAGCCTGGGTTCTGACACAATGTGTTTCAAATTTCATTTCCTTGTTCATCTAGGATGCAGCTTCTTCTGATTTTTTTGGTTTTACTTCCTTTTTGGCAGGAGCTGATTTGGGAGCTTTTACTTCAGGAACAACAGCCTTAACTTCTTTTACCTCCTTAACTTCTTTCACTTCTTTTTCCTTTGTGCTTTTTGCAACGACTGGGGCAGCGACCGGTTTGGTTTTTGGTCTTCTGACACCGAATGAGCCCTGGAATAATTTTCCGCGCCTGGTTTTCTTATCTCCTTTTCCCATAATAGAGTAGATTTATTGATTTAATGATTCAGATTACCAAAATTAACAATTCAGGGATATTTATCACTATGGATATAAACAGGCCTGGCCTGTTTACCATATTTTTTTTATGAGATTTACGATCAGTGTCAGCAACACGCTGACGATGATCATTGTAGTAATTGGGAAATAGAAACGGAAGTTTTCCTTTTCAATACGAATATCCCCGGGCAAATGACCAAGCCATTTCAGGCGATCTCCCCCGAAGTGAAGCAGAAGTCCCGCCGCCACCAGTATGATTCCGATAAAGATTATATATTTGCCCAACGATTGTGGCATAAGCAAATTTTTTCTGATTGCAAAATTACTAAAATACCGGTGCATTCCATGGGAGCCCTTTTCAACCATATCATTTTTGACCTCGACGGAACCTTGTCCGATCCCCGCGAGGGGGTATACAATGCCTATCATTACGCTGCTGCAAAGCTTAAACTGAAAGTGCCCGATGTGGAAGTACTGTCTACATTGATAGGTCCGCCCCTGCAAAAAGGCTTTGCAGATGTGTTTTGCCTGAAGGAGAAAGAAATTGATGAAGCCGTTTCCGCTTTTCGTGAATATTATGGCGAAAGGGGGCTGTTTGAAAACATCCTGTATGAAGGCATTAAAGAATTACTTGAAGAACTTGCAAAATCCGGAACACCGGTCTATGTGGCTACTTCAAAATATGAAGCATACGCGAAACGTGTGCTTGAAAATTTTGAGATATTGCCTTTGTTTACCGATGTTGCCGGAGCCGATTACAGCGGGTACCACGCTACTAAAACAGGACTTGTATCCGGACTGCTGCTGAGAAATGGCATCCGCGACCCATGGGGAGTAGTGGTTGTGGGGGATACGTATTATGATATTAATGCGGCAACAGAGCTTGAACTGGATTCAATAGGAGTATCCTATGGGTTCAGCTCTTATGATGAAATTGTAAAATTAAATCCTGATTATATTGCACAGACTGTAAATGAGTTGCGGAATTTACTTATAGAATAAAATTAATAATATATAGTAAAATACGGGTATAAGCCTGTTATCTTAATAAGCAACTTTCAACCAAATTAGCAGTGACTGTTTCGGACTTTCGGATTAAATCGTAAATCGTAAATCGTAAATTCCTTTTCTAATCGGGTAGGAAGCGGCTCGCGCCGCTGACCCCCCACACCACCGGGCATACGATTTCGTACCACGGCGGTTTCTAAAAACTTTTACACCTTCATTATTAGAAATAAAGATAGTAATCCCTGTCGAGCAAACCAA
>JBGSSA010000035.1:0-7021 GCA_041737295.1 Bacteroidales bacterium | reverse complement strand
ATTAAATTACCCTACATCGATAATGGTGCGTTGAATCAATATATCTGGCTGGAAAATCATCAGATTCACAAAAACAACAAAGAGGAATATCCTGCCTATTGGACACAGGATTGCAAAGATGACGGCATGGCCGGAATTTATGCCTATTACCAGGTAGGCAAGGATAAACGGGAGGGTGCATATGCTGACATGCTTCTATCCCTTACCGATCACCTGATACCCATCAGCGCTGAAGGAAACTGGGATATCAGGCTGCTTTCATCTAAAGGTACCGGCTGCATTAGCAATACCTATACAAACATCCAGGAGTACTATCAGCCGAATCCATTCTCCGGATACTGTGATCTTGAAAATCATTATTTTAATTCCATAACCGAGAATGTTATAAATTGGAAACATCACAGGCATGAATTTGTTATTAAATCCCAAAATGGATTGATTTCAAATAAGTTAAGTGATATGGGCGATAATTCGGATGCCTTTACCGGAACCTCCGTTATTGATCTCAGTTCTAATCCGTCAATCGCCAATGTGATAACGTATCATCATAGGGCTGAACCGGATGGCACCATAACTAAATCAACAGCAAGGCCTGATAACCGAAAAATACATTTAAGTGGACTTAAGATCAACATGCAGGATCAACTGGATGGCATTTTTAAAGTGGATATTTCCTGGGATTCTTATGATGTTGCAAATTCTGTGCGCTGGACAGGTGATATAGTTTTACATGAAAAGGTGAATGTATTGCCAAATTCCACTATAACACTGGATCAGAATTATACACCAAATATTCACAGAAGAAACTACAGCACTAACCTGTTTTCAGGACCGTCGTATTTCACCTGTTTGAAAAACTCATCCCTGGTTCTTCAGCCGGAATCCAACTTTGAGTGTCTGAATTTGAGCTCAGTTATTCTTGAAACAGGCAGTTCGCTTGAAATAAATGACGGTTCAACCCTGATTATAAAGAGCGGAAGTACTTTATTGGTTAAAACCGGTTCAACGATAGTTATCAGGGGGAATGGCAGAATTGACATTGAGGCCGGAGCATTTGCGGGGATTGAAAACGGGGCCGTCATTAATCTGGTTGATAAAAAGAGTGAAATAAAGCTCCGTAAGGGTCATATTCCCGGTGTAAATCCAACTGTAAATCAAACATCCTCAAATAATTTACCGGATATCTCATCAATTGTCCCATTCAGCGGCAAGGGCAGAATCAAAACCGGGCTTCGGAAAATTCGTGCCGAAGGGAAGAACCGGAATCCCGGATCACCTTAATTCCACCCAATCCAATTTTTAAACAATCCCGCGTATTCACCGTTATCACAATAAAATCGGCCATGGATAAATCACTTAATAAATACAGCGTAAAGATCACCCAGGACGATAGCCTCCCCGCTGCCCAGGCAATGCTTTATGCAATTGGTATGAATGAAAGCGATCTAAAAAAAGGTCAGGTTGGCATTGTTAGCACGGGTTACCAGGGCAATCCATGCAATATGCATTTAAACAGCCTGGCGGACGAAGTGAAAAGAGCAGTGGATGCCCAGGAAGGTTTGTACGGCCTGATCTTTCATACCATAGGGGTTAGTGATGGTATAACCAATGGAACAGAAGGTATGAAATATTCTTTGCCATCGCGGGAAATTATTGCAGACTCCATAGAAACTGTAGTCAGTGCACAATTCTATGATGCTGTTATTCCCATTGTAGGCTGCGACAAAAATATGCCGGGAGCCATGATTGCATTGGGAAGATTGAACAGGCCGTCGATTCTGTTATATGGTGGCACCGTTAAAAAAGGCCGGTGGAAGGACAAGGACCTGGACATTATTTCTGCTTTTGAGGCCTATGGGGAGAAGATAAAAGGCCGGATATCCGTCGAAGATTATAAAGGAATCATAAAAAACTGTATCCCCGGAGCCGGGGCATGCGGCGGCATGTATACCGCCAATACAATGGCTTCGGCCATTGAATGCATGGGGATGAGTCTGCCCTACTCTTCTTCAAATCCCGCAGTGGGTAAAGAAAAAGGATTGGAATGTTCAGAATTGGGCCGCGCAATCAGGAACCTTCTTGTAAAAGATATAAAGCCCAGGGATATCATGACGATAAAAGCATTTGAGAATGCGATTACGTTAATTATGGCGCTGGGAGGATCGACAAACGCAGTAATTCACCTGATTGCCATGGCAAAATCAGTGAATGTGGAGTTGAGTATCAACGATTTTCAGCGCATAAGCAATCAGACGCCTTATATTGCCGACCTGAAACCCAGTGGAAAATACCTGTTCGAAGATTTGCATGAAGCGGGTGGCATTCCTGCGGTTATGAAATTTCTGTTGAAAGAAGGATATCTTGATGGGAATTGCCTGACTGTTACAGGAAAAACATTGGGCGAAAATCTTGAAGAAGTTGGTGATCTGGCAAAGGGACAAAAGATAATCAGACCTTTTGCAGAACCCATAAAAAAACAGGGTCACATACAGATCCTCTTTGGCAATCTTGCAAAAGACGGGGCAGTGGCCAAAATAACCGGCAAAGAGGGCGAACTTTTTACCGGTCCTGCCAAGGTGTTTGAGGATGAATTTGAAGCGATTAAGGGTATACAGACTGAGGTACGAAAAGGGGATGTAATTGTAATCAGGAATTCGGGACCGAAAGGAGCTCCCGGAATGCCGGAAATGTTAAAACCTACCAGTGTTGTGATGGGTGCAGGATTAGGAAAAGATGTGGCGTTGATTACCGATGGCAGGTTCTCAGGCGGTTCGCATGGATTTGTTGTAGGGCACATTACCCCTGAATCCTCTGAAGGTGGCTTGATCGGTTTGCTCCGCGATGGCGATATGATAACAATTGATGCGGTAAACAACAGGCTGCAGGTTGAATTAAGCGAAACCGAAATAGCCGGCAGGAAAAAAAACTGGAAAAAGCCGCCTTACAAAGCTACCACCGGGATGTTGAAAAAATACATAAGTATGGTTTCGACTGCATCCGAAGGGTGTACTACCGATTAAGCGAACTTAGGCAAAAAACGGTTTTTTTTCGCAACTATACTATCCCGCGTAAATGCTTATAATTGGATGAGATAATGCCAACTACTTCATCCATCCTCCCGTTTAGCATCATTTTGCCCATCGACAATGTCATTCCTTTCAACTGGTCAAAATCCAGTTTGGGAGGCATGGCCAGGGCATTGGGATCAGTCTGGATGGATACCAGTACAGGCCCATCATGTAGAAAAGCCTTTGCCAGTTGAAGTTTCACTTCACCCGGATCATGAACGGTAACCCCGGGCATCCCCATGGCTTCAGCAATTTTTGCGAAGTCCGGATTCAGCATATCTGTTTCCTGGTCAGGTATCCCTGCAACCTGCATCTCCAGTTTCACCATTCCAAGCGACCGGTTGTTAAAAACAATGATCTTCACGGGTAATTTATACTGTATAATTGTCATAAGGTCTCCCATCATCATCGACAATCCCCCATCACCACAGAATGCAATCACCTGTCTTCCGGGACACGCCAGTGCTGCACCAATGGCCTGGGGCATAGCATTTGCCATAGAACCATGATTGAATGACGCGAGCATTTTCCGGTCGCCCGTTCCTTCAATGTAACGTGCGGCCCATACACAGCACATTCCGGTATCTACGGTAAAAACAGCATCCCTGGCAGCCAGCTCATTAATAACGGAGGTAACAAATTCAGGATGAATGGCATCCGGTTTTCCGGGATCATCTACATAGATCAGCAGATCTTTTTTGACTTCTTCGTAAGCCTTCAATTGCAGATCCAGAAAAGAGGTATCCTCTTTTTTTTCCAGTAAAGGCATGAGCGCCTGCAATGTATCTTTCACATCTCCGTGAAGCCCCAGCTCGAGTTTCGCTCTTCTACCAAGAATCTCAGGCTTCAGGTCGATCTGCACTATCTTATTGTCAACAGGCATGAAAGGGGTATACGGAAAATCAGTCCCTAATAAAATAAGTAATTCACATTCATACATGCTGTGATAGGCTGACGGAACTCCAAGCAATCCTGTGAGACCGACTTCATATGGATTATTAAACTGAATTGCCATCTTGGCTTTATAAGAATAAGCTACAGGCGCCTTTAGCTTTTCAGCCAGCTGAATAATTTCGGTATAGGACTCCGCAGCGCCCAGACCGCAGTAAATAGTGATCTTTTTGTGCGTGTTTATTAAGGTGGCAAGTTGCATCAACTCGTCATCGGAGGGTCTGACAACCGATCTGTTCCTGAAAAGTCTTGTGGTAGTTTCCGCCTCAGGGGCAGGAAGATTTGTAATATCCTCCGGTAACCCAAGGACGGCTACTCCCTTTTTATGTACGGCATGCTGGAGAGCAGCCTGCAACATGCGGGGAAACTGGTCGGGAGTAACTGCAACCTGGTTATAGCAACTGCAATCGTCAAAGAGCTTGATGGTATTTGTTTCCTGAAAATAACCCGTTCCATATTCCCCCGAAGGGATGGTTGATGCAATAGCCAGGACAGGAGCCGATGAACGGTGTGCGTCATATAATCCGTTAACCAGGTGTACATGCCCGGGACCGCTGCTTCCTGCGCAGCAGGCCAGTCCATTCAGCTGGGCTTCCGCACCGGCTGCGAATGCAGCAGTCTCTTCATGCCTTACATGGATCCAATCGATTTTGCCATTACGGTGTACAGCTGCATTGACACGATTGAGACTATCGCCTGCTACCGCGTATATTCGTTGAATACCGGCATCAACTAATATTTCCACCAATTGGTCGGATATATTTTTACTCATTCGGATATCTTTGAATAATATTGTTGGATTATGTATGAATTCCGAATGTAAATGTAAGCCAGTTATTTAATGAACATGTTACATGATTTTATGAAAATATTTCACAATTCACACCAGGAAAAGCGATATATTTCCGATACTTTTATACTGTCCACCAAGGACAAAGAAATAGTCTTAAACTGTCACTATTAAATAACGCATGGATACACTTTCTGATATAATCTTACTGTTAACCACTGTATTTATAGGATTCTTTGCCATCCTGAATCCAATAGGAAATACTCCTGTGTTTTTAACCATGGTTGGGGATGCAGATCCCAGGATACTCAAAAAGGTTGCCTTCAGAGCCGTATTCGTTGCGTTTATGATAATTGCAATTTTCTGCTTTTTCGGACATATCATATTCAGGTTGTTTAACATAACATTACCAGCTTTCCAGGTGGCCGGGGGAATAATCGTTTTTTTTATCGGTTATGACCTGTTACAGGGAAAATCAGCCGGAGCACATAAATCGAAGATTAAAAACGAAGATGCCACATATGAAGATATGGCAGTCTCTCCCCTGGGGATTCCATTGCTTGCGGGACCAGGCACTATTACCACAGCAATGAATTTTGTAGGACAAGGGAAAAGCTTTTTGAATACTGTACTTATCATACTTGTTTTTGCTGTTGTATGTGCAATCACCTACCTGTTGTTTATTCTTAGCAAAAGAATTGCTGACAGGTTACGACCTTCGCTGATAAAGGCCATTTCAAGGATAATGGGACTGATCCTTGCGGTGATTGCCGTGCAAATGTTGATTAACGGGGTTTTTAAAATCATAAAAGAGTATCCATATTAAAATCTTGTGGTTTTGCAGTTTTGCAGTTCTCACTTTAAGGAGTACAGTGGAAAACAATTCGTATAACAAAAAATGCCCAAAATTTTAACCGCGGAGATAAAAATAAGTTGTGTTTACCAGGCTTTAATAAGGGCGCTGAGAAATCTCATTGTATTCGATTAGCCGTTTTCAGAATATAGATCTTAAAATCTGCGAAATCTGCGCAATCTGCGAGAAAAAAAGCCCCGCAAACTATCCAGCATCAAGTATCCATCATCAAGTATCCAGCATCCATCCTAATCCATAGTTTCGGTAAGTTTCTGCACTACCCTGAAATGCTGAAGAAACTCTTTGGCAATCACCCTCAGTACGGTATATACCGGTACAGCCAGCAACATACCCAGAAGTCCGGCAAGACTGCCTCCCATGATAATAACAATAAAGATTTCGAGGGGATGTGATTTTACACTTTTCGAATAAATTAAGGGGACAAGAATATTATTATCAATAAAATTAACTGCCAATTGCACGCTGCCAATTTTTATAAGCGTAGATAATAATTCATCATAGGCGCCGGTTGCAATTGTTGTAGTAAAGCCCAGTGTAAGAGCAATTAAAGTACCAATGATCGGTCCCAGGTATGGTATGATATTCATAACACCTCCAAAAAAGCCTATCAGTAATGCATTCTCAACTCCAAATATCCACAGTGCCAGGGCAATGAGCCCCATAACACCAATAACCTCCAGTATTACGCCAATAAAATATCGCTTTAACAAGGTTTTGCTTTCAACAATTACATTGTGTGTAGCCGTATGATGTTTCACAGGAATTAAAAGAAACAGACCTTCTTCGAACATATTTTCATCCTTCAGAAAAAAGAATGAAATAAAAAGTATGGCAAAAGTTCCAATAAAAAAGTCTCCCGCGAAATTGAAAATCCCTCCAAGTACACTACCAAGACTGGACATACTCACCAGTGCTTTAACTTTGGTAATCAAATAATCCTGCATTGTTTGTCCTTCAGGTAATATGCCAAACAAATGCAATTTATTAGAAAAACCTTGTAACGGTCCCTGAAGGCCCTCTGCCAGTTGGCTGGCATCAATATTAGCAATGGCTTCTGCCTGGTTCACAATAAGGGGAACAAAAATGGATAGCAAGCCAAGGATTAGAATAACCATAATTAGAAGCGCAAGCAAAGCACTGAGCGAATGTGGAATTCTTATTCTTCCAATGTGTAACCTGCATAGAAAATGCACGAGGGGTTGGCCGATGAATGAGATTACTGCCGCTACAAGTATCCATACCAAAATGTTGTAAAATCGCCAGATCAGAAACCCGATAATGATTAATAATAAAATGTATCCGGCATACTTAATTACCTGTTTCATAGATGAGAGGATT
>JBGSSA010000013.1:0-14220 GCA_041737295.1 Bacteroidales bacterium | reverse complement strand
GGTTTTAAAAAAGGAAGCATTTAACCCAAATGCCCTGATGGAATATCAAGAAAAATATAAACAGAAGAAAATCAATCAATTAAAAAAGAGATTGGCTCTTCTTGAAGCGGCTTAGATGAGTAGTTACATAAGAGTGACGAGGAAGAAGAGTTTTGCAGTCGTGCAGTCGTGCAGTCGTGCAGTTTTGCAGTTTTGCAGTTTTGCAGTTTTGACGACCCCGAAGGGGTCATATCTAAATAACCGTGGGTGAAACCCACGGAACGTGGGTGAAACCCACAGAAAACTAACAACAATCAACTATGTTAAAATATGCAGTTTTCGGATGTGGTTTTTGGGCAAAATATCAAATCGGTGCCTGGTCTGAAATTGAAGGTGTTGAACTGGTTGCCTTGTACAACCGTACCCTGGTGAAGGCGCAAAACCTGGCTAAAATGTTTCATGTACCGCATGTCTATGATAATGCTGAAGAATTGCTACGGCATGAAAAGCTTGATTTTGTCGAAATAATCACCGATGTGGATACCCATGCCCTGTTTACTGAACTGGCCGTAAAACACGGAGTTAAAAACATTATTTGCCAGAAACCAATGGCCCCTGATTTTGAAACGGCAAGGAGAATGGTCAGCATGTGCCGTGAAGCCGGGGTAAATCTGTATATCCATGAAAATTACCGATGGCAGGCACCTGTCCGCCGTTTTCGCGAGATCATGGATTCAGGCATCATCGGAAAACCGTTTAAAGCCAGGGTATCCTTTTTGTCGGGTTTTCCGGTATTCGACAATCAGCCTTTTCTCAGGAACCTGGATAAGTTTATTCTCACCGACATGGGCTCCCATGTTCTCGATGTAACGCGATATCTTTTTGGGGAAGCGAAAACACTTTGGTGTCAGACGCGATCAGTAAATCCGGGGATACAGGGTGAGGACCTTGCCGTTGTGATGATGGAGATGAAAAACAGTATGCCTGTGTATACTGAAATGTCATATGCCTCCGTTGTTGAACATGATTCATTTTCTACGGTGTTTATCCTTGTCGAAGGAGATAAGGGATCAGTTTACCTGGGCCCTGGATTTGAAATCAAGACAACAACCCGTGAAAAAACCACTTCAGAAATTGTAAAATTCCCTGCCTATCCATGGGCTGACCCGGATTATATAGTGAATCATGAAAGTGGTATCCCTCTTAGCAGGAATATCATGGCGGACATGCTGGGAAAGGGAATTGCCGAAAATTCAGGATCCGATAATTTCGAAACCGTAAAATTGGTATGGGCTTCATATGAATCCGCTTCAACCGGAAAACTGATCGATGTAGATGCTTTTGCCGGAAATAAATTGTAATCCCCAATAAATTGCCGAAATCCTGCAGGGATAGTGATGGTTTGTTATATTTGCAGATAAACAAACCAATCCACAGGGAAAATGGAATTTCGTCTTTTTGAATCGCCGGAAGAACTCAGCGAATTTGCTGCGTCGATTATCATGTACAGTGTGAAGACCACGGATGGCCTGTTGCTTTGCACGGCAACCGGCAATTCAACAACACTGACTTACCAGAAACTGGTCGAAAAAAAGCGGCATTTTGAAGCCGATACCCTGCGAATCCTTAAGCTCGATGAATGGGGTGGGGTACCTATGACTGATCCCAAAACATGCGAGGTATACCTCCAGGAAAACCTGGTTAAACCACTGGATATTCCGGAAGAGAATTTCATTTCCTTTAATAGCAATGCGGAAGTACCTGCCGATGAATGCATGCGGATACATGACTATCTTGAAGAGCAGGGACCTATTGACCTTTGCATCGTTGGTATTGGTATGAACGGGCATGTGGCATTGAATGAACCTGCCGGAATTCTTCAACCTCATTGTCATGTGCAGGAATTATCCGAAACAACGCTGGGCCATCCCATGGCGGCAGGAATGGAGGTTAAACCCTCATATGGTCTTACACTGGGTATGGTTGATATTATGAATTCAAAACAGTTGATTTTGCTGATCACCGGTGCCCATAAAGCAGAGATTACAAAGGAATTCATGTCGCGAAAGATTACTACAGCACTGCCTGCTTCACTGCTGTGGCTCCATCCAAATGCCCTTTGTCTTTGCGACAGGGATGCCTGTAGCCTGGTCAGTGTTCCGGTTGAACCGTGGACTGATCAACAAGATATATAATAGACTTATAGCTTATTCCGCTGTGAAGGCTCAGACCAATTTCACAGGTGCGGCTTGTGCTGAAGCCCGCGACGACATCGGGTGTGATCTGGGGTCTTAATGCCCTGAGGGCTGAGGTATTCAGCTCAGGATATGTAAATCCCTTGTCTCCTGCCCATCCGCAGCATCCCACATCGTAAGGTACCAGTATTTCTGAAGCGCACATCCCGGCAAGCTTTCTCAAGGGCTGGTCGAGTCCCATTTTGGTATTGCTGCATGTGCTATGAATGGCCACCTTCATGGGAAGTTGCCTGAATGTAAGGCGCGACGGAAAAAAGGTAAGGATAAATTCAATGGGTTCGAAGAGTTTCAGTCGTTTATCAAGGGTTTCTTTCATCCTGTATAAACAGGGACTCATATCACAGAAGACAGGTATCCTGCCATTGTCAGTGGCCCGCAACAAAGCATCCTGGAGACGGGCCGCCTTTAGTTTTCCTTGTTTTTTAAAGCCCTTGCTGTCAAACGCCATTCCACAACATAATTCATCCATACTTTCAGGATATATCACATCAAACCCGGCCTTCTTTAAAAGGGCCTGTGTTTTTTGACACAGGCTGTCATCATTTCCATAATCCGGCGATTTTCCCATGGCACGGTTAATACACGAAGGTAAATAAACTACCTTGTCCTTATCGCCGGCTTCGGGTATTAACACTTTCAACCGCGGGGTGCCGGCCGGAATAAATGGATTCCACAACGGGATCAGCCTGAAAGAAGCCCGGTGTAAAAACTTTGTTATGCCTGCCATTGTTTTCGTACCCAGCAAGCTGTGCAGGCTATCCGTAAAATTCAGAAATATCCGCATGAATGTCACTACGGTGCCCATATTGCCTGCAACCATTCCTGCTATCCTTTCTGCCAGTACTCCATGATGGGCAAACCGGAGTTCTTTGATCAGTATGCCGGTATTGATTTCAACCGGACAGGCAGTAGCGCACAGCCCGTCAGTAGCGCAGGTGGCATCTCCAGTATACTGAAATTCTTTTTCAAATTTCGCCAATCTCCTTTTATTTCCCGATCCCCGGGATAGCCGCATCATTTCCCTGAATATTACTATCCGCTGGCGGGGGGTAATTGTCAGCGACTTCGAAGGACAGCTGACCTCGCAAAATCCGCATTCGATGCACGAATCGATTATTGGATCAGCAATAGGCAGTGATTTAATATTTTTAAGATGAATTTCAGGGTCATCATTCAGAATCACGCCGGGATTCAAAAGATTGCCGGGATCAATAATTTGTTTTATTTCACGCATAACAGCATATAATTCATCGCCCCATTCTTCTTTTACAAAGGGAGCCATGTTTCTGCCGGTGCCATGTTCTCCTTTCAAACTTCCGTCATACCGGTGAATTACAAGCCTGACCAGTTCATGCATGAACTCATTGTATTTTGTAAGGCTACCCGGTTTGCTGAAATCGGGGGTTATTACAAAATGAATGTTTCCATCCAGAATATGACCCCAGATTACAGTCCTGTGATACCCGTATTTTTCAGTGATGGCGCGTAAATCGGCAAGTGCATCAGCAATCACTTCCTGCCTGAATGCGAGATCTTCAATGATGCAGGCTGTGCCCGCCGGGCGGGCTGCGGCAGCAGAGGTAAACAGACCCTTTCTTACCTTCCAGAGTTTCTCATAACTTATACGGTCCGTGGTAAATTCTACAGGGTATAGGGTGTCGGCTTTTTCAAGGACTTCTTTGATCTGAAGAATTTGCCTTTCAAGCTCTTCCATTGTATACGCAGAGGTATCGACAAGCAAGGCGGCGGCATCTTCACCCAGCCGCTTTAATTCTTCCGGCATCCCGGGCCTGTCCTGTACCGACCTTAATGCATTCCGGTCCATCAGTTCAGATGCCGTGACAATGCAATTTTTCAGGAGCCGTGAAAAATCGCAGGCAGCCCTTAATGTGGAAAAGAAAACCAGGGTAGTGGCCTTTAATGGATATTCAGGCACCGTTCTAAGGGTTACCGCGGATATGAAACCGAGAGTACCTTCAGCACCTACCATCAGGTGTTCAAAAATATCGATTGGATCGGTGAAATCAACCAATGCATTGATCCCGTAACCGCAGGTATTTTTCAATTCGAATTTATGACGGATTTTTTCCGACATCGTGGTGTTCGACTTCACCCGGGCAGCGAGATTGGATAGTTTTTCAAGAAGGAGGGGGTGTGAACCGGAAAGGGCTTTTCTGCCGGCGGGATCCCGGGTATCCGCAACTGTACCGTCAGCCAGTATGATCCGCATTCCATGCAGCGTATTGTAACTGTTATGTTGAATACCAAAGGCACCCCCGCTGGCGTTGTTGGATACTATCCCTCCTATCTTTGCCGAATTGATGGATGACGGGTCGGGACCGATGCGGCGGCCGAATTTTGCAAGCCTTGCGTTGGCCATTGAACCTGTAATTCCGCATTGCAGGGTAACCTCGGTGCCATTCTCCGAATCGAAACCCGAGAACCCGTCTCCAATTTCTACCAGAACGGAATCGGAAATGGTTTGTCCGCTTAAACTTGTTCCTCCGGCTTTAAATGTCAGGGAGGTTCCTGATTCAGCACAAACCCTGATTACATGAATTATTTCGGGCTCAGAATCCACTCGTACCACTATTTTGGGCACCAGGCGGTAGAAACCCGCATCAGTTCCTTTGGCCAGGGTATGCAACGGATCAGTGAATATCCTTGATTCAGGAATCTTTTTGCGTAGTCGCTTGACCAAAAGCGAAGTTACAAACTTCGCCTGGCGGAAGGGGGTAAGGGACAATTATTATTTTTTAGGAATAATAGTTAAAGATACAAAAGGGACCGTTGCCATTGCCATTAAAAAAGGCGAAGTTACAAACTTCGCCTGGTGGTGGCCAATAATAAAGGCGAAGTTTGTAACTTCGCCTGGCGGTATCGTAAATCGCAAATTTCCTTTCTACCGATAGGCAATCCCTGCCGGGATTCCTAAAATCGTAAATCGTAAATCGTAAATCGTAAATCGTAAATCGTAAATTAATTTGCCGCCATTTTTTCAAGAACCGAACTGGCCATCAGGTTATTCTTACGGAGATTTTCTTTATTCATTTCAAATTTCATAACACCGTTAACCGGGACGAAATTGATCATCGATCCTTTTTCTATAAGCCCTTCAGTTTCAGAAACAATCAGGGTATTGCTTCCGGCTGTCTTTTGTATTAAGGCATTTATTTTGTTACTCTGCCAGTTGTCAACAAATACAATTTGTTGATATCCCGAAACTTCATTAACTGAATTAAAAAACTTTACTGTAATAGGCTGCAAACCGACTTTCATATTTTGCGTGAGTTTTGTCATTTCATTGTAGAGTTCTTTATCGCCCACGATTGTAATCACAAAGTCACCTGATTTGTTTTCTGCCGGCCAGTTTATATTCCGCGAAAAATTGTAGAGACAATTGGAAAGATACTTGGTCATGGAAACAATTTTTACATCCTGTGCCCGGCCTGCTTCCGTGAGCGATAAAAGAAGCATTAGCACACCAATCATTTTCACACTGTACTTAAGAAAGTATTTGTTCATATTTCAAGGGGTTTTTGGGTAATGTTATACTTCATGTACGCAAAAAAACCCAAAATGTTTCATTGATTCGTCAATGGTGAAGCCAGATAGGAGCCGAAACCAACAAGATGTTTTTTGTAATAGACTTCATCCAGGCTGCTTATGGATACTGATTTGCCCTTGCTGGGAGAATGAATAAATTCATTGTTACCCAGATATATGCCGACATGTGAAATGCTTTTTCCATGGATATTGAAAAATACGAGATCGCCCGGTAAAGCCTCATGTTCTCTTACACGACGGCTTTGTTTAAACTGATCTGAGGATGAACGGGGAAGGTCAAATCCGAAATTCCCGTATACAAATCTCACATATCCGGAACAATCAAAACCATTTTCATTGGATTGACTGTAACGATAACCTACACCGATATATTTTCTGGCGCTGGCTATGATTTTGGTTCTCAAAGAATCGGTCTTCACGGGCGCTTTTATTGATTCAGAACCTGTGATGGCCGGACCCTCATCAAATACCACCGTAAAATCGGATTGTGAACGGCAAATGGATGGGAATGCAATAAGAAGCATAGTAACTATGCAATATTTTTTTATTAAGGCCAGCAAATCAACCGATTTAATTGGCTTTGTAATATAGTTATCACAACCAGCCTGCAACGCACGGTCTTTTTCCTCTGACATAGTATAGGCAGTTTGTGCAATTACTGAAAGATCCGGCTTAAATGACTTTATCAGCCTTGTAGCCTCACAACCGTCCATTATCGGCATTTTTATATCCATTAACACAAGGTCAACCTGTTCTGTTTTACAAATTTCAACTGCTTCTCTCCCATTTGCGGCACGAATGATGCGAATATCCTGGTCTGACAATATTTCTTCAAGCAACATAAAATTCGAATCTTCATCCTCAGCAATTAACAAATGAACGGGATTATTTAGTTGAATCGTATTTTGTTTTGAAGGCATATTAACAGGAACATCTGCCTTGCTTTTATTAAGCGGTATTTTGAAGTAAAAAGACGACCCTTCTCCCGGGGATGAAGTTAACCATATTTTTCCGCCCAGTAATTCAACATATGCCTTGGTAATTGACAGGCCAAGTCCTGAACCCCCGAATTGCCTTGTTGTTGCAAATTCAACCTGCCTGAACCGCTTGAAAATCTCTTCATGCATATCCGGAGAAATACCAATCCCCGTGTCTTCTGTGAAAAACTCAATTTCCTTTTCCTTTACCACATATCCGAAATGTACATGTCCCTTTTTCGTAAATTTCAAGGCGTTTCCAACCAGATTCGTCAGGATCTGTATCAGTTTGGTTTCGTCGGTGAAAATAACTGTATCCATTTCGTCTGGCCCGGAAAGAAAGGACAAAGCCACCTTTTGCTCATTGGCACCCTGGATAAACTGTTCGTAAACCAGTTGGCAGATTTCCCGTATATTAACCTCCTTTATATATAATTTTTCCTGGCCGGCTTCAATAGTGGCAATATTAATTATGTCGGTAATAATTGATAGTAGTTGATTGCTGCTTTGAATTATAATAGTTGTAAAATATTGTCTTTTTTCGGGAGATAGTTTCGGTTCGTTGAGAAACTCCGAAAATCCAATAATGGCATTCATCGGGGTTCTGATCTCATGTGATATATTATGTAAGAATGCAGTTTTCAACCGATCGCTTTCCTCTGCTTTTTCTTTTGAAAGGATTAATGCTTTTTCAATCAGCTTTCGTGTTGTTATCACATCAAAGACAGCTACAAAATATCCCTTTTCCGGACTGTATAGCGATATCGAATACCAGTCTTTCAATGCCTCGATATAGTACTCAAACCGCTCAGGAACTCCTGTTGTTGCTACCCGGTTATATATTTCCAACAGACCGGCATCAGACTCCTGTATTCCGGGAATTACCTCTGAGACTTTTTTACCTGTAACATTTTTAAGTCCGGTTAGTGGTTCAAATGCATGATTCACTTCAAGATAGACAAAATCAAGAGGAGAATCCTTTTGATTCAGCATTTTGCAATAGGCAAAACCCTCAATCATATTCTCAAAAAGCGAACGAAATCGTTTTTCACTTAATTCTGCCTTGTCTTTGGCAGCAACCAAATCAGTGAGCATCTTCTTCTTTTCGGTTATATCTTCCTTCACTGCAAGGAAGTGGGTTATGCTTCCTTTCTCATCGTGGATTGGGGATATCAGGGCTGATTCAAAATAGATTTCCCCATTTTTTTTCCTGTTCCGGAATTCACCCCGCCATTCATTTCCCTTTAAAATCGTGGACCATAATTCTTTATATTCTTCAGCGGAAGTAAATCCCGATTTTAGTATCCGGGGATTTTGTCCCAATACTTCTTCATTAAGATAGCCGGTTAACCCGGTGAACTTTGGATTGACATATTTAATCTCGCCAAGTGTATTGGTGATCAGTATGGATACGGGATTTTGTTCTATAGCCCGGGAGAGTATTTTAAGTTCCTCTTCCGCTTTATTCTTTGCCTCGAGAATTTCTTTTTTCGAAATGGCTGTCCGGATGGCTGATCCTAATCTGCTTATGTGTTCTTTAATAACATAATCATCCGCTCCTGCTTTCATCAGCTCAACAGCAGTTTCCCTGTTTATGGAACCGGTTACTAGAATAAACGGAATTGAAGGAGCTAATTCCTGCCTGATCAGTAAGGCTTGCATTCCATCAAAACCGGGCAGGGAATAATCAGAAAGGATGATGTCTGGCTTAAATTCCTGTATGCTGTGTATGAAATCCTCTTTAGTATCTATGATCTGCCTGATAAAATTGATACCACTTTTGGCAATCTCCCGTAAAACCAGTTCGGCATCGGTGGGAATATCCTCGACAATCAATATTTTCAATGGTGCCATCATAAATGTTTCAGCAATGCTTTTTCAATAAGCAGCATCAGATTTTCACTATGTCCGGGGAATATTCATAAGAATGCATTAAGGTTTTTTGTAATGCAACTTAATCGGATGGTGGGATTAAAATCTCTTATTCTTACAATGAGGGTATGGCGAAAGTAAATGTACTTCCCCTCCCCTGAACGCTTTCAACCGAAATCCTGCCCTCATGCCTGTTGATAAATTCCTTGCAGAGCAATAAGCCCAGTCCGGTTCCCCTTTCCTGCATTGTTCCCGTGGTGGAAATGTTCCTTTCCATATTGAAAAGGTTCTCCACGGCTGAATTACTAAAACCTACACCGTCATCTGATATGGAAACAAGCAATTCACCTTGATTTTTCTTAACCTTAATACTGACCATACCTCCGGGATGTGTATATTTTATTGCATTGGATACAAGGTTCCTCAACACCGAACTGATCATGGCTTTATCAGCAAAGACCACAAGGCTTGGTGATTGTTCTATAATAAGTGTAATTGATTTTTGTCGGGCAAGGTCCTTCATCAGGCTGTATATTTCTTCAACAAGCAAAGGGAATTCAAAGTATTCTGGAATAAAGCTAATTCTGCCTGTTTGTGAATTTGACCATTCAATCAGATTCGTCAGCAAGTCCATGGCCCTCCAGGATGCTTTCTGAACTATATCGGCATATTCCGCAACTTTATCATAATCTTTGGCTATGACCTTATCAGCCATCAAATTACTGAAACCGATTATGGCGTTGAAAGGACTTCGCAGGTCGTGTGTAACAATTGAAAAAAATTTATCTTTTGTGACATTCAGCTCACGCAAACGGGATTCACTTTCTTTTAAAGCCACCTCTGCCTGCTTTCGTTGTGTAATATCACGTACACTGCATTGTATAACTTTTTCACTATCCTCAAAATAGACAGTACTGATAAATTCCACTTGTTTATGGATCCCCTTTTTGGTTTCTAATGGCATTTCTTCAAGATGGAAATAGCTATTGCGGTCAAATTCTGCAAAAGCTTCTTTTGTTGGGGCTATTTCTTTAAAAATCTTCACTTCCCACAACGTTTTTGCAATCAATTCATCTTTGGAATAGCCGGTCATGTTTACTAAAAAGGGATTTACATCAATGATCTTTCCATCCCCGGCATTTACGATCAGAATGCCATCCTTTGCTGATTCAAAAAGGCGCCGGTATCGCGTTTCGGAATGCTGTAATTTAATCTGTGTTTTATACCGTTGGGTAATATCGACAGCACTTACAAGACAGTGTGCATCATCATCAGAAACAATTCCTTCCATTAATAAAACAAGAAAATCTGAACTTAGTCGATCCAGTTTTATTTCACATGACTGTTTAACTTTAGATTTTAGAACGTTGTTCAGGAAATCATTAAAGTCATTTAATGAATCCCTGGAAACGAAATTCCTGAAATTTCTATTGATCAAAGCTGACCGATCGGTTTCCAATATTCGGGCGCCACTCAGATTGAGTTCGCCAATTATGGCCATATTGTCAAGGGTAAAGTATCCTACAGGTGCAAAATCATAAATGGTTGTTAATTTCTGGAATAATTTCTCAGCATGGTCCCTTGACCGGCGTAGTTCTTCATTTTGCATTTCAAGTTTAATCTGATGTACTTCCAGTTCGTGAAATACCTTCAGCGTGTCGGCTACATTCGCAGACTTATCAACAGCTTTGTGGTTTATTATTTGATTTTCAGCACTTTGCCGAAGTGCGACTGCCTCGGTTTTGCCTTTATTTTTTTTGATCATGGGAATTGTTTTTAATTTTCAAAATATTCACTCCAACCGAAATTATTCCGGTGATCTTCCCTTCCTTATCAATGAGTTTATTTGCAGACCATTCCATATTCACCAATTCTCCACTGACCGTTTTTACGGGAGTAATATACCGTCCGGGAGAATCACCGGTCATTAATTTCTTCATATCTTTCAGTACTTTGCCCCTGGCCGACTCCGGGATAAAAAAATCCACATAGCTTTTTCCCATTACCTCCTCTTTTGTACTGCCGAACAATTCTTCTGCTTTGGGATTATACTCAATAATCTTCCCCTCAGCAGATAATCCAAGAATTACCTCCGGTACAGCCTGGATAATCGAATTCATCGTCATTTGCGTGCTTCTCAATGCATTTTCAAGATTTTTGGATCGGGTGATATCAATAAATGTAATGACAAGACCATCAATTTTATCTTCGAACGTACGATATGGCATCAGGCGGATGCTGAACCACCTTCCATCATGAGTATTTACCTCTTTTTCAACAAAATGGAGTGTTCGTAATACTTCCCGGGCATCATTGATCATTTCAGGATAATCCAGATCCGTCACCTGGTCTGTGAATATCCGTCCCACATCACTTTGTATCAGTTTAAATAATTTTGTTGCGGGGAACGTGAATTGCCTTATTTTCAATTCCTTATCCAGAAAAAGGGTTGCAATTTCAATGCTGTTAAGCAGGTTGTTCATATCATTGTTTACCCTGGAAAAATCATCTATTTTGTTTTGAAGTTCAACATTTACAGTATTGAGCTCCTCGTTCATACTTTGCATCTCCTCCATGGAAGTAGTGAGTTCTTCATTCGCAGATTGCAGTTCTTCGTTTGTTGATTGCAATTCCTCGTTGGCGGAACTTATTTCTTCCTGGGATGTCTGCATTTCCTCACGCATACTATTAAGTTCCTCATTCAGGCGCTGTATTTCCAGATTTGAATCCGATCCGGTTTCACCTGCTCGTAAATTTCCTTTAATTACTGAAGACAGAACCTCTGATGAAGCCGAAACAGGATTGAAAATAACCAGGATCATTCCATTCAGGGCCAGGGGTTTTACAATTTTCTGAATGGTCACGTCAACGTAATGGGTTACACCATCGGCATTAATTTTGGTATTCCCAAGAACAACCTTTTCTGAAGTTTGCAATGTTCTGCGAAATACTTCAGGGAGTTTGTTACGAAGTCCTTCACGGGCCATTGAAAACAAATTCATATTTGCCTTACCGGCAGATGGTTCGAGGTATTTGCCTGTACTTCCGGTGATATATAGGATATCTCCTTTGTCGGTAACCAGCACACTGGCAGGTGAATACTGCTGCAAAAGCAGCTGCTCGGTAAGGGATTGAATGTTATCGGGAATTTTCTTATTTGACAACTTTTCATTCAAGCCGGGATTTGTATGGGGAATTGTTCCCGGCATCTCATTAAAGTCCGGTATTTTGAAAATATTGGATCGGCGGAATATTCTTGATCTGGAATCAACGGGAGAAAATAGTTCGTTCTCTGTTCCGATGGTTTCAGCACTACCCAGCAACATAATACCATTTGGATTAAGGCTGTAATAAAACAGCATTAACAATTTCTTCTGTAAATTGGCGTCAAGGTATATTAGCAGGTTGCGGCAACAGAGAAAATCAAGCTTCGTAAAGGGAGGATCCTTTATCACATTCTGGGGCGCAAATACAACCATTTCACGTATAACAGTATTAATACGGAAACAACCGTCAGATTCAATAAAAAACTTCTTCAGTCTGTTCGGTGAAACTTCTGCAGCAATATTGGCAGGAAAAACTCCCTTTCGGGCTTTTTCTATAGCATTACTGTCTATGTCTGTGGCAAATATTTGTACTGTGATATTATTCAGATTTTCACTTTCCATTGCCTCCCTGAAGATAATGGCCATCGAATAGGCTTCTTCACCCGTAGAACAACCGGGTACCCATATTCTGATTATTTGACCCGGCGCAGCTTTGGCCAAAACTTCAGGGATTATTATTTTCTTAACCTGTTCCCACATTGCAGCATCCCGAAAGAAGCTTGTAACACCAATCAATAATTCTTTGAATAGTAAATCTATTTCAGCCGGATTCTCCTGCAAATAGCGCTGGTACAGGGCAATACTATCAATCGTGTGAATATTCATGCGCCTTTCAATCCTTCGATACAAGGTGTTTTTCTTATATTGTGAAAAATCATTGCCGGTTTGTGAGCGTAAAAGGATAATGATTTTCTCCAGTACACTCTTGTTTTTTTCCAACTCTTTGCCTGCATTTCCATGGGATGAATGTTTGGAAAGTTCGATCAACTTTAGCGGAAGTTCATTCATGGGAGCTACTACATCGACAGAAACCGCTTCGATCGCACTGCGGGGCATACTATCGAACCTGGCTGTTTCCGGAGACTGGACAAGTACAAGGCCTCCCTTTTCTTTAACAGCACGCAGTCCCAAACTTCCATCGGATCCCATGCCGGAAAGGATCACAGCAATGCTTTTTTCCTGACTGTCATCGGCGAGGGAACGAAAAAAGAAATCGATCGGTAATCTGAGGCCCCGGGTTTCAACAGGTGTAAACAGGTGCAGGTTTCCGTTAAGAATGGACATGCTCTTGTTAGGGGGGATTACATACAAATTGTCGGGCTTGACTTTCATGCGGTCTTTTACTGTATTGACTTGCATATCGGTGGTCCGTTGAAGAAGTTCCGGCAACATTCCCTTGTGGGTGGGATCAAGGTGCTGGATAATAACAAATGCCATTCCACTGTCAGCAGGGATGTTTGTAAAAAATTCCTCCAGGGCTTCCAAACCTCCTGCAGATGCTCCGATTCCAACAATTGGGAATTTAATTGGACCGGTTTTTTCTGCCGGAACCCGGGTTTTTGGTTTGGTTTGCTTTTTCATAAAACCATCACAATATGTTTGTTATTTTAAAGTAGGGCAGGAATACGTCAGCTTTCCCGAAATGGCTTCTAATAAATGAATCTGTCACTAAAAGATTAGACCCGGTTAAGCTTCTAATTATAAGTTGGGTAGCGGTATTTTTCAAATTAATTTAAAGATACGTCATTTAATTCATGTTTCCTATTTGAGATTTTAAGAAACATCGAACTATAAAATAACAGTTTTGCTTTAAAAGTGATTGTTAAATCCCGTGGAACTTATTTCACTTTCCGGAATCTTAGTCAGGGTGGCCGGGATTGCAGCCTTTTCAAACAGGAAATTATACTTTTCTTCTGCCATTTTCTTTTCAATGGCATCACCTGAATGTTCAGTCATAAATCATGTTTTTGATTAAACTACAAACAGGTACTCCTGTTCAAACACAACCAAAGATTACGAAAAAATTGCAGTCTTTTCATCCTCCGGGTTAACTTTTTATACTGCAGTTTGTTCTAAATTCATTCGACATCACTTAATATCTTTCACCCAAACAAAGCAGTTGCTATGAAAAATTCACGATCTGTCATAATTATCCTTGCTGTTGCCCTGTTTTCAGTAAATGCCATGGCACAGGATATGATGCATACGGATATGGCGAAAAAGGAAGATGTAAAAGCCAGCCAGCCTGCCATTTGTGTGCTGTATCCTACACAGGGGAGCAAAGTAACCGGAACAGTCAAATTTACCCAGGTGCCGGGTGGGGTTAAAGTAGTGGCCGATCTCCAGGGATTGACCAAAGGAAAACACGGGTTCCATATACATGAATTTGGTGATTGCAATAGTCCGGATGGGACGTCCGCCGGTGCTCATTTCAATCCAAAGTCAACGAATCACGGATCACCC
>JBGSSA010000257.1:0-19929 GCA_041737295.1 Bacteroidales bacterium | reverse complement strand
AATCAACAAATCAACAGATCAACAGATCTCCACAAGCCCCTTTTTGGTTTAATACAAAAATAGCGTAATTTCATCATATTAAAATCTCAGGTATGCTTAAATTATTCAGCCAGGCTGCTCAGATCCTTATAATAATATCACTTTTTTCGGGCTCTGTAAGTGCACAGCAGAGAGAAACCAGTTCCCCGAACGGAAAAATTTCAGTAACTCTCAAATCAGATGCTGATTTTACTTTTGAAGTCAGGTTAAATAATAAACCTGCGTTCGCAATCACCGGTGCATCCCTGGTTATACGCGATCATGCACCGGGTAAAGTATCATCCGTTAAATCCGCCAGTGTAAGTGCGGTTCAGCATCCACTTATCCGTGAGAAAAGAGCGATTGTGAGCGACAAGTTCAATGAAATGAAGGTAACCTGCAAATCGAACTCCGGAATTATTCTCAGGGTTTATGATGATGGAATTGCCTATCGCTTTTTCACCCGGTTCAAAGAAGATACTGTATTTGTTTTAAATGAAACAGCTACTATCCGGTTTGCCGGCGGTGATTCATTATATCTGCCCATAATCCGATGCCGTGAGGAAAAAGGCATCGACTGCTTTCATACAAGTTTTGAGGATGACTTCGTTCACAGGGGTGTATCCCAGGTTACTGACAGTCAGCTCGGCTATCTGCCTGTTTACGCCCGCACTGCTAATGGTTTTAGCCTTTCAATTACTGAATCGGATCTTCATGACTATCCCGGGATGTTTGTTAGCGGCAATCAGGATGCACCCAATTCGCTGAAAATCCGTTTTCCGGCATATCCGCTTGATGTTTCCGTATTTGGCGATCTTTTCAAGCAGGAACTCGTCACCCGGCGTGCAGATTACCTTGCCCGGACACCCGGTAACAGGGATTATCCCTGGCGTGTTTTTATACTTGGTGAAAATGACGGTGACCTTGTAAATTCAGATATGGTATACAGGCTGGCTTCGGATTGCAAACTGGAACAAACGGACTGGATAAAACCGGGTAAAATTACAGATGAGTGGATCGTCAACAGCATTTTGTATGGGGTGGATTTTAAATCCGGTATCAACACAAAGACATACAAGTATTACATCGATTTCGCCCACCGGTTTGGGTTACCCTATATTTTTATGGATGCCGGGTGGTGTGTACCGGACGATTTTACAAAGCTGAATCCGGAAGTCAGCATCCCCGAGATTGTAAAATATGCTGAAGAGAAAAATGTAGGTGTCTGGCTTTGGACATGCGCCCTCACCCTTAAAAAGAATATGAATTATCTCCCCCTGTTTCATCAATGGGGGATAAAAGGCATTATGGCTGACTTCATGGACCGTGAGGACCAGGTAATGATCCGCTTTCAGGAATCGTTAGCACGGGAAACGGCGAAAAACAAACTCATGCTGTTATTCCATGGCGCCAGTAAACCAACAGGACTGAGAAAAGCGTATCCCAATGTGATCAACCGCGAGGGGGTAATGGGACATGAATTTGATAAATGGTCCGACAGGGTTACACCGGAGCATAACCTGATCATTCCCTATACACGAATGATTGCCGGTCCGTTGGATTATGAAGGCGGAGGAATGATCAACGCTCAAAAAAGTGACTTTCGCATCGTGGATCCTTCTCCCATGACCCAGGGAACCCGATTGCACCAGCTAGCCATGTTTGTAGTGTATGAAAGTCCGTTGCAATACATGGCAGGCAATATATGCGATTACCTGAAGGAACCTGAATACGCTGCTTTTTATAGCCGGATTCCGGCAGTGTGGGACGAAACCGTGGTACTCCAGGGTAAAATTTCTGATTATATCCTGATTGCCCGGCGCAGCGGAAATGATTGGTGGGTGGGTGCTATGACGGATTGGACTCCCAGGTCACTTGAACTGGATCTTTCATTCCTGGGAAACGGAAACTTTGAGGCGGAAATCTATAAAGATGGTATCAACGCCAATGTTTATGCTGCCGATTATGCCACTGAAAAAAAACAGGTGTCCGGAACGGATAAAATCACTGTGAATATGGCACCCGGGGGAGGGTGGGTAGGATGGTTACATTCTGCGGCATCACATACATCTCAGGTAGGTCCATTTCGAACAAGGTAGACGGGTCATTATAAAATGCTTTAAAATCCGCGGCTGAGGCATCGCCGGGATACGGTCCAAAAGCATGGCTTGTTTTTTCATTGCGCCAGGCAACCACCATCGAACAGGTTTGTCCGCTTAATGCAGGTAAAACACTGGTGGTCCAGTAATCGGCGGGGTGATTATTTTCGAGCCCGGTTTCGGTAACTCCTACCGGTTTATTCAATTCCTCCGACAGCGCCGATAAACTTTTTACATTTGAAACAAACGCATCGGTATTTTTCCCGTGGTAACAATCCATCCCCAGTAAATCGACAAAATCATTACCCGGCCAGCGATATAACAAGCGGCTCCTGCTATCGCTGTATACCTCATCCATCTGCGGTGAAATCGCATAAATCACATTGTGAACACCTTTTACATCGCGCAAATAACTAACAATGAATCGCCAAAAGCGAACGAATTCGTCCTCGGTAGCCGAGGCCGACCCCCACCAATTCCACTTTTGGGTATGTTCGTGCAAAGGTCTGAAAATCACAGGAATCATGCGCCCCTGATCATCTTTCAACGACAGGAATACTTCAGCAACATGATCAAGAATTCCCTTGTATTTGAGGTTCATTTCACTTCCTTCCTGAAGTATCTGATCTACCACTTTCGTATTGTCCCAGGCTGTTCCAACCGGATACTGCGCCCCGGGAGTATTTTCGGTTAACGGGTTATTCTGATGCCACACCAGCATACTCACTCCGCCGCGTTGAAAGGCGGCCTTGATAAAATTAATTTTCTGCTGATCAATCCGGTTCATATCCAGACTGTAAACTGCCGGATGATCGCCGGTAAGGTCACGTACATCACTTCGGCCGGCATCACCTTTCCATCCGATTCCATACGAAGGATAATCGTGATGACCAAACATAAACCCCTTTTGCTGAATCAGCCACAAGTTGGCATAAAGTGCCCTGGTTTCGGGAGTAGCCTGTGGATCTACCATAGATAATTGTACCTGACATCCGGAGGTACTTAAAGCTGCCTGATTATTCTGACCATAAATCCCAACAAGGCCCTGGGTGATTATACAAACCAGCAGAAAAGCAAATTTTTTCATAATACTTCGGTTCCGGCAAGAGTTACCATACAAATGTTCCTACAGCGCCAGGATTCAGCTTTAGATTGGCAAACTGTCCTTTATACTGAATTTTAAACGAATTGGCCGACCAGGTATCATTCGCAACAATCAACACAATTTTTCCTTCAGGAGTCTTAAATGCGACATTGGGCAACACATCGGTATTCTCATTTAAAGCTGCACGGTATGCTCCCGGCCGTTGTTCGTCTTCGTATAGATTCACCGTTTTATCGCCGCGGGTTGTCGAGGTAATCCGAACCGAACCCGGACGAACAAATTTGGAGGCATGGGCCACTGTATAATACGCCAGATTCCGCACAACTGCGTTTCCGTCTATTGTAATGGCCCCCTGGCACATTGAACATCCTCCATTATCGGTGTGCGGATCATTCAACGGATCGGCAGCAAGGTTCCATAAAATCACATTCCTGCTCCAGTTTTGGGTTGTCCCCAATATAAGCCGTTTGACCGGATTTGTAATATTTATCTCGGTTCCTCCCGGACGTTCGGTAACCATTTGTTCGGTGAAATACAAATTTTTATCGGGACGGGCCAAATGCACCAGGCTCATTCCCTGCATATCGCCAACGTAATTATGGAATCCGGTTCCATCTACATATTTTGCAACTTCCGGATCGCTCAATGCCCATAGAGGATAATCGGGACGATCGGTATTGTGATCGAAAAGTATAATCTTGGTTTTTATGCCATTCCGATCGAACTCAGGGCCCAAATGCAATTTTATAAATTCAGCCTGATCCTCCTCAGACCAATGCATACTGGGGGTGTTGCGTGAATTGAGCGGTTCGTTCTGAACAGTAATGGCATCAATCCGGATTCCCTGTTTACCCATTTCCTGTATATATTTCACAAAATATCGGGCATAAACCGGGTAATATTCTTTTTTAAGCTTTCCTCCACGAACGTCGAACTGAGTTTTCATCCATGCAGGGGCTGACCATGGCGACCCCAAAATTAGTATGGAAGGATTGATCAATAAGATTTCTTTCATAACCGGAATCACGTCATTCAGGTCCTGAGCCAGACTGAATTTCTTCAAATCATTGTCGGTTTCTCCTTCGGCCAGATCGTTGTACGAAAATACAAAGCTATTCAGGTCAGAAGCCCCGATGCTCAACCGCAGGTAACTTATACCTATGCAGTTGTCGGTTGTAGCAAACAGCTCATTTAAAATTGCTTTGCGCGCAGCAGGTTCCATTTTCATAAGGAGTTCGGCACTCCCTCCTGTTACCGCATATCCAAAACCATCGATGGGTTGCAGCTGATGTGCGTCATCAATTACAATTGCCGTTCCTCGCCCGGAGTTTTTGTCTGCAAATGTAACAAGTTCCGTTTGACGGGTAAAGAGCATTGAACGATCCGGATTGGTAATCCAGCTTTCGATTTTAAGTGGTTGGCTTTGTTGTCCAAAAGCACAAGTCCATCCGAAGGCAATTGCGAACAGTACAGTGATTGCAGGTCCTGCATTTTGGTTAAATTGTCTCATCTTGTTGTACAAATTATTTTATTTCCACGATCAATATCTTCTCATTTTTTGATTCCAGTTTCACATCCGGGAGGAAAGCCTGGAGTTCATTTATCTCAAAATCTCTTATATCATTGTATTTTAGGCTTACCGGATCAAATGATTTCACTGATAATATGCGATCGCTGCCAACAGGGAAGCGAATAGTTGAAGTTTTATCCTCACCTGTTTCGTTAAGCATGTAAATAAAATAGGTTTTTCCACACTTGACTCCCCGTAGGTTTAACTGATCTGACTGCATATCGATTTTCTCAAAGTTGCCGTTTCCGGCTTTTAACATCAGGTCGTTGATTTCGCGAACACCTCTTAAATAGGTCGTCATTCCTCTGTTTTCGAAATATTCCCACCACCAGCTCATGGGCAAAATGGGGGTTGGGGTAAAAAGGCCAAACCACAAACCATGTTTGTAATCGAGGTCCATGTCGGTGGCAAAATCATCAAAATTCTTTGACCAGTCCCACTCAAAGGCAAACTCCCCAATCACATATGGTTTGCCGAATTCAGCCTCATATTTCACAATCTGGTCGGGTATTGATGCCGTATTTTTGTAGATGTGTTTCTGATTGATGTCGATGTTTTTCAGTGTATTTAAACCTGTCAGGTCGCGATGGGAAATACTGGTGGTAACCAGATGTTTGTATGGATCGATCTGCTTGATGTAAGTACTCATTTCATCGTGCCAGGCAACAATTGATTCGGCACTGATCGGATTATCGCGGTCAGAAAACTGAACGTTGTCGATTTCATTGAACAGTTCCCAGGCACAAATACTGGTACTGTATCCCCACCGACCAACAATATACCGGAGACGATTTTTATAGCGTTCTTTTGATTGAGGATTTACAAAAAAATCGGCAGAATTAGCAGCAAAGCCACCCTCCCGTATTCCTGAAGCACCCTGCCCGAGTGTCAGCATAACGTAAATGTGCAATGAGTCAGCCAGATTGATCATATGGTCAAATCTTTTAATTGCACTTGGATTGTAATATTCACCGGAAGCCGAATAGCGCGGGTTGTTAATACCATTTTTCCAATCTAAAGGTAAATTCCACGAACACATCCAGGTGCGGTAAAAATTACCTCCGTTTTTAACGACCAGCGGCAACATGTAATCGTAATTGTATTTCATGTTTTCATGCAGTTTCCTGAAGAATTTTGAATCATCATTGGTTCGTGATTCCCAACAGATATTTTCACCAATGCCTCGGAATGGCTTTCCGTTATCAAACCGAAGAGTCCAGTTATCATTAGGATTCAGAAATCCATCGCCGGATGATTCGCGTGAAATGAACTTATAAACCACCGACTTAATTTCACTTTTCCCGGCTTTGGTCAGTCTGAAGATACATGAATATTTCCCCTTTTCCCGCGGCGTAAACCGGGCTTTCCAAAGCGATTCTTTTCCGCTTTCTCCTGATTCGAAATAACAGGGTAAAACCAGGTTTTTACCGGTTGGTGTTAAAATCAGCATATCCAAGGCGATGTCTTCCTGAAGATATGGATTTTCCCATTTTTCCGTCAACCTGATGTCCCATTCGGTTTTTTCATATTGAGACACCTTTGCATTTAGCAATGTGACGGTGTTTATCTGGGCACTTAACATGCCGGTCAGTATAAACAGCAAAAAAATAACCGGATAGATTTTCTTCATTCGAAAATGAAATTAAGGATCAAAGAATTTATTGAAATGCCTCTCATGATTTATGTTTTACAATATAACTAAATATATTTATACAAGAAAACCCTCCATTATGGTTTATCCATAAAAAAACCCCAACCGTTTTTAAAACCGTTGGGGTCCTTGTCACTCATGACTCGTCACTTCCTTGTCACTTGTCACTCGTCACTTGTCCCTACTTCACCTCTTCAAAATCCACGTCAGTTACCTGGTCGTCCTTTTTAGGATCAGATTGCGGACCGGCGGAAGGGCCTGCATCAGCTGTCTGTTCGCCTGCCGGGCCCTGGGGACCCTGTTGCTGGCTGTTTTTATACAGTTCTTCCGAGGCGGCCTGCCAAACAGTGGTCAGTTCAGCGGTTGCACTATCTACCGATGCCAGGTCCTGGTTCTTGTGAGCGTCTTTCAGCTTAGTGAGGGCCTGTTCGATCGGGCCTTTCTTGTCGGCAGGAAGCTTATCGCCAAACTCCTTCAATTGCTTTTCCGTCTGGAAAATAAGGCTGTCGGCAGCATTCAGCTTGTCAACGCGCTCGCGTTGTTCCTTGTCTCGCGCTTCATTTTCCTTAGCCTCACGTTTCATCTTTTCGATTTCATCGCTTGTAAGTCCCGATGAAGCTTCGATACGGATGCTCTGCTGTTTGCCGGTTCCCTTGTCCTTTGCGGATACATGCAGAATTCCATTTGCATCGATGTCAAAGCTCACTTCAACCTGGGGTATGCCCCTCGGTGCAGGCGGTATCCCGTCGAGATGGAATCGGCCGATGGTCTTGTTGTCGGCTGCCATAGGGCGTTCACCCTGCAGCACATGTATTTCTACTGAAGGCTGATTATCTGAAGCTGTTGTGAAAGTCTCCGATTTCTTGGTTGGGATTGTCGTATTGGATTCAATCAACCGGGTTGCCACACCGCCCATAGTTTCAATACCCAATGAAAGGGGTGTAACATCAAGCAGAAGAATATCCTTTACCTCGCCCGTCAAAACACCACCCTGGATAGCAGCACCCACTGCAACCACCTCATCCGGGTTTACACCTTTCGAAGGTTTACGTCCGAAAAATTTCTCAACCACTTCCTGGATAACCGGGATACGTGTTGAACCTCCCACCAGGATTACCTCACTGATATCAGATGCATTCAATCCGGCGTCTTTCAAAGCCTTGCGGCAGGGTTCCACTGTTGCCTGCACAAGTGAATCAATCAGACTTTCGAATTTAGCACGTGTCAGGGTTTTAACAAGATGTTTGGGAATTCCATCCACCGGCATGATATAAGGCAGGTTGATCTCAGTCTGCGATGAACTTGACAGTTCGATCTTTGCCTTTTCAGCAGCCTCCTTCAGGCGCTGCAAAGCCATGGGATCCCTTTTCAGATCAATGCCTTCATCTTTTTTAAATTCTTCAGCCAGCCAGTCGATAATGCACTGGTCGAAATCATCTCCCCCGAGATGCGTGTCTCCATTGGTGGATTTAACTTCAAACACTCCATCACCCAACTCAAGGATGCTTATGTCAAATGTACCGCCGCCAAGGTCATACACAGCGATTTTCATATCATGATGCTTCTTGTCGAGGCCATAGGCAAGGGAAGCAGCAGTTGGCTCATTAATAATTCTTCTGACTTTCAGTCCTGCGATTTCTCCGGCTTCTTTAGTAGCCTGGCGCTGGGAATCGCTGAAATAAGCAGGAACTGTAATAACAGCCTCGGTTACCTCATGTCCAAGGTAATCTTCAGCTGTTTTTTTCATTTTCTGAAGGATCAGGGCCGAAACCTCCTGCGGGGTGAATTTACGGTCGTCAATCACTACACGGGGTGTATTATTATCCCCCTTTACTACTTTATAGGGTACACGTTGTATTTCTTTCGTTACTTTGTCAAAGGTTTCTCCCATAAATCGCTTAATTGAAGAAACGGTCCTGGCAGGGTTGGTAATAGCCTGGCGTTTGGCCGGATCCCCAACTTTGCGTTCACCATTATCCAAAAAGGCCACCATTGAAGGAGTTGTACGCTTACCTTCGCTGTTGGGAATTACAACCGGTTCATTACCCTCCATTACTGCAACGCATGAATTGGTCGTCCCCAGATCAATTCCGATTATTTTGCTCATGCTATTTTTTTTAGTTGGTTAATATTCATCTTATATTGCCAAGTTGATAGACAAGGATTATGCCAATTCACCTCTATGACAGAATTGCCCTTTGTTATTCACCATACATGGCTCTTACCTTCATTTGAGGTGACAAAACGACAGTTTTTATTAAAGAAAACTGTCATTATTATTGAATTGGCATCACGGGAGAATTCATTGTTTATGATTGTCATATTGATTAATCCATGTTTATTTTTAACCTTTGCAACCATTAACTTAATTTACACAGTCATGTCAGTTGCATCAGCCGAAAAGCCGAAAAGAATTACCACCCACGTACTGCAGGAAATGAAATCAAGGGGTGAAAAAATCTCCATGTTGACAGCTTATGACTATTCAATGGCCAAGATCATCGACAGGGCCGGAATTGATGTCATCCTGGTGGGAGATTCTGCATCCAATGTCATGGCCGGACATGAAACAACAATTCCCATCACCCTTAATGAAATGATTTACCATGCTGCTTCTGTGGTAAGAGCAGTAGAAAGGGCGATTGTGATTGTTGACATGCCGTTTGGCTCATACCAGGGAAATTCGAAGGAAGCCCTCAATTCTGCCATCCGCATAATGAAAGAAACGGGCGCCAGTGCTGTCAAACTCGAGGGAGGACTGGAAATCAGGGAATCAATCACCCGTATCCTGTCCGCAGGCATACCCGTTATGGGGCACCTGGGACTCACACCTCAATCGATACACAAATTCGGCACCTTTGTAGTGAGGGCCAGGGATGAAGAAGAAGCCAGAAAGCTAATTGAAGATGCACATGTTCTTGAAGATACAGGATGTTTTTCAATGGTACTTGAGAAAATACCGGCAAGGTTGGGTGCCCAGGTGGCACAGGAAGTTAAAATACCGGTAATCGGTATCGGGGCTGGTCGTCATGTGGATGGACAGGTTTTAGTATTGCATGATATGCTGGGTATAACACAGGATTTTTCACCGAGATTCCTGAGACGCTACCATAACCTGTATCTTGAAATAACAAAAGCTGTTTCCAATTATGTGGATGACATTAAAAATCTTGAATTTCCGAATGAGAAGGAGCAATATTAGGGACAAGGGACGAGGGACAAGGGACAAGGAAGAATAATCCCGTAGGGATGAGCTGTCGGTAGAAAGGAAATGGCCCAAAGTCCACCCCCAGCCCCCGCCAGCGGGGGATATCGTTCAAAACTGCAAAACTGCAGAACTGCTTTAGACTGATTGCCTGAGCGACAGGTTTTATTTCATATGTTGTAAATCGTACAGACAAGGCAATGCCTTGTCTCTACAACTGCTAAACTTAAAAATACATTGGACATAAAGATACTATACGAAGACAACCATATCATTGCAGTGAATAAGACACAGCATGACCTGGTACAGAAGGATATTACGGGCGATTTGTCCCTTGACAGCAGGTTAAAACAATATGTAAAAGAACAATACAACAAACCGGGAGATGTTTTCCTTGGCGTTGTTCACAGGCTTGACAGACCCGTTACCGGTGTCGTATTATTCGCACGGACAAGCAAATCACTTACCCGGCTGTCGAAAATGTTTCGCGACGGGGAAATGAAAAAAACCTATTGGGCAATTGTAAAAAACAGACCCCCAAAGGATTCCGACAGGATTGTTCACCATATTGTCCGGAATACAAAACAAAACAAATCCTATAGCAGTGAAACTGCAAAACCCGGTTCCAAGGAAGCTGCCTTAAGTTATCGACTGATCGGAAAGTCGGACAATTACTTTTTGCTGGAAATAAATCTCGAAACGGGAAGACATCACCAAATCAGGTCTCAGATGTCGTTCATAGGCTGCCCGATCAAGGGCGACCTGAAGTATGGCTTCCCCCGCTCCAATGCAGACGGAGGTATCAGCCTGCATGCACGTGAAATTAAGTTCTTACACCCGGTATCAAAGGTTGAAACGGTCATATCTGCCGACACTCCTGCGGAAGATACGTTATGGAACTCCTTTGTTCCTGTGTAATCTTTCATCATAAGAGGAAAAAAGACAGCACATACACCATTGCCAGGGCTGTCATAGCCATTATAACGGTAGCCGTCGAATACACTTTAAGCGTATCTCCCGATCCGATCCCTGAAAAATTCGTGATCACCCAGAAATAGGAATCATTAGCATGAGATACCATCATTGATCCTGCCCCCATTGACAGCATGATCAGCAACTTTCCCGTTTCCCCCGAAAAACCCATGCTGTCGGTTACAGAGGCCATGATGGAAGCTGCAGTGATAATGGCTACCGTGGATGAGCCCTGCGCCGTTTTCAGGACAGCTGTAATCAGAAATGGAATGAGCAGACCCAGTCCTGTACCTGCCAACCATGCTCCTGCCTGTTCACCCGTTCCGGTGGCCCTGATCACTGCTCCAAAAATTCCTCCCGCTGCTGTAATGATGATGATCGGTCCTGCCTTTTCGACAGAAACTGTAATCACATGATTGATAGTTTTTCGATTAAATGCGGGTAACAAAAGGAAGGACAAAAACATGCCTATCAACAGTGCTATGACAGGCTCACCCAATAATCCGATTATCAATGTCAGGATTGACTGTGATCCCGGCAACAAAAAATTGGTAAGTGATTTTCCTGAAATCAGCAGCAGTGGCACCAGGATGGGCATAAATGACATAGTGGCATTCGGCATTTTTGCAGATGTATCTTCCGGATCGGGGATCTGTTTTTCCGAAACAGGACCCTCCACTGTCTTTCGGGTCAGGAATTTTGCCCATAAAAATCCTGCCAGTGCGGCTGGAATTGCGACAACAATTCCGACGAGAACCAGCTGGCCTATGTTAGCCCCGATTATTCCTGCAGCCGCGGTTGCCCCCGGATGGGGCGGTATCAGGCAATGTACCGAATAGAGTGAACAAGCCAGTATTGTGGACATGAATACCGGGTTTGCCCTGCTTTTTGCAGTCAGTGAACGATTCAATCCGCTGAGTACAATAAAACCGGAATCACAAAATATGGGCAGCCCGGTAATAAATCCCGTGAGCGATATCGCAGCCGGGGCATTCCGATTCCCTGTTTTCCTGAGAATGAAATTGGCCATACTGATGGTTGCACCTGTATAATCAAGGGTTACCCCGATGACAGCCCCGAATATGATGATCAGTCCGATGGAAGCCATTGTGTCGCCAAATCCTTTCTTCAGAACCGGCACAATATCAGGAAGTGGAATTACCACAAGGGCCAGGAGAAGAGAAACCAAAAAAAGCGACAGGAAAGAATGCAACTTTAGCCAGGAAGTAAGAATAATTATTAATATTATTCCACCAAGAATGAGGCCTAGTCCAAAAAGGAGTGTCATAGGTAAAGAGTATAACACTCTAAAAATAGTAAAGAAACACCGAACAAGGAACACCGAATGATGAATTTCGAAGATTCATTACACAAATTTGAATTATTCTGTATAATGGAGCTCTTCGTTATTCGGCGTTCGATATTCTCCCGACAAAAGTCGGGATTCGTTGTTATTTTTATTAATCCAAAGCGAAGTCCGGAGACTTCGCTTAACTTTTCAGATGTAAATCAGATACAAAAAAAAAGCCCGGTCCATCGGAACCGGGCCCACAACCTAACCCCATTATTTACAACACAATTGGTTTTCCCACATACAGATCAAGAATCTTTAGCTTAAAAATGTATTCATATTTTGCCTGCAACATGGATGATGTTGCGCTGATGAGATTATTCTGCGCAACATTGTAATCAACCGAATTCACGAGTCCCACTTCCAGTTTTTGGCTTGTATATTTGAATGCTTCTTCGTTATACTTCACCGCTTCAACGCTGGAAAAGTACTTTTCCTGGGCGGCTGATGCATCAGCATGTGCCTGCTGAACTTCTTTATAAAGAGCCATTTTGGCGAGATCGAGTTGCAACTGGTAATCGTTTACCTGAATTTTTGAATTGCTGATCGAGTTTCTTACCTGCAGGCGATTGAAAATCGGGATCGTAACTCCAAGCCCGAACTGCTTGTTATAGTAATCCTTAAACTGCTGTTTAAAAGGCGGTGCCGGAGGATTCGGATTTTCTGTTGTCGGGGGATTCAACGGATCATCCGCTATCTGGGAATAAAAGGTACTGAGTCCCCCATTCAGATTCAGGGTAGGACTGAGCTGTCCCCATGCCATTGAAAGCTCTTTTTCCGAACTTTTCAAGGCATATTCAGCGCTTTTAATCTGTGGCATAGTAGCCAGTGCCTTGGCATAGATATCCGGTACGGATTCAAGGGGTGAAAGAAGGGTAACCTCAATTTGCGGAACAAGAACGTCAAAACCGTCGGTCGAATCCATGTCCAAAAGCTGGGTGAGGTCGAGATACGCTATATTCAGGTTATTCTCTGCATTTACCACACCCATTTTGTCATTGGATTCCTGGGCTTTAATCTGCAAATACTCTCCCTGGGCAACATTCCCTACTTCAAGCATTTTGCGGGTACGCTCAGACTGGAGTGCTGTTACTTCAAGCTTCTTTTGCGACACGGTCAGCAATTCCTTTGTAAAAAGTACCTGCAAATAAGCCAGTGCCAGTTCCATTGACATGTCATTTTTCGCCTTGTCAAGGTCAGAGCGGCTTTTCAGGAAATCATATTTGGATTTGGCAATGTTGTTGATCGTCTGCAACCCGTTAAACAACACAAAGTTGCTGTTTAACTGCCAGTTACTTGACCAGTAATTCTGATTCTTGTAATTACTCTCGAAATAGTCATATGTTTGTCCGGAACTCCAACCCTGATTGATGTTGGCATTGGCATTCGGCAAGGCATTAAAATAACTCTGGTTGGCATTGTTTTTATAGTACTGAACGTTCAATTCCTGACGTTTAATCTGCAGGTTATTTTCGAGTGCATAATTTATACATTCCTCCAGAGACCAGACTTTTTGTGCTTTCACGGGTGAAAAACCCAGGGTTGCCAGAGAGCACAAAAGTATTATAGTTTTTTTCATGGGGTTCATAGTGTTATTAAATAGAATTACGTTTTTAACTTTTTTCGGTACAATACATGAATATGGTCTGCATTTTCACCGGGATTAAATATCTGTATCAGTTCCCACTCCTTGCTGTATCCTTCAATAGCAGTTTTAAGCTTGTAAATCCTCGCTAATGATCGTTCCAGCGGATCAGCCAGGGATGAAAACTCATTTTCCACTTCCCAGGGAAAGGATTCTACCCTGAAGTCGTATTTGACTTTTTGCCCTGCAACTACGACCTCGACTTCTGCTATATCATTGTCCTTAAGATACGGTATAGGAATGCAGATTTCTTTCATGGCCCTGGATTTTACAATATCTGCCTGATGTTTTCAGTGACTATATGACCGTCGAATAACTGCACAATGCGGTGGGCCTTGTCAGCATCCGAGGGTGAGTGGGTTACCATGATGATTGTGGTACCTTCATTATTCAATTCGGTAAGCAGGTTCATTACTTCTTCTCCATTGGCTGAATCCAGGTTACCCGTGGGTTCGTCGGCAAGTATGAGTTGGGGCCTTGTTACCACAGCCCTGGCAATTGCCACGCGCTGCTGCTGACCTCCGGATAACTGCTGAGGGAAGTGTTTTTTACGGTGCGAAATTTTCATCCGTTCAAGCACATCGTTCACCTTCTTACGCCTGTCGGCAGCTGAGACCTTTAAATACAGCAATGGAAGTTCCACATTTTCATAGACGGTGAGTTCATCGATCAGATTGAAACTCTGAAAAACAAATCCAATGTTTCCTTTCCTCAGATCCGTCCTTTGCTTTTCTTTGAATTTAGCAACCTCTGTGCCATTGAATACGTATTCGCCGCCTGATGGTGTATCGAGCAGACCAAGGATATTCAGCAGGGTCGACTTGCCGCATCCGGAGGGACCCATAATGGCTACAAATTCACCTTTGTCAACGGTGATATTAACTTTGTTGAGAGCAGTGGTTTCCACTTCATCTGTGCGGAATACTTTTACGAGGTCAATAGTTTTGATCATAAGGGGAGGTTTTTGTGTTTATAGTATCTAATTATTATTTTTCAGAATCAGCTTATCGGCATCACCAAAATTTTCGTAATCCGAAATGATCACTTTTTCACCTTTAGCCAGACCGTCCAGTACTTCGTAAAACCTTGGGTTCTGACGTCCCAGTCGTATTTTCCGGCGGTAAGCGAAATCGCCGGACGGATCGACAACGAATACCCATTGCCCGCCAGTGCTTTGATAGAAACCTCCCTTGGGAAGCAAAAGAGCATCTTCAGATTCACCCAATTCCAGGTGAATGCGTGCTGTCTGGCCAATCCTGATCTGGGAGGGTATTTCACTTGTAAATTGCATATCCACAGCGAATGTGCCATTACTTACCTCAGGATAGATTTTCACAATTTTCATAGTATTTTTAACCCCGGCAAAATCAAAATCCGCAGGAAGACCGCGTGCAATTCTTGTAATATAATGTTCATCTATAAGCACATGCATTTTATAAGAATCCAGGATATTGATCGTACCAATCCGGGCACCATAACTGATCACTTCTCCCACTTCAGGATGCAACGAAGCCAGTTCTCCGTCAACAGGGGCCTTTATATCTAAATTATCCAGCCGACGTTGCGTAAGCACAAGATTTTTCTGCATCCGTTCAATGGAAGACTGGTCGGCAGCAATACGTGTTCTTGTATATATCGAGTCACGCTCATATTTTTGTTTCTGCAATTCCAGCTGCATGCTGGTTTCTTCGAATTGTTCCTTTGAAAATTCAAAATCCTCCTTCGAAATAAGATCCTGCGAAATCAGTTTTTTGTTATTGTTATACTGTCGTTGGAGCTTTTTAAGGGTGTATTGTAATTGCAGGATGTTGGAGAGGGTTTGCAGATTCTGATTTTCAAGGTTTGTCCTTGCACTTTTCAGATCATTTACGGCACGGGCAACATCTGCCTCGTTTCCAGATATGTCGAGAAGCAGGTTATCATTGCTGAGCTTAAGAATGATATCCCCTTTTTTCACACGTGTTCCTTCTTCAATGATCTTTTCCTCTACCCTGCCCGATTCAACTGCATCCAGATAAACAGTTTTGATCGGTTCTACGGTTCCGTTTACTGAAATATAATCCTGATATTTATCTGCAATAACCTCCCCGATTGCAATTTTATCCTGCTCTACATTGAGTTTTGAACTTTTGTCCCCGAATATGAGTTGTAAAATGACTAAAATGAAAACCACCCCGCCAACACCCATCCATATATGTTTTTTCTTCAGTCCTTTTTGTTCGATTTTGCGATCCATTCCGTCCATAAATGCAATGATATATCTTTATGCGAATATTAAATGTATTATAAATTTAACATTAATTATGCCACTATTAATATACAACTAAAAATCAATTGTTTGTTAAATATGTTAGTTACCATATTCCAGATATTATGTACAAAAATGAAACACAATCAGTACGGAACCGGACACTTTCCATAGGGTTAAACCGGGTCATAGAAAGCGGTTTTACCCGCTCCGATTTTCAAAGTATTTATCTACATTTGTTATACAATGTAATCCATGCAACCCATGAGTGAAAAAATTGGTAATATTCTGGCAGTTGACGATAACGAAGACATATTGTTCGCGTTAAAACTGCTGTTAAAGCCGCATGTGGAGAAACTCACCACGCTCAATAATCCGGAAAAGCTTCCGGAAATACTTACAAAGGAATATTTCGACATGATCCTGCTGGATATGAATTTCAACAAGGATGCCATCAGCGGACAGGAAGGATTTGACTGGCTGGGCAGGATACTTGAAATAGATTCGCAGGCAGTGGTTGTATTCATTACAGCATATGGCGATGCCGAACGGGCAGTCAAGGCTATTAAATCAGGGGCAACGGATTTTGTTCTGAAACCCTGGCAAAACGAAAAATTACTGGCCACAATCTCATCATCGATCAAACTGAGGAGATCACGGCTTGAGGCCAATGAGTTAAGGGCTAAGCAAAAGGAGATCAGTGCCGTTATGGATCAGCCCTTCGTGGATTTTATCGGAAATTCTTCAAAAATGCAGGAAGTATTTACCACAATCAAAAAAGTGGCCCAGACCGATGCCAATGTCCTTATCCTCGGCGAAAACGGTACGGGCAAGGAATTGGTAGCCCGCGCCCTGCACCGCAATTCACCCCGCCGTGACGAGGTATTTATAAGTGTTGACCTGGGATCGTTGAGCGATTCCCTTTTTGAAAGTGAATTGTTCGGCCATGAAAAAGGTGCCTTTACAGATGCAAAGAAAGAAAAGCCGGGACGGTTTGAGATTGCTTCACGGGGTACGCTTTTTCTTGATGAAATCGGGAACCTTCCGCTTGCCATGCAATCTAAAATATTAACTGTAATTGAACGGCATGAAGTCACCCGTGTTGGCGCAAACAGACCTGTGGCAGTGGATGTGAGGCTTATTTGTGCTACGAACAGCGATTTATATGATTCCGTGAGCAGTAACCTCTTCCGCCAGGACCTGTTATACCGGATCAATACGGTGGAAATTCATCTCCCTCCGCTCCGGGAACGTGGTGATGACATTGAATTGCTGTCGGGCCATTTCCTGAAGATCTATTCGAAAAAATACAGAAAATCCTTACGCGGCATCACCGCTGCTGCCTTTAAAAAACTGATGCATTACGGATGGCCCGGAAATGTCAGGGAATTGCAGCATGCCATCGAAAGGGCAGTTATCATGACTGAAACACCATCCCTTGAACCCGAGGACTTTATCTTATCCACCCCACGCAAAAAGTCAGGTGACCTGGAATTTGACACATTTAACCTTGATGAAATTGAAAGAAGGGTTATTGAAAAGGTAATGAAACAAAACCAGGGCAACATTTCGCAGGCGGCCCAGGAACTTGGATTAACCAGAACGTCGTTGTACCGCAGGATGGAAAAGTATGGGTTTTAGAAACTACCGGATAAATATTATATTTCGTGTCATCCTGCTGGCTGTATCAATTGGCCTTGTTGCATACAGCCTTGTAACACCAATGAAGTATTTTATTGTCCCTGTCATGTTGACAGTGCTCGTCATCTTTGAAATCACCTCCATAATCAGGTATCTTGATAAAACGAACCGGGAACTTACCAGTTTTCTTGAATCCATAAGGTTTTCAGAATTCACCAGGTCATTTCAGATAGAAAGTATGGGTGGCACCTTTAATGAGTTGAACAGGGCATTTAATGAAGTAATGCATGATTTCCAGAAGGTAAGGGCCGAAAAAGAAGAAAGCTTTCATTACCTGCAAACCATCGTTCAAAATATTGATGTAAGTGTCATTGCCTACAGCGGTGACGGGAACATCGAATTGATCAATAAAACGGCCAAAAAGCTGTTCCAGCTGGCCAGTATAAAAAACATCAAGGCACTTGAAAGCCTCAGTCCGGAGCTTGTTACAACCTTGCTTGGCATCAAGCCGGGAGAAAACAAACTGGTCAAAGTTCAGTACGATGATGATATCCTGCAACTGGCAATTTATGCATCAACAATCAAGGTTAAGGACAAGCTCATTTACCTCGTTACAATCAAGGATATCCAGAATGTTCTAGAGGAGCAGGAAACTGAAGCCTGGCAAAAGCTGATCCGGGTCCTTACCCATGAGATCATGAATTCAATTACACCAATTGCATCTCTATCGTCCACACTCGATTTGATGCTTAAAGGCATGGTGGCTGAGGGAAACGGTGAAGAACTCAACATCGATAAGGAATCCGTTTCAGAAATTCAGGAAGCCCTTCAAACCATTAATAAGCGCAGTACCGGTCTGTTACACTTTGTAAATACTTACCGGAATCTCACCCGCATACCGAAACCCAATTTCAGGCAATGCTCTGTGAAAGAACTCTTTACAAACATTGAAAAACTGATGGAGGAGGAAATCAGGCGGTGCGGATTTGATTTTATTGTACGTGTGGAACCAGCGGACCTTGAATTCACTGCCGATGATCAGTTGATTGAACAGGTATTGATCAACCTGCTTAAGAATTCCCTTCATGCCCTGGCTGGCCGTCCTAACGGAAAAATACAATTGCTCGGGTTTATGAATAAACGGGGAAGGATTACACTACAGGTTGTCGACAACGGTGCCGGAATCCTGAAAGATGTGCTTGATAAGATTTTCATCCCCTTTTTCACCACCAAACCCTCCGGGTCCGGGATTGGATTAAGCCTGTCGAAACAGATCATGCGCCTGCATAACGGAACGATCTCCGCCCATTCCGAACCGGAGGTGGAAACGGTGTTTACGATGACGTTTTAGGCTTCTTGGCTTCTTGGCTTCTTGGCTTCCAGGCTTCCAGGCTTCCAGGGTCCGAACTGCAAAACTGCAAAACTGCAAAACTGAAGAACAGTTTTGACTGCAAAACTGTAAAACTTTTCCTGGGGTAAATCACTTCTCAAGGGTCATAAGGTAAGGTATTGGATATGTTAATAATCTGTTAAAAGTGACATCCCAAATACCCGGCACCCTTTTTGTGCGTTTTTCTATGGTTTTCGATTGATAAATGAAAGGAATTGACATGAAAAAAAATATTTTAGTTGCAGTTACAGGCTTATTTATACTGATAACCCTCGCTTTTACAGGTGCAAAAAACTCGTCTCCCGGACACAAGGTTAATATCAATACAGAGGATAGCAAAATACAATTGACCGGTAAAAAGTCAGGTGGAGAACACACCGGATCTGCAAAACTCACCGGCGGCGAATTGGTGTTGGATAACACGGAGATTATGGGTGGATCCTTTACGATGGACCTAAATTCGGTTAATACCAAGGATTCCAAAGCCCGTTTTGAGATAAAAAAGGTAACTAAATTACCTGTAACAAGAACCGAACAGGGTGATATTAAATTCACACATACTATTGAAGGCGAACTCACGATGAAGGGCCAAACCAAAACCATAAGTTTTGATGCCAGTGTAAACATGCTGAAGGGTAAGGTGGCTGCCAGTTCAGAGGCTTTCAACATTGATAGTAATACACGTCTGAAACTGGATTTGGTTACAGACTGATTTATTTGTTGATTTGTTGATGTGTTGATTTGTTGATTTGTTGATTGAGCTGACGCGACGGGAAATTTGTTGATTTGCTGATTTGTTGATTGGCTGACGCGGCTGAGTGCATGATATTTTCATAACGGAAATCGTAGAGACACGAATCAATAATCTAAGAGGTTAAAGGGATATACTATAATTCTTTCTAATCGGGTAGGAAGCGGCTCGCGCCGCTGACCCCCCACACCACCGGGCATACGATTTCGTACCACGGCGGTTTCTAAAAACTTTTACACCTTCATTATTAGAAATAAAGATAGTAATCCCTGTCGAGCAAACC
>JBGSSA010000207.1:0-12613 GCA_041737295.1 Bacteroidales bacterium | reverse complement strand
GTCAGGACCGTTTTGCCTGTAAACAGATTGTAGGAATACATTCCGGTACCCTGCACTTCATCATCAACAATAATATTGTACATACCCATGTCCCTCATTCCTTCGTCAATTGTGGACACCAGGCAGTTCTTTATATCATAGATCCTGAAAACCACCCTGCACCTTTCTGGAATGTAATATGCAATGGTGGTTTGCCCGTGAAAGGGATTCGGGTAGTTCTGGAAAAGCTTGTAATCTGTGCGGGATGTTTTTCCGTCATCAATTCCCGTGGGTAAAAACGGATACTCCGTCGACCAACTGCTCCATTTCAGATTATGATCGCGGTAACGAACGCTCGCTGTGTACGATTCATCGGATGTTAACGTTGACGAAGGGATGCCTATTTGGTACAGATTAACGTGTAAATTCTTGTCAACAGGGGTATTGTTTCCGTCAACCCCGTAAATGTTTCTCCAATGAATGATCGTGTCCATCACCGGCTGGTTATCGGAAGTCCGAAGCACCTGCAACCGGACTGACATGAGCGAATCGGGTCCTGCATACTGCGACAAATGGAAGCGGATCGAATCCTCGCCAATGGTCACCTTTTCAATGCCCGGGGCAGAGGGGGCCGTCTGATGGGTCTTTCTGTATACCCGGTCCATCGGTTCGCCGTCTTTCCAACGGTTCTCATCGCCTATGCTGTACATGGTTGTCTGGTAGGAATGTTCGGACATATCAATTTCAAGTACCTGGAAGAAGTGATCGCTATAGCTTGTATGGATATCCCTGTAATCATGATTGTCGGGTGAATTCCATAGATCAAGGTACCCACCACCGCCTCCTCCGCAAATGATGCTGAAATCACCATCTGCCCGGGTGGATTGAAGGGTTCCTCTTTCGTAGCCATGCGTATGGCCGTAATGGATTTCCCTCACCTTTGAATACCTTCCAAGCACAGGAAGAATTGTTTGTTGCACCCAGATGATACTTTCATCTGAAACGTTCCACAGTTCGGAATAGGGAAAATGGTGCATGAATAGAAATACGAAATCGATACCCGCATCCTGTTCTGCTTCACTTAGTTTTTCATCGAGCCAGACAACTTCCTGCAACCCGTAATTGGCAGTAATATTCGAGTTCAGCCCGATAAAAAGTGCATTGCCGGTTTTCATCGACCACACTTTCTCATTCAGGAACGGGTTTTCGGGAAATGCTGACTGATCGTCAAGTTTCAGGTATTGATAAAAATAGTTGTTTTCCCCTTCATGATTGCCGGCAACCACTATTGTAGGGATATTGGACGACAAGGTGGACAGGGGTTTGAAAAACTGGGATGTGTATTGTTCCAGGATACTGCCGTTTACCACGATATCCCCCGAATGAATTATTCCATTCACATGGTTTTCTATATCCGGGCCGTATAATTCGGTGATTTTTTTCCGGGCAGTGCGGAGAACCCTGTTAACTGCCGTACTGTCATGCGAATGGGTGTCGCTCAGCAGGATGAAGCGTAATTTACCCGTATAGGTTTCATCTGGCAATGTCCGGAATGAATAAGTAGAGGAGAACTCATTCCCGTTGCCCACCTGGTAATAGTATTGTGTATTTGCTTCGAGTCCGGAAAGCTTCACGGTATGCCAGCAATAGGGTTCTTTCAGCACCTCGCTGGTACCTTCTGCAAGCAGGGACAGCAAAGGATCGGTTCCATATTTCACAACGGTTTCGGATGTACGGTCGTCATGCCAGCAGATCATCATGTCATGGGAGCCTGCTCCCTGCAGGTAGGGAACCCGGGTCATGACCACAGGTTCAACATCATGCCCGTATCCTCCTAATTCCATTGCCTGCGCGGAATTCAGGGACTGATCCCATATGGCGAGTTCGGAACACAGGATCTCCCCGTCTTCACCATTTTCATCGGCAAAGATCAGCAGTGGATTTTCAAGTGAAAATCTCCCGTCAACCGGTTGGGTTGTTCCGGAAAGGAAAGCTTTTCCATCGAGATAACAGGTAAAGTGGTCGTCATTATTGATGGAGATCACAAGACGGTACCACTGGCCGGGAGTAACGGAATAGTCACTGTAGCCGACGGCAGCAACGCCGATATACCCAGATGGGTCGACAAAGAAATCCCCGTCGTTTGCATTGTTTGTCGAGGTTTGAAAAAAACTATGCCATGTGCCGGCGGTGGAGATCCTGAAATCATACTGCAGGGTAAATTCATTCACATAGCTACCGCCTCCGTTTGAAGCGATGCCATGATACATTTTATAGTAGCTGCCAACGCCCATAAGGGTGGCGCCATTTCCGTCTTCGGGACCGTTAGCTGCAGTCTGTGAGCCCACAAGGGTCAGCGCCTGTCCGAATCCTTCCTCAGATTTAGTCAGATCGGCCGGATTGTCAAATTTCCACCAGCCTTTCCGGGTCGGGATTCCGGGCTGTGAATAACTGTTTGTAAAAATCAATACGATAATAACAAGGGAGAAGGCTCTTTTGAACATAAGGGGAAATTGACGAAGGAGGAATACTAATAAAAGGATATCTTAAAAAATGCCAATCCGGGCGAAGTTAAAAACTTCTCCCAGCGGCGGTGATGATGCCCACTTGGGAGGGGGCAGGGGGAGGACCGTTAAAATCCACCCCCAACCCCCGCCAGCGGGGGACACAGCCCATACAATCCTATTTGGAAATAATCATTTTGCGTGTTGAAACCGTGCTGTTGGTGATCATTTGCACGTAATAAATGCCTGCACCCAGGTTTTCAGGCTGCAAAACCAATTCATAAGCACCGGGTGCCCTATGGCCCCCGCTGATCGTCCTTACTTCCTTCCCGTTTACATCAAGGATGCGGAATGCCACAGTGCCGGCATTCTTTATCTGATAAGGGAATGTGGTAGACAGGGAGAATGGATTGGGATAATTCTCACCCAGGGAGGCGCTGTTTTTCGAGGTATAATCCGGGACAGCTGTTGTGGTGGAAGTAGTTGCATTACCCAGCCCGGCAGCTTCTCCTTCGGTGAGTGCAACATCCCAGATACCCAGTTCGGAACAAAGGATCGTGCCATCATCGCCATCATCATCCTGGAAAATTCCAAGAACCGGCTGGAGGCCGTATCTTGCATCAACATCCTGTATTATAGGGGCATCGAGCCATAATTCACCATTGATATAGACCCTGAAGAATTCACCATTCTTTACAGACACGATCATCCTGTACCACACATTGGCGCTGACCGTATTTTCAGAATACATTGTACTGCCGCATCCGATTGAATTGGGAACACGTCCGATATCCCCGGCAGCCGTTTTGGCTATGAAGAGATCAGCATCGCCGTCCAGCGTCTGGAAAAACGCGTACCATGTGTCGATCTGGGCCACTGAAAAGTCGATCTGGAGTGACCATTCATTCACCAGTTCTCCGCCTCCGTTGGCGGCGATTCCATGGGTCATGTTCAGGGAGCTTCCAAGGGGCACCTCTGTAGCCAGGTTGCCTTCAAGGGGGCCTGCAACAGAAGTCTGTGTTCCGGTGAGAACAAGGGGCTCACCAATAGTGGCTTTCAGCATATCGGCGGCATCGTCAAATTTCCACAATCCTTTTCTTGCGCGAATGACTGTCTGGCCTGAAATCATGATCACCGTGCCACCGTAGATATCACTCCCGTCTGTGGCAGTTGCCCTTATGCCAACCGTACCATCGCTAACAGCCACCAATAGTCCCGTGGCATCGATCGTGGCCTGCCCGGTTCCGGGGATAACGCTCCAGGCGACCAATTTTTCAGTTGCATTTTCAGGAAGAACCTGGGCATACATTTGAAGGGTGCCACCCTGTGTTGCAATTTCCTCAGCCCCGCCTTCAGCCGTTACTACAATACCTGTAACCAGTATTACCGGCTGGTTGGTGATCGTCACGTCAAGGGTTCCGGTAACATTTCCACCATCCGTGGAGGTTGCCGTCACCGTTACAGTGCCATTTTTGATGGCTGTCAACAGGCCGTCTGCGTCGATTGTAGCCTTGTCGGTCCCCGTTGTTACCGACCAGGTAACCTCTTTATTGGTTGCATCGACGGGTTCAACGGCTGCAATCATTTGCAGCGTTCCACCGTCGGTGGTAATTTCAGCAACGTCGCCTGCCCCGGTAACTGTAATGCCGGTTACCAGCACGTCCCCTGTAGGATTACCCAGTTCAAGAACCTCCGCGGCCGTAAGGGCTACATCCCAGATAGCAGCCTCGGCACAATCAATTATGCCGTCATCGCCGTCATTATCAGCGAAAAGCAGAAGGGTGTCGCCCAATGACCAGCGGCCGTCTACATCCTGCAGCGTGCCATCAAGCCAGAGGGCACCGTTCATATATACCTTGAAAAACTCCCCGTTTTTTACAGTAATAAGCATCCTGTACCAGGTATCCGCTTCAATTGTGTTTTCGGAGTACCCTGTCGCAGAAGTGCCAATTGAATTGTCACTGGAACGGGTGAATAAATCGGCATCATCATCATTGGCAAGCCTGGTCTGGATAAATGAATGCCAGATGCCGGCTTCGGGTACAGAAAAGTCAATCTGTACACTGTAATCATTAACATTAGTGCCGCCCAGATTTGGAGCAATACCGTGCTCCATAATCAGATAACTTCCGAGGCCGAGCTGTGTGGCCAGGTTTCCCTCGGCGGGTCCGGGAACTGAAAGCTGGGTGCCGGATAATAAGAGAGCGGTACCTGTTTCAGCAGTCAGCATATCGGATGCATTGTCGAATTTCCACCACCCGGCTCTGTCAGGAACCTGGGCGTTTGCTGTAAGCACAGCAACGAACAGGAATAGGTAAATAAGTAAGTGTTTTTTCATAAAGAAAAATTTTAGATAGTTTGGAAAAGTCGGTTATGATTAAAAATTATTGAAGAATCCACATCAATTCATTTACATCGTCATTTCCGCTAAACTGTCGTGAAATGGCTTCCTCCACCTGCGCCCGGTTATTCGACAGTTCTTTTGCCGGATAGAGCCAGCGCCGGGGCAATTGCGCTTTTACGGCATTCAGGTTGGTCAGTTCGTTGACTGGCAGCACAGGATATCCTACCCGGCGGAATTCATAGTAACTGTTCCACCCGTCCTGCATGAACCCCAGAAAATAGCGCTGCTGGAAAACTTTATTCAGCAATTCTTCTGTAGTTCCGGAAAAGGCAACCTTCGGACCGGCAAGGTAATTGTCAATGACGGTTTCCGTGATTTTCCTGCCATGATGGTACAGCTCGTCATCCGGGGTGTGATCGGCGACAAAATTTCATAGCAGCACGGACTCCGTTTTCGTAGTATTCCTGTGCATCGCCGGTTGTCCATCCGCGAAGGATCCCCTCGGCAATCATGAAACACTGTTCGGGATAGCTGAGTTGAAAGGTAGGTTCTCCCGAAGGCAGGGTATAGTAGCGTTTGTTGATAGCGCTTATCTTTCCGATTACATATTTTGCACTGATCGTATTGAAATCATCCGATGGATTTACTCCCACGTAAGCTGTGGTATCCGAGGGGAGCTTTCCACCCAGCAACTGGTATTCGGCCGGTTCGGCAAAATAGAATAAGCGGTAGTCATTGTATTCCCTCATTTTGGTAACAATGGTCGAACTCATAATGGGATATTTCCTGAAATTACTGTTGTAAAACGGATAATACTCCACTTCGATTTCAGAATAAACCAGCCCAAAATTATCGCTGTTGGAGGTCATCAGCAAATTGTCTTTAACAACCCTGTCAAATGTGGAAATTACATTGAGATCCGTATCGGAGGTTTTCTTCCATAAATGGGTCAGTATTTTCAGTATCAGGTTGTTTGTAGCTTTCTGCCACCTGATCACATCCCCTCCGTAGATCGGGTCACCCGGAAAATCCCTCCCGATACCGAATAGTTCGCCGGCTTCTTCAAGCTCCCGGATAATGCCCAGGAAAACATCTTTTTGCGTATCGTACCGGGGATTATAGATCCCGGTTTCACCCTGCACCGCTTCGGAATACGGAACATCCCCAACGGTCATGGTCAGATTATAGAATGTATAGGCCCTGATAAATTTCCCCAATGCCAGGTACGAATCTTCATAGATCGACCCTTTTGATAAATCAATCATTTTCTGAACATTGACCAGTTTGATCAGCGGACTGAAACTGGTGCGGTCGAATTTATTATACTGATAATCTGTCATGCCTTCCATATAGGAAATGTATTTCGCAAGCATATCCTTATACAGAAAATCTTTTCCCACACCGCCATATTTGACGGATCCCAGGATAACCTCAGTGGCAAGCAGCTCGGGTGTTACGGAGGTTGTCTGGTTCGGATCGGTGTTCAGATCCTCAAAATTCGAACAGGAACCAAGAACAACCAACTGGACAATCATTAATACTATAGGGATTGACTTTTTCATATTCATGAATTAGAGATTAAACTTAATGTTGAAACCTGCATAACGGATGGATGGTGAAACCAGGTCCCATGCCGATCCATAATCCGGGTCGGAAATTTTGAATTCCTTACCCCAGTAAAACAGGTTCTGTCCGACGGCTGAGATCACCAGGTCCTTCATCTTGATCTTTTCCGTCCATGCTCTTGGCACAACATAGGAAACAGATACCTCCCTCAGTTTTATGAATGTTTCGTCCAGTATATCCTGGGAACACCAGCTCCACGCGCCCCGGTGATAGTTGTCCTTCATATAGCTCTCATAGGACACCTGTACGTCATTAGGGGCATACACCCGGTCATCGGAAGTGATCCTTCCGTATGAATCAAACACTACAGTGCCTGATACGACCCTGACCCCGGGGCCTACGTAATTTTTTTCCCCGTTAACCACCTCATCGTACCGCCATTTTGTATCGGTACCGGTGTGTGCTCCGGAATTCCAGAGCAATGCATCGAGCCGGGAAAATGAAACTCCACCCATCCTGCCATCAAAAGAAAATGAAAAGGAGAAGTTTTTATAGCGTATTTCCGAATTTAAGCCCCATATCCAGTCGGGATTGCTGTATCCGATTACCGAGCTGTAGTCAGACCTTACCGGGAACCCGTTGTTGTTTATCAGGTTGCCGGCGGGATCCCTCATCCAGTCACTTGTGGTATAGGCATCCACCCGGGCTCCTTCATATACCCACAGCTCATCCGGAGAATACTGTTCATCAAGTTTTGAATAAAAGGTAGCATCTTTTGACCAGTTGAAATTAACATCCCATTTCAAATTGCTTGTTTTTACGGGTGTTGCCCCCAGTGTAATCTCGATACCTTTTTTCACTCTCTCCTCTGCGGTATTCACAAATTGTGATGTAAACCCGGAGGCATCGCTCAGCGGGGCAGAGGCCAGGAAATCATATACCTTCATCTGGAACATGGTTACATCCAGGCGAAGCCGGTTGTGCATAAAAATTCCGGCAGTTCCGATTTCCCAGGTTTGTGTTGTCTGGGGCATTACATTTGTGTTGCGCAGTTCGGAAGGATAAGTGGCGGAATTGAAACCACCCCATACTTCGTTGCTTACCACATAAGAATTCAGAATATCATATATCCCGGCAGGGGTTTTGGAGATGGTCCATGAAGATCTTAATTTCCACATGTCGAGCCATGACATCTTGGGCAGCAACTCAGAAACGATGAGACTGCCGGCAACCGACGGGTAAAAATACGAGCGGCTTTCTTCCGACAGGGTGGAACTCCAGTCGTTCCGGCCTGTGACGTCAACAAAGATCAGGTTGTCCCACGACAGGGCTGCCCGTCCGTAAAGGCTGTTCACCTGCCTGCGCAACAGGGAAGTGTTCCAGCCGATCGGATCTACGGAAGCTTTTAACGAGTAAAATCCGGGGATGGAAAGTCCACCCTCGGTGTTTGCGCTGAAAGCGTCATCTTTTGAGAAGAACAGGGTGCCCCCGGCGAGGGCTTCAACCCTGAACTTACCGAAACTCTTGTCGAGGGAAAGGATCAGGTCATTATTCGTGCTGTAACCTGAATTTTTCTCATCCTCATAGTACCCGTAGTAGCTGTAGGCATTCCGGGCCCCAATCGGATTCCGGTAGATGTAGCGGTCAATGTAGGTATCCAACCCCGATCGCAGGGATAATTTCAGCCAGTCATTGAATTTATATACGGCGGAGATATAGCCGTTATAGATATCCCTGTCGGCAGTTTTAAGCACTTCATTGGCCAGGAAATAGGGATTGTCATACCATTCTTCATTGAACCAGTTCTGGCTCTGGTCTTTTACAAGCCAATAATCGGTAAAATCACGAACATCCCATTCGGAGCCCAGCCACCCGATAAGGTTATACAAATACCCGCCGGAATACTGGCTTCCGCGGATATTGGGGGAGGTATGCTTTGAATAGGAAATATTGGATTCAAGGGTGAGGTTGTTGAACTTCATATCGCCTCCCAGCGAATAGGTAATTTTGGTTTGTTTCTGGTTGGGAAACTGTCCCTTATTGTATATGTAGGAGAATGATGATCTCAGGTTCCCGTTTTCACCGTGATTGGTCAGACTTATATTATTGTTGGAGACATATCCCAGTTCCTGGAAGTTTTTCAGATTGTCCTTGCCTTTCGAAACCAGCGGAGTGTTTTCTACCCAGGCTTTTTGAAAAGGATCCCACAGGGTAGCGGTCCTGCCAATATCCAGTTTATCGCCCCATATATAATCATTGCCATACTTGCCATTGTAGCCCGATGAATAGGATGACTGAACGTCGGGTTTAACAACAAATCCGAGGTTAAACATAGTGGATGTATTAACAGATACTGACATCCCTTTGATGGTACTCCCCCTTTTTGTAGTGATCATAATAGCCCCGTTCGCGCCCCTGTAGCCATACAAGGCGGAGGCGGTAGCCCCTTTTAAAACGTCAATGCTCTGAATATCATCCTGTGAAAGGTCATTGAGTTTGATATTGCTCGAAGGAACGCCATCCACAACAATCAACGGTTCTTCGCCCCTGAGATTGATAACAGGGTCTGTTCCGAAATTTGCGCTGTTCTTGATGAGCAATCCGGAGACCTTCCCCGTCAGCGATGTGGTGGGATCAGCAGTTTTGATGGTTTGCATTGTTTCACCCCCGACATTCTGCACGGAATATCCCAGGGCCTTTTTTTCACGTTTGATGCCCAGTGCAGTTACAACAACGCTTTCGAGTTCCACCGCTGTTTCATTGAGCACCACATTCAGCTGACTGATTTCTGCTGTCGCCAGTTCCTGAGGTTCATAGCCAATGGATGAAAACAACAGGTACGTGTCTTCCGGGAGCAGTTCAAGAGAAAAATAACCTTCATTATTTGTAATGGTACCCCTGGTAGTTCCCTTTATCTGGACTGCTACACCTGCCAGGGGCTCATGGTTTTTTTCATCGGTCACCCATCCCGTAATGACCTTGTTTTGTGTGGAATTGTTGGTTGACCGGGCTTTCTTGGAGGACAGGATAATCTGGTGCCCCGAAACCGCAAATTTTACATCCGTGTCTTTGAACAACACTTCCAGGACATCCTTAATGGGTGTGTTTGTAAATACCGCGGTGACCTTCCGGCTTGTCTCTACAATATCCTGGTTGACCAAAAATGTAAAATCACTTTGTTTTTCAATTTCATTCAGCACATCATTCAGGGGAACGTTTACCATGTTTAATGTTACAGGTGTGGTTTGTGCATTAACACCCCCCGGGAAAATGATGCAGATCAAAAGCAAAAAGAGCAGTGTGGAAATTCTCATAATAAGTGTATTTGAGCAAAAAAGACAATAGTTATCCTGCTTAGAAAAGAACTGCTTTCCTGAAAGAGAACAGTCATTCCTAAAATCATTGATGTAAAGTACAACAGCAGACTTGAATCTTAAATTTCAAATCAGGCTAACATTGAGGAATGGTCAGCCGGAGTTAAAAATTTTCTGAAAGTGAGTTTTGTTTTTCATGGTTATGGCAAAATAGGTCTACTGGTTGGTGGAAAAGATAATTATCTTTCGTTTGGAAAATGAATTGTCGGGCAGGTGCACAGGGATAATCTCCCTATAATCAATCGGGGCCGTCATTTTCAATAATTCGAGCAACTCATTCAGTGGTTGGTTTTCAAAGGTGGCCCTGTACCGGTTTTTGTTGATCCTGTCCCCGATCACCTCAATGTCGACATTATATTGAAGACTGATCCTGCGGGCCACTTCACTTAAAAGATCATTTCTGAAAACAAGCTTTCCTTCCCTCCAGGCCACGTATTTGTATGTATCTTCGGTACGGATGCAGGTTTTGCCGAGCAGCGTATCATATTCCATATGCTGGCCAGGCTGAAGAAAAGCCAGGGTTTCAGGATGGCCGGTTTGTGAAACTTCCTCAATGGATACTTTTCCTTCAACCAGCGTAACCGAAGGCAGGATGTTATTTTTGTATGATGTCACATTAAAACGCGTGCCGGTGGCCTTCACCGCAAAGTACGGAGTCTTTACAAAAAAGGGAGAGGCGGCATCGGAATGCACTTCAAAATAGGCTTCCCCGGTTAGGGTAACCTGGCGGTTGTGATTGGAAAAGCGCATCGGGTACTTCAAACTGCTTCCTGAATTCAGCCATACTTTTGAACCATCCGGCAATTCGAGGGAAGAGTATGATCCGAATGCGGCATTTACAGTATTGAAGGTGGTTTCCATCCTGTGGTTCGCCGCATTCCGGGCAAACCCAAACCAGGCTGCCGTAAGGAGCAGCGGAATAAGCAGAACGGCTGCAACTTTCTGCCAGAAATGCCAGAATGTAAGTGCTTTGCTTTCATGACCGATTTGCATCATCACTTTCGATAATGCATTTTCTGTGGAAACGGGTAAGTCAGCGGAGGAGTCCCAGATATTGCGCAAGTGTCTGAAATAGGGTTGGTTTTCTTCAGATTCGGAAAGCCAGGCATCAAGGGCTACAATCTCCTCCGCGGAGGCGTTACCCCGGAGATAATTGAAAATTATAGAGTCAATTTTATTTGTGTTTTCCTCTTCCATATCCTCGATCATAATGAAACGACATTTATAAAAAGAAATCCCACATTCATTTTACACGGAAAATTTAAAATTTATATTTTCAGAAAGAATACAGCCAGCAGCAAAAAATCTTTAAGGGCCTCCCGTAACAGGGATAACGCTTTGCTGATTCTCACCTCGATGGTCCGGGTTGAAACTCCTAATTTCTGACCAATTTCAGGATAGCTTAAATTTTCGAACCGGTTCATTCGAAAAGCCTGTGCGTATTCGGGCGGGATTTTATCCAGTGCCTGTTGAAGGTTTTGTTCCAGTTCAGAATGAAGGACGTAGTTCTCCGTTTCATTCCCTGAAAGCAATTGATGGTCTTTAGCGTACGAGGCGAACCGGGATTGTACCTTTACATGCTGCAGCCAATTGAGGCTGTAATTTTGTACTGCTTTTAGCAGGTATGATTTTAATGACCGCTCAATGAGCAATGAAGCCCGGTTTTCCCATAAATTAATAAAAACATCCTGTACGATCTCTTCGGCAGTATTTATGTTTCGTACGATGCCAAAGGAAAAAGTAACTAAATCCTTATAATATTGGGTGAATAGAATGGAGAATGAGGCCTTATCATTTTTCTTTATGTTATCAAGAAGGAGTTTTTCATATGAAAAAATGAGATTGGCCATGCCGTAAGAAGATTCCCACGAATATATCTATTTTTATAAATACTTCTGTAAATAACAGGAATAACTTGCCTGGTTATGGATTCGACAAGCGTGGGTGCAGCTTTTCTCATGAAGAGGAGAAAGTAAACTATGCATCACATTGGGGGGCTTCAGAATGATTTTCTCAGCTGAACATACAGGCGCTGATACCGGTTGCCTGGTTTTTCGAAGGTGCCTTCAAAATACATATTCAGGGAAAGTTTATGGATGATGGTCCAGGATAAGGTTGCTTCCGCAATATGTTGAATTATTGAAGTCTCATTTTGGTGGTATTGGTAGTCGACATAGCGGTAATTTATTCCGGCATTGAGTTTGCCGCGTGCCAGTTCGCGTGATAATCCAAGGCTATAGATATTGCCGCGGAGATAGCTTCCGTCTATCCAGGTTAAGGAGCCTGTTGTGGTTGTTTTCAGCCCGGGTATCATCCAGGATGCATATCCATAGACATTCTTTGAATCACGGGCATCATTATCCCGGAACCTGTACCCTCCGGTCAATCCAATCGTAAGGGTGTTAACAGGGCGGTATGTCGCCTGGAACAAATACCCCTGGAGGTTGGCTGTTTCAAGTAACTTTTCAAGAAAGCTTTTATAGGTCTCGTAATACACAATATTCTGCCGGTTGCTATAGGAAAATGACAGGGACAAATTCGACATCACCCTGTATCTCAGGGATAGATAAAGATTGGAGATGTTGGGTGAACTGTCATCAGAATAGGTACTGTCCTCAGTATTAATAACTTTTTTGTAGAAGTCGCACTCCATAGAGCCAAAGAAGTTAAGGTTGTCAAGCAAGGAGTTTGAATGCTGAAAATAAGCAAACCGGCGGTCGGTTTTTCCGCCATTGTTTTGCTGGATAAAGGCCAGGGTATTCTGAATGCTTCCATGTTTCACAGCCATCTCATGGTAGAGGAATCCACCATACTCGAAAAGGTTTGAATTAAAGCCGTAATTTCCA
>JBGSSA010000191.1:0-16301 GCA_041737295.1 Bacteroidales bacterium | reverse complement strand
GCTGAGCGGCGAGATGAAAACATTCTTATTCCTGTCTTCACTTTTATTGATCGTACGGAACATATCAAATCCGAATGCGTTGTTAGCCAATACAAGGGATTTCTGACGAGGGGTAAGGGAAACCTGCACCAGTTCCCTGTTTTCAGCAGGCTTGTCTTTTGAGCAACCGGCCATCATGGCAAATAGGACAAGACATACGATATATAAACGGTTCATACGAATTGGTTTTATACATGGATGGGATTTGGGCAGGAATGGTTGCTTCGGCTGGTTGTTTTTTTCAGGATGCAATGAAATCGGGATACCACCGCGCACATTCACTTTACCGGGCAAACATAGCACTATTCAAGTAATTTTTCAGGGATCTTTTCAATAGTGGAGATTTGAAGATTGCGCAGATACATCTCGGCTCCCTCGGATTCAAACTGGATCTTTCCCTTCGTGAGCGGTATTTCGGTATTGCCATCCACCTGGCGGGAATTCCGAAGGATCATATTAACAACTCCATTCATCACATGAACGCTGGTGTTGCCAACACAATATAAGTCGATCGTATTCCATTCACCTGTCGGCTTCTCGGCATCGGGAAATTTTTTGCAGTTTCTGCCATGCGGACTGACTGTACTGAATGTATGGGATTCCCCATCTTTGTTGTATACAAAAGTACTGTCTTTTTCCATCCTTGAGTTCACATCAAAAATGGCACCTGCACATGCCCAGTAATCCCCGCAATCGCCCTCCTCAATCTGGTATTCGTGCGAACGCATCCAGAATCCGTTATCCGCTCCCTGCGGACCCACGGCATGATACATCAAACCCCCGTCCTTTTTCTCGGTTTTCCGGGGTGGCCACTGCAACTGTCCCCATTTGAACTGAAACTGTAAATGATAATTTTCAAATTCCCGGAGCGTGTTTATTCCCCCGAATTGTTCTCCGGATATCCGAATCACATTTTCGTTATCGATTTCCACCACACTAAATACTTTTAGGGGATCCACATTCAGGCCAACGGGAATGGTGTCCCATTTATCCATTAGTGTGTCGTATGTTGGTCCGAGGTATGTTTCCCATCCTGAAAGATCTTTGCCATTAAAAAGGGATTCCCATTTTTCATTGTCAGCCGGCCGGTTTTTGCATCCGGCAAGGAGGAGCAGGGAAAGGATCACAAGGAAATGTAAAATATTACGCATGGAGGTGGATTTATATAGTAATTAGCCATTGATTCCCAGCTAATTTACATATTTTACACGAGCGGGCAAAGGGTTTTACAGTTTTGCAGTTTTGCAGTCTTACAGTCAAGCCTCAGTTCGGACAAGGCTCTGCCTTGGCTGAAACTATGGTGCCAGGTATTGCCTGATCCGTGTAACAATAAAGTACCCAAAAATTTTACCGCAGAGTTTAGGAAGTTTTGTATACCAGGCTATATGAGGGCGCCGAGAAATCTCATTGAATTCGATTACCATTTCCAGAGTCAAATCAACAAATCAACAAATAAATAGCATCCAGCATCCAGCATCCAGCATCCAGTATCCAGCATCCAGTATCCCTTTCCCTATCAACCATCAACCATCAACTATCAACAATTTTCTCACTCATGCTTCAGCGTCTCAGCCGGATTCGTACGGATGGCCCTTATGGTCTGGAAACTGATGGCAGCCATGGCAACTACCACGGTTATAGCAGCTGAAATTCCAAATATCCATGCATTCAGGTTAGTATGGTAGCTATAATTTTTAAGGAAATTCGACATCAGATACCATGATACCGGAACGGAAATTACAGTCGCCAGTAAGAGCAGCTGCAGGAACTGCCATGTGAAAAGGCGGAATATCGTGGCGGCTGGTGCACCCAGTGCCTTACGGATTCCTACTTCACGGGTTTTTTGTTCCACCGTGAACGTTGCCATTCCGAACAGGCCTATGGCGGCGATGAGGATGGCAAAGACGGCAAAGTAATTCATCAGAATGCCCATCCTCTCTTCTGTCCTGTACATATTGTCAAAATCCTGGTCCACAAAATGATAGTCAAACGGATAGGCCGGCATCACCCTCTTCCAGGCATTTTCAAGCTGCTTCATGGTTTCAGTGAGGTTTCCGGGGTTCACCCGTATATACATGAAATTCCAGAACGGCTGGCCCCACATGGAAATGGCAAGAGGTTCAATTTTATTATGAAGCGACTGGAAATTGAAGTCTTTCATGACTCCGACGATTGTCCCGTAAGAACCAAATTTGAGAGAGGCCCCAACAGCATTTTCCTGGCCCATAATTTTTTCCATCGTCTCGTTAATGATAAAATTCGCTGATGTATCATGGGATACATCGCCGGGATATGCTTTTGAGAATGTACGACCCGCCTTCATTTCGATCCCCATCGTTTCAACATAATCGAAATCAACGCTGCTCATGCTGATCAGGATATCTGTTTCGGAAGGCTTCCCTTCCCAGGAGGCGTTGTCAGAATTGCTTCCGATCTGCTGCGGCAGGTCCAGACCAGCGGTGATGTATTTTACCGAGGGTTCATGCAGCAGTTCCTCTTTGATCAGTGGATATGAATTTTTCAAATCGCCACGCAGCGGGAGATAGAGGAGATTTTCCTTATCATACCCGAGCTTTTGACTTTGCATCAGGTGGAGCTGGCGGTAAATTACAAGGGTGCCCGCAATAAGCATGATGCTCAGGGCGAACTGGATTGTGACTGAAACCTTCCGGAAGGCGACGCCGGTGGATCCGCTGCTGAAATTTCCTTTCAGTGTGCTGATGGGTCTGAATCCCGAAAGAACCAGGGCAGGATAGGTGCCGGCCAGCAGCCCGGTGAGAATGGTGATCACTGCCATTCCTCCTGCAAATCGCAGGGTCAGCAGGTCGGTCATATGAAACTCCTTACCTGAGATTGTATTGAATGCGGATAGCAGAACTGAAACAAGGAAGAAAGCAATTATCATTGAAAGGAAAGACATCAGGAGGGATTCGCCGAAAAACTGGAACAGGATGGTGGTACGGTGAGCCCCGTTTATCTTGCGTACCCCGATTTCCCTGGCACGGGAAACTGACCGGGCTGTACTCAGGTTCATAAAGTTAATGCAGGCGATAACGAGCACAAGGATTGCGATGGACGAAAATATCCAGACATTGAGAATGGCACCCGGTTTATTTCCAAATCCCCAGTGGCTGTGAAGGTGCAGGCGGGTGAGGGGTGCGATGACAAAATCCGTCGTACTTTGGGGGTTATGCTGCCTTACAATACCCGTCAGTTTGGCATTGACCTGCGAAGTCTCCACATTTGGCCTGAGCATTACATAGGTAGTGATAGAATTATTTCCCCAGTTGTCTGAATACCATTGTGATTTTTTCATGTAATCGAACGGGACCAGAAAATCCTGGTTTATTGTGCTGTTGAGCGGCATTTTTTTCATAACGCCTGTAACCTGGAATACCTCTTTTGTATTCACAAGCAATGTTTGACCTACGGGATCTTCCGTACCGAAATATTTTGATGCCATTTCATCACTTATCACAATGGATCCCGGTTGTGTCAGTGCCTTTTTCGGATTGCCCTTTACCAGTTCAAAAGAAAATATTTCAAAAAAGGAAGAATCCACTGCAGAAACTTTTTCTTCATAGAATGATTTCTCATTCCTTGTAAACAGAAAACTACCTGCGCCGGTGATCCGGCATGCGTCCTTAATTTCAGGTATCTGGTCACGCCAAACCGGTCCCGAAGGCCAGGGTGTAACCTGCACATGGTATGCGCCATTGCTGTAATGCTGATCCTCTTCAACGCGGTAAATCAAATCGGCATTCTTATGAAACCTGTCAAAATTCAACTCATCTGTCACCCAGAGGAAGATCAGCATTGTACAGGCCAGTCCGATGGATAATCCCGCCATATTCATGAATGACACGCTGAAATGTCGGGTGATATTCCGGAACGCGATAACCAGGTAGTTTCTGAACATGATTTCTGCAATTAATTGGATTTACGGACAAATATATCTCCACTGATGGTTTCGAGATTTACCTCATCGCCGCCATTGTTGAGTTTATGCCTTACCACTATGGGTATTGAATTTTCCGAAGATTGGGTATTGATATCCAGGTCGGTATACAGAGTACCGCTTATGGTTTTCATTTCGAGGTCTGCCTTCCGGTTATGCGGGAGGACGAGATCGATGAAACCGCTGATTGTTTTGGCGTTGATCTCCGTGGTAACCCCGTCTATAATAATATCTCCGTTAATTGTCTCAATTGAAAAAACCGTCTTTTCGGGGATAAAAAGTTCCCAGGTGATTAACGTCTGCGTGCAGCAGTGTTTCTGTTCCTTAAGATATCCATCAGAGATTTTAGCGGTTATCCTGACTTCTTTCCCGGCCTCATCAAAACGGGTAACATAGGCCTCGTTATCCTGATTGTCATTTATGTTAATTGACGCTTTGGCATAGACTTCAGGGGTATTCCAGGTATGCACGCTGATTGAATCGGCGATTTGAAGATTAAGGATCAGTTTTTCCTTTCCTGAAAAGTTCATACGCTTTTCCACGGCTTTCTGGGCCAGGGTATTGGCCATGAATATCCAGCATATCGTAAATATGATTGTGCTTTTCATTGCTTTAAAGTTAAAAAATTATTGAATTGAAAGACAAGGATAGTCGAGCTCAGGCGGAGCCTGAGCTCAACACCGAAAGTTCAGCGCAGGCTCCAGCCTGCGCAGTGATATCATTTTACACGCCTTTTCTAAGGTAAATATTCCCGCTTACAGTCATAATATTGAACTTTGCACCGCCGCCATTCAGTTTGGTACTTAGTACATTACCGCCAACCTGGTTCATGCCTTTAGATTTATCGCCAAAATCAAAATCTGAAAACATACGGCCTGAAATGGCACTCAATTCAATATCGGCTGCAATTGTTGCAGGAAGCGTAATATCTATTTCGCCGCTGATTGAGTTGATTGAAAATGGTTTTCCTGTTGCCAGACTGCTGAATGTGACTTCTATATCACCGCTGATTGTGGAAAGTACAAGCGGACCGGTGACCCCTTTCAGTATAATGGAATGACAGCTTTGTATTTCGATCTCATTTTTCATTCCATTGATATAAATGTCATTATTGTATTGACATTCACTGTTGACCTCAACAGCCATACCTTCCGGTACTTTAACGGTATATTCCCTGCTGTTCGTAAAGGGCAGGAGACAGGTGACCGATATGCCGTTTGCATTTTTTTCAACTGAAAGTCCAACACCCGTATTATCCACACCGCCGCCATAAACAGGCTTCAAGCCCTTTGCACGCTCCGGTGTTTTCATATCTTCTCCGCCCACAGGGGAGAATATGATCTCATTTCCGGCATATCCTTCAATTTTGAGATCCCCGGAGAATGAGCTCAGGCTGAGTTTACTGTTTTTCGTATTTTCAACATTCACCTTGTATTCCTGGGCTGTTAATGAGCCCGCCATAAGAAGTGCAACTATGGAACCTGATATAATCGTTTTCGTTTTCATTGTTTTAAAATATAAATTTAGTAACCACCCAGGCAAACCCGGAATTTGCCTGTCATCTATGTTGAATTCAACTATTTCTTCAGTAAGTTTCAGAGCAAGGTCTTAAGCCCCTTTTGCGCCACATCCCTGACTTCCTTCATGGCTTTATCATCAGACATTATTTTTTGTATGGGCTTTATGGCACTGCTTTCCTTTTTCTCGACAAGTATATTCATCAATACAACCTGGATAATCGGTTCGGTCTGTTTTGAAAGTGACGCCACCATGGAATCGCGGACAGATTGCCTGTCGGCATATTTCGCCAACGAGTATGCGGCAGCAAGCCTTACATTGATATTTTTGTCATTATTCAGTGTTTCGGTGAGGGCATTGAGCACTTTGGCATCAGGAGCCTGGATATCATCTGAATAATTAACAGCCTGTATCCGCTGACTTGGAGATTCCTGTTTCAGCATACTCAGCATCATCAGTTCTTTCATGGATTGCATTTCAGTTGTCAGTTCTGCCACCTGCTTTTCAGCCCTTTGACGGTTTAAAACCGAGTTGATTGTCAGCCCTATAAAGGTACCTGCCAGGAGAATGGCTAAGGCAGCGGCTATTTTCATCCAGGGTGATGATCTATGGATTGAAACGGGTACTATGGATTTTTCCTGGTTCTGAATGGCCTGTTTGTTCATTTCACCATGAAGCATATGGTAGAAATTGATCCGCAGGTTTTCGTCCGGTTGCTCCATTTCTGTTGAATCCACAGTATGGAGGATCTCCTGGAAATCCTTCAGTTGATCCAGGCATCTTTCACAGTTTTCCAGGTGTTTCTCAACCTCGTCAAGACGCACTTTTTCAAGGGTGTTGTCGAGGTAATCGATCATGGCCGTTTCTACATCTTCACATTTCATTGCCGTAGATTTATGTCAGTTTGAAATAATGTTCCCTTAATTGTTTAATAGCCCTGTGAACCTGTACCTTTATGGCCGGAACGGACAGGTCGCGGATGGATGAAATTTCTTCATATTTTAATCCCTGGAACCTGCTGAGGACAAGGATTTCCTTTTGATCCGGAGTAAGCTTGGCCATCGCCTGTTCGAGTTTAACATATTCATCTTCATTGAACCCTTCCTTTTCTTCGGCGAAATTCTCATTGTATTCCTCAACCTGCGTATACCGTTCCGATGTCTTTTGCTGCTGTTTGCAGAAATCAACATGAATATTCCGGGCCAGCTGATATATCCACGATTTAAAGCTGTGATCTTCCTTGAATGTATGCCTGTATTTTATGACCCGGTAAAACAGGTTCTGCGTCAGGTCCTGGCTGACCGATCTGTCGAAGGTAAGCCTGAGCATAAAATTGTACAGCCTCACATGATACCGCTCAAACAGAACGGATAATTCGGCCAGGTTCCCCTCTTTGACCCGCTTCATGATTATTTCATCAGTTAATTCAGCCACGTCGCCCAATTAATTTCTTTCTATAATGGTTACCACCGAAAGGTACAATGGTTACACGATTTTTCCAGAAATATTTTTGTCGGAAGATTGAGATGGAGTTATGGGGGGGAGGGGAGGCTTCTGGGCTTCTGGGCTTCTGGGCATCTGGGATGCCAGGCTTCTAGGCTTGTGATTACTGATACTGAATACCGATTACCGATTACTGATTACTGATTCTTAGAAGCGATAACTCAGGCTCAGACCTTGCTTCCCGGGTGTACATATTACGCCCATGGAAAGGTTATCCAGCTTATGCCGGTAACTTTTTACTTTATATCCTCCAATACTGCTCAGCGTTATTCCGCCGGCCAGCAAACCGATTCCAACAGCAAATAGAATCATTCCCTCAGTAGCCTGCAAATCGTACTTATCCTGTTGGGGTAAAGGATAACCATTGCCTGTATTCCAGTAAGCATCAGGTATAGAGGCCAACAATGCAACACTGCCGATTATGGATCCGGCACCGACCCCGGTCATTATTAATCCTCCCCTGTTCATTTTCCTGTAGGTCGCGACTTTACTTTTGTAGAGTTGCCTGTATTTATCTTGCTCGTATCCGGAATTATCCAATGGGCCGGTTACGCGACTCTCAACTTGTCCATATACAGAATTTACAGTCAATATCATGAAGATCATGAATAACCAGGCATTTGTTTTCATAACTTGTAAATTTAGAAGTTATTACGTATTTGCTCTTTTTTGGTTACCCATTCCCATTCTCATCTCTCATCTCCCCTCACTTGTCCCTGGTCACTTGTCCCTTGTCCCTACTCAGATTCCCAGCCAGAAGCTCATTTTCACCATAAACACATTCGTTGGTGCCCCTCCAAATAGGTCACCCAGGTTTTCGCTGAGCGAGGAATAGTAAACATTATCACGGCTGCGCTGATTGTTCTCCCAGACAAGGTATATTGTTGAACCCGGCCTGTATTCCCATCTTGCAACGAGGTTTGACCGGAATTCCCTGAAACTGAAATCCGGGTTTTGGAATGTGTAAGAGTCAGGGCCGTCGGTCACCTGGTATAAATTCGTGACCTCGTCGAAGCTGATCTCTGATCCGGTAAACGAATGATACCGGTCGTTCAGGTCACCGGCAGGGGCATCGAGGGACTTCTTGAAATCGTCATATATACCGGTTGAAATAAAAGGACTGCCGTAATACTGAATTGAAATATCCGGTGTGATATTATAATTGAAGCGGAAGGTAAGGCTATAGGTTTCCTGTTTAATATGAGCCAGTATGTATTGTATATCATTCGTGAGTTGTTTTTGAGTCACATAAATGAAATTATCGATGTTATGATCATATGTAAACTGGCTTGTTATATAAAAGTGATTTCCAAGCCGGAAATGCAGGGACGGCTTAATTACGTACCGTCGTGACACACCATCTGTGCTAACCGAGCTTATATTATTCAATCCGAAAATTACACGGTCTGATTTATCAGTATTAAAAGTGATGTTATTATCCCAATAGGGTGAAAGGCGAAAACCCGGCCCTCCCCGGAGCAACCGGGTGGATAACTCGGCAATTACGTACGACTCGGTTACTGACAGATCCCACCGGTTGCGGAACTGTGTTGAAAATGTCGCGTTTACATCATTATGTGTGCTCACCCCGCCGTAGTTCCAGGCGTTCATCTGCCCAAGGGTTAACGTGTAGTTTCTCAGGATCCCGCGGGGTTCGGTCTGGCGAATTCCCAGTTTGGTGAGATTCTGTACCAGGTCAGCCATAAGCAGGTAGCCTATATCGTTGAGGTCAAAGCCGGGAGACCACCAGCTTACCTTTTCTGAAAAAATAAACCGTTTGTTGCCAAGCCGTCCGACGCTAAGATATCCGCCTGTGCCGGAAAGCGACCTTCGGCTGCTGTCCACACCGAGGTAATTTGAAGCATCCGGCCGTTGATAGTAATGCAGGGCATTTCGCTGCAGGGAGACCATTGCTTCTTCCTTGCCATTAATATGACTCATGATTCCCTTAAAATCAAGAAAATATTCACGGTCCTTTGTATACTGAAGCAGGTCGATTCCGGCCGTATAGGCATTCCTGTTCAGGTAATCCAGGTGGGGAATGTCGGAAAAACGGTTCGTGGATGTGAACATGGTTCCGAACTGGGTATTGCCTTTGTTGGCAATTTTCTGAACTCGGGCAACAAGGAAATTGGTAAGGGGCTCCACCACCGGGTTGCTTTCAACCCCATCTTCGGTTACTTTCGCGGTTTCTTTCTGGGTAGTGCTTTGGAGGACTCCTACAGAGATCCCGTTACGGGTTGTTCCGGTCAGCTTTATGGCGTTGATGATGTTGGTAAATTCCGGTTCTTTTGAAAAAGAAGTGACATTGTCTACCTGTGGCGTATAGGAGGGGGCATGACCGATCCTGCGGGAATAGAACATCATGTTATTGTCGGGTGAAAAATCAAAAATATGTTTCCCTTCAAGGAAGAATGGCCTTTTCTCCTCGTAAAAGGTTTCAAATGCTGTCAGGTTCATGACAGAAGGATCGGCCTCAATCTGACCGAAATCCGGATTTATGGTGATATCCATTGTAAAATCGCCGACGCCTATTTTACTGTCAATGCCCGCGTTCCCATTCCACCTGACTCCTTTCGAATATGGGCTGTCTTCAACCCGGGGTTCCATAGTCATTTTGGCGGCAACATAGGGCAGGAACTCAATGAGCCTTGGTTTTTGAATATCACGAAGACCGTACATTGTACCGAATGAATACACATGGCCGCTGTTTTTACGGGGAATCAGGCTCCACTGGTCCGTCTCCTGGATACGCCTGACAATGCGGCGCACATGCAGACCCCATACCATTCCGCTGTCGCTCTGGTTGTAGCGCAACTGATTCAGCGGAATACGGAATTCGACAGTCCAGGAAGAATCGTTAACCGCTGTTTTTCCTTCCCAAACGGCATTCCAGTTGAGATTGACGGACAGGTTATCGGTTACGATCAGGTCCGTCTTGTTTCCTCCCGCATTGATATTAAACTCAGCTGCAGCCCGGCTGTCGTGGTAGGAATCAAAGGCAACGCTGATGAGATCGCCAATTGAATTGTCATCGCGGTTCCCAACGAAACGGTTTATTTTGTCCGGTTCCGGATCCCATGCGCGAAGGGCAAAATAAATATTCTTGTCATCGAAGAGTATTTTGATTTTAGTGGGGTAGGTCGGCTGAGCCCTTTCAACCGGTGTATTCTGGAGAAATTCCTGCGACCAGTTGCCTTCGTTTTTCCAGCAGTCATCATCGAGTTTACCGTCGATAAACGGAGGGCGGCCTTCAAGTTTTACAGTATGATATGAGCGTTTGTAAGCCTGGTCAAAGGGAATGAGGGTATCGGCGCTTTGGGAAAGGCAAGGGAGTGTGATTAGTGAAAGCAGAAAAAACGATATGAATGCTGATCTCATCATTGAAAACTATTGAAGATAGTAAAGGGAGCATAAAAGTAAAGAAGTTTGGTTAAGTTTATTCTTAAAGAAGGATATTTAGATGGGAATGAAGATACTTTTGGTTTGTTCTGCGGTTGATAAGTTTTGCAGTTTTGCAGTCATGCAGTCGTGCAGTCGTGCGGTTCTGCTCCATGGGTTGTTACCCATGGTTATTCAGATTTGCCCCTTCGGGGCGCTGACGCCTCCCTCACTCACCTCTCACCTCTCGCCTCTTCTCCTTATTCGTAAATCGTAAATCGTAAATCGTAAATCGTAAATCGTAAATCGTAAATCGTAAATCGTAAATCGTAAATCGTAAATCGTAAATCGTAAATCGTAAATCGTAAATCGTAAATCGTAAATCGTAAATAACCAATGGTTTACCGACTACCGAATACTGATTACTGATTACAGATTACCGACCACCGAATACCGTATCAAAAATCCGCTCCATTGCCGATTTCGATGAGATCAGCTCGTCAATCTTACCGTAATTGCCATTCGCAGCCCACACCAGGGTAGTATTCCTTTCTGCAAAATATATCATCGTTGCAGCATACCCGATGGCATCTCCGCTGTGATGGTAAGCTGTTCCATAGGGTGTTTCAATTTTGAATATGCCGAGTCCATAGGATAGGGGAAAGAATTCAGGATCTGGATTTTTGGGTGTCTGCCATGTAAGCATTTCTTCCAGCGATTTCGCCGAGATGAGTTCGCCATTGAAAAGCGCTCTCATGAATACGGATAGATCATGTACATTTGAAATCAAGCCTCCATCGGCTGTATAATAATCCCATCCGCTATAGTGTGTGCTTTCCATCAGCTGTAATTTGCTGTAAAAATCAATATAACCCCGGATGATATTTTCAGGAACAGGGTCTTCTGCAGCAAATTGTGTGGATTCAAGATGGAGTGGTTCAAATATTCCGGATTTGAATGCCTCGTAGAACGGTTCACCGGTGATTTTTTCAATGATCATTCCCAGCAAAACATAATTTGTATTTGAATAGTCTACATCCTCACCACACTTGAACATAGCAGGTTTGTTATAGGCGTATTCAAGCAAATCATACGGATGCCAGACACGGGTCAGGTCATTGACAGAAGCAGTCTGGAATTTCAGGCTCCTGATGTAATTATAAATTCCGCTTGAATGATTTAATAATTGCCGGATTGTACTTTGTCTTGCATTTTCAAGCTTATCCAGCAGATCACCGGGCAGATAATCCTCAATCCTGTCATCCAGGGATAAAAGTCCGTCTTCCGCAAGCATCAGGATTGTAACGGCGGTAAAAGTCTTGACAGTACTTCCGGTGCGGGTTATATTACAGGGTTTCAGGTCTATCCTGCCCGCAATGTCTGCCATTCCTGAGGCACCCAGCCATTCGCCCCCTTCAGGAGAGTGAACCGAAAGCATTATTCCCGGTACACCGGATTTTGAAATATCGTCAATTAATTCCTGGTATGCTGAATTCATGGGATTTTGTGTACTTGAATCAGCAAAGTTAAAGGAACAGGCATATATTGCCGGAGAACCCGGTTCACTTTTTGTGCAGCCGAAGAGGGCCAGAAACAAAAAAATAAGGTGGTATGCCTTTACGCTATTCATTGTTCTTTCGATTTTCAAACGGGTAAAACTGTATTCCCAATTGCGTGGTCAGGTGTGTCATTAACGGAATAAAACCAGGGGAAAAGGGATACTCAATCCATGATTCATAGCCGAAGAAGATTTTCGGCGATTGTACATTGTCGGGTTTCAGATAGTAATTCAGGGTTAATCCCAGCGAGGGCATTATGCGGGCATTTCCGATGTCCTTTTGCTTTATATAGGTTCCGTTTTCAAGGCTGTATTCCTGCTGCGTTGTAAATGTATGGAGATAACCCAGTCCAAAATTGCCGCTTAAGGCGAAGCCCGAAGAATGGCGGTATTCAAATCCCAGGGAAGGTTTCACATATAGACCCTGGGAAAACGATTTGTGATAATAGTATCCAATATGGAGTGCAAGGAATAACCGTGTGTGAGTATATTGTTTTAAGCCGGTTTCGGTACCAATCTGAATTCCGGGATGAATGGGAGTTGTTATGAACCGGGTATAGGGAATGGCGGTGCTTTCATTTAACAGTGAAATGGAAACAGGTTGTGAAAAGACCGCAAAGGTGCCTGATATCAGGATGAAGCCAATTAAGCCGTGTCTGGATGGTTTTAACATGATCAGGGTTGGTACTGTTTGTAATATCAAATATACGATACGATTTTGAAATTTAATATTTATCCTTTGCGAGTTCCGGAACGTAAATCATAAATCGTAAATCGTAAATCGTAAATACAATTTATCCTTACCTTTACGCACTGTAATCCAATCATCATGGCCTTCATCATGAACACGCTCGAGCAATACGGCTGGAATGAATTCTTCAGCCGGAATAAAACACAGGATACCAACAATGACTTTGTTACAGGCAGGGTTATTTCGGTAAAAGGGTTTAAATACCAGTTGATGCTGGAATCCGGGGAAACCGAAGCCGAGTTATCTGGGAAATTGTTATTTGGCGCGGATCACGAGCTTCTCCCAAAGGTAGGCGACTGGGTATTCTGCCTTAAATACGATACTATGGGGTATATAACAGAGGTATATCCGCGTATGAATATGCTGGGCAGGAAGAACCCCGGGAATACATCGGAAAGGCAAATACTTGCTGCCAATATTGACTTTGCCCTTATTGTACAGGGACTTGACCGTGATTTCAACCTGATGCGGCTTGACCGCTATCTTGTACAGATCATGGCCAACGGAATTTCTCCCATTGTTGTACTGAACAAATCCGACCTGGTTACTGACCGGGAGGCTTACCGAAATGAGGTATCGCGACTTGGTAAGGATTGTCCGGTATATTTTTGCAGCACCTATGACAGTTCAGGATTGGATGAATTGCTTACGCAGGCGCTGCTTCCTGCCAAAACATTTATTATGATCGGTTCATCCGGAGTAGGCAAAAGCTCGATACTGAATGCATTCAGGGAATCGGCTTCAAGAGTAACCGGACCATTAAGCGCATCCACCAATAAAGGGATGCATGTGACGACCACCCGTGATCTGTTCAGGCTTTCCAATGGAAGCCTGATCATTGATACACCCGGGATGCGGGAATTCGGGATAGCCCTTGATGAGGGCCTGCAGACAACAGGATTGTTTCCATCCATTGATGAATTGTCTGTGAAATGCAGGTATGCCGATTGCAGTCATGTTAATGAGGAAGGATGTGCAGTGATTGAAGCTTTTAAAAATGAGCTTCTTGATCCGGCGGTATACAACAGTTATATTAAGCTGATGAAGGAGCAGAAACGATTTGAAATTCGCGCCGGTGACCGGAAAAGATTGGGAAAACAGTTTGGGAAGATGGTACGGGAGGCAAAGGATTTCAGGAATAAGTACAAATATTAGTGACGAGTGACGAGTGACGAGTGACAAGTGACAAGTGACGAGGAAGAACAAAACCTGCCAGGCTTATAAAGCCCGACAGGTTTTGAGGATGTGCTTACCGTACAAGATTCATGATCTTTGAATCCATGAATCTACCCGCCCTCAATCGAATCACATAAATTCCGTTGGTTAGGGTTTCCGCTGCAAAATCAACCTGGTATTCCCCGGGTGATAAATATTCATTTACAAGGTTCCTGACCTTGTTGCCCAGGATATCATATATATCCAGAGTAACCTGGCTCTCAACGGGAATTTGCCATCCAATGGTGGTTATTGAGCTGAACGGGTTCGGATAATTCTGATTCAGGATAAAGCCGGGAAGCGATGCAGGGACCTTTACACCGGTTGGCATTGTAACCTGGTCATACCAGAAACCGGAGGATATTCGGTTGTCATCCAGGGCACTTATTCCGGTAAAGGTCTGTGCAACTGAAGATACAACAGAATGTCCGGATGAATTCAGTACTCCCGCACCACCGGTAAAGGCGAACCAATTAACCCGTTCATCCTGGGCCTTTAAAGGAACCACAAGGATGAAAATCGCGCAGGCGACAATTAGAAGTATAATATTAGGATTTCTCATGGCCGGATGGTTATTTGATTCTGATCTGTTGTGGTTGCGAAGTTGTTTCTGCGCGTTTTGGCGTTTCCACGGGAGTTGAAATGCCTTCCGTCTGCTTATCTACTTTTAGTTTCGTAGAAAGAGGCATGTTGAAAGATACCGGGTCAATATATCTTCCTTTTTCCGCTGCCGGTTTGGATTCTTCAACCGGGATCCTGTGTTTTTCCGCATAGGCATCATGCCTGATGCCGGTAATCTGCCACGAGATCTTCACCTGTGGTTTATCCGTTTTTATCCTGAAAAGATTGTTTTTCACTTCATCCAGAATCCATGCCTGGGCCTGCTGTCCGATCACCGTCAGTTGATAGCGGAAATCTTTGTTCAGGGCTTCAAAATAATCCGGAAGTTTAACCATAGCCTCACCATTGCCATCTGTCGTAACCACTCCGTCATAAATATTTTTCATATCGGGAGATTCAACAAAAGAATGATACAGGTACTTATTGGCAGGATCCAGCGGGTGATCGATTTTGAATGACCCGGCGCTTTTAGTAAGGGTACCATTTACAGCCAAATTTCCAAACACGCCAACCCGTCCGTTAAAAAGACCAGCCCAGGACACATCATTGTTTCCCCCGTTGTCACCCCGAACCCCTTGCGAATCCTGCGCTCCGCTGGCATTTCCCTGGACACCAACCCATCCCTGGCCTAACACACCGCCATTTGTACTGGAAACGCCATAGACACCCAAACCACTTGTAGAAACTCCATGTACACCATGGTTAGAGACCGAAAGTCCATAAACTGCTAGGCCTGTTGCACTCTCTCCAAATATGCCGGTGCCGCCCGAAGTTCCCCGGCCCCATACGCCGGGTCCGGTGGTATTCTTTCCAAATACCCCGGCAGCCGCGGAACCATACGCGAATCCTTCCACTCCGCTTCCGTTTAAATTAAAATTTTCACCATGGACGCCTGCACTACCGGTTGTCGTTGTTCCAAATACTGCTGTACCAACCGGATTATATCCATAAACTGCATAACCATCAGGGCTGAAAGCATTGCCAACAACCCCGATCGTTAACCCTGTTTCTGCAGCGGCAACGCCGACAGTGGCATAACCGGTTTGGGAAATTCCCAGGATACCATGACCATCGCTTTTGTTTTCCACTGTCATCACGTAGTCCGGTGTATTCAACGAATCTTCCAGGAAAAATGGTGTTTCCACATGCCGGGTCCGTTCAGATGACAAACTATACGCTGTTGAAGTGAACGCTATTCGCGGAGAAAGCTCGCCGGCATCCCCGGGGGTGATCCCCAACCAATAAGGGACAGTAAATTTTACGGAATCCGGAAATGGATCTGTATCACCCAGCGCGGTAAAAAACCTTCCTTTTTCAACGGACAAGGATTTGGTTTCGGACCAGATCACATCCCCTCCTTCAGCATCTGTATAAAAGCTGAACGTAAAGGTATACTCTCCATCAGGCTTGACAGCACCTGATGCATCCGTGTAAATACCCTGGTAGGAAAGCGTTCTGGGTATTTGTGCTGAAGCAATCGTTAAAACGAACAAAAAACCAAAGACAAAAAAGAATAATTTGCCTTTACACCATGGGCGGTAAAATATTGTCATTAGTATGGCTGATTTAATGAATACATTGAAAATTAGATATTCACATCAACAAGCCTTCGGGAAAATTGTTCTGAATTCTAAGATATATGCAAATTTTTTAATTGAAATTTTGCTGATAAATATTCACATAAGGTGACTGTCTTTTAATAACAGCAAATACTCTATTCACCAATTTACATCTTATGGAGTTTATTATAAGGTTAT
>JBGSSA010000128.1:0-4290 GCA_041737295.1 Bacteroidales bacterium | reverse complement strand
CGCGCTCTTTGAGCGCCTCGATAGCTACTTGGGCTTTAAATGCCCCTGAAAATTTTCTTCTGTTTGCTTTCATGTTCCACTGTAAAATTAAGTTACTTTTTCAACTTAACCAGTGGTCCGAATTTTGGGGAGTATTATATGGCGATATATACCTTTGGGATTTTGGAGATGGAAATACAAGCAATTTAATTAATCCAACACACATTTATTATACACCTGGTAATTATGATGTTAGCCTTACTGTAACCGATACTATCCTTGAAACAGACAGTACTATTGTTAAGTCAATCGTAATTAATTCATTGCATACTGCATCAACAATTACTGTAACGGCTTGTGGTAGTTTTACAGCTCCCGATGGTCAACTTTATACAACTTCGGGCACTAAGACTGCAATTGTATCAAATGCCGCAGGTTGCGACAGCACAATTACAATTAATTTAACGATTAATAATGTTGATGTTTCTGTCACTCAAAACGGGATAACTCTTTCGGCAAACGTTTCCGGAGCAAATTACCAATGGTTAGATTGTAGCAACAATTATTCTCTTTTAAATGGAGAAACAAGCCAGATAATTGTATTAACTCAAAATGGAAGTTATGCAGTTGAGGTTACCCAAAATAATTGTGTTGACACTTCTGCTTGTTATACTGTAACCACCGTTGGAATTTTGGAAAATACTTTTAGCAATGATATTACTGTTTATCCAAACCCGACAAATGGTATCATAAACATTGATTTGGGTGCAGTTTCAGATGAAATTACTGTTTGTATCGATGATGTAAGCGGAAAATTAATATCACTATCAACTCACAAAAATGTCAGAATGTTCGAACTGAATTTAACTGGTGAACCGGGCATCTATTTATTGAGAATTAATTCTAAAAATATAAACGCAACTATAAGACTGATAAAGAATTAACATTGCTAACTTAGTGTTTTAAGTAGACCTGAATATTTCAGTAGTTAATAGAATCAACTTAAACGGGCAAAAAATTACTCTTTGGGATAAATGTATTTTTGAAGGTTATTTACATATTCTTCAAATGCTTTTTTCCCTTTTTCTGTTATAGACAAAATGGTGTAGGGATAATTGTTTTTAAACGATTTTTCCACGGTAATGTAACCGGCCTCCTGCAATTTGCTAATCTGGATACTCACATTACCGGCAGCAGCTTTGGTTGAGTCTTTAATAAAGTTGAAATTGGCCTCTTCAACTGTCATTAATATAGAAACTATTGACAACCGAAGCTGTGAATGCAATATGGGATCTAAATCGTTAAACATATTCCTTTTTATTGTTATTAAGCAAAATTCCCGGTATGATTAATCCGATCACAGCTCCCAACATCAAGCAGAATCCATAATACTGAGGATGAACCAGGAAAGTACCAAACCCTATCAAATTCAATAAAATACCTCCAATTGTTATCGGTTTAAATCTGATGGATATTCCAATCACGATTACAGACATAGCAAGTAAAATTAAAATAATGGGGGCCAGGGCTTTGCCAAGATGATCGCCAAAAATGGAGGCTAATATCATAAGATTCATACCAACCACCCATCCTATTGCTTCTATTGTAATGCCTAAGACAGTTTTTGGAATATTATTCTTTTTTATTTTCCTCCTGGTATAAATAAATGTATAGATTGCCCCAAGTGGAAATAAAATACATGTCCAAATAATATCAAATTTCTTATGCCATCCCAATAGTTCAAAAACATACTGGCTAAAAAATACAAAAAAAGTCAAACAACCCCATAAAATAATTATGTGGCCATTCTCCTGAAGTTTTTGTTTAGTCTCTTCAATTGTCTTTGAAATTAACAAGAGACTTTCTTCGGGTGTAAAATTAGGGTTATCCATATTTTAAGTTGTTAATGGTTTTAAATGGTTACAAATATAAAATAGTTAATTGTATTAACCAAATAATTTGACTCTATTTTTTACTTTTTAGCTGGATTCTGCTTTTAATAGGAGGGATTAGTTATAATGCAAACAGCTTAACATGGTTTCTTTTCCCGGCAGCAACCCTCATTCCGGTTTGTTCAATTGTTGACCGTTTGACTTAAACACGAAGTTCATATCCCCAAACAGAAAAAAATCCCAATTAATAGGGAGTGTTTGTCAAATCATTTGATCCTAGTTTTGTTTCCATGAATCAAAAACCGGGAGGATGAAAACATTTACTACAATTTTACTGATTACCGTGCTGGGGTATTCAACATCTGGACAAGCCACAGACAGCCTGCAAACCCAGTATCAGAATATGGCAGACAGAATGTTATCCTATGATAGCAAACTTACTCTGGGCGGTTATGGCGAGGTACATTATAACCAGCCGCTTAACAAAAATCAGAAAGACAACGGGGTACTTGACGTACACCGGATGGTGGTGTTGCTAGGGTATAATTTCAATTCAAAAGTGCAATTCGTCTCTGAAATAGAATTCGAACATGTCAGCGAAGTATTCATTGAACAGGCTTTTTTGCAGTACAAACTGAATAACTATCTGAATTTCAGGGCAGGTCTCATGCTAATTCCCATGGGTATCATAAACGAATACCATGAACCCACAACCTTCAATGGTGTTGAACGCCCTGCAATTGACACAAGGATATCACCAACCACATGGCGTGAAATCGGTGTCGGTATCACTGGTAATATACTTCCCGCATCCCTTAAATACCAGCTTTACCTGGTGAACGGCTTTAACGGATATGACGGGGAAGCACAGCTTGATGGCCGCAATGGGTTGCGCAATGGCCGGCAAAAGGGGGCTGAGTCATATATCAGTTCACCCAATATCACGGGAAAAATTGAATATTACGGCGTCAGGGGATTGAATGCGGGACTTTCCGGTTATTTTGGAAAAACACAGAGCAGGTTATATCAGGGTATAAGCAAAGATAATGACGCAGCCATGGCAAAAGCAGACTCGTCTGTCGCAGGCATTGCCATGGCCGGGTTCGATGCCCGTTACCAGAAGGGTGGTCTCCGCATGCGGGGACAGATATACTACACAGCCCTGTCCAACACAGACCAGTACAATGATTTTACCGCTACGGATGATGTAAGCAACGACCTGGGAAGCGGCATGACGGGTTACTATATTGAAGCCGGATATGATGTACTGAACTTATATCCGACTGCCAAATCCGAACTGATCGTATTTACCCGTTATGAAAATTACAATACCCATTTCAGGACCACTGGCGGTCTGCCTCAGAATAAAGCATATGATAATCAGATCATAACTTGCGGATTAACTTTTAAAATTGCCCGGGGAGCGGTTGTAAAAGCAGATATGCAATTTACCAGGCCTGCATCATCGGATGAATTTACAAAAACCTTTAATGCCGGATTTGGCGTCATGTTTTAAATTTTAGTTTAATGTTCCGGATCTTTCTGATTTTAATTTTGTCGTTACCCTGTGCAGTTACCCTGCATGCCCAGTCTGAAATAGATTTCAGACCAAAATTGCTTGTAAAGGAATTGGCTTCTTCCAATAAAAATGTTGTGCCCGTATTGAGTGAAATCAACCTTCCGCTGAAACTGGCCGAACAAATACTTGCGGGAGCTTTTTTCAGGTATACTACGGACGCACCCGGGAATCCGGTCGGGTCTGTTTATATCGGGAGGGTGAACAGTTGCCGTTCAGGCGGATGTTCAGCCCGAGCGAATGAAACGGCAGCCGGCATGACGCATGAATATTTTGATTACTATATTCATTTCACTGAAAAGGGAATTGTCAGGCGGGTTCGTGTATATAATTACCAGGCCACACACGGAGAAGGAATAACCGCACCGGGTTGGTTAAATCAATTTTCAGGTTACGATGGTGAAAGGGGCCTGACGCCCGGGAAAAGTGTAGACGCTATTTCGGGTGCCACAATATCGGTGTATGGAATATCGCTTGATGTTCAGGATAAAACCCGTTTGCTTCAACAATTTCTTCTCACCCAATCATCCATTCCCCTTTCTTCTTCGGAATAATAGTATTTCAATCTCTATTGCAAAAGTACTACCTGGAAAGTGTTTCCACTCACGTGATTTCCAAAACCTTTACAATGCCGATAAAACATATAACTCCAAACGCAGGCTTGTGAGGTTTAACGACAAATTCTCCAGGTATAGCAATGTCTGGTTATAATTGTCATATTCAGTGAATAATTCCGTATAGCTTATTTCTCCCGAATAATAGGCTTTATAAAGCAAAGCCGGTGTATTCAGGGTTTTGAATACCTCATTCAGTTCCGCGGCAGATTGTTGCATTGCCCTGTAT
>JBGSSA010000104.1:0-14191 GCA_041737295.1 Bacteroidales bacterium | reverse complement strand
AATTGTCATATTCAGTGAATAATTCCGTATAGCTTATTTCTCCCGAATAATAGGCTTTATAAAGCAAAGCCGGTGTATTCAGGGTTTTGAATACCTCATTCAGTTCCGCGGCAGATTGTTGCATTGCCCTGTATTCGGAATTGAGCCGTGAAATCGAATTCTGAACTGTATGCCTTTGTGCGTCTGCGAAATTGGTAGTGTATATCTGGCGGGCTTTTGCATACCGGATCATATTCTTATTTTCAAAAAGGGGAACTGTAATCCCTGCATGAATTCCTTTAAATGTTTCTCCTGAATTCATGTCCTGCCGGTACCCCATCTCTAATTTTGGAAAGGCCAGCGATCGCTGGAGGCTTATATTGCGCTGCGCAATCATGGATTCAGCTTCCCATTGCTTAACCTGTGGATTCTGGTCCACCAGGATGGTTAAGATTGAATCATTAATGCTGAAGTCAGCCGGTTCCGGAAAGATTGTATCATTCACAACCATACGGATGCCCCCGTTCATTTCCGTTAATTTTTGCAAAAGGGAATTTCGCCTGCTCTCAGCTATCTGAATTTCGCTCTTTAACCGTGCAAATTCCGTATTTACCCTGTTTACTTCAAATACATGAACATCTCCCAGATGCATTCTTTTATCCGTGCCTGCTTTCAGCTGATTTGCCATAAGCCGGCGTTTTTCAAGTATATTGATTTCCCTGTTCAGGTACACAAGTTCTGCATAAACCCGGACTGCATCAATCAGAATTTCAAGTTTCGATTGTTGAAACAGATCATCTGCTTTGCTTATGGAAAGATCGGAGATCCTGCTTTTGTGGTAATAGGCTGTCGGGAAATCAAAAGACTGTGCTATGGTCAACTCGGAGTAACTTCCTGAAGCATTGTTAAGCTCATCATATGTAACCGAAGGGTTGGGAAGATATTTACCGGTTTTTGCATCAATTTTTTGAGCGTCATAATAGAGCCGGCTTGCAGACAGATTTTTATTATTCGCAGCAATACTGTCAAGAAATGCCCGGACGGTCATTTGTGACATGGCATAAGGCGCCGGTATTGCAATCAGTAAAAAAAACAATAGCTGTTTCATACCTTTTCAGAATTTTGTTGTTGTTTGCCCGCGTGAACCATATAATACACAATAGGCACTATAAAAATATTCAGCAGGGTTGATGTCAGCAATCCGCCTAAAATTACCTTCGCCATAGGACTTTGAATCTCGTTACCGGCCAGATCGCCCCTAACTACCAGGGGAATCAGGGCCAGTGCGGCAGTCAGTGCTGTCATTAGAATTGCGTTTAACCGGTCGGACGAACCTTTGGTAACGGTTTCGTGCAACGAAATACCCTGGCATTGCAGCCTTTGATAGTTTGAAATCAGCAATATTCCATTTCGTGTTGCAATACCGAAAAGTGTAATGAATCCAATAATAGCAGGAATACTTAATACACCCGAAGTGATCCAGATGGAAAACACCCCGCCTATCAGCGCCAGGGGTAGGTTGAGCAGAATGATCCCTGCGAGCCGGAAGTCCTTAAATTCCTGGAACAGCAAAAAGAAGATGACTATAAAGGCAATGAAGGAGGTGAGCATAAGGGTTTTTGATGCAGTTGCCTCGCTTTCGAACTGTCCTCCGTATTCAACCCGGTATCCCTCGGGCAACACCACATTATTATTGATATTGGTCTGAATATCCTTCACAACACTTCTTAAATCCCGCTCAGCGACGTTGGCCGAGATCACTATTTTGCGCTGTACATTCTCCCGGCTTATGGAACTTGGACCCGAAACGGAAACAATATTGGCAACCTGTTCTAACGGCACTTTAAGACCATTTTCAGTTTCAATAAGGGCTGTGCGGATACCCTCGATTGATTCCGTATAGTCTTTGTTCAGGCGCAGTACCAGTTCGAAACTCCGGGGGCCTTCATGTATATCGGATAATTTTTCACCACCAAAAGCCATATCAACAAACGCGTTAAATTGTGCTATGGTTATTCCATACTGAGCCAGCATATCCCGGTTTGCCCGGATTTGTATCTGTGGTATTTCAATTTGCTGGTCAACGTTGACATCAACAAGTCCTTTTATATTCGCAATGGCATTTTTAATTTCATTGCCCGTCGAAAACAATTTATTGAGGTCGGAACCAAAAACTTTTATGGCAATATTCGCCCTTGTGCCCGATAGCATATGATCAATGCGGTGGCCGAGAGGCTGCCCGACAGTAAAGGCAATGCCGGGTATTCGGGATAATACTGTGCGGACATTCGCCAAAAATTCCTGCTGATTTCGGTCCGTCAGTCTGAAATTGACGTCTATTTCTGCACTATTGGTGGTTTGGGAATGCTCGTCAAGTTCCCCTCTGCCGGTTCGGCGGGCAGTACCCGATACTTCAGGAATTGCCAGTAGTTCTTTTTCGACCAGGTTTCCAAGCTGATTATTCTCATCGAGTGATGTACCCGGTTTTGTTATAACAGAAAGGGTTAAGGCCCCTTCATTGAATTCGGGCAGAAAACTGCGGCCAAAAGTGGTGAAAATGACCAGTGTTATGATAAACAATGCCAATGTGGATAAAATGATTGCCGTTTTATGTTTCAGTGACCACAGCAGTGAATTTTCATAAATGGGAATCAATTTCCTGACTAGCCATTTGTCTTTCTCGTTCCGGGAAAGAAACCGGTCATTCGAAAGCAGCATTTTTGACAGCAGCGGGGTGAGGGTTATGGCAACAAGTAGCGAAACCGCCAGGGATACGATGAATGAAATTCCAAGAGGTTTTAGCATCCGGCCTTCCATTCCGGAAAGGAAAAACAACGGCAAAAAAGCAACAATAATAATCAATGTTGCATTAAACATGGAGGCCATGATCTCCCCGGTTGCCCCATATACGATTTTATATGACGATTGCTTTTCATCGGCCGGCTTCTGCCAGTTTTGCCTTAACCGTTTATATACATTTTCAACATCTATGATGGCATCGTCAACCAGTGACCCAATGGCAATAGCCATCCCGCCAAGGCTCATTGTATTTATTGACATGCCGAGCATTTTCATTACAAGGATCGCTCCCAGGAGAGACAGCGGAATCGCCAGTAACGAAATAATGGTTGTCCTGAAACTTCCAAGGAACAGGAACAAAATAATAACCACAAAAACTCCTCCTTCCAACAGGGCATTCTGAACATTCTTTACAGACGTTTCAATAAAGTCGGCCTGGCGGAATATTTTTGTATCAACCCGGATATCCGGAGGTAAGGATCTTTGCAGTGCTGCAAGATTCTGTTCGATTCGCCGGGTCACTTCAAGCGTATTGGCATTAGGTTGTTTTGAGATAGAAATAATAATGGCGGGTTTCGCATTTCCGGAGGCATATCCCATTTTAGGGGCACCTCCGATTGCTATTTCCGCGACATCATTAATTCGAAGGGGTTTGCCGTTACTGGTTTTTATATATGTGTTTCCCAGGGTCTGAATATCGGAGGACCGTGCAATACCCCGCACCACATATTCATTACCATACTGCCTCAAAACTCCTCCCGTGGAATTCTGGCTGATGCCGCGGCATATTTCAGCCAGTTCAGCCATTGAAACCTTATAATATTTCATCTTGTGCGGGTCAACCAAAACCTGGTATTGTTTATAGTCGCCGCCAATGATTGTAACCTGTGAAACACCCCCGGTGGCCAGTATAAGGGGTTTAACATTCCATTCGGCCAGGGTACGGAGATCCATCATGCTCGTACTGTCGGCCTGTATCCCCACAAAGAAAATCTCGCCCATAACGCTCGACTGTGGGGCCAGAGCAGGTTGTCCAACACCCAGTGGCATTTGCGATGAAACGCTGATCAGTTTTTCGCTGACAATCTGACGTGCCTTGAAAATATCCGTACCCCAATCAAATTCCACCCATACGAAGGAGAATCCCTGGGATGAAGCTGAGCGAACCCGGCGAACATCGGTGGCTCCGTTTACGGCAGTTTCAATGGGAAAGGTAACAAGCCGTTCAACCTCTTCCGAAGCCATGCCGTGGGCATCAGTCATTATTACCACGGTAGGTGCGGTAAGATCGGGAAACACATCCACATCCATTCTTGTGGCGGTCCTTATCCCGAAAATTACCAATACAAGGGAACTAAGCAGGATCAGATATTTATTGTTCAGGGAGAACCTGATAATCGAATTTAACATAGTTGTATGGTTTTAATGAACGTGGCCTGAATGAGCATCAAGTGTGCCGCTTGCCTGTGCAAGCTTGATGGGCATGGCCCCTCTGTTCACAATCCGTTCATTTTCAGTTAACCCGGAAAGGATCTCTGTTTTAATCCCATCAGTTTTACCGGTGGTAACTTCCCTTTTCTCAAAGAGCTCGGGGGTTATCTGCACCCACACGAAATAGCTGCCCTGTTCCTCAAGCAACGCCGAATTGAATACTGTTACTGCCTCAGCATTTGTCATTGTTTTCAGGAATATTTCCACGAAACCTCCGGCAGTAAAACTGCCCCTGTTATCTATCTGAAGCGTAACCGGAATAAGATAATTGTCTGTATTGGCTGCTTTTCCATAGGACAGTACCCTGCCGTTTAACTCTTCGAATGAATATGCACGTGTACCATTTACGGAACGGATGTTTGCCGTATAGATTGAGCCCAGCACGGAAGCATATTTCTGGGGAACATCGGCACTCAGGATAAGGGTTTTATTTTGTGAAACGGTAAGTACCGGTTGTCCGGCTTCGACATAAGCACCGTTTTTTACAAATACCTGTTTAATGAAGCCACTCATCGGACTCCGGGAATATTGCCCGTCAGAATTGAAGTTTTTATTCAGATTCTCATAGATGGCTTTGGTGTTTTCATACTGGTTTTTAGCCGTAAGCAGATCCTTATCCGAAACTATCCGGTCTTTCGCAAGGTCCCTGGCTCTTTCATAGTCGGCTTTCGCTTTCTCATAATTGTTTTTTGCTTCTGCGAACCTGACGGTGATATTATTATCCGCCAGATCTGAACCTGAAATAGTAAATAAATTCTGTCCGGCTGAAATTTCCCTGCCTTCGAACAGGTTATTGCCGGTTAGAAATACAATGCCGTTAGTTTTAGCCGTTACAATAATTTCACCTCCCTGGGTCGACTGAACCAGCGCAGTCGTTTTAATTACCTGTCCGAACGGTTCCTTTTCCGGATAACCGGTCGAAAAATCGATTTTCCATGATTGCTCTTTTGTAAATACGGTTGTATTCGTCCTGGACAATACAGTTTTTGCCGCTGCCGTTTCTGCTTCATCATGGGATGCGAAAACCGTAACTTCAGGAATCAGCAATTCATCCTGGCCTGATGGGCCGGATATAATAAATTTCAACGTGCCCTTTCCCTGTATTTCGGGTTTCAGATCAAAGCTGTAAATGCCTTTTAGGGTAGGATTTCCGAGTGTTTGAGTTATCTCTTTCCCGCCTGCACTGAGCACAACTGTAATCTCCCCCGATTCGACAGGGTTGAAACCGGGCAAGACTGAAAAGTGTGCCCGGATGTTTGCTGACTGACCGGTTATAAACGGGTCGGTTTCAGCGAAAAGCTCATGATTATTTGTGTATGCAGTATATTGAAATTTGATTTCTTCCGGTTCTTCATTCAGTACCGGTTCATGGTTGCTATGGCTGCATGCATAAACTGCCAATGCCATAATTGCAACCATTAATATCTTGAAATTCATAATGTTGCCTGTTTAAGTTAGTATAAAAAAAACATGTAAAATAAGACCGCGATACATCGGATTTGATGGATCGGGCACATTTCACAAATTCTCAACACTTAAACAAGAGGGGGAGCACGCAGACCTAAAGCGGTACAAGCAAAACAAGAATATGAGAACGAGATTTCCGGGAAGGGGTCACCTGCAAAATAGTTGGATATGCCGGCAGCAGAAACGGATTGAGAGGCGAAAAAGTAATCGTTGGAATTATTATCAGTACCGTAATTAACAGTGCATTCCTGCTTGATTTGATTTGCCGGTAAAACAACAGCCTGTTTTAAAACACAATCGGTTGAGTTATTTCCATCATGCTTCGGGGTAGACTGTTTTTGTGAGAGGTGAGATTCAAGGCATAGCCTGTTCTCAATACATACCCTTACCTGGTGATGGTGGTGGGGAACAACAGAATGAGCCAATAAAACAATATTGGCAAATAGCAGAAAGACAAATGCAGTTATCCTATTGATCATAAAACCTGAAATCACCGTGTAAACCTAGCAAAATTTTCCTGAACATCCATAACAAATGATCAAAGCATCTGTTAATCGGGAAAGTGTTCCATAAATATGAAAAGCCTGGTAATGCATATACTGTTGTTGCTGTGTGTATCTTTCTCGTGGGGGCAAAATACTTTTACGGCTGTTATTAAGGATAAAGAAACAGGAGAACCTCTTTTCGGGGCAACTGTAATGATCAGGGGCACTTCTATCGGCGGCCGCTCTGACGCGAACGGATTGGTTCAGATTATGAATATTCCTGACGGAAAGCATGTATTGGTATTTCGCTTTGTTGGTTATGAAGAAATTATTGAATCCTTTGATTTTCCGTTACCCCAGTCGGAACCGGTAGAAATTCTTTTTTCAACCAGTGAAGAAGAATTGGAGGAAGTCATTGTTTCAGCAACCCGGTCAAGCCGGACCATTGAAAATATTCCCACACGGGTTGAGGCCATTTCAGGGGAAGAGCTTGAAGAAAAGGGGAACATGAAACCGGGTGATATCCGCATGATGCTGAATGAAAGCACGGGGATACAAACGCAACAAACCTCTGCAACATCTTATAATTCAAGCATTCGCATCCAGGGTCTTGATGGGAAATATACACAGATCCTCCGTGACGGATTTCCATTGTACTCCGGATTCTCAGGAGGATTAGGTCTCCTGCAGATTGTTCCGCTCGATTTAAAGCAGGTGGAAGTAATTAAGGGCGCCTCATCCACGCTATATGGCGGGGGTGCCATTGCGGGGTTGGTAAATCTTGTTTCAAAATTACCGGGAGAAGAAAGGGAACTGAACTTCCTGTTAAATGGCACATCGGCATTGGGCCTGGATATAAGCGGATATTATTCACAACGGTTTGAAAGAACCGGTACCACGGTTTTTGCTTCATATAATTCAGGATTGCCATACGACCCTGCCAATATCGGACTTACGGCAATACCCCGGTTTAGCCGGGCAACCCTGAATCCGAAACTGTTTATATATGCGGATCCGCAAACTACCATAAGCATTGGATTCAACAGCACCCTCGAGGAAAGAACCGGTGGCGACATCCTTTTTATCGAAGGGAAAGGTGACAGCATCCATTCCTATTTTGAAAAGAACAAAACCGGGAGGTTCAGCACACAGATTGAATTAACCCGGCAATTGAAGGATAGTTCCCATGTTGATTTTAAGAATAGTATCAGTTATTACGATCGGATAATCGAAATTCCCGGTTTCACTTTTTCAGGAATGCAGCTCTCTTCATTCTCTGAGGCCACCTATACAACAGACCGTAAAAACCTGGAATGGATTTTTGGATTGAATCTATGGACTGACAGGTTCACGCAGGACAAAACAGACACAAGCCGGGTGGTTGATTACAATTATAAAACACTCGGTGTTTTCATTCAAAATACATGGAATATATCTGATGCAATGGCGTTGGAAACCGGTATTCGGGGGGATTATCAAAATGTATACGGATTCTTTTTTCTGCCAAGGATTTCTGCACTTTTCAGGTTGCATCCGAAATTATCGGCCAGGGTAGGGGGAGGGCTGGGGTACAAATCCCCTACTGTATTTACCGAGGATGCTGAACGCCTTCAATTCAGGAATGTATTGCCGATTAATGAGTCGGTAACGGAAGCTGAACAATCGTTAGGAGGAAACCTTGACATTAATTTTCATACTCCCGTCGGTAGCGGGATAACGTTCAGCATTAACACGCTTTTCTTCTATACGGGAATATCAAAACCATTGATACTGACTGATGCAGGCAACGGATTTTATGAGTTCCTTCAACCGGGAGGATCAATTGTTACGCGGGGGATTGAGTCCAATGTTAAACTCACATTCAGTCATTTCAAATTATTTATCGGGTATACCTTTGCCGACGTAAATCAAAACCTGGAAGGAAATTCAACGGCATTTCCCCTGGTGGCAAAACACCGGCTTAATAATGTATTAATGTATGAAATTGAAGATAAACTAAAGATCGGGCTGGAAGCATACTATTACAGCAGCCAAAAACTTAATGACGGTGCAACCGGGAAAGCTTATTGGCTGTGTGGGTTTATGGCGGAGAGACTTTGGGAGAAATTTTCTATTTTCATAAATTTCGAAAACCTGCTTGATACCCGGCAGACAAAATTCGATACAATATACACCGGTTCGATAACCAATCCTGTTTTCAGGGATATCTATGCCCCGGTTGACGGATTTGTAATAAATGGCGGCATTAAACTCCGTCTTTGAAGATTTACGGGAAGCATAAGCCGGAAACCGGAATTGTTTAATATTGTAACTTTATCCTCAAAAATCTGTTATGAACGCGAGGCCAAATCTCTACTTAACCCCTGATCTTAATATTTCGGATGTTGTTTTCGACAATCCGCAAATCTTGCTGCTATTGGAACATTTTAACATTTACGTTCCATTGCAGGAAAAAACAATCCGGGATATTTGTATGGCAAATGACGTAATTCCCGAAGTGTTCCTGACAATAGCCAACCTGTATAACCAGAACAGCTACACCTCGCCGGTTCATTTTACATTTCGGGAATTGCATTCAATACTTCGGTTTTTAAAAAACAGCCACGTTTATTATTCCGAAGAAATGTATCCTGCCATTCGCTCTATTATTAAGCAGATGTATGAGCTGAATAACCAAGCTGAAATGGAGCTTGTGGAGAAATTCTTTACTGACTATTACAGCGAGGTGACCGAACATCTCCACTACGAGGATGAGATTGCATTCCCTTATATGAAAAGCCTTCACGAGCATATTATGCTACAGAAGCCGTTCGATGAACCGGTTTCCTACTCGGTACATGAATATAAGGACCATCATAACGATATTGAGGAAAAACTGAACGACCTGAAAAACCTGCTGGTTAAATACCTTCCCGGGAAAAACGACCAGAAGTTAAGACGCAGGCTTTTTAATTCCCTGATTGAACTCGAATATGATCTCAATATTCATGGTAAAATTGAAGAGATGATATTAATTCCCCTAGTGGAAGAAATGGAGCAATATCTAAAAAAACTCCGGTGAGCAAACCTATAAACATTATAATCGTTGAAAATACATCGGTCATCCCTGAGGGATTGTCAGCGATTCTTTTGAAATCAGGTATCCCGGTACATCTTCTTCGGGTCGATAACCTTGGTGAAACAGAGAAGTTCCTGGTTTCCCGTAAAAGGAACATTATCATCATCAATCCTTCCCTTATCCAGAACAATTTCAAACTTTTCAATTCGCTGAAAACCGGCTATCCTGATGCGAACTGGATTGCAGTTTTATATGCCTTTTATGATCCACAGATTGTGGCCTTATTTGATGGAGTAATTAATATTTATGATTCGTCCGAAACCATAATCGGACTGATTAAAAAAACAATTAATTCCAATTCCGGTCCTGAACCGGTAAGGGCTGAAGAAATACTGAGCGAAAGAGAAACAGAAGTATTACAGTTACTGGCCGGCGGGCTCGCTAACAAAGCGATAGCCGACAAGCTGAATATCAGTATAAATACAGTAATTACGCACCGCAAGAATTTATCCCAGAAAACCGGCATCAAATCGATCTCCGGATTGACAATTTATGCTGTGGTTAAAAAAATAATTTCAATCGACAATGTTAACTGATCACTCATCATTAATGATGAGAAATCTCCGGATTATCACTATTTATTGCTATTTCACGACATTTTCGGCAATGTACTTTTGTGATATAAACTATCACTTCAACGTATATCGAAAATGTATAAAATCATATTGTTTTCATATTTGATGCTATATGTAACCTCTAAGTCTTTATTCTCGCAGGAACATGACACATTATTCGAACGGCCATTTACTTTTGAGGCTTCCTATAGCGGTGACCTTGTCAATAACGTGGAGGGCGGGATCAGGACCGGCTCTGTTTACCTTGGAATGGTTAACCTTATGGCGGGAATAAATACTGAAAAAGCAGGCTTTTGGAAAGGAGGAGGGTTTTTTATCAATATTTCGAATACACATTTCGGGCAACCATCAGGCGAAATAATTGGCGATTTTCAGGTAGTTTCGAACATTGAAGCAGGAAACCACTTATATATCCAGGAAATGTGGTTCAGCCAGGAATTTGGACCGGTAAGCCTGACGGGAGGGCTCCAGGATTTAAATGTGGAGTATGTCAATACGGATAACGGCGGTTTATATTTAAACAGTTCTTTTGGCATTATTCCAACCATTTCATGCAATGTTCCGGCCCCCATATTTCCGCTGACGGCCCTTGGATTGTCGGTAAACTGGAAAATCTCCGAAAAAACCAGGTGGCTGGCTGCAATTTACGACGGAAGTCCGACGGATTTTGAAGACAATCCCTATAATGTGCGTTGGGAACTGAACGCTGACGGGGGCACGCTGCTCATTTCAGAACTGCAGCATTCGATGGAATTCAATAGTAATCCCGGAACATATAAAGTTGGATTATATACCCATCATCATACCACTGCCCCCATAGAGGAATCGGGGAACGCAGAATTGATCTATAAGACAAACTATGGATTATATGCAATTGCCGACCAGGCTCTTTGGAAGTCGCCTGGCGGCAACAGGAATCTGGGATTGTTTGTGCAACTGGGGCTTACTCCGAAGCGGTTTAATTTTAACCATTACTATATGGGCATGGGATTGAACTATACAGGATTGCTCAACAGGAATGGCGATGATGTGCTGGGAATGGCGATAGCACATGCGGGCTTAAAAGGGATTAACGGAAATGAAACCACCCTGGAATTAACATACCGGGTGCCAATAACCAAAAATATATTCATTCAGCCGGATTTTCAATATATAATAAACCCGGCCGGGACGGAGGAAAAGCTGGATGATTGCCTGGCGGTCATATTCCGCCTGGGAATAAATTTCTGATTGAATTTTCCTATCAATATTTTAACGTTTCCCTGTTCTCGCCACAGTCGAGCATCTGATCACCATAATATGGATTGCTGATATTTTTGGTAGTGCTTAACCAATACGCTCCTTTTCCATTAAATGCCATGGGACAAAACTGATAGTATGCTGTTTTGCCTGTCAATCCCAGTTTTTTAACAGCCTTATAGAATTCATTGCTCAGCATTGAAAAATCCTTGCGTTGTTCTTCGATCTCGCCGGAGTTTTGAATTTGCTTAAGCAGGATATTCAGGTTACCGGTCAGATTCATCCATTGTGTATGTGCATCACCAGTGAGCAGGCCCATGTCAGCCCCGGCAAGTAATTGTTCCATGACCCCGGCGGCCTGACCGGCTTTTTTTGGATCGCTTTGCACAAAAGCGTCTTTTAAATCAATATACTTTTCAAAGGCAGTATTGAGTTGCATGGAAAAATCCAGGCTGATATCTGATTTTACTTGCTTTTCAGTATCAATATGAACTGCATTCATCATACTGGGCTTTCCTTCGAGTTGTGCGGCGGCATCCACGCTGAATGCACCCTGGGTGACTATTTCCTCACCTTCATCCAGTCCGTCGGTTATCACATAACTATTCCCCAGCATTGGTCCGAGACCCACTTCTCTCATTTTGAATACCGGTTCTTCCGAATCCGGAAGTTTAACATAAACAATGGATCGGGTTCCGGTCCAGAGCACAGCTGACCTTGGAATGACAAGCATATCGTTGTATTCGTCAAGCCGGGCTTTTACAGTACCTGTCACAAACATTTCGGGTTTCAGCTTTCCGGATTGGTTTGTTGTTTCAATTCTGACTTTTGCCACCCGGTTCACGGGGTCAATTACCGGATCGATAAAGGCAATTTTGCCGGAAAGTTTCACGCCAGGCAATGCCTGCACGGTAAATTCAACATTATCTCCTTTTTGCAGGAACCGGAGGTCACTTTCGTAGGCATCAAACAAAACCCATAATCTCGAAAGATCGACCACATCAAACAAAACAGTTCCCTGGTTAATGTAGTCTCCATGGTTGACCCGCCTGGCTGTTATAATTCCGGAAATATCCGAAACGATTTCCACGTTGTTCTGAATACTACCTGAATTCTCAATACTGTTAATCTGTGATTCTGAAAGTCGCCATTGCCGGAGCCTCTCCTTCGAAGCCTCATATATTTCAGGCTGGCTCTGTTTAGTTTTTGCCGCTTCAAGCAATTCCTGCTGCGCGGTAACGATCTCGGGCGAGTAAATTACCGCCAGAGTTTGCCCCTTTTGCACGATTTCCCCGGTAAAATTTACGAGCAGTTTCTCAATTCTTCCTGAAATATGGGCCACCTGGCTCTGAAGCAACCGTTCATCCGCCTGAACCTTTCCATATAACCTGACCTCCTTCACCGGATTTTGGCGTGTGACTACTGATGTCAGCACATTGGCAAGTTGTGCGGCACCTTCAGAAAGGTGTACCGCATTCGAGTCAATTTCACTGTCACCCTGGGCCAGTGGGATCAAATCCATAAAACAGAGCGGACATTTTCCGGGTTCGTGCATCTGTATCTGGGGATGCATTGAACAGGTCCAGATGGTTTCCTGCTTTTCTTCTGTTGGGTTTTCATTCTGTACAGCTGGTTCCTGAGGCGAATGAAATATCAACCATCCCAGGAATACTCCGCCTATGATCAGGAAGCTGTACCGGACGTATCTATTCGAAAAGATCTTTTTCATTTTCATTAATTTAGTATTGTTGGAATGCCATCAATCGTTTCAGCCATGCGCCAGCCTTATTGTAATCAGCTATTGCTTCCACAATTTTATAATCGTAATCCAGTGTTTGTTGCCGGATGCGAAGTATGTCTGCAAGTCCGGAACCTGAAACCGTAAAGCGTTGAATCATAATATCGAGGGATTTGCCAGCCAGCAGGCGTTGGCTCCCATAAAGCCCAATCCGGCGATGCGCATCCTTGTATAGCTGAACCGCCAGGTAGTATTCATTTTTCAGGCTATTGGCCGAGGCAGAATAATTTAAAGTAGTCGCAGTTTTCTGAAAGTCAGCCTCATTTTGCATTGCCCTGTACTTTTTGCGGTAAATCGGCACGGTTAAAGTAACCATAGGCATGATCATGTCCTTTCCGTTCATCTCAGAAGACAGCATTTCATTTTTGTTGATCACGGAATAATTTACTCCTATACCGATCATAGGGTAACCCATACGGGTAACCATTTTTTTCCTTGAATCGAGCGATTGTTGCTCATATTCCAGCATATCCAGCATTGGATTATTCGCAAGCATACTGTCAGAAACAGCAGTCAAAGACATTCCAAGGCTATCGGCAATCAAGGTATCCGGCAATGAAACCGGGGATTCAGGCTGCCTGTCCAGGTAGCTGTTGAACTGTGCCACCAGGGCATTTTGTTGATTCTGTAACAGGGCAACATTGTTTTCAAGGTCTCCCAATTCAATTTGTATTTGATACAGGTCGGCCAGGGATGCTCCCCCGGATGATGATCCCAATGAACCGGTCTGTGGCATTGTATTGGCCGCGACTGCAGTATTGCCAGCCGTACCATTATCCATGGCGCCCATTCCGGGTGAGGAGTTTGTCGACGGGGACGGGGCACTCGCAATACCCTGGTTGCCCGGGGAGGTTATAAACCCGTTGCCTAATGGCGCTGTTCTGAATTTAACCAGCGCAATTCTTTCAATGGTCTTCAAAATTTCAGCGTTTTTTTCCGATAACCGGATGTTCTGCCGAAGCTTGTATAAATCAATCCAGGTACTGTGAACCTCGTACAAAACCTGTAATTTGGCATCCCTGAATTGTTCGTAACGGACATTTGCCATCAGGCTCATTTCATCTTTTGCAGCCCTTAACGTTCCAAACCAGGGAAACATCTGCATCAGCCGGAGGTCGGCAACCTGGTTTCCGCTTAAAAGTTCCATTGGGCTTAGAAAGACCCCCATGCTCAATTCCGGATCGGGCAGACTGCCGGCCTGCGGCACTTTTTGCAGCGCAGCCTGGTACTCTGTGTATTT
>JBGSSA010000093.1:0-7412 GCA_041737295.1 Bacteroidales bacterium | reverse complement strand
CATACAGTACCGGACTTGTCATGGATGTCAAAGCATCATAGTGATAACGGTTTTTTCTGCATGGGGCAACGCTTAAAATTAGCGCTTTTCCAGTTATTCGTTATGGGGCCATATTGTTAAATGCTGAGGGACTTGTCACTCTTCTTCGCCTGCTCCCAAATCACATTCATCTCATCCAGATTCATATCCCTCAGGCTACGACCTTTTTTCAGGGTTTCATTTTCGAGATAGTTGAACCGGCTGATGAATTTCCGGTTCGTGCGCTCAAGGGCTGTTTCAGGATCAATACCATAAAGCCGTGCAGCATTGACAAGCGAAAAGAAAAGGTCCCCGAATTCATTTTCCATTTTGCTTTTATCCATCTTTTCAATTTCAACCTTCAGTTCCTGTAATTCTTCTTCTACCTTGTCCCACACCTGTGATCTCTCATCCCAATCGAATCCCACTGCCCTGGCTTTTTCCTGGATACGGTTTGCCTTGATCAGTGAGGGCAGGGAAGTCGGCACACCGCCCAGTACTGAATGATTTCCTTCCTTTATTTTCAGCTCTTCCCAATTCTTTTTTACTGTTTCAGGATTGTTCTGAACATCAATGTCTCCAAAAACATGGGGATGGCGGAATATCAGTTTTTCTGATATCGAATCTGCCACATCTTTGATATCGAAATACCCCCCTTCGGATCCCATTTTTGCATAAAAAACGATATGTAGCAACAAATCTCCCAGTTCTTTCCTTGTATGGTCCATATCCCCTTTAAGAATGGCATCTGCCAGTTCGTAGGTTTCTTCAATTGTATTGTTCCTGATGCTTTCGAAAGTCTGTTCACGATCCCAGGGACATTTTATTCTCAGTTCATCCATGATATCAAGCAGCCTGCCCAGTGCCTCCAGCTTATCCTTCCTGTTATTCATCTATAGTTGGCTAAATGTATAATTACCTGCTTTCTTTGAATTTTATCCTGATAGTGGAATTCAATGACAAATTTAGCAATTCTGCTGCATTACCACCATGGATGGCAATTTCAAGCAGGTTTAATGAATTGAACAGGGCCAGGATCTCACCTGATGATGTTTCACTATACCAGGTATTTATCCGATTAATCCGGTAATGGTTGCTCTGTATGAAAAGCTCAAAAGGCCTTCCTTTTCCGATCCGTTCGAATAATTCCCTGTTTATATTTGTAAATGCATTCCGGTATGAGTCAATGTAGATTATGCTGCCTGTAATTATCGATTCATCAATGGCGGGAAGCATGGCAACCTGCCTGTACAGCCCGTTATGCTTTTGTCCCAGGGACTGCAGTTTTGCCCCCTGAATTAGTTTACAGGCTGCTTCAGCGAATACAGTCAATTCAGGAAAACTTCCCGGATCATCATGTTTCAGGAGAACAACCTCCTGGGGTTCATTATCCGAAAGCAAACCAAATATTCCGTTATCATACCCGATAAAGAAGTGATTGTTTAATTTTACCGCAACAAAAGGATGGCGTTCCTTTGTTTCACTGTTTACAGCAATGATATGAATGCTTCCCTCGGGATAAAAGGTAACTGAATGGCGTAACTGAAAGGCAGCCAGAGATATATTAAACGCGGGTACCTGGTTGGTGACGGATACAAAAAGGGTTCCAGGGCATTGTGTTAATACTTTACCCTGAACCGCAGCGGTATAAAAGTCATCTTTGTTCCAATCGCTTGTTAGAGTGACAATTGCCATGGGTCAGGTTGAAATTGCAAATTTGTACCTTTGTATTGTTTTTGTAATAAAAATGATCCTATTTTGTACCTTTCAAATGTAAGCATTATTGCGGGAATTAAATGATTGAAAAGGTTGTATATTTAGAGGGCGTTGACCCACAGGCTTTTTATGGTTCGAATAACCGGAACATTGAAAAACTGAAATCCTATTTTCCCAAGCTGAAAATCGTTGCACGCGATTATGAGATCAAGGTGCTTGGTGAACCGTCAGAGATCAGCCGTTTTGAGGAAGATACTGACCGCGTCATCGAATTCCTTCAGCAGCGTAATGTGCTTACCGAGGAAGATATTGAAAGGATCCTTCGCACCCAGGATGATGAGATTGAAAGTTTCGATGCGCGTGAAGAAGATGTCCTTATTTACGGGAATGCAGGTAAGGTGATCAAAGCCAGGTCGGTTAATCAGAAAAGGCTTGTAGAGGATTATAAAACAAACGATCTTTTGTTTGCCATAGGTCCCGCCGGTTCCGGAAAGACTTATACTGCCATTGCACTGGCTGTTCGGGCACTTCGGAATAAAGAAGTGAAGAGGATTGTGCTTACCCGCCCTGCTGTTGAGGCAGGTGAAAAACTCGGTTTTTTGCCCGGGGATGCAAAGCAAAAGCTGGATCCTTATTTACAGCCATTGTATGATGCCCTGCATGACATGATACCGCAGAAAAAACTGGAAAGCTACATTGAAGAGGGCGTTGTTGAAATCGCACCCCTTGCCTTTATGCGTGGGCGCACCCTTGGAGATGCGGTGGTTATCCTGGATGAAGGTCAGAACACGACAGTAAACCAGCTGAAAATGTTTCTGACCCGCATGGGCAAAAATGCCAAATTTCTTGTAACCGGCGATATCACCCAGATTGACCTCCCGGAACGCCAGCAATCCGGATTGCTTAAAGCCCTCAGCCTGTTGGGTGACATCAAAGGAATTTCAGTGATTGAATTCGATAAAGGCGATATCGTCCGCCACAGGCTGGTAAGGCATATTGTGGGGGCTTACGAAAGTGACAAGGGACGAGTGACAAGGGACGAGTAGTTGATTGTTGATAGTTGATAGTTGATAGTTGTTTGCAAATCCTTCTTATCTTTGCAGAGAGAACTATTTAATAAATATGAATGAAAGCCATAACCAAAACCAACTTTAACTTTCCCGGACAGAAAAACGTCTATATTGGAAAAGTCAGGGATGTATATAATATTCAGGGGAAATACCTTGTGATGGTAGTAACCGACCGTATCTCCGCTTTTGATGTGGTCCTCCCGAAGGGCATCCCCTATAAGGGACAGGTATTAAACCAGATTGCATCGAGGTTCCTCGATGACACTTCCGATATTGTTCCTAACTGGAAAATTTCGAGTCCTGACCCAATGGTAACGATTGGCCATTTTGCAGATCCATTCAAAGTGGAAATGGTGATCAGGGGCTATCTTACCGGGCATGCATGGCGCGAATATAAGTCAGGAAAGCGGTCCATTTGCGGTGTTCCTATGCCGGATGGAATGGTGGAAAACCAGAAATTTTCCAGGCCAATCATTACACCTACAACAAAAGCTGATGAGGGTCATGACCTTGACATTTCAAGGGATGAAATTGTCTCCTCGGGTCTCGTTTCTGCAGAAGATTACAGGCTGTTGGAAGAATTTACCTTTAAGCTTTTCGAAAAAGGTACCCACATTGCGGGATCTAAAGGGTTGATCCTGGTCGATACAAAGTATGAATTTGGGAAGAAGGATGGCAAGATCTACCTGATCGATGAAATTAACACACCGGATTCATCACGTTATTTTTATGCTGAGGGTTACGAAGATCGCATCAAAAAAGGGGAACAGCAGAAACAACTTTCGAAGGAGTTTGTGCGTCAATGGCTGATTGAGCATAATTTTCAGGGCTTGGAAGGTCAGCAGGTACCTGAATTGACCGATGAATTTGTAAGCCAGATTTCCGAAAGGTATATAGAGTTATATGAGAAAATCATCGGCGAAAAATTTGAACGTGCCGATCTGAGCGACGTTCAGGGACGGATTGAAAAGAACATTAATTTTGCACTGAAAGAGCTGGTATGATTTAGTTGATAGTTGATAGTTGATCGTTGATTGTTGATAGTGTCGGCACTTTCGCTTTTCTATCAACATACAACAATCAACCGTCAACTAATATAATTCAATATTCGAAATTACCGGGCAGGCTCGCGAATCCGCAATATTCACGCGTACCTTACCGGTTTCCTGAGGATCCAGTTTAAGAATTCGCTTGTAGCCGATAGTGGTTCCCGTGGCAACTTTTGTCCATTGATCGCCTTTCCATATTTCAACTGAGAAGGATTTTACCCGTTGTCCGAGCTTTATATATTCCTGGATAGCGATATACCTGACGGTTTTTACACCTCCCAGGTCGATTTCGACCCATCCCGATTTGATATTATCGTCGGTGGCCCAATAGGTATCTTTGTTACCATCAGTTATGTTTGTGGCATCGAAAGCTTTTTCATTCCCCCTGAAGCTGCTTGCAGTACTATTTGTTCCTGTTGCCAGATTAGTCCTGAATTCCTTTTTAAGTAATTCATGAAATCCCTGCAAGGCCTTCTGATCATTCTCATGAATAAGACCACGCCTGTCTGGCGGCACATTCAGCAGTAACACCGAACCACGTCCCACCGAGGTGAGGTAAATATCAAACAACTGTTCCGGTGTTTTAACTTTATCATTTTCATTTTCATGAAAAAACCATCCCGGACGGATGGATACATCCGTTTCGGCAGGGATCCAGCTTGTTCCGTTTTCCGATCCTTCGTTCAATAGATTTTCAATAGCCGGTTTTCCCGCATACAGGGTATCCGGAGTAATCATTGCCCAGTTGGTTATCCCGGCAACGCCTTTTTCATTTCCCACCCATCTTACCCCGGGTCCGGCATCACTGAAGAATATGACTTCCGGCTGCAGCCGGCGAACCATATCAAGAGTTCCAGGCCAGTCGTAATATGTTCGTCCGTCGATTGACCGTTTTTCATTTACTCCCCCGTAAAATCCTGTTCCGCCATTAGCGCCGTCAAACCACATTTCAAATACGGGACCATAACGTGTAAATAATTCCCTGAGCTGTTTTCTATAATACTCAATGTATCCGGGCTGCCCATAATTCGCATGATTCCTGTCCCATGGTGAAAGGTAAACCCCGAATTTGAGCCCTTTTTGTTTACATGATTCGGAAAGTTCTTTCACAAGATCACCTTTCCCTTGTTTAAAAGGACTGTTTTTAACCGTATGTTCAGAATATTTGCTTGGCCAAAGACAGAAGCCGTCATGGTGCTTGCAGGTAAGGATGACACCCTTAAATCCGGTCTTGGACAGGATGTCTGTCCATTGCCCGGGGTCAGCCTGTGAAGGATTAAACATCGACGGCGATTCGCTTCCCATGCCCCATTCCAGGTCGGTAAATGTATTTATTGTAAAATGAATGAAGGCATTCATTTCCATTTCATGCCAGGCAACCTGTGATGGTGTGGGAACAGGAAATACGGGTTCAGGGGGGGTCGTCCCGGAAGGATTGAAAGATGTTAAAACTATAGAAAGCACCATCATCATAACCGGGGTGCCCGATATACCTGTATTTTTCATTTCTTTAATGCCTGTTGGATAGCCTTTTCAGCCAGGGGAGCCATTACCTGGTAGCCGGCAAGGTTGGGATGAACTCCATCATACGTGTATTCTGCTTTCAGGCCCTGCCTGTCATCTGCCATGGGTGTAAAATAGTCAAGGTATACACATCCGTTTTCGCCGGCATATTTTTTTATCCAGGAATTGAGTGCTATAACTTTCTCAGCCGGCTGCATACCTGGTCTCCAGGGAAAATCAAATGCCGGGAGCACCGAGGATAAGACAACCCTGATTCCATTTGCCCTGGCTATCTCTACCATGGAAGCCAGATTGTTTTCTATCATTTTTTGTGTGGATGGTCCCGTATTTCCGGCGATATCATTAATACCTGCCAGGATTACCACCACGGCGGGTTTAAGATCGATCACATCGGGACGAAACCGAATCAGCATCTGAGGCGTGGTCTGGCCACTGATGCCCCTGTTTACATAAGGCTTTCCTGAAAAAAAATCAGGCATAGTATAGCCCCATCCTTCTGTGATTGAATTACCCATGAAAACTATCCGGGATTCACCCTTTGCCGGCAAACCTATTTTCTGATTATCTTCTTTAAAACGGGCAAGGTTAGCCCAGTCAGTGCGCATGGGATCTTCTGCCACAGGAGTGGAATTCTGTGCATTGGCAAAAGTGCCGGAAATGATAAGCATAATAAATAAGGGAATGAGGTTGATTGTTTTCATGGGTGGAATTTTAATGGTATTGTAAAGATATAAAATGTAATGAAAATAGTTATCCGGAGGCTGGAGCCTCCGGACAACTGCGGGCAATGTAATGAAAATATGTGACCGGAGGCTGGAGCCTCCGGTCAACAGCCTCCGGTCAACAGCCTCCGATCCGGTATATTCATTCAATTCTACCTGAAAAGCAACGGGGCAAATTCAGAAAGATAGATCCTCCAGTTGGCCCATGTATGGCCGCCCGTGCTTTCACGATAGGTGTACTTAAAATTATGCTTATCAAGAAAACTGCGCAAGCCGATTACGCTGCCATATAAAAAGTCATCCTTGCCACAGCCGACCCAATATATTTTGTAACCGCTTTTTTTGAGCAATTCAATTTTGGCATCCCTTTCCTTTTCAGTTTTCGCAACATCCTGTGCGGGTATCCCAAAATTCATGATCCCCATACTAAAAACGCCAATATAGTCAAACAGGCCCGGATTGTTATTTGTTATAGTCTGTGTATGTGCTCCGCCCATCGACAGGCCGGCAATTGCACGGTGCTCCTTGTCGGTATAGGTGCGATAATTCTTTTCGATGAAAGGAATAACATCAGTCACAAGACTTTCTTCGAATTTCCCTGCATATTTCAGGTAATCGGCCATCGGCTGCTGTCCCGGTGCCGAAGTCAGCGGAATATCATTTTGTGCTGCACGTTGGCCTGCATTGCCATTCGTCATTACCACGATCATCGGTTTGGCTTTGCCCGCTGCAATGAGGTTGTCCATGATTTGAACTGCACGACCCATAGTACTCCATGCATCTTCGTCACCGCCGGCCCCATGCAAAAGATAAAATACCGGATACTTGTCTTTTCCGCTTTCATAACCGGCAGGGGTATACACATACAACCGCCTGGTCAAACCCAGTACCCCTGATTTGTACCAGGTTTTTGTAAGATTGCCATGTGGTCCCTCACCCGGTAAATAAAGCTCGCTTTCCTTTCCGGGAATGATCATGAAACTTTCGTACCGGCTTCCATCCCTGCGTACTTGCACATTATTGGGATCGGTCATCCTTACACCGTCTACGGAATATGTATAGCCATATAATTCCGGGTTCAACGGTCCAACAGTTATAGTCCACAGTCCGGTATCATTTTTTTCCAGCGGCATACTGGTTCCAAATCCCGTCATCCATTCACCACTCACTGTTACTTCTGTAGCTTTTGGAGCGAAAAGTTTGAAGATCACTGAGTTATCCGGATTAATTTCAGGAGAAACAATAACCATTCCCATACGAAATACGGGTCGGGCCGGTGGTTTGTCATTGTTCTGGGCGGTTGCATATCCCAT
>JBGSSA010000092.1:0-22938 GCA_041737295.1 Bacteroidales bacterium | reverse complement strand
CATACAGTACCGGACTTGTCATGGATGTCAAAGCATCATAGTGATAACGGTTTTTTCTGCATGGGGCAACGCTTAAAATTAGCGCTTTTCCAGTTATTCGTTATGGGGCCATATTGTTAAATGCTGAGGGACTTGTCACTTCCTCACATACTCTTAATCTCTGCCACGAGCTTCTGCAGTACATCTTTGGCATTTCCAAAAAGCATCCGGGTTTTTTCATTATAGAACAGGTGGTTTTCTATGGCGGCATAGCCCTTCCCCATTCCTCTCTTTATTACAATAATGTTTTTGGCATTGTTTGCCAGGATGATCGGCATGCCATATATCGGGCTTGACGGATCATCGAGCGCGGCAGGATTAACAACGTCGTTTGCCCCGATGATCACTGCCACATCCACATTCACCATATCCGGATTAATATGTTCCATTTCTATAAGTTTCTCATAAGGCACATGTGCCTCGGCAAGAAGAACATTCATATGTCCCGGCATCCTTCCGGCCACAGGATGTATAGCATATTTAACATCCACCCCGCTGGCTGAAAGTATATTATCAAGCTCGGCGCAAACATGCTGTGCCTGGGCCGACGCCAATCCATACCCGGGAATTATGACAACCTTCTGGCTGTAATTCAACAAAATAGAGGCATCACTGACCGAAATCTCCCGGATCACCCCGGTTATGCCTTTTGCACTGGTGCCACTTTCGCCGCCAAAAGCACCGACAATTACATTCAACAAAGAGCGGTTCATTGCCCTGCACATCAATATCGTAAGAATAGTACCGGCTGCACCCACAAGGATACCGCCAAGGATCATAGCCTGGTTATTGTATATAAATCCCGCCATGGCTGCCGCAACCCCGGTTAAGGAATTCAGCAGGGAAATCACAACAGGCATGTCCGCACCTCCGATAGGCATTACGAAGAATACTCCATAAACCAGGGAAATGGCAAATAAAATATAAACCAGCATTTGAGCCATCTGCCTGTCAAACCCGGGAATCATTATAACAATAATCAATGCAAGGGTAATCACCAGCATTGTGAGATTAATATATTTCATTGCCGGTGACATCCAGTCTTTGATCCGGCCATCCAGCTTTGCATAGGCAATTACACTCCCGCTAAAGGCTATATTGCCGACTGCAATGCCCAGGAGAGTTACAAGCAGGGATGAATTATCAGGATTTCCATATTCCATCAGGGCTACAAGTCCGGATGCAGCCCCCCCCGTGGCATTATAAAATGAAACCATTTGCGGCATTGCGGTCATCTTCACTTTTCGGGCCATAATCCAGCCAACAACAGTCCCTGCGGCTATGACCAGAATTACAACGAGTGCATTCTGCAGGGGAATTGACTGTCCATGAGGGTCTTTATGAAGTAAAAGAGTGGTTACCATGGCCAGCAGCATACCCGCGCCTGCCCATAGATTTCCCGTGCGTGCTGTTTCAGGCTTGCTAAGCATCTTTAGGCCGATCACAAAAAGTATGGCAGCTATAAGGTAGCTGAAATCGAGAATGGCGAAGCCAACAGAAAATTGAGATTGTTCCATTATTGAAAGTTTGATATATTATTTCTTACGTTTCCTGAACATTTCCAGCATACGGTCAGTAACCACAAAACCACCTGCGACATTGAGCGTGGCAAAGAATACAGCTATAATGCCGATGATCATTTCGGCTGAGAGCTTCGACATATCCGCATGGCCCAGCAGGATAATTCCACCGATTATAATAACGCCACTCACTGCATTGGCGCCTGACATCAACGGGGTATGCAAAACTGAAGGAACATGAGCTATCACTTCAATTCCCAGGAAGCTTGCCAGCACAATTATGAATATTTCCTGCCGGTGTATAAAAACAAATTCGAGTATATTTTCCATACTATTGTTTATAAAACTGTTTCATTTTTTCATTCACCAGTGCGCCATCATGGGTCAGGCAGGATCCTTTAATGATCTCGTCATTCCAGTCAATATGCTGATTCCCTTTTTCATCGAGGATCAACCGGAGAAAACTCATAAAATTATTGCTTGTCATATAGCTTGCGTCAACAGGCATTGTAACCGGATAATCTGATTTGCCAATTATCGTAACTCCCTTATGGTCGATCTCTTCCTTGTTTTTTGTTAACTCGCAATTGCCTCCTGTTGATGCCGCGAGATCAATAATGACTGAACCGCCTTTCATGGCTTCAACAGTACTTTTGTAAATCAAAATGGGTGCCTTTTTGCCCGGTATCATGGCGGTGCAGATCACCACATCCGATCGCAACGCGCGCTGATGGATCAGTTCCCGTTGTTTCTGCAAAAATTCTTCCGTCTGGTCAATGGCATAACCACCGGCCGCAGAATCCTCCCGGGCACCTTCCACTTCAACAAATTTACCGCCAAGACTAAGGACTTCCTCCTTCACGGCAGATCTCACATCAAATACTTCAACAACCGCACCCAGGCGCCTTGCAGTAGCAACCGCCTGTAAGCCGGCAACACCGGCACCCAGGATGAGCATCATTGCCGGTTTGATGGTTCCTGCCGCACTCATGAACATGGGGAAAAACCTTGGAAGCCGGCTGGCAGCATCCAGAACAGCCCTGTATCCGGAGACTGTGGCCATGCTTGAAAGGATATCCATGGATTGAGCCAGTGTGGTTCGGGGCAGCAATTCCAGGCTAAACGATGTGATACGACCTGACACCAGGGCATCAATCTGAGTTTTACTTTTGTAGGGATCAAGGGCGCCAATCAGTGTTTTGCCCTTCCAGCGAATCACCTCTTCCGGTTGCAGGGGTGATAGCGTAAGAATGCAATCCCCCTTTTCCAATATTTCATTCCGGCTGACCACTTCGGCCCCGGATTGAATGTAATCAGGGTCCCTGAAATGGGCTTTTTCGCCGGCCCCTTGTTCTATTAATACTTTTACACTGAGTTGTGTAAGTTTTTGCACTGTTTCGGGTGTAAGTGCCACCCTTGTTTCTGGTGAAATTTCCTTCAGTACTGCAATTGTCATATTTTGATGATATTTTAAAAGCGCCGCGTCCCCAAAACCAAATGGCCTGTCTTTTGTTGTATTTGAGGCTCAACGCAGCATTAATATGTTAACAACAACATTATTAAAAAGTTTTGTAATTTTGGTTTAGTCTTGATTTTTCATTTCTCAACTTTTATCTCAGTTTTAGATGGATCATCTTTCTTTTATAGGAAACAGCGAGATCGAAGCAATCGATCAATTATACAAAAAATACACAGATGAACCTAGTTCAGTGGACGAAAGCTGGCGTAATTTTTTTAAAGGATACGATTTTGCAAGACAGTATTATACTGAAAATAATGGTAACCAGCATCTTGATAAAGAATTCAGGGTCCTGAGTTTTATTGATTCGTTCCGGAAAAGAGGCCACCTGTTCACGAAAACTAACCCGGTAAGGACACGACGCCTCTATTTTCCCACGATGGATCTTGAAAATTACCAGTTGGGTGAAAAGGACCTCGATACCGTGTTTCACGCAGGCACCGAAATAGGGCTTGGCAATGCAACGTTGAGGGATATAAAGGTGGCCATGGAAGAAACGTATTGCCAGTCGATTGGAGCAGAGTACATGTTTATCCGGAATCCTGAAAAAACAGAATGGCTCCAGAGACGGATGGAGAAAAGCCGCAATATGACCAAATTCACACCGGATGAAAAGAAGCAGATCTTTAATCATCTTAAAAAAGCGGTGGGTTTTGAGGCTTTTATTCATAAGCGCTTTGTCGGGCAAAAAAGGTTTTCGCTCGAAGGTACCGAATCATTAATCCCTGCCTTGTATTACCTGATGGAAAAAGGATCTTCCATGGGAATCGAGGAATATTTCATTGGCATGGCCCACAGGGGACGTTTAAATGTGCTGGCAAACATTATTGAAAAACCATACGAGAATATTTTCCAGGAATTTGTAGCGGAGGAATATGAGGATACAATTGCTCTTGGTGATGTAAAATATCACCTGGGATATTACAATGAGATTGAGCTGGGTAACGGGAAAAAGGTAACCGTTAACCTCGCTCCGAATCCATCCCACCTGGAATCGTCATCCCCGATAACTGAAGGCATCGCGCGGGCGAAGATCGACAATAAATACAAAGGGGACTTCTCAAAGATTGCCCCTATTTTGTTGCATGGGGATGCTGCAATTGCCGGGCAGGGAGTTGTTTACGAGGTGGTACAGATGTCTGAACTGAACGGATATAAAACCGGTGGCACTATTCATATCGTTATAAATAACCAGGTCGGATTTACAACCAACTATCTTGATGCCCGCTCCAGTACGTATTGTACTGATATTGGCAAGGTAATCAAGGCACCCATTTTTCACATCAATGGTGATGATGTTGAAGCTATAGTGCATACCGTAAGATTGGCAATGGAATACCGGCAGACTTTCAGCTCGGACGTTTTCATCGATATCCTGTCATATCGTAAATATGGCCATAATGAGGGCGATGAACCCCGGTACACGCAGCCCACTTTATATAAGGCAATTGCCAATCATCCCAGTCCGAGGGACATATATGCCGAGTTGCTGATTAACCAGGGTGTACTGACCCGGGAGGAAATTCTCAGCCAGCAAAAAGATTTTGATGCATTCCTCGAAGAAAAGCTCCTGATCTCCAAAGGCCTTGGCAAGGTGCATATCCAACGGTTCCTGCATCATATCTGGAAAGGATATAAACATGCTGCACGGGCCGATTTTGAAAAGCACTATCCCAATGAAGTATCCCTTGAATTACTGAAATTCATCAGCGACAAGATCAATTACCTGCCTCCGGAAAACAAGTTTATCGACAAAACAATCAAACTGGTTGAAGACCGTAAGAAGATGATCGCGGATGGAAAAGCAGACTGGTCGATGGCCGAATTGCTTGCCTACGGAACACTTGTGTATGACGGGCACCCTGTTCGGGTGAGCGGGCAGGACTCCGTTCGGGGGACCTTCGCGCACCGTCATGCTGCACATGTCATTGAAGATACGGATTCAACCTTTATTCCGCTAAAAAATATATCGCCAAATCAGGCTGCTTTCAATATTTATAACTCCCCCCTGAATGAATATGGTGTACTTGGTTTTGAGTACGGATATGCATTGGCCAATCCCAATGGCCTGACCATCTGGGAGGCGCAGTATGGCGATTTTGCGAATGTGGCCCAGGTGATTGTAGATCAGTATATCAGCTCAGCAGAGGAAAAATGGGGCCTGATGAATGGAATTGTCCTGTATCTTCCCCACGGCTTTGAAGGACAGGGACCTGAACATTCAAGTGGCCGTGTGGAGCGGTTCCTGCTCCTGGCAGCCCGCAATAATATGCAGATCGTAAATGCAACCACCCCTGCCAATTTGTTTCATCTTCTCAGGCAGAGCATATATCGCAATTTCAGGGTTCCGGTAATTCTTTTTACACCCAAAAGCCTGCTCCGTCATCCAAAATGTGTGTCTAAACTTGATGAACTGACCGATGGGCGGTTCAGGGAAGTAATTGATGATCATGATGTGGATGTTAAAGAGGTTCGCCGGTTAGTATTCTGTTCGGGAAAAATATATTATGACCTGCTCGCCAGGAAAGAAGAATTCGATGCCAGGGATATTGCCCTCGTGCGCCTTGAACAGTTGCATCCCTTCCCTACTTCACAGGTTGATTACATAATTAAGAAATACCATAATGTATTGCAAATCTTGTGGGTACAGGAAGAACCCGGTAATATGGGGCCCTGGAGACACATCCAGCATGAATTCAGAAACCGGGAGATCATCCCCGTGTTCAGGCAACCCAGTGGGAGTCCGGCCACCGGCTTATTAAAACTTCACCAGTTAAGTCAGGAAGAACTCATCAGCATGGTATTCCGTAAATGTGAATGTGAATTAAAACGCAAATATTGCGGTCTGCAATGCCCTGAAGGAAGCATCCGACAGAACATGCTTAAACCTTACAATTATTTTCCTGAAAAAACTTAACCCATCAATCATCCATGATCATTGAATTAAAAATTCCAAGCGCGGGAGAATCAATTACCGAGGTTGCTATCGGAAGCTGGCTTATAGAAGACAAGGCCTATGTGGAAAAGGACCAGGAAATTGCAGAAGTAGAATCTGACAAAGCCACTCTTCCGCTGATTGCGCCTGATTCAGGAATGTTTAATATCCTCATCCCGGCCGGAGCAAAGGCACAGGTTGGTGATGTAGCAGGAACCCTCGACACTGCCGCTAACCCTCCTGCAAAGAGTCAAAAAGCTTCAAAAAAGAAATCAGAAACTGTTCCTGCTAAGGAACCTGCAGCTACTGTCAGCCAGGATGAACCTGTTTCCGAAAAAAAGGAAGGGGTTATTCCAAAAAGTGACAATGGTACCGATAAAAAGGAGGAAGGTCCGGGTAAGAAAGAGGAAGACTATACCCATGTGAAGGTAACTCCACTGGCCCGCAATGTAATGGATGACCATAACCTGGATGTGAACGCCATTATCCGGGGATTGAAAAAACTGACGCGGCAGGATGTCGGGCGGGTTGTAAATCAATTCAGCAGTGCTGCCGGACAGCCAATTACATTTTCGGCACCCCCGGTGGCCAGGACGGAAGAAATCACGCCCATGTCCCCATTGAGGAGGAAACTCAGCAAACGCCTTATAGCCGTAAAAAATGAAACGGCTATGCTTACCACATTCAACGAGGTTGATATGAGCGCCGTACTTGCATTGCGGAAAAAGCACCAGCAGGAATTTACAGATAAACATGGAATAAAGCTGGGCTTGATGTCCTTTTTTATGAAGGCGGCTGCCGAAGCACTCCGGTCTTTTCCAAGGGTGAATTCTATGATCGACGGCGACAACATGATAACTCCCGCCTATGTGGATATTGCAGTGGCCGTGCAAACTGAAAAGGGACTGATGGTACCGGTTATCCGGAATATCGAAACATTATCCCTGGCAGGAATCGAAAAAGCACTTGCCGAGATGGCCAAAAAAGCACGTGCTGCGAGGTTATCCATTGAAGAAATGACAGGGGGGACTTTTACAATTACAAATGGCGGTGTATTTGGATCCATGCTTTCAACGCCCATCCTCAATCCTCCCCAATCTGCTATACTTGGCATGCATAATATTGTGGAAAGGCCTGTGGCGATAAATGGAAAAGTGGAGATCAGACCCATAATGTATGTTGCCCTGTCATATGACCATCGCCTGATCGATGGTAGTGATTCCGTCAGTTTCCTTGTAAAGATCAAGGAGCAGATAGAATTGCCGCTTCAGATGATAACAGGAGGCAGGGATCCGGAGAAGTTATTGCTTGACATCTAGCTCAAATCAGCCCATCCACTGTGTTTTGTCAACAGCGGATATTCGCTTTCTTTCCGGCCTGTTCATACCTGCTTTTGCATAGCCCAGCTGAAAAAAGCCAAGGCACAGGTCATCCGGGCCAAGTCCCAGGAAATCTTTTACCTGTTGCGTATAGCAGATATTTCCCGTGCTCAGGTATCCCGCGATCCCATAAGCGTTGATGCAGATATAAATGTTCTCAATGACACATGCAGTGGCTACAATTTCTTCAATGACAGGATACTTTTTCCGGGGATCCCTGATCATACACACTGCTAACACATGAGAAACCTTATCGATCTTATCCTCATACTTTTGGATCTTGCTTGACTTCACCTCGTCCGCCGGGGTAATTTCAAGGTAAATGTCCCGTATGCGGGTAAAGAAATCCCTGATACCATCATTATGAAATACCCTGAATGCCCATGGCTGTGTTAATCCATGCGAAGGTGCCCAGATGGCAGTTTCAAGGATTTCCGCAATGATATTATCCTCTATTTTTCGTTCCGGATCAAAATTCATCGGCCAGGTTGAGCGCCGTTCACGGATGAGTTGGTTAGCGATGTTTTTCATGGTTGGAATTGTTGGGGAGTTACACCGGATTACAGGCTAAATTAACGAATTGCCATAACAATGAAAATTATTTGTTATTTTAGACCTTCAAACCATTAAAACACTATCATGAAAATTATTCCGGTTTTCCTGTTGTTATTTGTATTGGTTCCGGCAGGGGCCCAATCGTATTCGTTAAGTTCCCCGGACAATTCGATCAAAATTGAAATTACTGCCGGCAATCCTTTTAGTTTCCGAGTTCTTGCCGACGGAAAAGAACTGATGTCACCCACCACAATCGGAATTGACATTGACAAGATCAAATCAAAGGACCTGATAGTCAGGAAAAACTCACAACGCACGGTAAACAGGACAGTAATGCCTGTTGTACCTGAAAAAGCCTCACAGATCGCTGATAATTGCAATGAACTTACAATTCAGTTTAAAAACAAACTCTCACTGGTCTTCCGGGCCTATGACCAGGGTGTAGCATACCGGTGGGAATCTGCTTTGCCCGACAGTATTACCGTGATCAGTGAAAAAGTTGAAGCCGGTTTCAGTCCGGAAGATATGTGCTGGTATCCCCTTGAAACAAGCTTTTATTCACACAACGAACGGCTGTACAAGAATTTTCGTGTCAACCAGGTTTCAAAAGACAACCTGGCCAGTCTTCCCGCCCTGGTCAATCACTCCGGCACCAATATACTCATCAGTGAAGCTGATTTGTTCGACTACCCGGGTATGTGGTTAACCGGTACAGGAAAAAACGCGCTGTCTGCAGTATTTCCGAAACATGTAGCATCTGAAAAAGCACAGGGTGACCGCGATATGCTGGTAACGTCCACTGATAACTTCCTGGCAAAAACGGCAGGAACAAGGACGTTCCCGTGGCGCGTGTTCATGATTGCCCTCACAGACGGGGATCTGCTGAACAATCATCTTGTATACCTGCTTTCGAGAGAGACAAAAGAAGACTATTCCTGGGTTAAGCCGGGCAAAATTGCATGGGACTGGTGGAATGCATTAAATGTTGATGGTGTTGATTTTGTCTCGGGAGTGAACACGGCAACCTACAAATATTTTATTGATTTTGCCGCCAAATACGGACTTCAATATATAATCCTCGATGAAGGGTGGTCGCCCACAATGGATATCACAAGGCCGGTGGATGCAGTAAATATGCCGGAACTAATAGCCTATGCAAAAGAGAAAAATGTGGGCATAATACTATGGGTAGTTTGGGCAACGCTTGACAGGCAAATGGAACAAGCCATGGATATATATGCCGGCTGGGGTGTGAAAGGCATCAAGGTTGACTTTATGCAGCGTGATGATCAGAAAATGGTGAATTATTATGAGCGAACAGCACGTGAAGCTTCCAAACGGCATTTGCTTGTTGATTTTCACGGCGCATACAAACCTACCGGAATGGAACGGATGTATCCCAACGTGATCACCCGTGAAGGTGTTTTTGGAATGGAAAACAGCAAGTGGGATACTGCAAAGAATATAGGTCCCGAACACAATGTAACGATTCCTTTTATCCGCAATGCCGTTGGTGCAATGGATTACACGCCGGGAGCCATGATCAATGCACAGAAGGAATCATGGAGACCTATCTTTGACCGGCCCATGAGCCTTGGTACACGTTGTCATCAGCTGGCCATGTACGTTGTGTTTACAAGTCCGCTTCAAATGCTTTCCGATGCCCCTTCAAATTACTATCGTGAACCGGAATGCATGGAATTTTTGCAGCAGGTGCCTGCGGTTTGGACGGAAACAAAGGTATTGAATGCAAAAACAGGTGATTTTGTGGCCATCGCCCGTAAAGCAGCAAACGGTGACTGGTACATCGGGGCCATGACAGACTGGACTGCACGTGACCTGACGCTTGACCTGTCGTTTCTCGGCAAAGGAGATTTTACACTGGATCTTTGGCAGGATGGTATAAATGCTAACCGTAACGCCAATGATTTTACAAGGAAATCCATGAAGGTCCCTGTTGATTCCAGGCTGAAAATTCACCTGGCTCCCGGCGGTGGCTGGGCAGCCATTATACATTCCAAATGAAAAACGCTTATATTATCATATTCTGTTCGATTCTCACCATTCAACTGAATATTCTTACTCCCCGGTCAATTAAAGCCCAGGGATTCCTGCACACCCGTGGTGAAGACATAGTAGACGGTGAGGGAAACCGGGTGCTTCTTCAGGGGGTTGGTCTGGGAAACTGGATGTTGCCTGAAGGATACATGTGGAAATTTCTTAACAAGGGAGACAGGCCCCGCAAAATTGAAAACATTGTGGCTGATCTTCTGGGACAAGAAAAGGCTTCCCTGTTCTGGAAAGAATTTCGCAAAAATTATATCACTGAGGCCGATATTCAGCGCATTGCAGAACTCGGATTTAATTCGGTCCGTCCTGCCCTTAATGCGAGATTGTTCATGACGGAAGGGGACTCTGCTGTTTTCACGGATGAGGGATTTTTATTGCTGGATAGCCTGATTTCATGGTGCAGGAAATATGGCGTATATGTAATAATCGATATGCACGGTGCCCCGGGTGGCCAAACCGGGGCAAATATCGATGACAGTGCCGATGATCTGCCCCGGCTTTTTATGGATGTCCGCAACCAGGACCGGTTGGTCAGGTTATGGGTTAAAATTGCAGAACGCTATAAGGACGAAACCACTGTAGCTGCGTATGATCTTCTGAATGAACCTCTTCCCGAGAATACAGGCGCTGCTGCAAAATACGGTGAACTTCTTGAACCCCTGTATAAGAGGATAACAGCGGCTATCCGGGAAATCGATAAAAACCATATGATAACCCTCGAAGGGATGAATTGGTCGAACAATTGGTCGGTTTTTGGTATTCCCTTTGACGACAATGTATTTTACCAGTTTCATTATTACTGCTGGAGCCAACCTGATAACCTGAACAGCATACAGTATTTTATTACTATGCGCGAAAAACTGAAAACCCCTGTATGGATTGGTGAAACCGGTGAAAAGAACAATACGATTTATTGGGGAACCACCCAATATTTTGAATACAACAATATGGGATGGTCATTCTGGCCCTGGAAAAAAATGGATACATACAATACTCCCTATTCAATTAACCGGCCTTCGGGTTGGGACCAGGTTGCAGCATATACGGGTGATGGCCCGAAACCTTCGCCTGATTTGGCCATAAATGCTTTTAATGAATTGCTTGAAAACATAAAGCTGGGTAACTGTGTTTACTATCCGGATGTGGTTAATTCCATTTTTCGACGGATTCCTGTAAAAGTTCAGGCAGAAAATTATGGGCACAGGGGATATAACATTTCCTATTATGTATTGGATACAACAGCCAGGGCAGAGAGTTACAGGATTAATGAACCCGTTCCCGTCTTCAGTTTCATACCTGCAGGAATGAAAGACGCTGAGCAATTTGTAAGGCTTAAAACAAAAGAATGGACGGTTTATGAGGTGATCAGTCCAACAGCGCAGACTATCAACGGGTCCATACAGGTAAAGGCATCCGGCCGGGAAGCAACTGTTTTGCTGGAACTGAATGGTTCACAACAACAAATCCGGTTCACCGGAAATAGCTGGAAGGATATGCCTGTTGGAGAATTGAAATTCAAAAAGGGAGTTAATACTTTGAAAATAAATGTATTGAATGGCGATGCAGATATTGATTGGCTGAACTTGAAATAGAGACCTGTTTGCGGATTTTGGGAATATTGAATTAAATTGAAATGTAAAGATGGGTTTCAAACCCATCTTTCACGTATCTTAAAATATATATGTATGGAAATAAACAGGATAATCCAACCCATTGGCAATCGTAACATCCGGGTATTCGCCGGGATGATTATGCTTTTCATTATTGTATTGGTAAACGGTTGTAAGAAAGATACAACCGATCCGGCTAATAATCAGTACCTGGTAGATTTCAAGCAAGAGAACCTCCTTTTGCTGCAAACGATAGAGGCCATGCTCGCACCACTGGAACCATTATATCCGCAGGCAGCAGGGATCAAGGAAAATGCCGATTACAGCGTTCAGGTATTCAGTATTGAATATAAAACGGAATATAAAGGCGAAGAAATAATTGCCTCAGGATTAGTCTGCATTCCTCTTTCCGATCAGGAATTTCCATTAATCAGCTTTCAGAATGGAACAAATACGTTACACGAAAATGCACCAACGGCTAATCCTTCGAATTACAATTACCTGATTCTTGAAGCCATGGCGAGTAACGGGTATATTATGCTCATCCCTGATTATATTGGATTTGGTTCATCCTCAGATCAGGTTCATCCGTATTACCAGAAAGAAACAACAAGTACTACCGTGATTGATATGATCCATGCCTGCGACGAACTTCTAAAGGATAATAAAGTACTTGCGAAAATGGCTGACAGAAATTACCTGATGGGATATTCCCAGGGCGGATGGGCGACCCTTTCCGTGTTAGAAGAAATTGAAAAGGGCGATTATCCCGATATTGGCGTTACCGCTGCTTCATGCGGTGCCGGTGCGTATGATCTTATCACGATGAGTAATTACATTCTGAAATTGGAAACTTTTCCGGGTCCGGTCTATCTTCCCTATTTTGTATATTCCGAGCAGGTTTTCGGGGCGCTTACAGAGCCGCTGGACACCTATTTTAACGAACCTTATGCGGGTCGTATTCCGTCACTTTTCGACGGATCCCATACAAACGGCGAGGTAAACGCAAATCTGAATGATACCATTTCACGCCTGGTGACACCTGCTATGATTCAAAATTTTATGTCAGGAACGGAATTCCAGGATTTGAGAAATGTACTTTCTGAAAACAGCATTTCATCCTGGCCGTTGGATGCACAGGTAAGGTTTTATCACGGTACCATTGATGATAATGTCCCCCCCGAACAATCGCAATTGATATATGACAGTTTCATCTCTTCCGGTGTTGATCCTTCAAAAGTCAGTCTCTTGCCCCTTGAAGGCATGAACCATGAAACTGGAGTAATACCCTGGGGAATCAACACGATCAATTGGTTTAATGAACTCGAAGGAAAATAACATGATCCAGCAATTCAGTCACAGACGATTCAACATTCTAACCGGCGAGTGGATTCTTGTAGCCCCTCATCGCACCAAAAGACCATGGCAGGGTCATGAAGAGACAAAGGCTCCCAAAAGTACTGTTGAACACGATCCCTCCTGTTATCTCTGTCCCGGAAATACACGGGCCAATGGCACTGTTAATCCTGATTACAAATCCACCTACACATTTGTCAATGATTTCAGCGCCATAACTCCGGAGATACCGGATTTCGAATTGAACGGCACCTCATTGATCAGGGCAAAATCGGAAAAGGGTCTTTGCAAGGTGATCTGTTTTTCACCAACCCATAATCTGACACTGGCTGAAATGCAAATCCCTGACCTTGTGACAGTGATAAAAACATGGCAGTCCGAATATAAAATGCTGGGCCAGCTGCCCTATATCAATTATGTTCAGATATTTGAGAATAAGGGAGAAATAATGGGATGCAGCAATCCGCATCCTCATGGTCAGATTTGGGCCCAGGAATCTATTCCGGGTGAACCGGCAAGGGAACAGGAATTACAGCTCGGGTATTATTCGAAGGAAAAGCGTTCGCTGTTAGGTGATTACGTAAATGTTGAATTTGAACAAAAGGAAAGAATTGTTTATGAGAATGAAACATTTGTTTCTCTTGTTCCATTTTGGGCTATCTGGCCGTATGAAACCATGATCATTCCCAAAAGAAATATACAGAATATAGTACAGCTTACAGAAAAAGAAATCTCAGATTACGCGGAGATCCTGAAGGTGGTTACTGTAAAGTACGACAACCTGTTTAACGTATCATTTCCATATTCAGCCGGTATTCACCAGGCTCCGACAGATGGAATGCCCCATGAGGAATGGCAGTTGCATATGCATTTTTATCCACCGCTTCTGAGATCGGCAACCGTCAGAAAATTCATGGTAGGATATGAACTGCTGGCAGAAGCCCAACGGGATATTACTGCTGAAACAAGCGCCGCCATATTAAGAGAATTACCGTATTGATGTTTTGAAAAAGATGTTTAAATCTTCGCTGCGCGAGGAATGTATTTCGTCACAGATTTTTATAAGTTGGTCAGCAATTCACGGGAAATTGCAACAATACTTCTGAACAGTCCGTAAATTAAGGCATATATCATCACCCAGATATAGTAAAACCTTAATAAATGGAAATGAGAAACACAAACATTGAACAAGCATTTCAGAAGTTCGCCAATGAACAGCAAATGTCCCTGACTGTAAACCTTTACAAATTTTCTGAACTCTTTCCAGATCAACAGGACTTTTTCATAGCCCACTTTAAAAACCTTAAAGGTGCTGCAAGTGCCCTGAAAGTGATGTCAAATATTATCGGCGGTACAATTGATAAGGGAGGAAGAAGACTATTTTTTGAATATTGGAATACTGAATTTGTTATCAGAAAATCGGGTACTGCCAATTATGTCATAGCCTTAGAGGACAAATCTACTAACCCCGGTGCTTAGCTATTCTACAAGAAATTCTTGTTCAGGTATTCCTGGAACCTGTCCTTATATTGTTCGCTAACAGGGATATAAACCTTTCCGAAAATAATCCGGCTTCTTTCAATAGTGGCAATTTTATCGAGGTTGACGATAAAAGACCTGTGAACCCGCATGAATTTGCTTTCCGGCAACTTGGTTTCCAGGGTTTTTAATGACGTCAGGGACAAGACAGGTTTTGGATCATTCCCCGTATATACCTTTACATAGTCCTTTAGTCCCTCGATATACAAGATATCATTAAAATTAATCCGTTTGATCTTATAGTCCGATTTCAAAAAAAGGAACTCCGAATTAGCTTCCACCTGGTTCAGGACATTACCTTCGAGCTTGATCAGCTTCTGTACTTTCTGCACTGCCCTGAAGAATTCCTCATAACTGAATGGTTTTAGCAGGTAATCCACCACATCAAGCCTGAAACCCTCCAACGCGTACTTTTCATAGGCAGTTGTGAAAATGACCTTGGGTCCCCTCACCATCGATCTTGTAAATTCTATACCGGAAAGATCAGGCATCTGGATATCGACAAAAATCAGGTCAACTGTTTCCCGTGCAATATATTCCACAGCATCCAGGGGATTATCAAATTTACCGGCAAGCTTCAACCCGGGTGTTCTTTCAATATATCCGGTTACAAGCTGCAGGGCAAGGGGTTCATCATCTATGGCGATAGTGGTTATCATCTTATCATGTTTTACCCAGCTTAATTTTAAGAAGCACATAAAAGATTGCATTTCCCCTGTCAATTGTCAGTTCATGCTTCCCGGGATACAGCAGGTTAAGCCGTTTGGTCACATTGTCGAGTCCAATACCGGATCTTTCCGTTCCGGCTTCTTCCATGGGTCTGACAATACTGTTCCTGCAAGTGAAAGTTATCCATTCTTTTCCAATTTCCATACCGATATCAATAAAGGATTTCTCCCTGTAACTGATCCCATGTTTAAAAGCATTTTCAATGAAAGGAATGAAAAGCAAGGGGGGAATAGCTGCATTCTCGTATTTTGAAGGAAAATTTACCCTGAGTTTTACCTTTTCGTTCATCCTCAATCGCATCAGATCAATATAATTATTCATAAAATCGATTTCACTGCTTAACTGTGACAGACCCTGTTCAGAATCATATAACAGGTATCGCATAAGCTTTGATAGTTTCAACACTGCGTTCTGGGCATCCCCGGTATTAATGCCAATCAGTGAATAGATGTTATTGAGTGTATTAAAGAAAAAGTGGGGGCTGATCTGATTTTTCAGGAAAGCAAGTTCTGAATTCAATTTTTCTTTTTCAAGTTCCTTTTGGCGCTTTTCGATCATTTCATTCCGCTCGATCACCCGGAGTCCGAGGGAGAAAAAAATCAGGAAAATAGAGGTAAAGGTATAATTGAACAGATGTATCTGGCGGAATGGCGGGCGTCCGTGACGCTCTTCCCCTGGCTGCCTCCTGTTTTCATCTATCCTTTGTTCATGGGGCACATATTTAAAGATCAGCTTGTTCGACTGATCTGAAACAAAGTAGAATCCCAGGATCAGTACAACAACTGCCAAATAATATTTAACCCGGCTCTTGAAAAAAAACCTGGGGATCAAATCAAGGTAATTAATATAAAAGATTGCCCCACTGATCAATGTATTTGTATAATATATCCACACGAAATCCGTGCCGGCATCCCACCGGTTTATGAGGTAAAGGGGTACGCCCAATAAAATGGTCCAGGCCAGGATATGCAGCGATATACGTATAGTGCTGCGGGAAATCAACTTTTTCTTTTGTTGCATATACTTTATTTATTCATATCTCAGGGCATCGATCGGATTCAGGTTCGAAGCTTTCCGGGCAGGATACCAGCCAAAGAAAACCCCGATTACAAAACATACCATGAATGCCATAATAACGGATTGTGTTTTCACGATTGGGGGGAAACCCATGAAAGATCCGGCCACCATAGCTATCAGATACCCGAAGACAACGCCCAGTGCCCCTCCAATGATGCTTAAAAGCATGGATTCAACAAGAAATTGTTTCAAAATGTCCTTTCCCCGACCGCCAATTGACATACGGAGTCCGATTTCACGGGTTCGCTCGGTAACTGAAACAAACATGATATTCATAATGCCTATACCGCCTACCAGAAGTGAAATGCCGGCTATAGCTCCCAACAGGTAGGTTAGAATATCAGTAATCGACGACATGGTTGTCATCAGTTCAGACTGTGACATAATCCTGAAATCATTTTCATCCGTATCTTTTAATTTATGTGTTGTGCGCAGGATTTCCTCAATCTGGGACTGCGCCTCAGTACTTTTTTCTTCGCTTGTGGCTGACACATATATTCCATTAATATAATCAATCGCTGCCAAACGACGTTGCACTGTAGTATAGGGTGCCAGTATCAAATCATCCTGGTCCTGCCCCATCCCGCTCTCACCCTTATCTTCGATCGTTCCGATAATTGTGAATGGCAGGTTTTTTATACGAATCGAAAGTCCTACAGGATCAGCCCCTGCACCAAACAGGTTTTCAATCACAGTTTGCCCTAAGATACAAACTTTGGCCATGCTTTTTATTTCGTTCGATGTAAAAATCCGGCCACTATTCAATTCCAGTTTCTTAATGCCAAGATATTCTTCGCTTACTCCATATATGGTTGTTTGCGTATTCTGGTTGCCATAGATAACCTGGCCGGTGGCCCTCACCTCGGGGGAAACAGCAGCAATTGCCGTTGCCTGGATCCGCAGGGCTACCACATCAGAATATTTCAATGTATTCGAACTTGAAGATCCCAGGCTGACCCCTCCGCGTCGTTGAAAATTAGGCATAACCATCAGCAGGTTGGTACCCATATTCGACATTTCCTTACGGATATTCTGTTTCGAGCCTTCACCAATGGCAAGCATCGCGATGACGGATGCCACTCCAATAATAATCCCGAGCATGGTCAATATTGCCCTCAGCCGATTTCTGACAAGGGCACGGACTGCAATTCGTAACAGGTTTGAATAACTCATATGATTAAATTTTTTCAGGCATCAAATTCTTCAGTTTCAACAGGCAGCGTTTTCAGGATTTCCCGGGCAAAAAGCCGGTCAGTCACCACATTCTCCTTTTGAATATGTCCATCCCTGAAAACTACGTTTCTTGTTGCAAAACGTGCAATATCAGGTTCATGTGTCACATATACGATTGTTCTGCCGCGTTCATTCAGAGCCTGGAACAGCTCCATGATCTCAAATGATGTACGGGTATCCAGGTTACCCGTAGGCTCATCTGCAAGGATCAGAACGGGGTCATTCACCAATGAGCGGGCAATCGCAACCCGTTGCTGTTGTCCCCCTGAAAGCTGATTTGGCATATGATGCATCCGGTCGGCAAGGCCGACTGCTTCCAGTGCCCTTATTGCCCGATCCTTTCTTTCCTTTGATTTTACTTTTGAATTGTAAAACAAGGGCAATTCAACATTTTCAAGAGCTGTCGTCCTTGGCAAGAGGTTATAGGCCTGGAAGACAAATCCCAGCTTTTTATTGCGCAAACCGGCCAATTCATCCCTGTCGAGTGTATTAATATTTACTCCGTCGAGCCAGTATTCTCCATGAGTGGGTTTATCAAGACATCCCAGGATATTCAGCATGGTGGATTTTCCTGAACCGCTCACCCCCATGATTGCGACGAACTCACCCGACTGAATTTCCAAATTCACTCCGCGCAATGCATGCACGGTTACTTCACCCACAAGATAATCCTTTCGAAGACCCGTAATTTCTATTATGGCTTTTTCCATGATTTCGATTTGTTAATAACAACTCTATGTCCTGAATTTAGAAAGGGAACGGTCCCGGGGGGCCATCATTGGTTTTCTTTGCAGTAGTTGACGCCCCGTCGCCACTCATCGAAATAATCACTTCATCCCCTTCTTTCAGTCCCGAAACCACTTCAATATTGGTTCCATTGTCAATTCCGGTTTGTATCGGATTGGGACGGATACCCCCCTGGTCATTTCTCACCCATACTAATTTTCCGCCATTGTTTCCAACCCCCTTCCCTGGTACCGGTAAAGCAGATGCTGTCTGATCCGGGCCGGGCATTGATCCTCCGGCGGACATGCCTTTAGCCTGACCGGATGCATTCATGCTGGCGAACATTTCCTGCATATACTCCTGACTTGGGCTGAAACGCAGGGCTTTTCCCGAAAGGATAAGCGTGTTCTCCTTTTCATCAACATATATTGTAGCACTGGCTGTCATGCCGGGCATCAGCTTTTTATCGGGATTGGGAGCATCAAGGATTACAACATAGGTAACAACATTATTGGTTGTAACAGGCTGCAGCCTGACCTCGGTAACAGTTCCCCCGAACTTCAGGTCTGTATAAGCATCCACTGTAAATTCCACACGCTGGCCATTCTTTACTTTTCCAATGTCGGCTTCATCAACACTTGTCTGCACTTCCATCTGGGTCAGGTCATTTACAATGGTGAAAAGTGTAGGAGTGTTAAAACTGGCAGCTACAGTTTGTCCCTCTTCGATCGCACGGTTCAGCACAACGCCATCGATTGGTGAATATATAGTGGCATAATCCAGGTTTACCTTGTTCCGGTCATATGCCGCATTGGCATTCGCGAGAGAAGCTTTTGCATTTTCATAATTGTAAAGTGCCTGATCATAATCTGATTGAGCGATAAGCTTCTTTTCATACAGAGCTTTCATCCTGTTGAAAGTGGCTTCCTGGAAGTTCAACTGTGCCTTCGCCTGGTTGACATTAGCCTGGGTCTGTTCAAGCTGGTTTATGAGTGACTTTTTGTCAATTTCAGCCATTAACTGACCCTTCTTCACAATATCATTAAAATCAACATATATCTTATTAATGATTCCGGATACCTGGGTACCAACATTGACGGAAACCACAGCCTCAATAGTCCCTGTTGCCGTAACCGTATTGGTAATATTTCCCCTTTCAACTTTAACTGTGTCGAATTTAGCAACGTCCTCTTTTTTTTCGAATGGCTTGAGTATCAATAGGGCTATAACCACTAAAATTATTACTGCTCCACTGATAATTACTACTTTCTTTTTCATATGATTGCTGTTTATTTTACTGTGATCCGATTATAATGACAAGGGAATCCCCGTATAAAAATCCAATATTTTATAACTGAATATCAGGTTATATTTAGCCTGTAAAAACTGACTTTCAGCTACATTAAGATTAGTTTTTGAAACCAGGTAATCCACAGAATTGATGATACCTTGTTTAAACTTTTCGTCAGAAAGCGCTGCTGCTTCCAGTGTTGCGGAATAATTTTCCTGGTTCGCCTCAAACTTTATCCGGGCGGAATATACATCCTGGCAGGCCTGTTCGATATTTTTGCGAAGCTGGTTTTTAGTATCGATCTCCTCAAGTTCAGCATTCCTGTATCCAATTTTTGCCAGTGCAACATTCGTTTTTACCTGTTTCTTTTGAAAGATCGGGATACTCAGTGCAAAACTTACAGAGGGCAATATGCCATTGTTCAGCTGGTTAAAATAGGCTGAATTCGCAATGCCTGAATAGTTGGAACTGATGCCTGCATTGGCGGACAAACCGGGATAGTATCCTGCTTTTGCTATTTTCTCATCAAGAGCTGCAATCTCCTTGTTTATGGCGGCAAATTTGATTTGCGGCTTAATGGCAAGTGCGGTATCGTAAACTGTGTTCACTTCGGGAATTATTTCAAGGCTCAGAGTTTCCTCAAGGTTTGGATGCTGAATAGTAAAAGAATCTGAAACCGGAAGTTCCATGAGCTGTTCAAGATTGACCCTGGCAATGGCAAGCTGACTTTGTGCATTGGCGAGGTTCAGCTTTTCCGAAGCCAGTTGTGATTTTACCTGGGCATAGTCCGATTGGGAAATCACCTGCAGATTAAGCCTCTCGCTGGCAAGTAATAGCTGGCTTGTGGTGGACTCAATCTGTTTTTCGCTGTTTTTAACCTGCTCTTCGGCATATAAAATCTGCAAAAATGCATCAAGTATACTCAGACTGATGGATTCCTTTGTGGTTTCAAGAGAATATTCACCACCGGCTATATCAAGCATTGCCTGTTTGATCTGGTTATTGGTACGGTTGGCATTATACAGATTAACGGATGAGTTTACCTGGTAATTGGTACCATTGGTACCGCCGTAACCGTTGCTTTCATCAGCCAGGTCCCTGCTCCATGAAAAACTCTGTGTGATTCCGGCGCTTACTGACGGAAAACGCTGTGCCCGGGCCTGTGCGGCATAATATTGAAATGTCTGGTTGTTAAGTTCACTTTTCCTTACCTGGATATTCTGATTCAGGGCATATTCAATACATTCCTGTAATGTCCATGTTTTGCCCGGTTGTGCTGTAATCTGAGGCATGAAGGACAAGAAGCTGACACATAGCAAAAGAAAAGATGCTTTCATAAGTTGACTTTATTTACGGGTAAAAATAGAGCCGACGGTTGCCAATCTGAAATGCAATAGAAGAACGGGGACTATTCATAGATGAAAGACGGAATTATAACCCTGAAACAGGTCGCGCCCCCTTGCTTTCATATCCCGTTTTTTTAATTTCTCATTATATTTGATTAAACTTGCAATATGAAGTGGGCAGACAATATGAAAGCCAGAATAGGCAGGCAAATGCTGACGGGCAGGACCGGCAGCACAGACAGGAAGGTTAACCTGTGTACGCTTGCGGATGCTAAAAATATTGGTATTATTTACAACGCCACAGAGTATATCAGTTTTGAAATTGTACGGGACCTGGTTAAACAGCTGTCGTCCAAATCAATTTCAATTTCTGCGTTGGGGTATGTTGACAATAAGAAACTCATTGATAATTATCTCTACAGAAAGGGCTTTGATTTTTATTGCAAAAATGATCTGAATTGGTATTACAAACCCGTTTCTACACAAACTGAAAAGTTTATTAATGAACCCTTCGATATACTCATTAATCTCAGCCTCGATTACCAGTTTCCCATTTATTATATAAGTTCCGCATCGAAGGCTGCTTTTAAAACCGGAAGATTCTCCCTTACGGATAATTCCCTGGATTTCATGATTGATATTGAAAAGGAAAAAGAAACCATGAGAAGTCTCCGCCGCGATATTATCCGTGAAAAAAAATCATTGGCGGAAAATGGTGATATTGCAACTGAAATTGAAAAGAAAACAGAAATAGAATTTCAGCTTAAATTCCTGATCAATCAATTATTACATTACCTGTCGATACTTAAAAAGTAAATTTTTATGGCGCACAAGAAATTTATAGGCACCGGAGTTGCCATTGTTACCCCTTTCCGTACCGATGGTAGTATTGATTTTAAGTCGCTGGGTAAATTGCTCGAACATTTAATCCGGAATGGGGTCAACTATTTAGTTCCTCTCGGAACAACCGGAGAATCAGTGACATTATCCAAGGATGAAAAGAAAGCAATTGTCAATTTCGTAACCGATACAGTGAATTGCAGGGTGCCGGTAGTGGTGGGCATCGGGGGAAGCAACACCCAGGAAATTATTGATACTGTGGCACATTTCGATTTCAATAATGTAGATGGCTTGTTATCGGTTTCACCCTATTATAATAAACCTTCCCAGCAGGGAATATTCGCGCACTTCAAATCCATTGCAGAAGTAAGTCCGGTCCCGGTTATCATTTACAATGTCCCCGGCCGCACAGGTTCCAATATTTCAGCCGAGACCACCGTGAAATTAGCGAAAGAGGTGAAGAATATTGTAGCTGTAAAAGAAGCATCAGGCAATCTGGCCCAGGTAATGCAAATCATCCGCGATAAGCCCAAAGATTTCCAGGTAATATCCGGAGATGACATGTTAACACTGCCCATGATGGCAATGGGCGCAACGGGTGTGATTTCTGTTATTGCAAATGCCTGCCCGAAACAGTTTACCGATATGGTCAATCATGCTCTCGAGGGACATTTCGATAAGGCTTCTGGAATCCATTACAAATTACTTGAGCTGATGATCGCTTTGTTTGAAGAAGGAAGTCCTTCGGGTGTCAAATGCGCACTTGAAAGCATCAAAATAACCCAGCACAATGTCAGGCTTCCGCTTGTGGCAGTGAGTGATACGCTGAGGAAGAGGATTGAGGCGTTAATGTTGGCAAGTAAGTAATTTACGATTTACGATTTACGATTTTCGATTTGGGATGGGTAAAGTTTTGCAGAAAATTGCCACAAAATCCACCCCCTGCCCCCGCCAGCGGGGGATATCAGCTCCGGAAGGAGTTTTGTGGTTTTGCAGTCAGCCGCGTCAGCCAATCGTCAATCGTCAATCGTCAATCGTAAATCAAAAATCGTCATTCGTAAATAAATTTTACTAATTTAGATTGCGCAAAAATGCGACGCTTATGAATATGACTTCCAAAGAAAGATTAAAAGCAACTCTCTCGCATAAGGCTCCGGATCGCATAGCGATTGAT
>JBGSSA010000090.1:0-45169 GCA_041737295.1 Bacteroidales bacterium | reverse complement strand
CATACAGTACCGGACTTGTCATGGATGTCAAAGCATCATAGTGATAACGGTTTTTTCTGCATGGGGCAACGCTTAAAATTAGCGCTTTTCCAGTTATTCGTTATGGGGCCATATTGTTAAATGCTGAGGGACTTGTCACTTGTCACTTGTCCCTACTTGTCCCTACTTAAACAGCTGCTCAAACTCCTTCTTGATAAATTCCAGTGCATCGCCGGCCGGAATTTTCTCCTGGTCCACAATATTTTCAAGGATCGCCCGGCTGAGATTGATGGAAGGAGCATCCTTCGGTAATTTCTCCGACACCTGGTTTATAAACTGAATCGTTCTTCCCCTGGCGTTTTTAAGCATTTCCCAGGCACCTGAAGAGAGATACAACTGCTGTGAAAGATTGTGCTCATATTCCGACCGGATGGCATTCAGTAATTCCGACTGGAGCTGCTGGCAGGTGTATCCCGACCGGTTTACCCGCATGATCATGTTTTCGGGTGAAATTCTTTCAAGAAACAGTATAGCCCGCTCATAGGCCTGGAGCCTGAGCGGTGTTGTTATGCTCTGATTGTTGAGATATTGTTGCTGCTTCCGTTTTTTGTCTTCATCATCAAAGTATTTCTTAACCATAAAAACAGTGGTAAAAAATACCACCAGGGCGGGAAGCACATATTTGAGAATTTCGAGGGCCTGGTCCATGCTGAATAGTGTTTAAAAATAACCTCCCGTAATATTAACGAATTTATGGCGAATAGTTTATTTTTACCATCGGAAAACAGGCTAAACTAATAACTAAAAGTTAATAGCTTAGTGTCTTAAATGAGTAACTATTAATAACCAGAATATACAATATGGAAAGCATTTCAAACAGGGTCAATAGCTTATCCCCGTCGGCTACTATAGCCATGAACCAAAAAAGCAGGGATCTGACAGCAAAGGGTATTAACGTGATTAACCTCAGCGTGGGTGAACCCGACTTTTTCACTCCCGATCATATTAAAGCCGCTGCCAAAAAAGCTATTGATGATAATTTTTCGTTTTATCCCCCTGTTGCCGGTTTCCCCGATCTCAAAAAAGCTATATCGGAAAAATTCAAAAAGGAAAATAACCTGGATTATTCCCCCGACCAGGTGCTTGTTTCCTGCGGTGCCAAACATTCGCTTGCCAATGCCCTTATGAGCATGATCGACAAGGGTGATGAAGTAATTATCCCCGCACCGTTCTGGGTAAGTTACCTGGAACTTGTGAAGGTCTGCGAAGGTGTTCCCGTGGTGATCAGTGCCGGGTTCGACAATAATTTCAAGATCACACCCGAACAACTGGCCGCTGCTATTACTCCTAAAACAAAATCGCTCCTTCTTTGCTCCCCGTCCAACCCTACAGGAGCCGTCTATACAAGGGCTGAATTGCGTGCACTGGCCGATGTACTGGCAAAACATCCCCGGATCATGGTGATTTCAGATGAAATATATGAGCATATAAATTTTATCGGCGGTCATGAGACCATTGCCCAGTTTGCCGATATGAAAGACCGCACCGTTGTCATCAATGGCGTATCAAAGGCATATGCCATGACCGGATGGAGAATTGGTTACATGGGCGCCCCCCTTTGGCTGATCAAAGCATGCGACAAGCTGCAGGGCCAGACCACAACCGGTGCCACAACCATATCACAGAAAGCCGCCACTGCGGCCCTCACGGGTGATCAATCCTGTGTTGGCGAAATGAACAATGCCTTCAAACGCAGAAAAGACCTGGTAGTTAAGCTTGTACGTGAAATCCCTCACCTGAAGGTGTATGATCCCGATGGTGCTTTCTATGTGTTTCCCCAGGTAAATGCTTATTATGGAAAATCCATTAACGGAAAAACCATTGCAAACTCCAATGACCTCTGTCTATATCTTCTTGAAGAAGCCCACATAGCCACGGTACCGGGTGATGCTTTCGGCGATGATGACTGCATCCGTATTTCCTTTGCCACTTCCGATGAAAAACTTGTGGAAGCCATGAAACGTATGAAAAACGCTTTAATCGCGCTTAAATGAAACAGGCAGTAATTATCTACCAGAGCAAAACCGGAATTACAAAAAAATATGCCGAAGAAATTGGACAATTTCTTTCAGAAAAAGGTGTGAAAACAAGTATACTTCCGGTTTCGGATTATAAGGTTGGGGTAACAGATCAGGCTGACCTTGTATTTATGGGTTGCTGGACCGCCGGCCTGATGCTTTTTTTGCAGCATCCTGAAAAAACCTGGACTGATTTCGCGGGTAAACTTCCAGCATTGAAGGGCAAAAAAACGGTGTTGTTCACAACCTACAAACTTGCCACGGGGAGCATGTTTAAAAACATGCGAAAACACCTGGGTGACAAAGGAACCGATCTTTCCCTTGAACTGAAATCGAGGAATGGGAAGCTTACATCGGAAAACAAGCAGGTATTAACCGGATTAATAAATTGATTGGAACCGTAGAGACAAGGCAATGCCTTGTCTCTACGATCTAATTCACAGAATCCCGGTTATCGAATACCAATCTCAAAACCATTTGTAGTTTTATTTGTTTCGTTTGTTTCAGAAACAAAACAAATAAAATTACCATGCCCTTATATATGGATCGGCACAATGTTCCGGGTCTTACACTGAGTGACGCTGCAGAAGCACATTTGAAGGACCTGGAATTCCAGACAGATTATGGTTGCACATGCATTACCTATTGGGCAGATGAAGACCGGGGAAATGTATTTTGCCTCATAAATTCACCTAATAAACAAAATGTCAGTGAATTACATTTAAGGGCTCACGGTCTGATACCGCATGATATCATCGAGGTGGACAGCACTGTGGTAAAATCATTTTTAGGCCGCATCAACGATCCCGATCCTTCACAAATAAATGGCTCTTCAGATCGGATAATTATTAATGACCCCGCATTCAGATACCTGCTTGTTGTTGATCTCAAAGACCGTATATTATTTGAATGTTTGTATGGAAAAGAGGTCGCCACTCAGCTTATAAAGAATTTTCATTCACTTGTCCACGATTCTCTACCGCTCTTCGCCGGACGCATTGTAGAAAACCGGGAAGAGTTCCTGATTTCATTTGTATCCGTAACTCATGCCATCGATTGTGCAATCCTCTTGCGAAATTCAGTCATTTTTCAAAATACATGTTACAATCTGCCCAAAGTGGAATTAAAAGCCGGATTAAGCTCGGGATTCCCGGTATCTGGAAATACTAAGCTTTTCGGTAATGCTGTTGCAACGGCAAAAAATTATAGTTTCATTTCAGATACCAACAGGATCTTCATGTCTTCAGGAATAAAGGAACAATATAAAGGCAGTGCATCACGGGTTATTAGCGGTACCAAATCCATCAGGATCATTACATCGGAAGAAGACACCTTTCTGAGCAAATTACTGGAAGCCTTTCAAAATGCACTTTTCGAACCGGAAATCAACCTAGAAAAGATATGTACCCGGCTTGGAGTATCAACATCCCGTCTCTACCGCAATACGATTCAAATTACAGGCCTTTCACCGAATGATTTATTGAGAGAAATGAGGCTCCATAAAGCGGTTGAGTTAATGCAAAAACAAAACAAAAATATTTCTGAAACTACCTACGAACTGGGATTTACAAATCCCTCCTATTTCGCAAAATGTTTTAAGAAAAGGTTTAATGTACTTCCGGCCGGATTTATAAGAACCCTGCATTCTTTTAAGGCCTGAGACGGGAAAAATCTGACTGAATTTTGCCTTTTTCTGAACGATTTGTATCATTGCCTGTCTGCCCGTAATTCCCTGAATCCTGTAAAAGTCCCTTCATCAGCGATATACCTTATTATCTTGCCAGATTCGCGGCCTGCCAATATTTACCAAATACTGTTTTCCTTTGAATTATTTGTATATCCCAACCTGAGGCGTACGATATAATTTTGATCATGATAACCCTTAAAACTTAAACATCATGAAAAAAATGACCCTGAAGATTTTGCTGGTTGCAACCCTCATCATTGCAGGCAACCTGAATATGTTTTCGCAGGACAAAACTGCGATGGCTAAGGATATAGTTATGAAGAGATTTCTTGTGGAACGAACTTTCCCCACCGGACTTATTATCCCGGTCAATGAAGAAGGAAGTCAAATGTGCCTCAATGTAGTCTCCAATAATTCAGAGGATAATGTCACCTGGGTGCATTCATATGTGACAAAGGACAAGAAGAAATCTTATTGTATTTATGATGCTCCGTCTGAGGCAGCCATCCGGAAATCGGCAAAAGCAAACGGACTCCCTGTGGATAATATAATTGAGGTGAGTGTGCTGGATCCGTATTTCTATAAATGAAACTAACCCATTCTGGAAATCGCAGAGACAAGGCATTGCCTTGTCTCTAGGATCTATTTCTAATCACCGGTAACCCATTACCGACCACCGACCACCGACCACCGGTTACTGACCACCGATTTTCCTTTCCAGGTAGGAGGAGAAATCATTCCGGGCAGGTATATAGTCTGAATCCATCAGGCTGGATGAGATCATGTAATCAGCTGATGACCGGTTACAGGCGGTGGGAATGTTATACAGAACGGTTATCCTCAGCAGGGCTTTCACATCCACTTCATGGGGCTGCGGCATCATCGGATCCCAGAGAAAGATCACCAGGTCAATCTTACCTTCAGCAATCATTGCACCCAGCTGCTGATCGCCTCCCAACGGGCCCGATTTTAATTTTTTGAGCTTTAACTTTTTGTTTTTAAGACCTTTGATCTTCTTCTCAAACAGCTCTTCCAGCAGGTTACCCGTTGTTCCCGTGCAGATTAATTCATGATCCACCAGTATTTCCCAATTCCAATCCGCCCATTCAAGCAGGTTTTTCTTCTTGTTGTCATGCGCTACCAGAGCAATTTTTTTAGCTTTTTTCATTAGTGTTATTATTTTTCGATTCCTTCAGGATCATGTAAACCCGGCAACTGAAGATATTTCTCATAATACTGATCATACAAACCATCCAGATATTTCAGCGCTTCTGCCTCCCTGACGGCATAATCCTGCTTTGACTCCCCCGGATTCCGGGGTGCAAAAAGCGGTGAAGCCTGCCTGGCTTCTTCTATTTCCGTTGAAAAATAAGCATTTGCAAAATACTTCTTTTCAAGGTTCCAAATCTTTACCGTCTGGTCATCAGAAGCAGAAGCAAAGTGTTGGCCGTCAGGACTAAATCTCGCCATATTCACATACCCTGTATGCCCGGTAAATGTATTCAGCAATTTCCCGGTTGCTGTTTCCCAAAGAATGATGGTCTTGTCGGAAGAACTACTGAGAAAGCAAGTTCCATCCTTACTGAACTGCACATCGAAGATACTTGCATTATGACCGCTGTAGGTTCTCACTACCTTGCCGGTTTCCAGGTTCCACAGACGGATAGTCTTGTCTGCGGAGGCAGATAAAACATACTTTCCCGACGGATGAAACTCCACGGTAAAGATATTTTCGGAATGTATGTCCAGTTTTTTTAATTGCTCTCCCTTATTCAAATCCCATAGCCGGACAGATTTGTCGAGCGACCCGCTTACCGCCCTATCTCCGGCAACATTTATACCCACCGCCAGGCAACTCTTCTCATGCCCTGTAAGGGTGAACAAAACCGATCCGTTATCATAATTCCACACCTTGATCGATTTGGCATACGAACCGGCAATCACTTTATGTGTTGCCGCATTGTAATCCATGCTCCAGATATCAGTGGTAAATCCGTCGAATGTGCGGATGAGCTTACCCTGCATATCCATCAATTTGACATCCGCACCGCAGGCCGCCAATACCAGGTTATCAGGGGTGAACTGCAATGCTTTGATATTAAAAAAGTTCTCAATTGTACCTTTCTGATCTCCTGATTTTACATTCCAGAAACTGATGGTTTTATCCTCACCTCCTGTAGCCAGAATTTCACCATCGGCACTGAATGCCACCGCCTTGACAGGGGCATTGTGTTTTTTCAGTGTTCTGACAGATGTATTATCAGGTTGAGCTGACAGGAACAGGGAGGGAACTATGGACAGGAATAAAACAGCAATAATCCATTTCATATCTTGATAATTATTTGACTTTGGCCGTGGATTTGTTCCTCAGGTTTTCACTGGATTGCAGGAAGGCTTTGACGGAACCTACAATTATCTTTGCCTCAACCATCACAGGAATATGGTTTTTGTCATCGGTCACCCACACAATCAAATCTTCACCAGCCTTGAAAACAGTTCCTTCCACAAGTTGAATCGAAAACCGGATTGTATTATACCGGCTTCCGTTTTTAAGTTTCAGTAATTCCTTGCCAAGATACCGAATGTATAAGTGATAAATTTCATTTTCGAGTAAAAGCGTAACCGGAATTTTTTGACCGTCTGTTATACTTGTGAAATCAAGATTCCGGGCGAAATAGGCTGTGGTAAGGAGATCAAAGAGACAATTCACAGTTTTTAATGTATCCTTTTTGTAGGGCTTCTTGGTATTCTGTGTGGCCGAGTATATCAGGTTTTTGTTATAGTCAAAGTGATACTCCTCATACGTATTGAAATTGCCTTCGCTTGTATTTCTCAAATGCCATACAGGCTGTAATGTTTCTTTATCAAGATAGGACTGGAAACTGTCCCGGACTTTAAAGAACCAGTCGTACGAGGGATAGCTGCTGCCATGTGCATCGAGTAAATATACAGGCCTGCCCTTAAAATTTGTTTCTTTTACGCTGAAGACCACGTCTCCGGCGCCGATCCATATGAAACCCCAATTGTACATTACATTGTAGGTGAGACGCTCACCCGCATGGAAAGCTGTGTTATACCTGAAACATTGGGAATTGGAGGCTGTTGTCCCCAGTAAAAGTAAGAGTATGGCAATTGACGGTTTTTTCAAGCCAGTATACGATTATAGATTTCCGCGTTTTGCTCATCAAAAACAACAAAAATTACTCTTTCTGGTTCGGGATGAGATTCAATCCATTTTTTCACGGAATTTACCGCGATTTCGGCTGCCCGGTCTTTCGGAAAACCATAAATACCGGTGGCTATATTCGGAAAGGCAATCATTTTAACCGAATTCAGGGCTGCGAGCTGTAAACTATTGGTATAACATTTTTCGAGTAAGCCGGCCTCATCATCTTTCCCTCCCTGCCACACCGGACCCACCGTATGAATAACATATTTTGCTTTCAGGTTGAATCCGGGGGTTATTTTAGCCTCTCCGGTCGGACAGCCGTTCAGTTTCCGGCAGGCTTCAAGAAGCCCTGGCCCGGCAGCCCTGTGTATCGCCCCGTCCACCCCTCCTCCACCCAACAGCGAGGAGTTAGCAGCATTTACAATTGCATCTGCTTCAAGGGTTGTAATGTCACCCCTGATGAGTTCAATTCTTTTCATTACTTGCGTATTTCAGCACTCAATTCTTTCTGATAGGCCTCCATCAGTTTTTTCATTATACGGTCGATGCGTTCATCGGTTAATGTGGCTTCCGTATCCTGCAGAATAAAGCTGACCGCGTATGATTTCTTATTTTTTTCGATCCGGTCCCCCTCGTATACATCGAAAAGGTTTATACGGGTCAGCAGCTTTCGTTCAATTTTAACCGCAATATCCCTGATTTGATCAAATGTTACGGACTTATCCAGCAAAAGAGCCAGGTCCCTGCGCACTTCAGGAAACTTCGGCAGTTCCTTGTATTTCACCTTATGATCACCACGCGCTTTCATCAGGTTTTCCCAATGCACGCCTGCATAAAAAACATCGTTGCGCAAATCAAAATTCTTTGCCAGCGATTGCGTCACAATAGCAATTTCAGCCACAGGCAGATTGTTCCGCTGATAGACCAGTCCTGCTGTAAATAAATCCTCTTTGGCAGTTAACGGGTTTACCTGGAATGAACCTGCCTCCAGTCCCAGTTTACTTAACAGGTTTTCAAGATAGGACTTGAGCAAATAGAAACTTCCGGTTTCTTCCTTTGTAGCCCAGTTGGGTTCCGTGCGGTTGCCCGTGATGAACATGCCCAGCATGAACTCTTCCTGGTACTTCTCCAGCGGATTTCGGGTTCCCCTGTCTCCATGGTAAGAATAGCAGTTTCCGAATTCAAACAACCGGAGATCAGGATGCTGCCTGTTGGCATTATGCCGGATGGTTTCCAGTCCTCCGAACAACAAGGTTTGCCGCATGGAATCGAGTTCGTTGCTCAATGGATTTTTTATCCTTACAAGGTTGGCGGCCGGGTATGTGGCCAGGGATTCATAGTAGGAAGCGCTTGTCAACGAGTTGCACATAATTTCATTGAACCCGTTGCCTGTCATGAACTCAGACACAAGGTCGGTCAGTTTGTCCTTATCGGGCCTGGGACTATAGGACAGGCTTGCCTTCAGGGTTTCGCTGACCTCTATATTATTATACCCGTAGATTCGCAGGATCTCTTCAATGACATCGGCTTCACGGGTTACATCCACCCTGTAGGATGGCACTTCGAGTTCAAAACCTGTTTCATTTTCCACCAGTATTTTGAAATCCAGTGACACCAGTATTGAATGAAGCAGGTTGCGCTTGATCTTTTTACCGATAAGCCGGTCAATATTGGAAAATGTGGCACTTACTTTCACGGGGTGTATGGGAGAAGGATACACATCAACAATCGGAGATGATATGCTGCCTCCTGCGATTTCCTTAATCAGAAGGGCACAACGTTTAAGTGCCGTTATCGTCATTTCAGGATCAACTCCCCGTTCAAACCGGAAAGAAGCATCGGTACTTATATTATGGCGTTTTGCGGTTATCCGGACAGATACCGGATCGAAATACGCGCTTTCAATGAAAATATTCTCAGTCGTCTCGGTAACCCCCGAATGGAGCCCGCCAAAAACACCTCCTATGGCTACAGGATCCACACCGTCACAAATCATCAGGTCAGTTGACGACAGTTTCCGCTCAATGCCATCCAGGGTAACAAAAGGGGTCCCCTCGGGAAGGTTCCTGACCACAATTTTTCTCCCCTTCAGCTGGTCTGCATCAAAGGCATGCAATGGCTGTCCCAGCTCGTGCAACACAAAATTCGTAACATCCACCACATTGTTCACCGGGTGCATCCCGATCGAAATAAGACGGCTCTGAAGCCATTCAGGTGATGTTCCGATCTTAACTCCGCTGACGCTAACCCCGGCATACCGGCGGCATGATTTCGGATTTTCAATGATTACGTCAACCGGATAATTTTCACTATCAACTTTAAAGCTCTCCACCGATGGTTTGATCAGCTGTATATCCCTGTCCTTTTTGAGATAGGCCGCAAGATCGCGGGCAACTCCCAGGTGGGAGGCACTGTCAATCCTGTTCGGGGTTAACCCGATAACAAACATGGTCTCCGGTTCCGCTTTGAAATACGCGCGGGCCGGTGTGCCAACGGCAGCTGTATCCGGTAAGACCATAATGCCGTCATGGCTGTTGCCCATTCCCGTCTCATCTTCCGCACATATCATGCCTTCAGACTCCTCACCTCTTATTTTTGCCCTTTTTATGACAAAGCTTTCTTCTCCCTTGTACACAGTAGTTCCGATGGTGGCAACAACAACACGCTGGCCGGCAGCAACATTCGGCGCCCCGCAGACAATATTCAGCAGGTCTTCCTGCCCGATGTCCACCGTGGTTACCGAAAGTTTATCAGCCCCCGGATGCTTCAGGCAGGTTTTCACCTCGCCGATCACAAATCCTTCAAGGCCACCCTTTACTTTTTCAACCGATTCAATTCCTTCCACTTCGAGCCCGATACTGGTAAGTACTTTGGCCACTTCCGCCGGACTCAGATTGATATCAATGTACTGCTTAAGCCAACTATAGGAGATATTCATGTAATTAATTATAAAAAAACAAAAATAGTAATTTTTAGGTCTTCACTCCCACCTCTTGCCTCGCAACTATCAACTATCAACAATCAACCTTCACAATCAACTATCAACTATCAACAATCAACTATCTCACTATTTACTATCTTTGCGCTTTATTAAAATTATCATGCCCAATAACAAAAAAAGTCCCCTGTTCCTGGTTACAAATGATGATGGTGTGGATGCCAAAGGTATCAGATCGTTGATTGAGGTAGTCAGACCCATGGGCAAAGTAATAGTGGTCGCCCCCGCGGAACCGCATTCCGGAATGTCGCATGCAATAACTGTGAAAGTCCCGTTACGGATAGAAAAAGTACATGAGGAGAAGGATCTGCTCATTTATAAATGCTACGGCACACCGGTGGATTGCGTGAAGATGGCATTTAACCATCTGCTGTCAGATAAACCCGATCTGCTTCTTTCAGGCATCAATCACGGATCAAATGCTTCCACCAGCGTATTCTATTCGGGAACTATGGGTGCCGCACTCGAGGGATGCATCAATGAAATTCCCTCCATCGGCTTTTCGCTGCTGAATCTCGATTATGATGCTGATTTTACGGCAGCAAAACATTTTGCAGGACTCATCATTAAAAAAGTACTTGAAAAAGGGCTCCCGGTCTCCGTATGCCTGAATGTGAACATACCTGACGGCCCCCGCGAAAGCATTGAAGGGATAAAAATCTGCAGGCAGAACAAGGGATATTGGAAGGAGGAATTTGACCAACGTGTTGATCCCATGGGGCGAAAATATTTCTGGCTCACCGGCAATTTTCACAATAGCGAGCCTGAGGCCACCGATACCGATGAGTGGGCCCTCGAACATCAGTATATTTCGATTGTACCCCAGAAAATAGACCTTACCTGCTATGATACAATAAATTCGCTGCATGAATGGACTATCCAGGAATAATTATCACTGAGCTCTTACAACTTTCAATATCATGACTGAAGCAAAATTTTCCCGGTTAAAGAAATTCAATACGCTGGGTACAGGTATTATATCCGGAATAGTGCTGCCTGTGATCGTGTATTTCATCATATACTATGCGCAGTTACAGGATGTGCGATTTACCCTCTTCTCCCATCATCTCGTGATCGCCAATATTATCCCGGTGATCATCAGCCATTGTGTGTTGCCCAATCTCCTCCTGTTTTTTGCGTTTAACGCGCTAAACTGGATGCAGGCTTCCAAAGGGGTGCTGGGAACTACCGTAGTACTCACGGTAGCCATTTTCGCCATAAAGTTAATTTACATGATTATATGAAACACCCATGCCATCTCTTACACAGATACAAATGAACAGACCAGGATCATTCCATCCGGGTACAATCTGTATATCAGACTGTAATATTCCGGGTAGTATTATTTTCAATACCTTGCAGGCATGAAATATTACCTTATTGCCGGGGAAGCTTCCGGAGACATGCATGCCGCCAACCTCATAACCGCGTTGCAGAAAAAGGATTCACATGCACAGTTCAGGTGTTTTGGCGGGGATAATATGAAGGAAGCAGGGGCATCACTTTTCATCCACTATCGCGAAATGGCCCTGATGGGTATCGATGTGGTGAAAAAATACCCGGTTATCCGGAAAAACAAAATGCTTTGCCGGGAGGATATCCTGCAATATAAGCCGGATGTAATCATCCTCGTTGATTACTCGGGATTTAACCTTCCTATGGCAAAGTTTGCCGCGCAACTCGGCATCAGGGTGATCTATTATATTTCTCCAAAATTGTGGGCATGGGCCAGGTGGCGCGTAAAATCGGTACAGAAATATGTGGAGAAAATGTTTGTGCTGATGCCTTTTGAGGTGGATTTTTACAGGCAATATAATGTGGATGCCGAGTACTATGGAAACCCGGTAATGGACAGCATAGAAAACTTTAAGTCGGGTTACCACCCGTCAGAAGATTTCCGGAAAAAAAATGGTCTCGGCGACAAACCCATTATCGCTTTGCTTGCCGGCAGCCGGAAACAGGAAATATTGCACCTGCTACCTGAAATGCTTGCAGCAGCAGAATCTTTTCCCGATTACCAGTTTGTTATTGCGGGGGCCCCTGCCATAACTGCCGCCTATTATGAAAGGTTTACGGCAAACAGGAATGTGCACATCATTTATAACCAGACGTACCCGCTATTGATGAATTCGAAAGCTGCCGTTGTGACATCGGGAACGGCAACGCTTGAAACAGCGCTGCTGAATGTACCGGAAGTGGTTGTTTACAAAACCGGCGCAACCACTTTCTTCATCGGCAACTTCTTTGTAAAAATAAAGTATTTCTCGCTTGTGAATCTCATTCTGGACAAGCCAGCCGTGAAGGAACTCCTCCAGGAAAACCTTGCCGCTGATATAAAATCGGAACTGGAATTGATCCTGCATGACGCATCCTACAGGGGTGAAATGTTGCACAATTTCGATGAATTGCACCGTATTCTGGGTGAACCCGGGGTTGCCGAAAGGGTAGCCGGAAGAATTTATACTATCCTGCATCAAAAATAAAATGGGTATGCGTTACAGGAAATTATTATCACTATCGGTCTTCATGTTAACGATCCCGGCCTTGCTGGTTGCAGCGGATATCCGGCTTGGCCTGTTCTATGGAAAAAATGTACAGTCACTGGTTTTTTCAGTAGTGGAAGGTGAATATATCCTGTCCGGAGATGGCCACCAGATTGCAGTAGTCCGAAAATCCACCATGTTTCACGTTGAAATGTCCGGTTCAGGACTGGTTGTCAGCGATACCCTTCAATCCTACGGCACGTATCAGAAGCTCGAATTCAAAGGGGTTTCTGCCGGCAATATCTTCCAGGTGAAACCTGTATATCCCTCCCTGCCCTCAAAAGAATCAGAGGATAATCTTACTATAGGTATGAGAGACCTGTCGATGCAGCTCATCAATATAGTAGACCTCGAAAAATATATTCCCGGAACGGTGGAAGCAGAAGGCGGGTCAAACGCGGGAATTGAATTCTACAAAGCGCAGGCTGTATTAACACGGACATTCGCGGTTAAAAATTTTACCCGCCATGCGCCACAGGGATTTAACCTCTGTGACGGAGTGCACTGCCAGGCTTTTAAGGGGAAGAGCCACATGAACCGGTTAATCTATGATGCCGTGAGCCAAACGGCAAATAAGGTACTTGTAGATGGGGCCGGCGAACCGATTATGACAGCCTATCATGCAAACTGCGGCGGATTAACCTGCAGTGCCTCCATGGCATGGAATAAGGATCTGCCGTATCTGCCTTCTGTTCATGATCCTTTTTGCGACAGATCATCCCAGCGGAACTGGACTAAAAACATCCCGCTTACAGATTGGAACAAATATCTTTTACAAAAGGGAATACCGGGCGGATCGGAAAAACCTAAGGCATTGTCGGGCACCGCCAGGCAAAAATACCTGTACCCCGACAGGCAATTGGTTTCATTGTCGATGTTACGCGATGATTTTAAGCTGAAATCGTCGTTTTTTACAATTGAAGAATCAAATGGTACAGTGATCCTCCGCGGACACGGATACGGTCATGGTGTCGGACTTTGCCAGGAAGGCGCCATCGAAATGGCTGAAGTCGGATATTCCTATATCGATATCCTCATGTTCTATTTCCATGGGGTGACCCTGGCTAACCGGTAAGATAATTCAATATTTCATTAACAACATGCCAATCTAATTGTTAATTAGTTAGCTTAACGTATAGGAGCCATTAACCATGAAAGGAAAAAAATCAAAAATTGCTGTCAAGGACTTTCCTATCATATGTGTTGGAGGTTCGGCAGGTGGTTTGGATGCCTATACACGGTTGCTTCAGAATTTACCGGCTGATATGGGTGTAGCTATTGTCATTGTTAATCATTTGAGAACAGTATCTACTTTGCTCCATGAGATCCTTCCCAAGTATACCGGTATGCCCGTGGAGTTAATTACTGAAAAACTTGATATTCAACCTGATCATGTGTTTATAATTCCGGCACAACGGGACTTGCATATTCTCAATGATGAGTTTCGCTTAAAGCCTATATCAAAGCCAAGGGGATGGCCTGATGTGATCACAGTATTTTTGCGTTCTTTAATGAAAAACTGGGATGGTAAAATTATAGCGGTTATTGTTTCCGGCTATGATGGGGATGGTGCTGATGCAATGTGTGACATTAAGGAAGCAGGGGGAATTACAATAGCCCAGAAACCTATAACAGCGGCTCAGGCTGATATGCCTAATAGTGCCATTGCAAGTGGCTGTATTGACTATATTCTTTCACCTGAGGAAATTGCCCGGGAAATTATACGAATAGCAGGCATGAGCTAAATCGTCACTTGTCACTTGTCACTTCTTGTCCCTCGTCCCTCGTCCCTTGTCACTTTTTTTAGCTACTTTTGCCCCTTGTAATTTTTTATTGCGAATTCATGATTTCAGTTGACCATCTAAGCGTGTCGTTCGGGGGATTCTTTTTATTCAGGGATATTTCTTTTCTTGTAAACAGTAAGGATAAGATTGGCCTGGTTGGCAGGAATGGCGCCGGAAAGACTACCCTGCTCAAGATATTTATCGGTATACAGCAACCAGATGAAGGCAAGGTGATAGTACCCCCTGCCATCAGGCTGGGATATCTGCCGCAGCAAATGGTGGTGATTGACGATAAATCCCTGTTCGATGAGGCAGGCAGTGCTTTTGATGAGATCCTTGTTCTTGAACAGGAAATAAAAAAACTAAACGAAGAGATAAATACCAGAACTGATTATGAATCAGCTGATTATCTCGATATTATAGACCAGCTTTCTGAAAAAACAGAACGCTTTCATTTACTTGAAGGTAGCAATCGTGATCAGAAAATTGAACAGGTGCTGATGGGTCTTGGATTCACTCGGTCTGATTTTACAAGACATACCCGTGAATTCAGCGGTGGCTGGCGCATGCGAATTGAGCTGGCCAAAATCCTGCTGAAAATGCCCGATGTGATCTTGCTGGATGAGCCCACCAATCACCTCGACATAGACTCGATCCAATGGCTAGAGGATTTTCTTCACGATTATCACGGGGCGGTGGTGATGATATCCCACGACCGCGTTTTTCTGGACAGGATAACCGATCGCACGGTAGAAATATCCATGGGTAAGATCTATGATTACCGCGTGCCGTATTCGAGGTATGTGGTTTTACGGAAAGAAAGGCGTGAACAGCAATCCGCGGCATACAAAAACCAGCAGAAGCTGATTGATGAAACACAGGATTTTATCGACCGGTTCAGGTATAAGGCAACCAAATCGGTCCAGGTACAAAGCAGGATAAAGATGCTGGACAAGCTCGATATCATTGAAATTGACGAAGAGGACACCTCTTCCATAAATATAAAATTTCCTCACTCTCCCCGATCCGGCACCGTTGTGCTTGAAATTCGCGGTTTATCTATGAGCTATGGATTTCACAAAGTACTTGACCATATTGACCTGACGATTCACCGCCATGAACGTGTTGCCTTTGTGGGCAGGAACGGTGAAGGTAAGACTACCCTGTCAAAGATCATCATTGGCGAGCTTCCCCATGAAGGCCAGCTAAAACCCGGTCATAATGTGAAAATTGGCTATTTCGCCCAAAACCAGGATGAATTGCTCGAAGGAAATAAAACCGTTCTCGAAACGTTGGATGAAGTGGCTGTCGGCGATGTCCGCTCAAAAATAAGGGACATACTGGGCGCATTTTTGTTCGGTGGTGAAGATGTGGATAAAAAGGTGAAGGTACTTTCGGGCGGTGAACGATCACGCCTTGCCATGGCTAAACTGCTTCTGGAGCCCTGTAACCTCCTTATCCTGGATGAGCCGACCAACCACCTCGACATGCGGTCGAAAGATATTCTGAAGAAGGCTTTGCTGAATTATGATGGCACACTTATTGCGGTTTCGCATGACAGGGAATTCCTCGACGGTCTGGTGACTAAAGTATATGAATTTGAAAATCACAAGATCCGGGAACACCTTGGTGGCATATATGAGTTTCTTTCCCGCAAAAAACTAGCTTCCATGGCCGACCTTGAAAGAAAGTCCACGGTAGCCGCAACAAGCATAGTAAAGGAGGAAACAAGCAATAAACAGGCGTTCCTTAATAAGAAGGAATACGACAGGGATGTGCGAAAGATAGAAACCCGCATTGAAAAAGCTGAACTCAGGATCAGCGAAATAGAAACGGAAATTGCTGAATATGAGGCAAAAATCGCCAATCCGGAGGGGGACCTTGACGCCCTGATGACACCTGAATTTTATTCTGCGTATACCTCCCTGCACACTGCGTTGAAAGAGCAGATGAGCCAATGGGAAGAGCTTCATAAAGACCTGGAAGAACATAAAAGTAAAAGAATTTAAGTAATTTTGCCAAAGATGATTAACAGTGAAACAATGAAAAGAAGGCTTAACTGGTTACTTGTATTGCTTTTTTTGCTTCCTGTTGCTTGTTTCTCCCCTAAAAAAAGTACAACTGTCAAGCCTACGGTTGTCAACCTGTCGAAAATGTATAACCCTACAGGTTCAAAGTTTCATCCGGCTTTTTCAGTGTATCATAATTCCCCCTCCACCTCCCTGCTCCTCATAAAAATCTTTCCTGTTGAATTGCTTTTTTCAGGAACCATTGAACCAAATCAGATTCTGGCCCAGGTAAGCCTTACGTATGTGCTCACAGATCTCGAAAATCCTGAAAAACCAGTGGTGGCAGATTCCGGCAGGATCAAATATAATTTCGCACGTGAAAATGCAGATAAACGGTTCATTACACAGGTGGTGCTGAATACACGGAAAGGAAAGTTTTACCAGCTAATGATCATCGCGAAGGATGTTGTAAGAAATGAAGAGAACCTTACCTACACGTTTGTAGACAGAATATCTGATTATTCCGGGCAGAACTTCCTCATCACAGAATCACAGGGCAATGTACCGGTTTTTACTCCTCATGTTATCGGGAATAGCCTATTTAAACTCGACTACCCTGATTATCAGTTTGATAAGGTATATGTAAATTATTACGGGGGTGAATTGCCTATGCCCAGACCCTCATTTGCCGAAGGCAAAAACAAGGAGCTTCCCGCCAAGCCTGACAGTCTTTGGGTATTGCCCTTCAAAAAGGGGTTAAATTATACCCTGAATTATGAAGGCGTGTACCAGTTTAAACTCGATTCATCACGCCGTGAAGGCCTCACTGTATTTAACTTCGGAAGCACCTATCCGAAGATCCAGGAGGTAAATCAATTAATCGAACCCTTGGCATACCTGACTACTACTCCTGAATATGAGGCCCTTAAAAAATCAACCAACCAGAAACTGGCTGTCGATAACTTTTGGATAGATAAAACCGGAAACGTAGACAGGGCACGTGAACTGATCAAGGTATATTATAACCGGGTTTTCTTTTCGAACTTTTTCTTTACCTCCTATAAACCAGGGTGGAAAACAGACCGGGGAATGATTTTTATTATTTATGGTCCGCCACAACAGGTAAAGGTTACTCCCACCCAGGAGAAATGGATTTATTTCAAGAACAACTTCAGCACATCCGTGACATTTTCCTTCGATTATATGCCCTCTTCCTATACCCTTGACAATTATATTCTCCAACGGTCCGACAATTATGACAGTTACTGGAGGCAGGCAGTTGATTCCTGGCGCAAGGGGAGTATTTTTCTTATTGACTAAATTGAAATCGTGAAATCCAAATCAAGTCTGATTTTTGGTATCCATCCGGTAAATGAAGCCATTCGTTCCGGGAAACCAATTGACAAAGTCCTGATCAAACTAGGCTTCAAAAGTGAAACTCTTCCAGGGCTGTTTCCTGCCCTGAAGGATCAGAATATCCCATTTCAATATGTTCCGCTTGAAAAGCTGAACCGTCTGACAGGCGGAAACCACCAGGGAATTATCGCGCTTGTCTCCGAACTGGAATACACGGAGCTTGACAAGCTGGTACCCATGTTATTCGACCAGGGAAAGCTTCCGGTGATTGTCTTACTCGACAGTATCACGGATGTGCGGAACCTGGGTGCCCTGGCACGCAGTGCTGAATGCTCAGGCATGGATGCACTGGTTGTCCCTTCAAAAGGTTCTGCCCAGATCAATGCGGATGCCATCAAAACATCGGCAGGAGCGCTGAATAATATACCGGTATGCAGGGTAAATTCTCTTGAAGATGCAGCAAAATATCTTCATGACAGCGGATTCCAACTTGTTGCTGCCACAGAAAAAGCGGAAGATTTTATGTACACTGCTGATTTCAACAAGCCGGTTGCCCTCATCCTGGGCGCTGAAGATACGGGTATCGATCCCAAATTGCTGAAGATGGCGGATGTGCTGGTGAAGATTCCTATGTACGGGGCCATCCAATCCCTGAATGTTAGTGCTGCCGCTTCTGTATTGTTCTTTGAGATTGTCCGTCAGCGTAACTTCAAATAACATCAAAAAAAAAGGTCCCGGGTCTGACCAGCCAAGCCAACCCGGGAACCTCATTCTTACTCGTCACTCGTCACTTGTCACTCGTCCCTACTTACAGTCCTCCTTTTCCCTGGCTCCTCTCATATTCCACTGACCTGTCAATTTTGTTGATCTTGTTTCCCTTATTGAAACTGTAGGTTATGGAGAAACAGAACAGCTGACCAGCGTCTACGTGACCTTCCCATGATTCATAATAGCCGGGAGTGGTCGTTATTACCTTGGTGTATTTGAAATCCTTGATGAACGGGTTGTAGAAAACATCCATGCTTAACTTGTCAGAGAATTTCTTTTCAGCACCGAACAGGTAAAGCATATCGCGTGAGAATTCGCGCTGGTAGCTGATATTCGGACTTCCATAGTTCGCAAACATGAACAGGGTAAAATCCTTGGGCAATGTTACGATATGGCTGAAATTGAACCGGTAGCTCAGCATTTCTTCCTTGCTGTGGCCTGTGATAGCTTCGTCTGTGCGGTAAACACGGTTATAAACATCCACGTTGGCATTGAACCTCCAGTGTTTCAAAATCTGAAAAGCACCGCTTATACCTACTCCGTATTCAATGTTCTTTCCGATATTGTCCTGGGTAATTACAGTAACTCCTTTATCCGATACGGTCGTAACATCCTGGATGCCATTATTTGTGTAGCGGAAGTAAGCCTTGGGAGATATGTAATTTGCCTTGAAATTCTTGCTATAGCTGAATTCAATCTTGTTTTCAATAGCCGGGTCAAGGTCAGGATTTCCGGTCCGCAAATGCAATGAGTCAGTCCATACTTCAAACGGATTCATGTCGCTTGCTGAAGGTCTGTAAATTTGCTTCCGGTAGGTTAACCTCAGGTTTTGATCCTTTTCCAAATTTTGGCTCAGGCTAAACTGGGGCAACAGAACCGTATAATCGGTTGTGGTCTCTGAATCAATGTCAAGCCACGAATATTCACCCCTGACACCTGCCTGCCATGACATTTTCTTTATCTTACCCGAAACATTGTAATACGCGGTCTGGCGTGTTTCACGGTAGTTGAATTCTTCAACGGACTCATCACTAACGCCTTCAATTGTAGATTCCTTTGTAAACTCATTGCCCATCCAGGAACCGTATGTCCTTAAACCAACCTCATTTTTTATATTCTTCAGCATAAAAGTCCCATCCAGTTTAATCTCAGCATTTTTGCGCTTGTTTTCGGTTAAATCAGAACGTTCTACCATGCGGGTCATAGTTTCAATATCTGAAGGATCCATGTAGTATTCAAGATATTCGTTGTCGTCTTTTCCGGTTTCGTTATTGAAATATGCCTCGGCCTTGATTTCATTCCCTTCCTTGTTAAATTTCTTAATGAAATACAGCGAAAAATAGTAATTGTCGCTCCGGTTAAGGGAATTACGGTCTGTTTTAAGGTATTCGGTAAGTACGTCATCGGTATACACCTCGCTGATTGATTTATAGTCGTTATTCACGCCTTTCCATGTTCTCCACTCACCCAAAAAGTTCAGCGAAGTCTTATCATTAATGAACCAGTCTGCTCCGTAGTTCATGTAATTGTTCTGCCAGGAGTTGACACCTTCACCCGTTTTCTCATAACGATAGGGAGCCGATATGCCATTATCTACTTTGGTTGTCAGGATTTCTTTCCCGTTAAACCGTTCAAAATGCAACTGGTCGCCAATATAAACCCTGAACTTCTGATTTCCGTATTCAATGTTTGCGCTGGGTTCAGCAACAATCTTCGTGGGATGAGGGATCGGGATTTTTACGGATCCGCTTACGCCCGAACGCTTTTCCTTTTTAAGGATGATGTTGATAACACCGGAAATGTCTGCATCGTATTTAACGCCGGGGTTTGTGATCAATTCAACCTTGTCGACCTGTTCAGGTTTAATCTGGGCGACATATTCCTTGTTACGAAGAATGCCATCCACATAAAACTGAATATTGGTACGCCCTTCGAGTGAAACATTATTTTGAAAATCCACTGTAACGGCCGGAATGTGCTTCAGTGCGTCCAGTGCGGTTGTAGAAGCCTTGATAACATCATCGTTAATTGTAAAAACCGTGCGGTCGATTTTTTCTTCACCTTTTAACCGCTGACCAACAATAACAGCCTCTTCCAGCTTTTTAAAATCTTCCTCGATCTTAAGATTCTGCAGATCGATCGATTTATTTTGCCTGGAAACTTCCAAATCTTTTATCACCACCGGCTTGTACCCTACAAAAGTGACTTTCAGGCTATATTTTCCATACGGCAGGTCATTAAACACGAATTTGCCCTGGTCATTTGTGATCATCCCATTCAACAAACTCGAATCTGCTGCACTTAACAATGCAACGGATGCATATGAAACAGGGGCAGTGGTGCTGTCATCAACAATCACGCCCGTAATAGAACCATTTTCGGTTTCTGCATAAACAGCAAAGCCAGGCAGAGCGATAAGGCTTGCCAGCCAAAATCCTGCTAATGCTATTTTCTTGAAATATCTTTTCATTGTGTAAAGGTTTTTTTAAGTAATTAATTCCTGGTTTCTTGTTGTTCGGATCCGGGAAACCTTTTACACAATTCATACCAAAACTTATATAATTATGTTTTTCTGATAGTTACATCATTTTTTATCTATAACCTTATTTATAAAAACATGAACGCCTTTGAAAATTGATGTACGAAAACGGACGAATCTGGTATACTTTTTTCCTCATCTCTCATCTCTCATCTCTCATCTCTCATCTCTCATCTCTCATCTCTCATCTCTCATCTCTCATCTCTCATGCAGACTGCTTAGGTAGGTTAACATTAAAATGATATATTCACAAAAACTTTTCAATTGCAGTAACCACACAACCCTAATTACTGTATAAAGATGAAATACATTGCTGATGAAATTTTGGATCTCCTTGTTTTTTCTCATGGGCACAATGATTGCCCAATCCCAGAACGCGTCGGATCGTATAGACCTGAACCGGATACCACAAAGAAAAATCAGAACACTCGTTAACAGCCAGATTAACGATAACAATATAAAAAGTTTTCATGAAATACGGTCAACATACCGGAAAGGCCAGGACCTCAGGGGTTATCGCATGCTTGAATCCGTCTATTATCTGAAGGAAATACCCGGGAATGTATGGAAGACCTACCAGAACACAAGTCCGGCTGAATCCTGGAATGGAAGCATGATATCGTTTGGATTGCTATTATCCAAATCAACCAATACGGTCATGTATAATAATGACAAGTATTATGCCGGCATCGACACAGGCCAGGTGTTTTATGTGAACCTGAAGATTATGAAGGGATTATATAACCTTGCCGTGGGTCTTGAAATCATCCATATTGACAGTTTACACAGGTCGATAACGTTCAGTTACCTGAAAGGGGGAAAATCGCAAGGTGAACAAACCATCTTTTTCAGACCTACCAAAAAAGGCTACACTGAAATAATTCATGAAACGGCATTTAAGAGCGGTTCATTTATACGGGACCGCTACCTGTACCCCTATTTTCATAAAATTGCGATAGACGAATTTCACAGGAATATGAAGAAATGCCTGAATCAGAATAATAAACTGCTGGCCCAGCGAACATCAAAATAAATGGGCCTCTTCGCAGGATAGCAATATTCCGACCGACATTATTCCCTTTCTTTAATTAGAAAAAGCAGGGCCCAGATGTTCAACACACACACCGCGAGGCCCAGGTAGCTTACCCTGTTGGCACTCCATGATAAATCTTTGTAATTCATAAATATGAGAATGAGAATTATCAGGACAACCGACATTGCAGCGAGTATGATCCGGATTGTTTTCATTTCTTCCTTGTCACTTGTCCCTTGTCACTTGTCCCTTGTTGATTTTTAAGAAGTCGACAATAATCGGCTTTGCCTTTTTAAGGTCGGATTCCTGTATAAACAGATCAATGGCTGACGGGTTTCCTGCAATACCCGCAGAAATGCCTGACTCAAAATCATCCTTGATAACACCGGATATTCCGGCTTTTTCCAATTCCGACAGTAACAGGTTTACGGTAATATCCGTTCCTGTATAAATCCGGACTATATTGTCATTTTCTTTCATCTGATGTGGTTTTAGTTACTTGTTTAACCCCACTACCTCTTCACTTGTTCATTGTTCAATACTAAATCTTCCCTAATTCATTAATTCATGATACTCAATATAAATACCTAACAAAATGTGCCATATCATATATTGACCGAGACGGATAGAAAGTGATGCCAGAAATCCCGCTTTACGGTACCAAATTGCCTGCAGGAAATTCATGAGAAACCCCGTCAACAGGGAATAAGTCACGAGAAGGATACCACCATCGGGCATTTGTTCCAATGGCTCACGGAGGGATGTCAGTATTGCCCCGGCCCAGAAGAAAATCATAAAATAGTTGCCTTTCCTATACCAGTTCCCGATCAGCAAAATCAATGTCATCGGGATCAGCCGGTAAAAAACTTCCACTTCAAAAGCACCTGAGAAATATAACAACAGTGAATATGGAAATGGCTGGGTGAACGGGGGAAGTTCCCGATAAGGCTGCGGATGAAGAATAACGTTGAAAACAAGCACATCCAGAATTCCAAATACAATACCAATCGCAATGGGAAGTAGAAATCTATTCTGGTTTGAAACCTCATCCTGCCAGAAATCGGGAAGTTTTGCATTTGCCTGGAAGAACAAAAAAGGCACTCCCGCCAGCAAAATCAAAATATTTGTATACTCCCAAACCCTGAGATACTGGTATTTCACAACACAGTTATTCCCGCAGTAAATACCGGTTATGGCAATCAGGAGAATAAGGAAATAGGTTACAAGGTTGAATTTAGTGCCTTTTGTTATCATCTGAGTTGCGTGTACCTTTTAAATTTTGATTATAGCTTTTAATTTTTCACTAATCCCGCATACTATGGTCGGCCGGAACATTCATCCCATTCCATATTTTCCGTGAAGTCCACGGCTCATCGGGATCAGTCCAGAATGGATCACCAGCCGCCAGCCCTAAAGGAAGAAAAATGGTCGTACATAAATACAAACTCCCTGTGTTGATATAAGCATCGGCCAGGTCAGGCTGATCTCCATTCAATCCGATGTTTAGCCAGCCGTCCTCTGTAAATGATGACGAATTATCGATCGTCTTAATAATAACTTCTGTTAATGCACACCTTACCTGTGCCGGTGTTATGGATACAGGCAATTTATGTCTCAATGCCATATCTGCTAAAAGATGAAAAGCACCTCCCCTGTAAACAATTGACCTTCCAAAAACAGGAAAGCTCCCGTCTGTATTGATCGATCGCTCCTGTAATTCGGCATACCTGGATGTAATCTTTTCAAGTTTTGGGCTAAACCAGTTAAAGGATTTATTCACTGGATTTACCGCATCCAATATATTCAGCAGGTAAGGTTGAATCACATAACTATTGTAATAATCCAGCACGAAATGCATGCCATCCGAAAACATTCCATCCCCGACATACCACTGCTGCGAAAACTCACGAATACCATATTCAATTCGAACAACATCATAAGGCAGATCATATTTGCAGAAAAACGCCTCAATCATTCCGGAAAAAAGGATCCAGTTTGAATAGGCAGGTATTGTGGTACGGGTGGATTGAAGTACTTCTGCCACGCGTTTCTGAAGTTCAATATCCATATGATCCCATAACCAGGGGCATCGGATCAGTGCGAGGGCAAAAAATGATGCATCAACAAGTGGCTGGCCGCCTGTCCAAAGCATGTAGTCATTTTTGGTGGAATCAACCGCGTTAGCAATTCCTTTTAAAACCCATTCACGATATTGATTGCGCAAGGCGATCTCCTTTGCGGAACCTCCTTCCCCATTAAGCCATGGTGAAATTCCGCACAATGTACGGGCAAATGCTTCAAGATAAGCGACTTTTCTCCGTTGTTCCGGATTATCACTTGTTTTTGACAGGGTGATTGTCATCTTTTCTTTTAACATATCCGATGCCAGGCTTGAAATGACCGGTCGGGATATCTTGTCCATATAGGAAAGCCACTGGTCTCTCCTGGTTTCATTTTCCTGTGAAAATGCTGCCGTAGAAAGCAAAATCAACAGAATGACCTGGTAAATGAACTTACCGGTCCGGTTCCCCGGGAAGTTAATACTGTCTGTCATTTAACGGCTAATCCCCTTGTATGTGTTAACAATTCCAACCCGCCATATTGTCCATGGCCCGGTATGACAATCTTTGCACCCGGAAACTTTGCGATCACTGCATCAATTGTTTTTGAATAAGTTGCCAGGTCGCCATCAGCGGTATTTCCCAAATCTTTCGAACTTGTGCTTTTAGCCATGCATCCCGGGAACAATATTTTCTCCGAAGGGATCCAGACAACAATATTGTCCAGGGAATGGGCTGCCCCAAGATAATAACACCTTATCAGTTTATCTCCAAGATGCAGTTCAACCGAATCCTTAAACCCATGGTCCGGAACGGGCAAATTATTAGATTTTGCCAGGTCAATTGTCATCTGGTTGGCATAGGAGTCAATTTTTTGTTCCTTCAGGAATCCCAGCCCTCCCATGCAGTCAGCATGCCAATGATTCGGAACAAATCCGGCAATCTTTAATTTCATCGAATCCCTCATATAGGAAACCAAATCCATGGTTAATGAATCGGTCATTGGTGTATCAAATAAAAATGCCTCGTTACCGCTAATAAAAACCAGGCCATTCGAACCGACGCGACCGTAGGGCGGTAACTCAGTATATGAAACATGCATATATGCATTAGCCGAAACAGGAATCAATTCAATATCAGGAGAAATTCTAATGGATTGATAATCAGATTGTGCGAATACAGACAATTGAATCAACCCGGTAAGAATCAGGCCTAACCCCTTTTTTAAAACCGAATTCATGTTGGTCATTGCTGAAATTTCAAGTTATAGTATTGTTTTAAAATCAATTTTTTAGTGTCTGTTTGAGAAATATAAAGCCCGTCAACCCGGCTATAAGTGAAGCGACGAGAATTGCAATTTTCGCATTATTTATCAGGTCGGTATTATCAAACGCGAGCAATGCAATAAAGATCGACATTGTAAATCCAATACCTCCTAATAGTCCCGCCCCGATAATGTTTTTCCATTTCAGATCATCCGGTAACGTGCACAACCCCGCTCTTACGCCCAGGTATGAAAAAAGCCAGATGCCCAGGGGTTTTCCAATTACAAGTCCTGCAATAATTCCTAAACTGGCCGTTTGCAGCAAACCACTATGCCAATCGGCGCTTATCGGAATGCATGTATTGGCCAGTGCAAATACAGGCAGTATAATAAGTGCCACGGGCATATGGAGCAAATGCTGCAGAATATAGGACGGTGATTTTTCTCCGACTTTGGTGAAAGGAATTGCAAATGCCAGCAATACTCCCGTAATTGTCGGGTGTACACCTGAATGGAGCATAAAATACCACATAACTACACCGCCGGCTATATATGGAATTAAATTATACACCTTTAATCTGTTCAAAAGCATCAGTATGCCAAAAATCCCTAAGGCGATCAATAAATTTGAAAAAACAAAAGAAGTGCTATAAAATACAGCTATAATTATGATGGCTCCCAGATCGTCTATCACTGCCAATGCAGTGAGAAAAATCTTTAGTGATGAAGGAACCCGGCTTCCGAGCAGGGACAAAATACCGATGGCAAAAGCAATATCCGTAGCCATTGGAATGCCTACACCGGACTTTGTATCCGATCCATAATTTATTAACAAAAAAAGTCCGGCAGGTACAAGCATACCCCCGATTGCTGCAAAAATGGGTAATGAGGCTTTTTTTATTACTGAAAGTTCTCCATCGTAAATTTCTCTTTCCAGCTCCAGGCCGATAAGCAGAAAAAAGAAAGTCATCAGTCCGTCATTTATCCACTCAACGATCGTATGCCCTCCCAGGTCATAATGCCACATATTGAGGTAACCTTCCTGTACTGGTGAATTTGCCAGCACAAGAGAAAGAATTGTAACGAAAAGCAGGATAATTCCACCTGTCTTTTCACTGGTGAAAAACTCTTTATATAGTCTGGTTAACTCCATCCTTTTTGGTTTTATTCCCTTTGCCTGTTATTGGCAAAATTATTTTAATTTTTTTTTCCGCCTAATGAATTTAGCTTTCTGCTGACGAAAAGCGGCGATGTGATGTCATTTCTGCACGATGACGACCACGTTCCCTTTTTTACGTCCTGTATCGACATATCGATGGGCTTCGGCTGTCTGTTCGAATGGATAGACCCTGTCAATAACCGGCTTATACCTTCCGGCCTCAATAAGTTCTTTTAGAAAAACGATATTTTCCTTCCGTTCCGCAGCTAATCCGCCTATCACTTTTTTACTGCTGAACAGGGAAGCAAGCAGAGTGCGAACTATTGGTCCGGGGTCCATGTTGACGGCCCGAAGATATACACCTTTTTTATCCAGGGAGTTTAAGCATCCGGAAAAGGGACTGGATCCGACCGTGTCGAAGATAATATCATAGATCTCACCCCTGCTTGTAAAATCTTCCTTTGTGTAATCAATTACATGCAGCGCTCCCAGGGTTTTCACCAGTTCCAGATTCGCCGTACTGCAAATTCCTGTGACATCCGCACCGAAATAACTGGCTAGTTGCACGGCAGCAGTTCCTATACTGCCGGAAGCGCCATAGATAAGCACTTTTTGTCCCTTCGAAATATTTCCTTTTCTGAGGAAATGCAGGGCTGTGCTTCCCCCGAAAGGAATGGAGGCGGCTTCCTGAAAAGTTAATGCTGCGGGTTTTAGGGCCAGTGAACCATCCTCAGGCAGACATATATATTCCGCGTTGGCACCAAGTCCCAGGCCTGTCTGACCAAAAACTTCATCACCGGTTCTGAAAAGTTTCACGTCCTTACCAATCGCTTCAATTTTGCCCGCCAGTTCATTACCAAGTATTGTAATTTTCTTCGGTGCAGTAAGGCCGTTGAATAACCTGGTGAGAAACGGATCGGCCCTTCGAAGTCGGGAATCCCCCGATGTTACAGTTGTTGCATATATCTTTATGAGTATCTCATTGTCCCTGGGAACGGGTTTTTCCACTTCCATAAGTTTCATAACTTCGGGTGGACCGTATTTTTTATATACAATGGCTTTCATCCGGGTAGGTTTTTAATTAGGAGCTTTCCTTCAAAATTACGAAAATATATTCAATTCATTTTCAATAAGAAAGCATCACCTCCGTCTGAAATCGCTTAATAGCCCAATGTTTATTAACAGTTAAATAAAATATAATCTGGAACAAGATTGATTTTAAATTAATCCCAGCGAAATCGCAATAAAGCTCGGTCCGTTTAACCCACCATGCATAAATACTCCGACCCAGGAGTTTTTCGTCCTCTGAACAATATAGGATTGAATAAAAATTATGGGTATCAAGGTGATCAGTAATTGCCAGCCAAAAGCTATATGAAACAATCCCCATCCAAAACCATGAATTACCCAGGCGTACTTCCCGAATGCAATTTCCTGCCGGGGAAGCATGACCCCTCTCCAAAGAAATTCTTCACCCAGGATATTCAGAATCCAATACGGAAACCAGACTAATAATAACCAGTACCGGCCCTTTGTCAACGGTTCGAATGTCATGAATGAAGGGGAATGATCGAATTTTCCAACAAAAAGTTCTAATCCTTTTAACATCATCGCGCTCAACAAAGCCACGAGGATCAACCCCGATATCCCCCAGGCCAAATCCCTGGTAGTCATCCGGCGAAATCTCAACCGGGTAATCCATGTGGCCTTTGAAATCCTATATCCTTCGGCTTTTACTATCAAAATGCCTGTAATAATCAAGGGGGTAAAAACCCCCAATCCTGCAACAATAAACCAAAAAAATACAGTCTCCAGCCCGGTTACCCCGCTCAGGTACGGTATGAGGTATTTGGTCATTAAGAACATCAATAATGCAGCCGGAATATAAATAGCGAATGAAGAAATTACTCCAAGTTTTTTGAGTGGGACCACTTTTTTCATTATTTAGCTTGATTAAATATTTTTACCATGCAGATCCTTACAACACTAAAACATAATATTAATAATCTCTTGGATCATCTTCGACTATCGCGTAGTGATAATTATCGATCCATTTGCCCCTGATGGGAAGTATTTTCCGTCGCAACCCTTCCCTTGTCATGCCTGACTTTTCAAGAACTTTAATGGATCTGATATTATCGGCAGCCACCCCTGCCTCCACTTTATGCAGGTGAAAAAAGTCAAAACCCGCTTTTATCAATGTTTTTGATACTTCAGTTGCATATCCTTTACCCCAAAAGACCGGCAGGAGCTTGTAGTAAATTTCACCCAGCCTGAACTTGTCATTGGATAAGGTTAATCCTGCCATGCCTGTAAACGTCCCGGTTTCCTTCAGCACAATCTTCCATGCATAGGATTTCCGGAGTGGATCATTTCCTGATTCAATCACAGGGCGGATTATTTCCCTTGTCTCATCAATGTTTTTTGGTATTCCAAGTGTATTGAACTCATCTACCTCAGGAAAAGAATGGAGATTATGAATATCCTCCAGATCATTCCAGGTGATATCGATTAGGGTAAGCCGTGAAGATTCCAGTTTCATATTATGTATTCTTATTGGAAATAATCCGAATAAGGTTCGCATTCTGAAAAATACTGTGTGGGCGTTTTACCTGATAATAATTTGTAATCAATGATCATATGTGACTGATCATAATAACCGCAATTATATGCCAATTCCGTTAAAGGAATATGTTTATTATTTTGCCTTTCCTTTAATGTATTTTGAAATCGTATGGTTCTTAAAAATTGTTTTGGAGAAGCGCCTATATATTCAGAAAAAGTCCTTTCATATTGTTTCCGGCATAGGCATGCGCAGGATGAAAGCGTATCAATATCGATCACTCCCTTTGACTGGTTTATCAATGCCACACTTTTACTTATCCTGTTAAATTCATAGTCCCTGGTGTTGTTTCGCAATTGACTGGCAAAAAATCGTTCAATTACACCAATCCTGCTTTCGAATGAACCGGCCTCATATAAATCAGATTCCAGTTTTTCTACTTTATTTTTTACAAGAAATTTTAACGGATGGTTTTGGTCATAGAACTCATTCGATGGCACGTCAAAAAATATCCTTGCCCCGTAAGGCTGAAAGGATACTGAGAAGAGATCCAGATTCCCGGAAACACGAATATCATAATAGCCTTTCTGTTGCCCGCTCAATACTGTATTTTCCGTAAAATGTTTTTTATTATCCAGCGAGGTTGGTTTATTACCCAGGTAGAACATCAATTCCATCAATCCATTCGGAACTATACGCTGAATGTGCTCGCTCCCGCAAGGCAGGCAATCTTCAATCGCCCAATACTGTTTAATATATCTGGATAAAAAAACTGACGGTTTTGAAAGACGATAGCCCACGGAAAATAATTTGGAATAAAATTAAGAACTTTTTAAAAATGGGATTGTGATCATTATGAGAAAAATCACAATCCCATAATCCTGACGGCTAATTGTCGCCGTATAGCCCGATTTTGTTTCCTTCGCTATCAATAAAAAGAGAAAAATAGCCTCGGTTCTCAGCCTCAATCTTTGTTTTTGGATGTATTATTCTTCCGCCGTTTTTTTCTATTCTGATCATTGTATTATCCAGATCATTTCCGGTATTTAAACTTACAAGCACACCGTCCTTTGAAGGATTAAAATCGGGAGCAAATGAGATAGCCCCGTCTCCTGAGGGAAAACATGCCATTTTCTCTGTTCCGCAATCGATCTCCTGCAAATCCAATTCCAGGATAGTGTTATAAAATTTAACCGCTCTTTTAAAGTCTGCCGCAGGGATTTCAACCCATGAAACTAATTTTTTCATTGTCATATTTTTAAATTTTACATATTAATAACAATTCAAAAGTAGGTTCTGATTGCCAGCCATAATTGTAAAACTGCGACATCTGAAGGGATTGATCTGGAATTATTACTATTCGGCCTATGGTTGTTCTTAAGGCATTTTATTGAAATTCTCAAATTTTACCACCCAACTGCCATTCTTAGGAAATCCGGGACAATTCCCTTCCGAACCATCCCACCCGTTGGCCATCATCGCAACAGCGGTTAATAATGCTCCGTTGGACGGGAAATAGGGGAATGGCCCCCCGGTGGCTAATCCATGTTCATCAAATTGAAAGTTCGCAGAAGGATTCAGAAGCATTTCAATGGCAAGTTCCGGATTTCCCGATCGTGCCGCGGCCATGGCAATCATTGGAAAATCCCACCCCCACGTCCTGTCAAGATTCCACGTTTCAACCACTTTGTCAAGTGTATTCCTGAAACATGCAGTATCTACGCCATCTCCGGGCAGCATTCCCAGGGTTCCGATCAGACCGGGATGTTCAAAATTATAGTTGGTCCACATGCCGTCAATATTTTCATGTGTGACTTACACCCCATCCTGCTGTGGCAATGGAGAGAGCTTTAACAGCACATCATCCCATTTATTATCGCGCTTCAATCCCAATCTTTCTTTCCAGATTTGTGCGGTCCTTAAACCAAAACGCCAATATCCGAGTTCGAAAGCGGGGTTAAAAGTGGTTTCCGGTTTTGTATTTTCGGAAACGATATACATCGGGGGGCCTAAAATGTACCGATTGGTTGCTTTCTCGAAATAAGAATAATCTGCCATAAACTCTGCCGTTTCAAAAACAATATCCCTCCATTTTTCGAGTGTTTCCTTGGTCGGATGCAACCGGTAATCCAATTCAGCGAAATATATCGGGTGTGGCTGTTGCCAGATCAGCAGGGCATGAATCGGATGTGGCCAGTCCCGGTCAAAGTTGGCAGTACATTTTGGCCACCGGGCCCCGCTATACCCTTGATTAGTTGCACGTTCCACTGATGTGGGTAAAAAGTCGGCATATACATGCAGGCTCTTTTCAAATAAGGGCCACCTGTTCCACAATGCGTAATGTACGCCATGCCACCATATCATTTCAAAATGAAAACGCCCGTACCATCCATTGTTCACCAAACCGGATTCCTGCGGAGGGTAAGAACCCGCCTCGTTTACTCTCATCAGATACTGGGAAAGGACAATCCTGCGTTCAAGTTCTTTCCAGCGTTCATCCCTGCTAAGCGATAGATCGATTGCAGCGCCCGATTCCCAATATTCACGCCATGATTTACTGCTCTCCCCGAAAACTTCATCTGGTGTGAATGCCGGTATACCATTTTCTCCGGGAGAAAAACTGCACGTGAATTCGAGCTCGTCGGTTTGTACCGGATTGAGATAGGATCGATGCCGGGATGCAATTGTATCCCCCGTTAAAAATTGCGCTTCTGTTGTCCAGTGCAGGGTAACAAAATATTTTGTATCGTCAAGCTTTCGGGCAATGATTGCCGTATTCTCTTTTATCTTCTTAATGCCGGATGAATGGGCATCAGGTTTATTATAATCATCATGGGTTCCATTAACAGGATACGGAAAATCGAAAAATACTTTTACCTGTCCGCTTTTTATCAACGATGATGCTACCGAAACACCGATTACATCCGAAGAGGGATGGCATGCAGTTTTAACGGTTACAGGCTTACCCTCCAATTCAAAATAACTGGTGATGATCCCGCTCCACATATCAATTTCCTGGTGCGGATTTTCCAGGTCCCCGGGTAAGGCTTTTGTGCCATCTGATTTTAGCAGGACAAATCCAATACGTCCCAGGTTAAACCGATGCGGATTTGACGCCAGCCAGGATGACAGTTCCGGTTGCTCGTCTTTTGGAATGTCATACCGGACCATACGGCCATGCGTATCCATATGCAAACCATTAAAATCTTCAACCTGCATCCCCGTTGGCAGGGGGGCGCTGTGCCAGCTCCAATGCGACATTGTACTATATGGCTCGAATGTTTGTAGCCCTGTTATATCAACCCCAAAGGCAAACTCTCCATTACCCACCTGGGCCGGACTTTTGGGATTAGTTTTGGCTGCAATTATTTTATGACGCTCAACCACTGCCCTCCGGTCGATTCTGCCAGGAATTAATTTATCAGGTTGGTTTTGTCCAAAAGAAACCTGGAAAACAAAAAGGACCAGAAATGTGCGAAAAATGTGTTTCATAGATATTCCCCTTTCACTAAATGCGAAATTATTTTCTAACGTCCTTCTGTCAACCTGCTGACTTCTTCAACGGGTACACCGGTTCTGTTTGAAATTTCCCCGAATGACAATCCCTGGTCATAAAACCTGCCGACAAACTGTTTCATCGATTCTCCGATTTCTACCAGGTGATTATCCGGATCAAAGAACCGTATAGTTTGTTGCCCCCAGGACTCCTCGTGAATTTCATGGAGGAACCTTACATTGTTATTTTTCAGGATAGACAATACCCGGGAGATGTTCTCGGTTTCAAAGTACAATTCAAAACGGTTGACGGAAGCGTCGGAGATTTTATCCAATCCCAGCTCTGTGGGAATGATATGGTTTTTCCGGATTTCCCAAATAGCAAACCCGTTTTTGAAAATTACATTTTTACCAAAATCCATGTCTATCTTCAACCCCAGAACATCCGTATAGAATCGTTTCGAAATTTCTATATCCTTTACAAAAAGGGCTGTTGCACCGTTTCCTAAATCCATTTACAGAGTTTATTTCTGTTTACCAAATGAATATCGTATTCCCCAAAGGAATCTTATATTTAAATCCTCCCCGGGACGAATCTCCGGGGCCAATTCAAACAAAAGGGATACTTTTTTCAATTCCTGCAATGGATAAATTTCAATAGATGCAGGAATCGTAATTGCATATATATTGTCGTAATCTTTAAATGGTCCGATATTCAGTCCCAACCCGACAGAAAAGCGATGATATTCTCTTGCCTTGAAGTTGTAGAACCCGTCAAGTTCGGTTAAAAGCTCGTCATATGACCTATTGGCAAAAAGCTTAAATTCTCCGCTTATCCGATGATTTTGACCCGTATTAATTCCCAGGGCATAGATGGAATAAGCTGTTACCCCGACTTGTGATTGCAGATTCATGCTTATCAGAAGCATACCTGTTAAAACAGCCAGATTTCGATTTTTCAAATTTAAGCCTACCATAATTTTAGTGATGTCTCTCCGGATTTTAAGCCGGTAAAGGGTCCTGCAACATTTGACTCCGCAGATCTTTTATTTCCAAAATAATCTTCATCCGACACAAATGCAGTGCCATCAGCATTTTCAAATGCAGCTTTAGGTATTTTGGCCTTGCCCAGGATATCGCCTGTAACAATCTTCACGTGGTGCTCAGAAAAGGTTGCATCAGGTGTAATCCGTAAATATCCATTTCCGTTTTCTTCAACCAGTTCCACACCGGGGTCATATCCGGATGCTTTTTTAAATCCGGTATCTTTCACAGACGGATTTGCATGGTTATAATAAACATTCCCGGCGATCCAAACCGGCAACTTTGAACTGTTGTAGGTTACAAGGCCATACTTATTATCCGCTGCATTTTTGCGGCCGGTGATGATATTGTTATAAAACCTGTCGTCGCCTCCCATTATAGTTGTCAATCCTGCCATATCGGTTGAATGAGGCAGAAAATACGGTGTAAACCTGCCCGGATCAGGCCAGGTATGCACATATCCCGTGATCAGGTTATGAATAAAAGCGCCACCTTCTGACTGGGATCTGACCGAAACCGGGGACATAAAGATATTGTTGTCTACGATAAAGGGTCCATGACTGACTTCAATGAATAGGTCTTCAAGGTCATTGTTATAGAATACATTACCTGAAACCCTTGTGCCTTGCGTCATCCAGTCGAGCCATATGCCCCTGCCTGTATCATGGATCCGGTTATGACGAATAACGGCATCAACAGCCGCGTGGAACTTGACCCCCCCGATCTCTGCACCGCTGAACTGCCTTTTGACCCATATGTTGTAGATATGGTTGTTTTCGATCACGCTGAATGCTGCTCCCATGCTTCCGCACATGCCGGTCTGTTCACAATTGAATATCGTATTGTTCCTCACAATATGGGATCCCACATTTTCCTTGTTCCATCCGTGCCGAAGTACCCTGAATACCACTTCGATATAGTGAATATTTCCATCGTTGTAAACATTGCCCTGGTCAGCAGACCATACATTATGACCCGTACCTTTTTCCTTTCCAAGGGTTATTCCGGAACATTTTGAATCGCTTATCACATTATTCTCGATGATCCAGCCTTTACACCAGTGAGTCGAGACCATGCCAACCTGTTCGGCCGTGGGAGCAGCCCATTGTGTCGCAGCCTGGCTGATTGTAAACCCGCTAATTGTAATATAATCTATCCCCTCCTTTTCAGGATAAATACAGCTTCTGCGCACGCTGATCTCCGTCAGTTCACGGTTTGGGTTATAATTGTGAAAATTGGCCCAGATTGTAGTTAACCCTTCGCTGTTTTCGCAATACCAGGTAAAGGTGGAACCGTCAACATCCCTGGCAGTTGAATCGGGTACTGATGCAAGCACCTTTTCAAGGGTCTCTCTTTCATAAAGGGACTTGCCATTCAGAAAAACCTCTCCGGTATGATGTAACCTCCCGTGATTGTTGAACCAGTCGCCATAAATTGAATCCTTATAAGGATTATAACCTCCGAAAAAACTCCCGGGTAAGGTAACTTTCCAAAGGCCGTTCTTTTCTTTCTTCCAATTGTTCACAATTTCGGATCCCCTGATCTCAGCTTTTTCACCAGGCGCAGCCCTGTATACGATTCGTTTAAGGTCGCTCTCCCCTCCCCGTACCGGGTTCACCCATTCCCGGTAGATTCCGGCATGGACTGTTATGGTGTCACCGGGCATGGCAGATTCTACGGCCCTTGAAATGGTAAGAAACGGACTTGACTGGGACCCAGCGTTTGCATTGTTTCCCGATTTTGCCACATGGTATTCCGAAGCAGAAATTCCGGAAACAGCAAATAGCCAGAAAATCAACAAATTAATCCTATTCATAGCGTTATAATATTTTATTTTCAGCGGTCTGATATAAATGTAATACATTTTTATTATCCGGCAGCTCCCCTCCGGGCAATCAAATGATGTCACCCGCTCTGGCAGTTAGCCACGGGAAGGATTAACTTTCAAAGCGGGAAGTTGTCGTTTGAAAAACAAAAACAGACCTGTCATAACAACAAGGATTGCTCCTCCCATTCCAAAATTTAACATTAAAAAGATCAGGACAATTTTGTCAAAAATATACCCGATTCCGCCCAGAACGCAAATAATGCCGTTGGCGATCAATGTATATTTGATCACCCTATTTAGCCCTTTTCCTGAAAAGACCGGAGCCGCGAAAAAACTCGACAAGCTGAAAAATAATGTCCACCCGGCTATATTGATACCGGCAATGCCTGATGTCGGATTGGATTGTATAAACTGTTCCAACCCATCCAGTTGTTCCTTTGCTATACTTAGCCTGACCGAACTGATTTGAACAAAATAATGAATTCCGGCACACACGGCAAATAGTGCGGCAAAGCCAATCGCAATTCTCGTAAAGATCTTTTTATCAGCAGTTGCATAATCATGAAGACAGTTTATTACAATCAGGAACGCGGGTGCAAAAATCAACATGGCAAATTGCGCGAGATACTTGAAAGATTGATTGTACGTATTAGAATAGGCAATGAAATCCGAAAGATTGGTCCATGTAAAAAGTGGATTCAATTGAAATATCGCAACAAAACAAATTATCCAGATCACGAAAGTCGAAAGGCAAAGTAAGGCAGACCAATAGCCTAATTTTATTGAATTTGATGTCATATTGATTTGGTTAGAAAAGTAATATATCCGGGATATTTTATTCACTCAATTTTAAAAAATCTCCATCGATAATCAAAAGAGTAACGCCATTTTTTGTGGTTGACCGATGCGAACTCATTTCATCTGAAACAATATAGGTCATTCCCTTCGACAGGCTGAAAACACTGTTGTCCTCCAATTCGCTTGTGAATTCACCCTCAAGGCAATGTACAATGTGTCCTTTCCTGCACCAATGATCAGCAACATATCCTTTTGTATACTCAACGATCCGTATTCGGAATCCGTTATACTGAAGTACTTGCCAAAAGGCAGTACCGGTTTCTCCTTTATGTTCCTCTTTCGGAATGCCGCTCCAATCGATTGTCTGGAACGGTATATTTTTATATTTCATATGAATTTCATTTTAGTTTAAAGTAAGAAGCGCCAGGCAATCATATTATCTTTCTCACCGGTTTTAATAAAGTGGTTCTTTTCAAGTACCAGGCAGGAAGCAATATTGTTTTTATCGGTTGAAGCAATTACTGCCTTGATTTTTGGCTGATCTGCAGCCCAATGAATTAATCCTTTAACAGCCTCCACCATATATCCGTTTCCCCTGAATTCCTCATGGGTTCCGTATCCGATTTCAACTTCCCCGTTTTCATCGGGTTCCCCGACAAAACACAGATCCCCTATCATTTTATTCTGATCCTTTAAAATGATTGTCCATAGAGTTGAAAACAGATAATTTTTCTCCGGGTCCGAAACGTTTGGCAAAAAAGTAACTTCCAACGCTTCACGGAGTTCAGGTGAAATTGTTCTTACAGTCTTGCTTAATTTCAATTCTTCCTCAAGGGAATTGTCATTTTTAGCGTACATGACAAGTTGTGAGAAGGTTAACGGTCTTATTACAAGTCTTTCTGTTTCTAATCTTATATCCATTTACAATCCATTTTCTATATGAAATCAACTCCGAATTTCCCAAACCTCGGCAATTGCCAGTACTTCCGAAGGTGCATACTCAAATAAAAGTAAAAATTTACAATTTTGGTAATTTCCCTGACACGTCATCGATTACCAGTATCCAGTCGCTATTTTTTCCGGATGAAGGAGGAATAAAAGTCTTAAAGCCTTCATTTTCAAATTCTCCGATTTCAATTGTTTTTCCTTCACGCGGATCGAACCAGCTTGCTTTAGCCCTGCGTCCGGCAATTTTTTTCATTACTACGGTTACCGGTTGACCCACTGACAGATATGCAATTAAATATGAGCCATCCGAGGCAACTGCAGCCCTGGTATGTGTGCTATCCTTGGGATTGCTTCCATAAATTATCGACTGGTCCGGAATTAATTGAGAAAACGGACGCAATTCGAAAAGTCTCCGCAAATGCCGGATATCATCTGCTCCGGGCCTGTTCAACGATTCCTCCCAGTCATACAAACATGGGATTGCGATGTTGCCGCCCTTTTTGAACATCTGCCAGATGGCATTATTACCATATGTATATCCGCAAGCTCCTGATAAGAAATTCCAGTAAGCATGGATCCGGATATCATAATCTGTAAAAAAGCCTGATTTAAAATATGATTTCTCCCGGATCATTTTATTTGAATCCAGAACATTGGCCGGAACCCTTAATGGTTCAGACCAATTGCAAAATTCCCAAAACCTGACAGGGATATCTTCATACGCGGGTTCTCCATCGACAAATGGTTTCGCAGGGCGTAACAAATATTCATGCTCTGCATATTCATAAACCTTATTATAATGATATGCATGACCGCTTTGATACATATTAAAGTCGAACCAATCTTCAGCATGAAACCAATCACTTGATGATCTCTCGCCTCTCGGATGCATGGTTATCAGGTGGTTACCTTCATCCCCTGCCCGCAATCCCAGGGCCATTGATTTCCAAATATTAAACACAGTATCGGAGTGAACATTCCGGTCGCCCCCAAGGATCCAAATGACAGGTTTATTCTTGTATCGTTTCCCGAGAAATTCCCCGTATAACCTGGCATTTTCACTGGTAAAAACGATGGGGCCCGCAGCTTGATTCTCGTTTGGAACCTTATCCCCCCATGTAGGCAACATACCGATATATAAACCCAGTTCTTCGGCTTTATTTACAATGTAATCGACATGTTCAAAGTATTTTTCATTGGGCTTTTCGGGATTCATATCAATTAAAGGAACTTCACCATAAGCGTTTGGAGTTCTTAGCCCGTCGTTTTCCGCTAATACAACCGCTTGAATTACTGTGAATCCTTTTTCTTTCCGGTTTTCAAGATACGCGGTTGCTTCTTCACGGTTCAAAATATGAAATAATTCCCACGCGGTGCAGCCCAAATAAGGAAATGGTATACCCTCACTTGTTTCGAGGTAACGGCCATTTTTGCTGACTTTCAAAAATTCACTTTTAGAATTCTCCGGTTGCCGGCAGGCGACCAGCATAAGAATTACGGATAAATACAATAATGTCCTGTTCATTTTTGAATTCATTTTTGTTATAGAGGCATTACTGAAAATACACACTGATTCATTTATCTCCCTGATTGTTTACAACCCTGTTAAAAGAAAGCTTTATTCTTTTTAATAAACTCCATATTAAGGGTATTGATATCATCTTCATATATGATAAATGCCTGATCAAGCTCTTTCCAGACCTCATCTGATGAATCTTGTATTTGTTCAACCATTTTCTTTCTTTCAGATCTGTCCTTCGGTATGGTTTTACCCGGAAACCGATCATTCGCTTTCAGCAGGATTCCTGCTGTCTTATGGGCCCCGATAATTTTCAACGCATAACATGTTTCATGGGCAAAATCACCTGAAGAATTCATGTAAAATTGTTTGAAACCACCGTTATTAATCTCTCTTTCCAAACATTGAATATAATAAAACAATTTCTGGGGATCAGAAAGTGAATCCATTCTATTTCCGGATTCACACAGGTTACTGATGTATTCATCAAGCTTAACTATACTGCCATTGATATCATCTGACTTAATCAGCTTGTTGATATTCAGCTTTTTCTTTTCCTGGTTGCCGGGTCCAAAAAATAGATTAAATAAGCTCATAATATATAGTAATGATAAATTTTCCCCTTAGTGTGTTATGTACACCTTAATCTTTTTAGTTTTAGTATTTTGATAATCCGTGGGTATTGAAAGCTTCTTTCCTCCTGGTAAGAAAGAACTACAAAACAATCAATTTTTTTCCCTCCTCTAAAATACTCAATATATAGTTTTGATGCATTTTTTGTTAGTTCGAGGCTTTCCGCATCAAGGTATTCAGTTACCATACCAGTCTCGGTGCAGGTATTAACAGATTCCAAATCAAAATTATTCTTATTCACAATCCACCTGATCACCTTACAGGTTGTAACCTTCTGAAAATAATTGGTACCTGAGAACAACTCTATCGTATCGGATTTGAAATATAAACTGTCATCATTATTAGTGAACCATTCCCCCTCCAGATCTATATTTCTGGTTTGTCCATTAGCAGACACATTTATTGCCCCAAGAAAGAATAAGAAAAACGTGAGCGCTTTCATATAAAATGGTAATGGGAGCTGTTTTCGCCTCAACCAAGGTAACCAAAAATGCGATTAAATCAATGAACTGTTATCACAAAAATCGCTGAAATACAATCCATGCCCCAATGGCAATCCGCACTCTTTCTCGACTAAGCAAAAAGTACAGTTATTATTAATTGGTCAGCAGGACGGTCCGGCTAAAAAATATTTTTGGAGATCCAACAATTTCAAATCCCAGGTTCTTAATTTTTTCGACCATGGATTCAAATGAATTTTTAGAAACATGAAATTTGGGCTCAATAATATATATTCTGCCACCGGGCTTTAAAATTGATTTTAATTCTTTTAATAGTCCTTCCTGGTTAGTGACCTCGTGGATCATGTAAAAAACCAAAACAAAATCAACTTTTTCAGATACCCCAATTTTTGTACTTTCACATTTATGAATTTCAATCCATTGCTCCAGTTCAGTTCCTTTAATTTTATTTTTTACTTTTTCAAGCATTCCTTCCTGTAAATCAGCCGCGATTACTTTTCCGGAGCCTGACAGCAATTTTGCAATTTCAATTGAAAAAAAGCCTGGTCCGCAACCCAAATCCAATACAGTCATTCCTTTGGTGATATATGACCCAAGCAATTTGCGGGGATTTTGAAGGAATCTTCTGATACGGTTATCGAGTCCGCCTGCATATTCTACCGGACAGGTCCTGGAGTTTACCTCTGGGGTGTTTGTTTTCATTTTTTTGTAATTATTCAAATATACTTTTCCGGTTCTACTTATCCAAAGAATCCGTATAATTTTCATTCAACCTGAAATGATTAAAGGCTAACGTCCGCGTGTAGGTGCCGTCAGGTAATCAATATAGTGCCATCATGGTTTATTTTAAAGGGAACCTGCCTGAGGGCAAGTTCCCTTAGATATACTAGATAGGTTTCACAGGTACACAAATATCCACGATGAATTTTCCGTCTTTTGGTTCCTCCGGATACATTTCAAAACAAGGCTTATCATCCGGTTGATAACCACTTGTCGGAAACCACTGACCATACACCCAATCCCACGCTTTTTGAAAATCCTGGGCAGTAAGTTCAAATCGGGCAATGACATACCTGGCTGCTTCAATTTCCATTTTTCCGATCTCCCCGTCAACTTTTGTTTCAGGTGGAACCGTAATACATACGCTCATTCTGAGTTTGTCTTCAATTGTTACATTAGGGTCATCATGGTAAATAACCAGCGATTTAAAATCGTTGCCTCCTATTAATCCGCGTGGTCCGGCCCATGAAAACATCCTGTTCCAAATGTTCTCGAATAGTTTATCATCACCCTTGTAAGGGCCAATGTGCCTGATGTACGCAACTGTCATTTTCCGAAGTTCTTTGACTTCAACACTTTTGTTTAATTTCATAGTTGTCCTCCATTTAATGGTTTTTAATTCGGGACAAAAATATTGGGTTGTCGTCTCCGGGGTTTGATGACTTTTGCTATCCTGTTGACTTAAATTGCTAATAATTGATTTTTTTGCTCTGTATTGAGAAGCAGAAAGTTGAAAATAATTCTTAAAATTTCGGGAAAAAATAGACAAATCAGAGAACCCGCATTTCAGGGCTATTTCGGTAATGCTTTCATTTTTATTTGTTACAATCAATGTGGCTGCTCTTTCAATTCTAACCCTTAAAATAAATTGAAAAGGGGTTTCTCCAACCATTGAATGAAAAATCCTGTTAAAATGAAATTTGGAAAAATTTGCCACAGATGCCAGTTCTTCCAGGGTCATTGGTTTTTCAATATTTGATTCGATATAGTCAAATGTTTTGTTAATCCGGGCAATGTATTCAGAATGGATTGTTCTTATTTCATTCATTATTACTTAAATTGTTGGTTTCATGGTTTTTCATACTTGCGGCAAGCGGCAGTAAATATGGGTTGTGGCTGATTAATCGCACCCGGTGATTTCAGGTAAGTTTCAGATGTCTTTGTTTAAAAATATACCCTCCAATCAAAAAGTAAACCAACGTCAGAAAAATTATTGAAATAATTTCCGGGATAATACTGGTTACGTCCATATTCATTATGAGTGTTTTATTCAATGCGGAAATGGCATGAGTGGGTGTCATTAATCCCTGAATATTAATTGGGTAGCCCGCAAGAGTGAATAATGCTTCACTATTCAACGGAAATGCTGCTCCCGTGAAAAACATAAATAAAAACATCGGAAAATTACCAACAACAAGTACTTCATTAGCAGATTTTGTTATGGCAGCGATAATAAGACTAAATGAAATAATCGACAAACTGGTCAGACCAGCAATAACTATCATTATAAGTACAGAACCTGTATAATGAAATTCCAGCGCTTTTGCAGTTAGTAGCGTTAGCAAAACAGAAATAATACCAACCATCAATTGTACAACGCTAATCCCTCCTAAAAACTCAAACGCAGTAAGTTTTGAAAGCTTCAACCGCATTATCGTCTTATTTTCAATTTCAGACACAAATGCTATGCTTGCCGTGAACATAAGCATTATTAAGGAAACTATAAGGATCCCCGGTACGATCATATCAAAACTGGTCATCAGAGCCGAAGTACCCAATGCTGTTTCTTTTATTCCGATAATTCTATTATTATGGGTTGCGAGCCGGGCATACTCGTTAATTATTTCATTTGCCCATACTGCACTTATCAGGTAATTGGTATTGGTTAAATCCCCGATAAATTCAATTTCAGGCACTGCCAGACTATCATTCTGTTTTCTATTCTCAATTTTTTGTGAAAAATCATCGTTGATTATAATCAACGCATCTGCTTTTTTATTTTTTACACTTTCGATTCCCGAAATTTTATCGGTTGCTTCAATTACCGAAAATGGAATTGAAAAAGTATCTGATTTTGTGTTTTTTAGATATGTTGTCAGGTAATTACCATGGTTGAGAGATTGACCATTTTGCAACATGCCTTCATCATTGTTCACAATGATTACTTTATACTGAGATTGCGAGGATTCAGTTATAAGAAAGTAGACAAAAATGAAGAAAGGCCCCATAGATAAAGATAGGAGAAGCACCCAATAGCTTCGCAATTGCTCTTTCAGGCTTTTTGAAATAATACTGATTATCTTCATTGCCGCAGATTTCTTCCGGTTAAATGAATAAATACATCTTCGAGTGTGTTTTCACGGAGTTTAATTTCAGAAATTTTCAAGCCGTGTTTTTCTGTTATATTCTTAATTGCCGGTAATTGCCCGATAATACTGGAATGCTTTATCAGAACAGTGTTGTTGTTTATTTTGATATTCATAGAAAGCTCCTTCAGGCTTTCAGAAAGAAGATTCAACCCATTTTCATCGCTGTTTTCCAAAATAAGTTCGAGAATATCACCTTCTCCTACTGTCCGTTTCAGATTTTGAGGTGTGTCCAGTAAAAGCAATTTGCCATAGTCGATAATAGCAACCCTTTCAGCCAACCGATCAGCTTCGTCCATGTTGTGAGTGGTAAGGATAATTGTTTTTTGTTTACCAATGGCTTTTATAAAATCGCGCACCAAAATTCTGCTTTGTGGGTCCAAACCAGCTTCCGGCTCATCAAGAATAAGTATTTCAGGGTCATGAATTAAAGCAAGGCAAATATTAAGCCTCCGCTTCATTCCACCCGATAAATTACTTGCCCTAACATGTGTCTTATCTTCTAATCCCAGGAGTTTTAATAATTCGAATGCCCTTGCATTTAGTGGCGTTGAAGAAACCCCATAAATCTGACCAATAAAAAGCAATTGCTCTAAACAAGTCAATTTAGGGTAAAAAATATTTTCCTGTGGACAATATCCTATCAGTGATTTGGGATCTTTCCCATATTGCTTATTGAATGTGATTTTTCCTTCTGAAGGAGGCAGCAACCCACAAATCATGTTTATTGTAGTTGTTTTCCCGGCACCGTTTGGACCCAATAAGCCAAACACCTCATTCCTGTTAATATCGAAACTTAACCCATCAACGGCAGTGAACTCGCCATACCTTTTTTTAAGTCCTTCAATTTTAATCATTATTTCCATTTATGACCATTTATATGAAATGAGGTGTTTCTATACCCTTATGCAACAACATGGGCGTGACCTAACGTCTGCGTGTTTGAGGAGTTACGCGATCGTGTCCAGTTCATTGGCCTTGTGGTTCAGGTATACTACATTGTCCATTACGAAGATATTGAAAGTGTCCGGTACTCGGTTGCAAGCCTGTAATTAGTGATACTATTTTTTCGTAATCAATACTTTATCTATCTTATTACCATCTATATCTATGATCTCAATCCTATACCCCATATAATCAAATTTATATCCCATTTGAGGAATAAAATTAATTTTATTAAGTATAAATCCGGCCACGGTAGCATAATCAATTTTTTCAAAATCAATTGTAAAATCTTCTATAATATCTACCAGTGTTTCGATAGGTGCATCGCCACTTACCAGTACTGATTTATCATCACGAATAAATACATCCGGATCATACACTTCCCCTTCATCAGGTATTTGTCCAACAATATTTTCAATTATATCGTGAATGGTAATAATACCCTCAAATCCGCCATACTCATTAACAATGCAACAAATATGCGTTTTCTTTTGCCGAAGCAGATTTAATACCTTTTGAGCATCGGTATTCTCAGGAATTATAAGTGGCGGAATGACCAGATCTTCAATTTTAAAACTGCTATTTAATGTTATATTTTTATAATAATCCTTTAAATATAATATTCCTTGAAAATTGTCGACCTCCCCTTTGCTACAGACTATTTTGCTGTGTTGAACTTCAGCCAATTCCCTTTTGATTTCATTATCAGGTCTATCCAGATCGATCCATTCCACATCAGTTCTATGCGTCATGATGTGTTTCGCTTTCTTATCAGAAAAGTAGAAAACATTCTCATGAATGAAGTTTTGTTCCTTCTCAATCACACCTTCAGCAGATGCAATTTTAATCATTTGCCTGAGTTCTGCTTCAGTAAATTGTTCTGTAAGCTTTTTTATCCCGGTTAATTTAACAACAAAATTGGTTGATAACGATAAAAGTTTTACAAATGGATAGAAGGCTCCGCTAAAATAAAAAATTACGGGTGCAACACGTTTGGCAATCTTTTCCGGATTGCCTAATGCAATTGTTTTGGGAACTAATTCTCCAATAACAATCGACACATAGGTAATAATTAAAATAGTCAGGAACAGTGCTATCTCATGAGCATATGGTGCTGTAAAGGCAAATTTTTTAAAGAATGGTGTAACATCGTCAGCTATATTCATCCCTCCATATACTCCGGTAACAATGCTGATCAAGGTTATTCCAACCTGGATGGCTGACTGGATATTTCGGTGATGTTGACCCCCCTGATAGGTTTAATTCAAAGAACAGATGTTAAACTGACATTATTACCGATTTTTACTTTTTCTTAAAGATTCCTTCCCCTTTAATTCTATTTTATAGGATGTATGTACCAAGC
>JBGSSA010000069.1:0-29245 GCA_041737295.1 Bacteroidales bacterium | reverse complement strand
TTTAAAAGTTGTGAAATTGGATACAATGGAGAAAGCCCAGACAGCACCAACTCCGGCGACAATCTTTAGTTTGTTTTACAATGGAAAATTTGTAACCACTGATTTGAGTGTCTGTCTGGATAGTAGATTTGATAAAATAGTTAAACTTTAAGGGAGGGTCTCAACAAATGATTTTTTAATTAATCCGAAATAAATGAGACTAATGACTAGTCTGTTCAAGAGCCTTTTTTTTATTCTGCTGTTTATAGCCCCCGGATTTCATGCAATAGCGGGAACCGATGGGAAGTCATGGCTTACCAGGATTTCCGGGGAATCGGGTGAAGGCATAATCGAACTTCCTCGTACTGCTTTTCACTCTCCTGTTTATTTTCTTCTTTTTGGAAATCATTCCTTTGAACCGGACTCGGCAATTATTGAAAGAAAAGAATCTGATCACTGGGAAAAAATCGGGGATAAAAATTCTATTTTGATTGGGTCCCTTCTAACCATAGGTCTTTTCCAGGAACTTAAGGCTATCCCCTGGTCAATCCCTGTTGATCTGTTTAAAAATGGAGGCACCTACAGGTTAAGGGTAAGCAGAAAGGGCGGGGTGAACGGACAACCTGCCAGGGATCCTTTCTGGGACCAGATCATTATGGTTATGGATTCCGCGATAACCTCAGATAACCTCACCCAAAGCGCTAACTATCGATTGGTCGAATCGGGAAAATTTGGTGAAGTGCTGCCTTCTCATATCCGGGAGATCAATTTTTCTCCTTCAGAGGTCGAAAAACAGAAGGAAAGCCTGACCGATCCTGTTATGGATCTGCAGAGAAAATTCCCTCAAAACGAGGTTACCGGGAAGGATCTGGAATCAAAGGCATTACCCCTCGATTACCAGAAAATACTTTTATCGGGCATCAATGATCCGGATCCGGGATTTGCCTATCAGAACGGACAATGGTTTGTTACCTGGCCTGGGAATGATGGATCCGCCGACATCTGGTTTGCCCCGGCTATCCGTATTGGGAAGGAGATTATCCGGCCGGCCCCCTTATCTGCGAAAACAGCGTTTTTTAAAAATAAAGACGGGCGATTCCTTCCGTTGCTGATTATCGAATGGATTTATCAATCCATTGATAATAACAAGATAGTGGTTACCCAAAACCTGTTTTCCGAGGTTATGGATGGTGTTCCGCAACTATTTGTGCGCCTTGAAATGAACGACCCGACAAAGCTGGCAACGTTTGTACTTGGCCATGGGGAAAGACCGTATGCTCATTACTGGGATGACCCTTCTCATAGCAGAACACCGGTTCCGTACTTTACGTCACAGTCAATCCTTATTCCAACGAACGATCATGTACTCAAGGATGAAATGGGATCTGTTGTTTTGCGCTCCAGTGAACCAATCCGGATTTTGTATTCCGGACTTTCGGAAGGACTGCTCGAATTTGATACTGAAAATGCTGAAATATTCTTATCGGTACCACAGGTCAGAAATGAGAATTTAACCAACCCCATTACCGGTGCACACTACCGGGAAGCCATAGAAACATTCGGGAAGAAATGGACGGCAATCCTTTCCGATGGATCGTACGCTGACCTCCCTTCAACAGAATGGAAAGAGAAGATCGATTCCTGGTTAACACAGATCAGCTCAATTACCAGAATTCAATATGACGGAAAGGAACAATTAAGTTATGGCGCTTATTTCTATAAAGCCTATTTTGGGATTGAAGAAGGATGGCCTGCAGTCGCCTTTGCACAGTGGGGTAAACCAGGGGAGTCAAAACGGCAGGCCGAAATACTTCTCTCTGCTGAGAACCTCGACAAAAGCAATTACCATCATCAGTACCGGAATGGTCTCAGTTCCTGGTACGCGGCTTCAATTGCACGATTGACCGGTGACAGGGATTGGCTCAAAAGCATCTCCCCTGCTCTTATTACAAATGGATACTGGACCATGCATGCCAGGAAGGAAGATGGTGCAAATCGCTCCCACCTTAGCCGGGGCCTGTTGCCCGCGCATATTTACGGAGGTGATGTATCCACCCCCGCTTATAGCCTTTATTCAAGTGCATCCTGTTTAAAAGGACTGATTGAAACTTCCGACGTGTTTAAAAAATCCAAGCTGACTGAACTGCAGCAGGCTGCAGACGATTTTTATAAGGAAGCCGGCGATTTCAAAAATCGATTGACTGAAGTCATGAATGATGTTCTGGATAAAAAATCATCCCCCGGGTTTTTACCACTGGCCCTGGAACTTGAACATAAGGTCGGGAATCATGAGGGCCCGTATGCCCGGTTAACTGAGGATAAGCTGGGTAATTACTGGAATCTTTTTGCCCCGCTATTTCTGCACCTTGAAATTCTCAAGTACAACGATCCCGGGCGTCCAAGTGAATGGCTTACCGATTACCTTGAAAATCACGGCGGCCTTTTTGCAGGCCTGCCCCGCTTTTATTCCGGACTCGACGCGGTCTATGCCCTTGGCTATATCAATGAACTTTTGGAACGGTCAAAGGTGAATATCGAAAACAGGATAAAAGCCCTGACTGCGTTGGAATCCTATATGGTTTTAGCGTCAAGTAAAAACGGACATACAGTACCGGAAGTATCCGGATTTTTTCCGGAACGTCTTGACCGGAAAGAATATGAGCGTGCAGTCAGGGAAGCGCCCTGGAACTTTGGTATGTATAACGCTGAGCGCTACCTTAAGGGATACAGCTCTTTCACAGAACCACTGGGGGCTGGTGCGGGAGAAGGATTGTTGCTTATCAGGAAAAGCCTGGTTGATGAAACCAAAGATGAAAACGGACTTCCTGATGGAGGTGTTTTTTTTCTTTCTTCTGTTCCCGGTGAATGGCTTGGGGAAGGGAAGGAAATCCGCCTGTCCCGCTTTCCCACAGCCTATGGTATTTTTGATCTGCACATAAAATCCTTTATTTCCAGCAAAAGTGAAATACATGTTTCGTACACATATAGTAAGGTTCTTGGAAAAGATCAGTCAACAGGAAATGACCTCCTTGCCTGGAATGAACTGGATAAGATTTTTATTCGCCTTGTTCCGGCACCCGAAGATCGGGTGTCAGGTAAAAAAATAAAGATCAGAAAGCCTTTTATTCAATACGATGAATGGACCGTACAACTTCCGGTAAGCTCCGGGAAAGGGGAGTTCATCATTGAATTCTGAAGAAATTATAAAGTCGCTACTGGCATCCTAAAAAGAACAGGCGAAGTTGCAAACTTCGCCTATCGTGGGGAATGCAAAACAAATACAGGCGAAGTTGCAAACTTCGCCTGTATTGCAACTTCGCTTGTATTGCAACTTCGCCTGGTGTGATAACTCAAGCCAGATCAAAGCGATCAAGGTTCATTACTTTGTCCCATGCAGCCACAAAATCCTGTACGAATTTTGCCTGCGCATCCATGCTTCCGTATACTTCAGCAAGCGCTCTAAGTTCCGAGTTTGAACCAAAGATCAGATCTATACGCGTACCAGTCCATTTCTGTGCGCCCGTTTTGCGATCCCGGCCTTCAAAAGTTTCCTTGTCTTCGGATGCTGGCATCCAGGCCGTACTCATATCGAGAAGGTTTATAAAGAAATCGTTTGTCAGCACCCCGGGACGCTTGGTGAAAACACCATGCGCGGAGTTGTCAAAGTTTGTGTTCAGTGCACGCATTCCGCCAACAAGAACAGTCATTTCAGGTGCGGAAAGGGTGAGCAGTTGGGCCTTGTCAATCAACAACTCTTCAGTTGGCAAGGCGAATTTGGTTTTCAAATAGTTGCGGAAGCCATCTGCTACAGGCTCCAGCACCGCCATCGATTCTACGTCGGTCTGTTCCTGCGTCGCATCCATACGGCCCGGTTTAAAAGGAACGGGAACAGCATTGCCGGCGTCTTTCGCGGCTTTTTCAACACCTGCACAACCAGCCAATACAATAAGGTCGGCCAGGGAGACTTTTTTTCCGGTGGTTTGAGTTGTGTTGAATTCAGTCCGGATTTCCTCCAGTTTTTCCAATACTATGCCCAGTTGGGCAGGATTGTTGACAGTCCAGTTCTTCTGGGGAGCCAGGCGAATGCGGGCACCATTGGCGCCTCCGCGTTTGTCAGAACCGCGGAAAGTAGAGGCGGAAGCCCACGCGGTGGATACCAATTGGGAAACAGATAGCCCGGAATGCAAAACCCTGGCTTTTAAGGCTGCAATATCATTCTCGTCAATCAACGGATGATTCACCACGGGTATCGGATCTTGCCAGATCAGTTCCTCCGCGGGAACTTCAGCACCCAGGTAGCGTGAACGCGGTCCCATATCCCGGTGGGTCAGCTTAAACCAGGCACGGGCAAAGGCATCTGCAAATTCAAGAGGGTGTTCATGAAAACGCCTGGATATTTTCTCATATGCCGGGTCAAGTCGCAACGAAAGGTCTGTGGTAAGCATCGTTGGTGCGTGCTTCTTACTGGGGTTATGGGCATCCGGCATATCTAAACCGGCATTTTTTGCCACCCATTGATGCGCACCGGCCGGGCTTTTTGTTAGTTCCCACTCAAATTTAAAGAGGTTGTCGAAAAAATAGTAGCTCCATTTTGCCGGAGTTTGTGTCCAGGTAACTTCCAGGCCGCTGGTGATCGTGTCGCCGCCTTTTCCTGAGCCAAAGCTGCTTTTCCAGCCCAGGCCCTGCTCTTCAATACCTGCCGCTTCGGGCTCCGGACCTACAAGCCCGGCATCTCCGGCTCCATGGGTTTTACCAAATGTATGCCCCCCGGCTATAAGGGCAACAGTTTCTTCATCATTCATGGCCATACGGGCGAAGGTATCACGTATATCGCGGGCGGCTGCAACAGGATCCGGGTTTCCATCAGGTCCTTCAGGATTGACATAGATCAACCCCATCTGTACAGCGGCAAGTGGATTTTCCAGCTTACGGGAATGAATATCTCCGTCTGCATCATCGTCGGAAACAAGCACTCCGCCTTCTTTTTGCACACCTTCCGATCCATGTGCATACCGGATATCACCACCAAGCCACTTGTTTTCAGCCCCCCAGTAAATATCCTCTTCCGGCTCCCAGACGTCCGGGCGCCCGCCTGCAAATCCGAAGGTCTTGAATCCCATTGATTCCAGGGCCACGTTGCCGGCAAGGATCATAAGATCCGCCCATGATATTTTCCGGCCATACTTTTGCTTTACGGGCCACAACAGCCGTCGTGCCTTATCCAGGTTGACATTATCAGGCCAGCTGTTAAGCGGGGCAAAGCGCTGCTGCCCGCTGCCGGCACCTCCCCGGCCATCGCCTGTGCGGTATGTGCCGGCACTGTGCCAGGCCATACGGATGAAAAACGGTCCATAATGGCCAAAATCTGCAGGCCACCAGTCCTGAGAATCAGTCATTAACTTGTGAAGGTCATTTTTAATGGCCTCCAGATCCAGACTTTTAAATGCTTCAGCATAATTAAAATCTTTCCCCATGGGATTCGATTTGGGAGAATGTTGTCGCAGCACGTTCAGTTTTAACTGATCAGGCCACCAATCGCGGTTTTTTGTACCGCTGGCACCAACACTATGTTTTTGGGTGGCTCCGGTAACAGGGCATTTGCTGCCGTTGTCTGAGTTATTTTCCATTTTTGATTAGTTTAAGTTTGAAATGATGTTTTATTCGTTGCATTTATGTGCTTACCTAATCCGGGTCAAACAGCTTACTGCTAATCGTTTCGGCACTCAGGGATAATTATTTTTAAAAGAGAAACATTCTCATTTAATAATGAATAAAGATAAATCATTTTTTATCATAAGTCAAGTGCTGGACTATTTAGTTTACAATTGGCAGGGACTTTTGTTGCAGGTTACCGGATCCGTTTTAAGGAACCGCGTGAAAACAGCCCCCCGGGGCACTTGTAAATCGGGCATTTTTATTTTATATTTAGTGTTGCGATTCCCATTGGTTATTTGGCTGGGATTGTGTATATTAATGCATTGTTCCGCTTCCACTCAACCTCAATTCCATCAGATGAAAAAAATACTTGTTCTAATTTTGTTGGTATTCCCTGCCTGCCTTATGGCGGCTCCATATCATGGTGAAATAATGAGCTTTAAGCAGCCGGACGGTACCCGTGTTGATGTCAGGCTATACGGAACCGAATATTATACCCGTGCCGAGGGACTTGATGGGTACACCGTTGTGCGTGATAAGGATACGCGATGGATTTGTTATGCATCTCTTTCGGATGACGGTTCAGAATTGATTTCTACAGGTATAAAGTACAAGCTCACAAAAAATACAGCGCTGACAGCAAAATCGACAATGAATGGTCCCAGGCACATCGGGATTTCTTCAGCGGCCCTGGAAAAAACAATATTGAAAAATAAAAAAGCATTGGAAGGGGAGACTTTCAACACTCATGATATGCATCCTGATCGTGAAATTATATCCGGATCGATCAAAGGATTGTGCATTGTGGTTGATTTTTCAGATGAGCCCGGTACCTTACCCATGGAGGAGTTTGAGTCATTTTGTAATGATATGGATTACAGTAATTTCGGGAATAATGGTTCACTCCGGAAATATTATTACGACATTTCAGGGGGTATTTTGGATTACCAGAATGTTGTTTTCGGGTATTTCCGCGCGCCGGGCACCTTCGCTGAATATGACAGTCTGCCATACTCCGCCGGAGCGAAAACTATTCTTGAATTGGCGTTAAACTGGATAGAATCGCTGGGTTTTGATTTTTCTACATTATCAATTAATGCGGATGGAAGCATCAGGGCAATAAATCTGATGTACACAGGATCGCCTAAATCCTGGAGCCAGGGCATGTGGTGGCACCAGGGAGGGTTTTCCGGCTTCAGCGCCGACGGCGTTCATTCAGGAAAATATAACTGCTCCATAGCATACAGCCCCTTGTCAATAGCCACCGTGGTGCATGAGAATGGACATATGATATGTAACTGGGACGACACTTACAAATATACTACTGAAGCGGGACCAGACGGCATCGGTGCGTTCGACCTTATGTGCTATTACAGCAATGCATTTAATCCGGTTCCTCCCAATCCTTTCTTTATCATCGATGCAGGGTGGGGCGAAGTGGTTGATATTACCGGCTTTAATGGCGCTATTACCGATGATGCTGAGGACCGTACCTACTATAAATATAAAAATGTAAATGACACCAATGAATTCTTCCTGTTGGATAACCGAAGCAAAACCGGCCGAAGCACCTATATTCCCGACGAAGGATTGACTATATGGCATATTGACCGGCTTGGCGACAATCAATCTTTTCACCATCAGGTGTACCTTGTTCACGCGAACAATGATATCGCATCCACAGAGGATATTTGTTTTCATTCGGGTTTAAATACAGAATTTGGCGACGGAACCGATCCAAATTCGCAGTTTTATGATGGAAACCCAAGCAGACTCAATGTATATGACATTGGACCTGTGTCCGCTTCAATGAACTTTAAACTGGGCCCCAAAGACCCTGAACCTGTTGTTACATTTTCCTTCATTACCATTTCGGAAGATAACAACCTGAACGGGTTGCTTGAACCCGGAGAATCAGGAAATATAAACATTAAGGTGGGCAACCACGGTACAGCCGATCTGGGTAATTCTACCTTTACATGCGAAGCTGTCGACCTGAATGCCGGGTATGTTATGATCAATTCCGCCACTGAAGATCTTGATGGTATTCATCCCGGGGATGATATTGCATTATCTGTCAACATTACAGTTTCAGCAGGTATCCCGATAGGAAAGGTTATCACATTGAAATTCATCATCCACAATGAGGTTGATACATCAACTTTTACAAAGGAATTCCTTATCGGGAAACCTGTTTATATGGCAAATCAGCAAGTGTCAGCCTGTTCAACGGTATTTTATGATGATAACGGCCGGAACCACAATTATTCCAGCGATGCTGACCTTATCACCACTTTCCTTGCCCCATCTCCGGGTCAGTCTGTAAAGGCTGAATTTTTATCATTTGAACTTGAATCCAGCAATAGTTGTGAATATGATTATCTGAATATCTATAATGGATTGTCGGTTTCATCACCCCTCATCGGAACTTTCTGCGGCAATAACTCTCCGGCAACTATTATATCAACCGATCCATCCGGCGCGTTGACTTTTCAGCTGCACGCGGATGAAGCTGTCAGGGGCACTGGATGGGAGGCACTGATCACCTGCACGGACATCACTGCAGTAAAAAACCAATTCAGTGACACGTCTTTTGAGATATATCCAAATCCATCACATGACAAAATTGTTGTAAAAATATCACCGGAGTATTTACACAACCTCAGCCTGACTATAATTGATATGGAAGGCCGTGAGGTTCTCCGATATAACATAACTGATCAGCCGTTGATTGAAATTGACCGAAGCACGATATCTAACGGGAATTATATCATCCAACTATGGCAGGAAAGTGAATTGAAATCAGTGCAGAAAATTGTATTGTTCTAAATACACATGCTTCATTCAGGCAAAATGAAATACCCTGGTTTCACAGCATTCCTTGCAGGCATACTTCTTATTGGTTGTTCCGGCAATATGGGAAATTATGAGTTAAAAGGAAAGGTTATGGATGAAAAAACCAACATTGCTATTCCCAATAGAAGAATTATCGTTCATGGATTGGTGCAAAGTGAAAAAGGGCTCACGCGTTCCTATGCCGGGGAATTTTGCGCGGACAGTTCAGGATTTTTCGCGTATTCCCTGGGAAAACGGAGGAACACATATTTATATGAATTTTGTATTGTGGGTGATTCTTCGTATGCATTCTTAAACAAGACGTTGGGTATGACCGAACTTAACAGGAATGGTAAGTTTCTGTCTTTTTACCTAAGTAAATTAACAGATTTTACAATAGCCATAGAACGAAAGAACAAAACACCCGATGATGAAACCCTTTATGTAAAGTGGAGTTCAAATGGAATTGATGGTAAAAAACTGTATCCATATACTATCAAAAATTACGGGATCATGGATTATGGGAACAGCTCGGTCAGGCAACTGAAATGGACAGGTGGAGATATAAAATCGGCAATTAAAACAAAGGTGTTTGCTGATAAAGAGACAATTGTAGTATTGGAATTATATAAAAATTTAAACGTAAAGGAATTCAGGGATACGATTTTCTGTAAAAGAGATGCGTTTAATTATGTCTATTTTAACTATTGAGAAAGAATATGTCCTGCCACATAAAAACAACAATAGTACAGAATGTCAATAATTATTGTAACCTTGGTTTCGGATCCGGCTCTTGCACGGGAACATTAAAATATGCTTGTCATGAAATTACTCAGCATTGTTAGAAAGATCCTGCACTTTTTTAATTTGGAATCTGAACTCGAAAGTCAGGATTCAGTATATAAAGAAATACGAAAAGGGGTAATTTTCAGGGGTACCAATCTGTGGATTCTGATCTTTGCCGTGATTGTCGCTTCAGTGGGTCTGAATATGAACTCTACAGCGGTAATCATTGGAGCGATGCTTATCTCGCCGCTGATGGGGCCTATCAATGGAATGGGATATAGTATAGCTACCTATGACTATGAACTCTTTGTAAAATCAATTAAGAATTTTTCATTTGCTATTATATCAAGTCTGGTTGCATCAACTGCCTACTTTGCAATCAGTCCTGTTTCTACTGCTCATTCTGAATTGCTGGCCCGAACGAGCCCGACTATTTATGATGTTTTAATCGCCCTGTTTGGTGGGTTGGCCGGTATAGTTGCAATTTGCAGCAAACAAAAAGGGAATGTCATTCCCGGTGTGGCCATCGCGACAGCTCTTATGCCCCCTTTATGTACGGCAGGTTACGGACTCGCAACAGGACAGTTTGCTTATTTCTTCGGAGCGCTTTATTTATTTACAATTAATACAATATTTATTGCCATCGCATCTGTTTTGATTTCACAATTATTGAAGTTCCCGATCAGAAGCTTAATAAGCGAGGCCAGGAAAAAGAAAATCAATAGGACAATCACGCTCGTGATTATAGTGGTTTTGTTGCCAAGTATATATTTCGGTTACCAACTTGTAATGCAGGAGAAATTTACCCAGCACGCGAATCTATATGTTTCGAATGTCTCATTTTTCGAAGGGAATTATCTCTTGAAATCTGACATTGACGCAAAATCGCGCAAGATTGTACTGGTGTATGGTGGGATGAAACTTTCTGACAGTCAGAAATTAACAATTATAAAAAGAACCAATGAGTTTAATATAAGCGACGCTTCAGTACTTATAGAACAAGGATTAGCTTTCAGCAGCATGGATGATAGCAATCTTGAATTGTACAAACTTAAGGAGCAAATAGCCAATTTAAATACAGTACTTACTAAAAGAAATAGCCAGATAGACAGTATTTTAAGTCAAAAGAGGTTTGGTCAGATCCTGTTGAATGAAATAAAGACAATTTACCCGCAAATAGTCGGGTGTAGCTATTCCGAGTCATTAATTTTTCATGATACGCTTACATCTCCGGTCAGGTCCACTTTAGTTGTTTTATCAACTAAGAAAAATATCCAGGCTGCTGATAAAAGAAAAATCAATAATTGGTTTAATCAACGAATACGGAGTAAAGAAGTACGGGTTTTCTATGAATAATGACCGTCAGATAACCAAAAAAACTATGAAGGTAAAAACTGAAATTATTCTTTTGTTGTCAGCACTCCTCTGTGCTTCCTGTGCTGAAAAAGAAAATCTGTCAGATAACAACAGCCGGTTGTGGTACACCTATCCGGCAAAGTACTGGAATAGCCAGGCACTGCATTTGGGGAATGGCTATTTTGGCGCTTCATTTTTTGGCGGGATTGAAGAAGAGGTATTTGCTGTATCAGAAAAGAGTTTTTGGACAGGCGCACCGGCAAATGGTAACTGGTCGGGGGCGGGAGTTAATCCAAAAGCAAAGGAGACCCTCCCTCGAATAAGGGAAGCCATATTGAATGGGAGTATCCATGAAGCCGATAGCCTGGTGACAAACAATTTCTTTGGCTCTTCCGAACTTTTCGGCCATTTTACTTCAGTCGGAAATCTTTCCGTTACATTCAAAAATCATAATACCAGCCCCATAAATTACAGAAGAACGTTAGACCTGGATAATTCATTGGGGTTGATCCAATACGAGATGAATAAGACAACATTCAAAAGAGAGTATTTCTGTTCCTACCCCGACCGGATGCTGGCAATGAGATTCTCTGCGAGCAACCCTGAAAAAATATCTCTTAACCTGAGTTTTGATGTTTTACAGGATTCTTCGATCATTGAGATTTCAGAGAATACCTATAAGATTAAAGGATTTATCAATGAAAATCATCGTCCTTTTACTGTAATGATTTCTGTAAAAAACAAGGGAGGGACTGTAGGGCAGGAGGGTGATTCATTAACCGTAAGAGGTTCTGATGCCGTTGAGCTTTACCTGTCCGTGGCCACGGATTATGTGATGAAATACCCGGATTACACTGGCGCAAACCCGGAGAAAATTACCGGGGATATTATCCGGCATGTAATGGGCAGTACCTATGATACCCTGAAAAATCGCCACATTCTTGATTATAAATCCTTATATGACAGGGTCAGATTTTCCGTAGACGGCAATAAAAAAGCAGAAGAACTCCCAACGAACGAACGCTTCCGGAGACTGAAATCAGGTGAATCCGATCCGGGTTATAAAACGCTTGCATTTAATCTTGGCAGATACATGATCATAAGTTCATCGCGTCCTCATACCTTGCCGGCTAATCTCCAGGGAGTCTGGAATACATTTAACGTCGCACCCTGGGCAGGAAATTACCAAAGCAATATCAACCTCCAGGAAATATATTGGTCATGTGGTCCCACTGATCTTCCGGAATGTCAGCAAGCCTATATCGATTGGATTGAAAACCTTGCCATATCAGGCAAAGAGGTGGCAAACCGCGTTTATGGAACAAGGGGTTGGGTCAGTCACACGACCGGCAACATCTGGGGACATGCCGCCCCCATCGGCGGCCATCCCTGGGGGATGTACCCGATGGGAGCAGCATGGCACTGCCAGGTATTATGGGATCATTTTACGTTCACCAGTGATACCCAATATCTTCGAAAACAGGCTTTTCCGCTGTTGCGGGATGCATCTGTTTTTTGGCTTGAAAACCTTGTCAGTTACAACGGATATTTAATTACGGCACCTTCGGTTTCGGCCGAACATGGTGCCCTGATGACAGGGGAGGGTCTGAATCCTGCTTTTCATGATTCTATAAGCAATAACTATAACTACTGCCTGCCGGGAATCTACCAGGATGTTGAAATGGTATGGGATTTATTCACCAATACTTCAAAAGCAGCAAGGATACTGGGTGAAAATAGTTTTGCTGATTCTCTTTTGAAAACCAGGCAAAAGCTGTTGCCATTAAAAATCGGGAAGCATGGTCAGCTTCAGGAATGGTATGAAGATATAGATCACCCGGACTGCCATCACAGGCATATAGCCCATTTATATGCAGTTTGTCCCGGATCGCAGATAAGCCCGGTTGAAACCCCTGAACTGGCTGCTGCAGCAATTAAATCACTGGACATGAGGGGAGATGGACGTTTCATGATGCAGGAATTGGCTTCGGGAGGGAATTGGGCCCGGGCACACCGGATGTGGTGCTTCACAAGATTAGCTGACGGAAACCGTGCCAACAGGATCATGACTGAAATGCTCACAGAGCAGGGATTTGAAAATGGCCTTACCTATCAGCACGCGGACTATCATTGGGAGCGTAAAGATCTGTTTAAAGAAGGGGAATTATATTGCCATTTTCAACTCGACGGATCTGCATCTGTTCCGGGATGTATTGCTGAAATGCTTGTTCAGTCACAATCAGACGAGATAGTACTTTTGCCTGCCTTACCTGATGAACTCAATACCGGAAATATCACGGGCCTGAAAGCGAGGGGAGGGTATAGAATTAATCTGGAATGGAAAAAAGGTGAGCTGACCAGGGGTGTCATATTTGCGGAAAAGGGTGTTCCGGTTCCCGTCATTCGCGTTAAAAATAAAATAATTAATCCTGAAGATTCAAAAATAGTTGAATTCCGGAGATCTACAGACTAAACCATCATATGCCTTTTCGGGGAATTGTAAACATAAACGTGGATCCCTTTTCGGGTTCTGATTTAACGCATATTTTTCCGCCATGGCGTTCAACGATCCTCTTGCAGATTGCAAGACCAATTCCGGTTCCTTCGTATTGTTCTTTCGGATGCAGCCGCTGGAAAATCTGAAAAATCCTTTCAAAATACTGGGGTTCAATTCCTATACCTTTGTCCTTTACGGAAAAGAGGAAGTGATTATTTTCGACCCTGCATGAAATATTAATTCTGGGTGTCCCGGGACTGAAGCGGATGCTGTTTGAGATAAGATTCTGAAAAAGCTGGATCATCTGGTTTTCATCCGCAATTACAAGGGGCAGTTTGCGGATTTTAATGACTGCTTTTCTTTCCGCAATTTTGAAAGATAGGTTTTTAATAACAGCATCAAGAACATGGTTCATGTTCACCTCATAAAATACTTTTTCTTTCCTTGTGATGCGGGAGTAGGCCAGCAGTCCGTTAAGAAGGTTATACATCCGTTTGGCTCCCTCGGAGGCAAAGCGGATATATTCCAGTCCTCTCTCATCGAGCTTTTCCTTATATCGCTTTTCAAGAAGCTGAGTAAAGCTTGTAACCATTCTCAACGGTTCCTGCAAGTCGTGGGATGCAACATAGGCAAAACTCTCCAATTCCTTGTTTGACCGCAGTAATTCTTCATTAAGCTCCAGAATAAGATGCTCGGTTTCTTCGCGCATCCCCGTGATGTCAAAACAGACCCCGCTGAATTTGAGAACTTTTCCTGTTTTATTTTTAGTTAAAAAGGCTCTTGAACTGATATATTTTGACTTTCCGCTTTCAGGTTTGGTTCTGAAGATGGACTCGAAAGGCAAACCTTTTTCTATTGTATTTTTCACTGATTTCCGAACATGTACAATATCTTCTTCATGTAGAAGATTTTCAAAATCAGTAAAGGTTTTGCCAAATGTACCCGTGGTTATACCAAACATTTTTTCCAGTTTCTCATCCCATGTAAATTCACCGGTTTTGTGATCCCATTCCCATAAACCTATGCCGGCATTTTCGAGGGCTATATTTAATTTTCGGCGGGCTTCCAGCAGGGCTTCCTCACTTTCCTTAAGTGCCTTATCTGCAAGCACCTTATCAGTGATATCACGATTTGCACTTATATAGCCAATAATCTGACCTTCCGCATTTTTATGAACCATAGTGATTGAATCCAGAAATAAAGTGGATCCCGATTTTGCTGTATGTTCAATCTGGGTTCTGTATATCCCTTTTTCTTTTAAAATCCGCGCTAATTCCCGCTGCTTTTTTGTATCGAACTCCGAACCGGTGGCCTTACCGACCGACTTTCCAATCACATCCTTTTCCTTCCATCCATAAAATCTTTCGGCAGCCGCGTTCCACTCCGTTACGCGCATTTTCAAATCAGTGGCATAGATCACATCGGAAATGTTTTGAATAATATTGGCTTGAAATCTGAGTCGCTCCTCCGCCAGTTTTTGTTGAGTAATATCATGCCCGTAGAGGTTGATATAGCCCTCCTTCGCGATGGGAACCACGGTAAATAAAAAAATCCTGTCACAGCACTCTATTTCAATATCCTTGTGAGATCCATTTGCAATTCCTGATATCATCCGGAATACGTTATCCGGAATTTTATTTCCCTGTGAATTATTCCACCCGTTTATAAAAGGTTCCCCGGCTTTATTTGAATATAAAACAGTTCCTTCAGAACTGAGCCTTATCACCGGGTTAGGATTTTCTGACGGAAATTTAGCCAGGCTTTCAATTTCATTAGCATAGGCAATGCCATCAATGATGCTGGTTTTATCAATTGCGTTGAGATCGGAAACCAGGCTGCTTTCGCGTGGGGACTTTTTTGGTTTCATTAGCCATAAGGTTTTTCCGGGTCTGCGGCATGGCAGGTATGTTCCGATAACAAATATAACGAAACTAAATGTCGCTTGCTAAATGATTAAGTATCATTCTGCGCAGCCATAATCATCTTCCTTTTTCAGCGGCCAACCAATTTGGCATAGTTTTCAGCATAACGGCCTCCTTGAACTGTAAGTCCTGATGCAGCCGTTTTTATTTCAAGAAGATCTTCAGCGGTGAGTTCTACCTTAGCAGCCCCGAGGTTTTCATCCAGGCGTTCAGGTTTGGTAGTGCCGGGGATTGGAACGATCCATGGTTTCTGTGCCAGTAACCAGGCCAGGGCAATTTGCGCAGGAGTGGCATTTTTTCGAATGGCGACCTGGTCGAGTAATTCTACAAAAACCTGGTTTACTTTTCTGTTTTCAGGTGTTAACCGTGGAACGGTGTTCCGGAAATCTGTTTTATCGAAGGTCGTGTTTTCATTGATTTTTCCTGTAAGGAAGCCCTTCCCAAGAGGACTATACGGTACAAACCCGATCCCGAGTTCTTCGAGCGCAGGCAACACTTCTGCTTCAGGTTCTCTCCACCATAGGGAGTATTCGCTCTGAACGGCGGTAACGGGTTGTACAGCATGGGCTCGCCGTATAGTCTTTGCACTCGCTTCAGACAAGCCGAAATGTTTCACTTTTCCATCCCGGATAAGGTCTTTCACAGCTCCAGCAACGTCTTCAATGGGAACATCAGGATCAACACGATGCTGATAGAACAGATCGATGGCGTCGATCCTGAGTCTTTTCAGCGAAGCCTCGGCAACTTCCCTGATATGTTCCGGCTTACTATTAAGGCCGGGAAATGCATTTGCATCAAAACCAAATTTGGTGGCTATTACCACCTGTTTGCGATATGGGGCCAGGGCCTCACCCAGAAGTTCTTCATTTGTGAAAGGACCGTAGATTTCGGCCGTGTCGAAGAAGGTAACTCCCCGTTCAATTGCTTTCCGGAGAAGCGAAATCATTTCTTTTTTATCGGGTACAGGGCCATATGAGTAGCTCATTCCCATACAACCCAGTCCAATTGCGGAGACTTCAAGATTGCTGTTTCCAAGGCGTCGTTTTGGAATACTTATTTTCATGCTCTTTCTTATAGTAGTAAAGTATAACAACTGCTAAATTATGACAAATTTATTTTTGAAAGTGTAAATCAGCATGATTCTCACCCTTATGGTTGAAAATGCACTGTATGTGCTTATTATTCGCAAATAGTAGTACCTTTTGGTTTATTTTACAATATCATGAAGCCACTTTGCATAGTTCTGATCATCGGGATATTTCTTATATCCTGCGGCACAAATGAGCCATCCACCCTAACTAAGCACCCTCGGAAGGAACATTCCCTGGCCGGGGAATTGCGTGCATTTTACGATATAGCCTCCCTCCCGGAATATCTCGACAGTACCTATTCCGCGCAGGTTTCATCATATGATACAACCGGCAATAATGATGACGGATTCAGCGGGACGTACTCCTTTTTGAAACGAAATGAAGACGGGAGCCTGGTGATTTTCGACAAGAAGGGAGCCGGTGTGATTAACCGGATATGGACCCCCACACCCACGGAGGATACACTTGATTTTTTCATTGACGATGACTCGCGTCCCGCCTTTTCTATTAAATACCTGGACCTGTTTTCAGGGAAAAGCTATCCTTTTGTCGCACCCCTGTGCGGCAACCAGTTGGGCGGGTTTTATTGTTACCTCCCCATTCCTTTTTCAACAAGTTGCAGGATTGTATGCAGGGGTAAAAAATTGCAGTTTCACCAGATCCAATACAGGATGTATAAAGAGGGTGCAAAAGTTATCCCTTTTAAAATTGATCTGAACAAGGAGGAAAGGAATTCTCTTGAAAAAATTGCGGCTTTGTGGAATAGTGAAAACCCGACTATGCATGATTTCTATTCTGATATCCTTCCGAACAAGCTGCAGAAATTTGAAATTAAGCCGGGTGAAACGGTGACTGTTTTTAAGTTGAACCAGGGAGGCCGCATTGCATCCTTTAAGCTCAGTCCGGCCAACAGTTTTGAAGGCCTTTCAAAAAATGTAGATATCAAAATTACCTGGGATGATGAAACAATTCCTGCTGTATATTGCCCTATAGCAGATTTCTTCGGTTACGCCTTTGGCAAAGCATCCATGCAGAGCCTTTTGCTGGGTAGCCGAAATAATATAAATTATTGCTTTTTTCCAATGCCATTTGATCAATCAGCGAAAATAGAACTTGTTTACCGGAATGTTTCCTCAGCTCTTCAGACGCCCTTGCAATTTTCATTACACGTGTGGTACACAACCGAACCAAGGGATATTCATAATGAAGGTAAGTTTTACGCGAATTGGTATAAAAACCCGAAATCAGTTCCGGGGAAACCTCATGTTTTTCTGAATATAGGAGGGAAAGGCCATTACGTGGGAACAATTCTCCAGGCCCAGGGATTAAAGGCCGGCATGACCCTCTTTTTCGAAGGGGATGATTCTGCCTCAATTGACGGAAACTACCGGATACATGGTACCGGCTCGGAAGACTATTTTAATGGTGGCTGGTATGCCATGATGGACCGGTGGGACGACAAAATGAGTCTGCCTCTTCACGGGGCACTGGACTATTCGTTGCCATTTTGCAGAACAGGAGCGTACAGGTTGTATATAACCGATAAACTATCCTTTGAACGCAGTTTTTATATGAGCATTGAGCATGGTCCGGCCGGAAACAAATTCCCCGTTGATTACACATCCGTTGCCCTGTATTATTCTGATTCCCCTGTTTCGGAATCCCTCATACCAACTAACGACCTGGCCCGGGTTTATATTCCCGATACGTTGATCCTCTATCCCCAATTAATGGATTTTAATATTTTCGGTAACCTGGATGTGAAAACCACCTGGAAATATGGAACCGGAGGGGAAAGCTACCTGTTCACCCCCGGCCCTGATTCGTGGTTGCGGATATCCTTGGCGGATATACCCCTTGGCAGGTATCAAGTGTTTTTTGATGTTATGAAGGAACCGTCTGGGTGTGATTTTTCGTTGTGGCAGCGGCAAACCCAATTATCGGGTTGGATTTCGACGTATAAAGCTGTTGAAGAGAGGTATACTCATCTTTATGTATGCGAAATAGATCATCTTGATTTCATAAATACCATCACTATTCGTTTCAGAAGTGATAAACAAATGAGTAGCCTGCTTCTGAACCGAATAATCCTTGTCAAACGTTGATCCTATCTTTCAACAACAATGGATTCGGTTGCACTGCTCTCAACCTTTCTGGTATTGAATGAAGTTATATAATACATATAGGTATTTTTCGGCCTTACGGTATTGTCTTCATAATTGTTCATATCTCTGTTCACAGAAATAAGGAGGGCCGGTTTTTCTCCGCTTTTATACCTGTAAATATTGAATCCGGCAATATCATCCCCATATACCTCATCCCACTCCAGGACAATTCCTTTATCGGTCGGATAAAAACGAAGCATAGACGGGGCTGCTATTTCTTCCAGTTTAAGCCGACCGGTTGCCGGGGAACTCAATTTGCTGTGACCATTAAAAATGTCAATGCTTTCAAGGGCATATTCATAATTTACTCCGGGTAATGCGGTGGTATCGAGATATGAATTGCTGTTAGCACTCAATAATGCAGGATTCAGAAGGGCATATTTTGTTTTTGCTCCATATTCCCGCCTGTAGAGTTGATATCCCAGGAGATTGTCTTCCAGCACAGTCATATCCTGCCAGTATATTTTCAGGCCTTTTTCATGCACGGTCAGTTCCATGCCAAATGGGGTAATGGGTTCCGTAGACTTTCCTGGCCGGACCAAAACTGTATCGGACATACCGCTTTTAATATAACTCCGGCTTTCAGCCTGAATAGCATATGTATAAAATTTATTCCCTTTAATTACATGGCTGCTGTCAATATAAACGGTTTCTGACTTCTCCTTTTTAATAAATCCGGATATCTGTTCCATGGGTAAGCCTTTTCCCATTCCCCTGTAAATGTAATACCCGTTTATAAAATCATCCGAAGACGGCCAGGAAATCATCACCCCGTTTTTCGCGGATTCCGCATGTATGTTTCTTGGTTGATCCGGTTTTTGGGCGCTTTGAGGAATGGCAAATACTTTTAGTGACGGGTAAGATTCTTCACCCAGGAAACCCCGGGAAACCAGGTAATAATAATACTTCTGCATAGGTTCTGTGTGCAAATCCATAAATACAGAGTCTTTCGCGGGTACGTCGGAAATTTTTTCATACAGGGAATCGTAATTTACACTTCTGTAGATACTTATATAATTGATTATTGTATGCGACGACAATTGCCATGAAAGCCTGACACCTGAGTTATCCTTATCTGCTGCAACACGAATATGTTCAGGTACCGGGATGTTGTTTTTTTCAGTCAATGAAATGGTTATTGTATCTGAAACAGGGATTGCCTTGCCTTTGGAATCCAGGGCGCTCATATAATATCTCGCGTATGGGGAACCGTTGGTTATCGAATCGGTGATTGTAAATATCAATAGTTTTTTCTCTGTTTTAAACTGGAGTCCCGGCTTGATCTGGTGAAAGGCCGGACTGGACCCGTCCATTTTATAGATCCCGAATACAGTATGTTTAGCAGATGTATCCACGCTCCAACTTATCCGGACAGTCTGGTTGCTGATCTCATTTTTGATATAAATGGGCTTGTTTTGAGTGACCCTTTGGGAAAAGCAGGGAATTAATTGCAGCTGAAAAACAACTAATATATATACAATTCGCACAACTGTTTTCATGGGTATACTATATTTCTGAATGAAATTCATTAATAATCCAGTTTAAAACTAATCCCTCCCGGGTTGGCTGCTGAAACACCTACAACAAACTTCAGCGACCTTGACGCGTTGAATACATCGCATGACGATGCACAGGCTATCGTCCATATGTGAATTCCTCCGCTTAATGCAGCGCCGCCTTCGCCTTCAAATTTGTATTCGCCGTTATTTATATTGTATATCCCATTTGCGGAAGCCCATCCGGTTCCGGTTGCAAAGGATTCCACTCCATATATGCCATAATCCATATCAAATCCTAATGAAAGCTCTATAAATGCTTTCAGGTCAATTCCATACGTGGTGCCAGTTTCATTAAATGCTGCGCCAAAACCAACATTTCCACCATAGGAAGCATCGAGATAAGCCTTTGCCACTCCAAGATCCAGATCAATCTTGGGTAAATAAGGGACGGGCATTTTTACCCCGCCACAGAAATAGAATCCTTTAATCTTTGTATTGAAAATTTCAGGCAGGTTGCCATTATAGGTGTACTGGCCGAATTTACCAGTGATCTCTGCAGAACCACTGGCACTATAGTCTGCAAAAAGAATTCCCGCCTGCACTTCCTTTATCGGTCCGGGCATTGTTAATTTGCCTCCTCCCACAAAGTACCATCCTTTGCTGTCGAATTTTGCCTGGGCGCCGCCGGAAATGCTTACCGGCCCATATTGCTGATCAATATCCAGGCTTCCGATCAGGCACTTGTTATTGATATCATAGGTCATCTGGCCAAGGCCAAAGGGTGAATCCATGGCCGTCAGTTTGATTCCGCTATCGTCTACTTTCAGGTCACCCAGTACAGTAAAATGCAGCCGGCCTTCCGCACCGGAGAATACACTTTTCGTAACATCACCCTCAAATTCAAAATGCTTCCATTCCGTATTATTATTAATTACTTCCGTGCTGCCAGTGATATTCAATAACGACTTTCCTCCTGAAAAATTCCAGTTCTGCGGGAGAGGGTCTACAATAACATCAGTTTTATCGTGTGTTTTAATTAACCTGACCTTGAATTTGAAGAGCGGATCCTCTTCTATGGTTCCCCTGGCTAAAAGGGTATCCTGGGATATTTTCTGTTCAAGTAAATTAGAAAATTCCATGACAACACCTTTTGTTGCTACTTTAAAATTGAATTTCTTATGACTGAATTTCAGCTCACTGCCATTTTTCACATACTGAAGTTGGCTTATAAACTCATCCTTGTTATCGATTTCATTTTTGCAATCGGGGATGTCAAGATTGAATTCACCCGGAATATTGATGTAATCCGGTCCGACGAAAAACTGGCCCGGGGTAAAGTCCAGGAGATTGTGAATTAATAATTTGGGTGGGTTATTTTCTATCCCAAAATAATTCTGTAAGCCATTACTGTATATATTAATGGAATTAAACCGTATTATATCGGTGGTTCGCCAGGCAGGTAAGGACGTTACACTTGCGCAGGTTGCATTAGGTTTATAAATCCTCATTGCCCAGGAATTGATGTTGCCATCATAATCCAGGAAGGAAGTTACTCCGGCTTCAAGGTGGAGGTCGGCCAGATCGAGCAATTTTAAGGAAGGCAGATCATAAGTTGCTTTTGATATTTTATCCGGTTCAATTTTCATTCCGCTAAAAGGAACAACCGTACCATTCATATTGAGCCTGCCTTTGCTTATATAAAATCCATTGCTGTTTATCTGCCAGTTCTCTGAAATTATTTTCCATGTTTCAAGCCGTAATGTATCAAGATCAGTTCCCGAAAGGGATGACATAAAGTTGGGCAGGATCAGAATACTTCCAATGGATACATTCCAATCCGTGGGCTGAATATGGGTAAAATTGGTATGGATGGTCGAGGGCAGGTACAATGAATCATCATTCAGAAAGGTATTGTTTGCATCACTGTTGGCATTGAACCCGTAAAGGGTAAATTTTAAGGACGACGAATTCATGTCTGTGACCTTGAAGCCTTTCGGATTTTCAGCCACAACACTGCCGTCGGCGTTAATGGCACTAAACTTAGACTGGATGGCACCGCTTTGTTTAACAAGGGACAACAGTAAATCGCTCTTGAAAATGAGATTGGCTATCTGAAAGTTTGCGGCATCCAGTTTCACGTTACCCGAAATACCTCCGACCTTTGCACCCCCGGTTTTGGTATATTCTTCTATTTTCAATACATCGTTGGGTGTCTTAATTTTGCCGAGGAATGAATTATATGCTTTTATATTACAATAGGTTGCGCTTGTATTCACTACATTGCTTTTCGGATGGGCAGAAGGAATAGTATCTCCTGAAGGAATGGCCCCGGGTATAATGATGATATTGGAAAAATTGAGCTTCTGCTGTGGATCAATTACCTGGAAGTTGTCATTTGATTTTAACCCGGAAATGTATCCCCATACATGCGTTTCTCCGCCTACATCCTGCAGGTTTTCTACAGCCATGGGGAATCCATAGAGTTTCGTAATATTCATTTTGTTATATACACTCAATTGGATGATCAGATTTTTTATCCCTGAAGAGGGTACATGTACCGTATCTATCTTCCCGACATATTGGGAGTTTAACTGACTTGCTTTAATGATCACCCTTTTGCCAACAGGTACATTGGGTAAAATGAAATACCCGTTCTGATCCGTTTTTGCGGTCAAAGCGACATCGGGACGGTAAATTTCACCGGATTGGTTTTCTACTGCATATAATGCACGATCATTAAACTGTACAGCGTTATTTTTGAAATTGCCCGCGGAATTATCCTGGCTTGCATTGACCAGGTTTTTATTGGCAGTTTTAATGTCAGTGGAATTGTTTCTGACATTCGTATTGATTGTGGCATTGGTGTGGTTTACAGCATCTGTATGGTTTACAGCTCCGGTTTGGGCTGAATACCCCATATTACCATAATAAGCATGGTCAATTCCATCCATATTCGCATATACAACCGGTGGCTGGGAGCCGTTGTCAATTCGTACCGTAGCATTTGCGATCCCTTTATTCCCGACTTTGACAAAACCGGATATGTAGGTTGCCTTATTAATAGTTATTGAATAAACAGAGTTTTTTGAGGAATTATTGATCTTCAGCTTTGCAATTTTGGGTTCATAATATTGTCCTTTGGGACCCGCTATATACACGTCGAAATAATCACTGGTTCCTGAACTTAAGAAATTGTATTTTACTTTTCCGCTGTTGTCAGTGAATAACGTATCGGAATGACCCGGAATGAAGACCCGTGCGTTCTTGATGGGTTGATAAGTATCCTTTGACCTTATTGTCAGATCGAGCCTCCGCATTTTCTTCCCGGCCTTAAAGGTTCCCACCTCCTGGTCATTGGCAGTAATAGTTAACAATGTATCAATATCCTCATAGTTTTCGTCCGTCAGATCAATGAGCAAGCGGATCTTTGTTTTGGGAACATTGACTGTAAATTCCGTAGGATAAACCATCTGTATTCCATCCACATTCATTATTCCGTATTGAGGCTTGAAATTAGCTGCATTTTGCCCCGTTTCAGCGTTCGCCCCACCCAGGCTGATCCAGCATTCCAGTCCTGATCCCTGTTCATTGGTTACATACCCATGGATATGAGCGGGAGATACCAGCTGGTACTCTTTATAAAACCGCTGTCCGTATTTAAGTGGATTGCCCTGGTTGATTTCCTGCATCCCTGAAAGGGTATAACCTTGTTTAGTGATCAGGATCTTATAGGGAAAAGTAAGGGATACATTCGGTACTTCGAAATATCCATTGTTGTCAGTTGACGTGGAAGCTGCAATTTGATTATTGGTAGCGTTAAACAACGTTACAGTTGCACCGATTATCCGCCCATGCAGGGCACCGAAAACGGTACCGCTTATCAGGGGAGGAAGTGGTTTGATATCGATCTTTTGAGGTATTGTGAATGTTTCATACTGATCGTTGTAAGGTTTCTCAATTGCAGTTATCATAAAACTCTTGCTGCCAAATGTACCGTATTCTTCCTCAAAGCTTTTATCCTTGGTCTTGTCAGGAGTAATGAGATACTTATGATTATCCTGAACATCGGTATGTAAATTTCTTACCAGTTTGTTCAGGTAAGCTTTGCCCTGGGAATTCGTTGCTGATGCGGAGATGATATCATACAACCCTTCTGCTTTTACCTCATAATTAACATTATCTCCTTCAGATGCGGGCAACTTTTCTGGTTCATATTTCCGGTAAGCATAAGCCATCATTCCCTCCAGGGGTGCAAAATTGGTCACATAGGTTTGCAGATTATTCTGATATTGAGCTGTATAGGTATCTGCCGTAATGGTAAATTCCTCTTTGTAAGTTCGCACATACCCGTAAAGGGTACCGACATTTTTTAATCCATTGGCGGTGATAATGATATCATCTGACGGGCTGTAGCAATAGGGTTCGTCGACTACCACCCTCCAGACACGGTAAATATCACCGGTTACTTCTTTAAGTGTGATATTGGGAGTAATATTTCCATATGAATCAGTGCCTGGCATACCATAATTTTTCACTGTGAATTTTATTCCGCTGAAAATCAGGCCTAATGAATTGTTGCTTAATTGAGGGATGATCGGTAACGTACCCTGTAACTCGAAGTTGCCAGCTGCATCTGTTGAACCAACTCCCAGGGTACCATGTGCCCCGAATTCGGATTCGTTTGCACCGGCAGCATATTTCAACGTGTAGAATTTAAAATATGCCTGTTCATCTGTCAGGGTAGGGGTATTGTAAATATCATTGGGTACGAAATTGCCTACATGGTCAATTTTATAATGGTTCGTGGTTCCGTTTTCCTTAAACACCAGCTGATCAACCAGCCGGATTTTCACATTTTTCATCGGTACGGTTTTGCCATCTTCCTTATACTTGTAGGCCAGTTTGCCTTTAATTGTGGCTGAGATTAACTGCAAGGCCGGAGGGACAAAAGAGGGAGAAAATACAGTGGAAGCCTTCGGTTGGAATGCAGCGGTTCCGGATTGAGGTGATGCCGGAGGCTGATTAAAGCTGAATTCATATACCTCGCTTGCCCCATTATTTCTGAAGGATGTATTCCCGGCAGGGTCGGATGCTACTACAATAAAAGCATATTTTTTGTCCTTTGCGAGTGCGGGATTTGCCGCCGAGTACAGATAGGTATTGCCGGTAACTGTTGTTTCGAAAAATACAGGGTATCCGGTTGAACGCAATGCATCGTTTGCATTGATCCCATTTTTGATTTCAACAATCCTGAGTTTGTATTGGGTGTTTAACGGGGCCCCCGGAGGCATTAACCAGGTGAATACAATGCTTTGAACCGGCATCAGATCTAATTTACTTTGATTGAACGGTTGCACAATCACCGGTGCTTCAATTCCAGATATAGTGAAACTATTGCTGCAGCTTTCCGTTGATAGTTCCCTGCCGGTTGTATAATCAAATACTTTCAGGCATACATGGTACAAGTCCTCAGGAAGTCCTTCCTTAATTACCTGGTCTCGGGATATTCCTTTATATACAAGCCAGTTTTCGTCGAAAATATTTCGTATATCGTTGTATGTCAGAGTATATGGCATATATGCACCGGTAGGGAGCCTTTTAAAGGTTATAGGCTGCAATGGCTTATGCCCGGGTTTGGTAGAAATCTGAATATCTTCGTTTAAGGTGGAAATAGTCCCCTCAATGTAGACTGTAGTAATCCGGATATCCATTAATGTAACGTTCAGAATACCGTTTATTTTATTGGGCTGTAAAATATACCCTGACAATTTATTGCCATAAGGTGGGGCAACTGTAACAACAGGGGTAATTTGAGCGATCAGCAGGCTGCAGAAAAGTTGTATTGCCAGAAAAGCAACAATAAATTTCACGGGTAAACACCAGTTTTTAAACTTAGAATGTAAATACATAGCTAAAATCTCCTCTGATTTCGTTAAAAGATGGTGTTGCGGAATCTTCTGCAAAACTGTTTGCTATATAGTAAAGATTGAAATTGAAAGAATGCTTTTTTGCAAGCCGGTAATTCGCGGAAAATGTAGTCGTAAAAATAGTGCCTTTATCTTCATTCACTTTATTGAATAACAAGCAATTATTCCAGTTGAGAGATAAATTATCACTGGCCAGTGTTTTCGAAATCCCTGCAGTGAAACCTTTCATTGTATTTTCATAGAAATTGTTTTTTAATCCCGTGTAATTCAATCCTGCAATCAGGTTCAATTTTTGAGGAATAAGTCCCACAGAGTAATTAAGATAGATAATTGTGGTATTGGTCTCTGTTTGATTTTGGGTTTTTTTGTTTTTATCGTCCAGTTTCATAAAGTTAAAATTTAACATGACCATATGGGAACGATTGTCAGTCATTTTCATGAACCTGGGAGTTACGGAAATACTTTTGTTGACCTGGAATAACTTTAACGAATCAATGACGGGCATTTTTCCGGCTTTCTGGTTTGATGTAAAGTTGCTGTAATTGGCATCGATGCCGAATTGCTGATTGATGTTGTATGAGAAATTAAGCGCCCCTATTGTACGCTTAGAGGTTGCCTTTTTTGTTTTATCGAGATTATCATGTTGAAATCCAACACTTCCCTTCATATTGATCTTTTCCTTTAATAAAGAAAGCGTCTGATTAATGGTTATGTTTTCAACGTCATCATTAAAAAAGTAAGCCCCCATTGATCGATATCCCGGTGCAATACGGCGATACTCAAGGGAAGTAATTATTTTACGGGTAAATTTATAGGACAGCGCACTTTTAAAGGCGGTATTATAATCACTTGATTGATTGATCGTCATGAAATTATTGGCAAATGCAAGCCAGGTATTATCGATTGTATCCTGCACGGGTGCGTTTTGGTCTTCAGTGTAAAAGCTCATCGATCCATCCATTTCAAAACTGATTTTTTGAGAAAGGGCTACTTTGGAATTCAATCCGAAAACCAGATTTTGTTCCGGGGTGGAAATAAGGGTGGTGTCTTCCGGCATGTTGTAACTCCGGGTTTCATCGCCAATGCGAAGAACAGAAAAATCGATAAAACTGGCAGAGGTTCCATACCCGACTTTCGCGGCCCAGCCTTTCCTGGTAAACTTAGGAAGGGAATCAGCCATATACGGATCGTAAGCCGAGTTGCGGTTAAATTTTCCATATAAAGCTCCAAACCTGAATTTTCCCGGATTCAATTCAACCCCCCCGCCAAGAAATGTTTCCCCATTGAGCGTAAACTCTGAAAATGTAACGCTTCGGTATCCAATATGTCCGGTAATCCACTTATATGAAGGGCTTATCCCAAACTGGTTGAATGGCTGCGATACATTGGATTGATGGTTATACCATGTAAATGAAAATGGCATACTTATTCCATATACTGAAAGCGTTGCATTTCCTGCCAACCCGTAGGCCCAGGGATCCTGCCGCGCAGGGATACCATTTACCTTGTAAAATGACAGGTTAGTTCCAATGCTGCCGGTAAGCGTCAGGGGCCTGGCATTCTTTAAATCAGATAAATCCTGGGCTTGTGTACAGATGGAATGTGTTGAAAAAAAAATTCCGGTAAAAAGGATTAAAACCTTAATTCGTTGCCCTATTGATGTATTTTGCATTAATTGGTTTGGTTTGAAGAAGAATTATGGATTAATATATTCCGGGATCCAACTCAGTAACCATAAAAATTGCGACTACAGGTGATTATGTTATTAAATATACCATGGCATAACTACATTTCAAAGTGAAATTACCAACATAGGTGAATATGCGCTCAATGTCAATAACTTAAACGATGCTTAGGGAGATATGGTTACAGTATGGCCATCATTTTCTGTGCCTTACCTGCATTCCATGAACGATTTTCCTCAACAGAAAGGGTATGTTGTATATAAAAGTGTCTACATATAAAAATCACTACTATGAAACTCAAAATACTCCTGTGCTGGTTTCTAATGATTATCATTTTTAGTAAAGCACAAAGCCAGAAAATTGACTATGTTCAATCCTTTAAAGACACCCTGGTTTCACTTGCTGAAAAATCGGACAACGCCTTTTTTAAGATGCATTGCAATGCAATTGTATCAGTTATAAATTCCAAGTCCGTACTGTATGCTATCGACTCCATATACCTAAGAAATACATATAACGCGTTCATTAACGAAAGCAACCCGGCTAATGCCCAACAGATATCAACGTATTTGCAGCGAAAGAGGCCTTTTATCATTTCCTGGGTTTCGCCGACGGATGGGGAAGTTTCATTTTCATGGCTTACACTTCCCAAAGACTGGAACCCGGAGAATACGTATCCTCTTTATATTCAGCTTCATGGTTTATGGAATGTTGCCGCGAACCCGATTGAGTATATGACATATCCGTATCTGCAAGGCCCTTCGGGCAGCACATCCTTTGAAGACGGGTACCTGTTGTCCCCATGGGGCAGGGGTAACCTATGGTACCTGGGAATATCAGAAACAGATATCTGGGAATGCATGGCAGCCCTTGAAAATGTGGCCGGCATTGATCAGTCAAGAAAATACCTGAGCGGGCATTCCATGGGCGGCTATGGCGCATGGAGTATTGCCAGTAAATCAGCAGGCACATGGGCCGCCCTCGGAATTCATGCCGGGGCATTGTGGTATAACCCTATACGGGTGGATGCAAATACTGCCGAAGCCCTCAGGGACCTGCCGGTTTATTTTGTATGCGGAACCCGGGATGGCCTGATGGAAATTAATCTGGAAGCGTATCATTTATTGCAGGATGCCGGAAACGGGCATCTTCAGTTCGTTACTTTTAGCGGGGGACATGAATACCTGGAACAAAATGTACTGAGTATGTATTTATGGATGAAACAATTTACAAAAGGTGATATAACTACCGGTAATTTTCAGGCTGACAAAGCAATACCATCCGGCTGGAGGATCAGCTGCAATCCCAACCCGGTTACAACCTCTTCAAAAATAGTCTACTCCGGGCCGGGCAATACCACAGTTGATATTGGCATTTATGACCTGTACGGGCGGGTTATCGCCGGTGTTACCAAAGGTGTGAATGTCACCGGTGAGCAAAGTATAAATTACGATGCCTCGGAACTGAAACCCGGCATATACCTTGTTCGTCTGAAATCCGGAGTTGAAACAGCGGAATCAAAAATGGTGGTCATCCATTGATACAGGTTGATTTAATTGATTTTCAAAAAAAAATCCTGCTGTGTGGCAGGATTTTTTTAGTGTTTTTTCAGATTACATTTCAGCATAATTAAGACCGAATTCCTTGCAGGTGTTTTTCAAGGCACGGTCATCAAGTTGCAAATGGTAATTCAGTCCATTATAAAGGTAATAGCGGCTGTATTGATTCCGTTTATCCGATGTTCCAAGGTTTTGAACCTTAACCCGATACAGCGTCAGTTCATTCCAGGTTCCTACCTGTTCCATAAATGCCAGATTTTTTGTGGGTTTGTTATCTTCAAAAAGGCGA